>CALEQZ010000007.1 GCA_937908115.1 uncultured Alcaligenaceae bacterium | reverse complement strand
ACACGCTGGGCGCGCTGCGCCGGCTGCCGCGCGCCGCCTTGCAGCGGCGCAGCGGCCCGGCGCTGGTGCAGGCGCTGGACGCGGCCTACGGCAAGCAAGCCGAGGTCCATCGCGGCTATGTGCCGCCGGATCATTTTTTCCAGCGCATCGACCTCGTCGAGCGGCTGGAACATGTCGAAGCCGTGCTGGCCATGGCCGCGCGCCTGGTCGCCGCGCTGTGCGCCTGGTTGGGCGCGCGGCGCCGGGCGGTGAGCACCCTGACGCTGGCCCTGGAGCACGAGCGAGGCCGCCATGCCCGGGCGCCGTCGGTGCTGCCGCTGGCGCTGGCCGAGCCTGCCTGGCGCGATGCCCACCTGCTCGGCCCCTTGCGCGAGCACCTGGCGCGCTGGCATCTGCCCGCGCCCGTGACCGCGCTGTCGCTGGCCACGCAGGCGCTGGCCGATGCGCCGGATGCCAGCGCCACGCTCTTTCCCGAGCCGGGCGCAACGCCCGCGCAGCACCGTCGCCTGCTGGACCTGCTGGCCGCACGGCTTGGGCGCGAGCGCGTGCGTGCGCCCGCCGCATGCAGCGACCATCGCCCGGAAGCCGCCAATGCCTGGGCCAGCGCGCTGGATGCGCCGCCTGCGCCTGCTTGCGGTCCTTTCCAGGAGCGCCCTTTCTGGCTGCTGCCCGTGCCCCGGCCGCTGGCCATGCAGGGCGACAAGCCGGCGCTGGACACGCCGCTGCGCCTGCTGCGCGGGCCGGAGCGCATCGAAAGCGGCTGGTGGGATGCCGCCGCCGCGCGCGACTACTTCGTGGCCGAGGACGAGCGGCACGTGCGCTATTGGATCTATCGCGAGCGCGACGCCTGCCAGGCCCGGTGGTTCCTGCACGGGCTGTTCGGCTAGGCCCGCGCTTCGCGCCCTTGCCACCGCCTTCCCCGCTACCCTATCGCCGCCGTCCGATCCTGCCATGCAACCCGCCAGCCTGCTGCCGGATTATGCCGAGCTGCATTGCATCTCGAACTTTTCGTTTTTGCGCGGCGCCTCCTTCCCCGAAGAGCTGGTCGAGCAGGCCGCCAAGCAGGGCTACCGGGCGCTGGCCATCACCGACGAATGCTCCATGGCCGGCGTGGTGCGCGCCCATGTCGCGGCCAAGCGGCACAAGATCAAGCTGCTGGTCGGCAGCGAGCTGCGCCTGCACCCGCCGGGCGGGTCCGCCTTTCGCGTGGTGGTGCTGGCGCAGACCGCGCACGGCTATGGCAACCTGTGCGAACTCATCACCCTGGCCCGCACGCGCGGTGCGCGCAAGGGCCAATACCGCCTGGCGCCGGACGACCTGACGGCAACGCCCGCGCCACACGCGCACCTGGCCGGGCTGGAGGATTGCCTGGTCTTGCTCGCACCCGAGCACGGCATCGCCGCCGACGAGCTGCTCGCCCAGGCGCAGTGGCTGGCGCGCAGTTTTCCGGGCCGCGCCTGGATGAGCCTGACCCTGCACCATCGCAACCGCGACGACCTGCACCGCGCTACCGTCATGGCGGTTGCCGCGCGCTGCGCGCTGCCGGTGGTCGCCACGGGCGCGGTGGAAATGCACCGGCGCTCACGCAAAGCGGTACACGATGCGCTGGCTGCGATCCGCCTGGGCAAACCGGTTTCCGAATGCGGCTATGCGCTCGCGCCCAATGCCGAGCAGCACCTGCGTTCGCGCCTGCGCCTGGCCGGGCTGTATCCCGCGCCCGCCCTGGCCGAGACCGTGGCCATCGCCGATCGCTGCACCTTCTCGCTCGATGATCTGAAGTACGACTATCCGCACGAGATCGTACCGGCGGGGATGACGCCGGCTGCCTACCTGCGCCAGGAGACCTGGCGCGGCGCGCACGCGCGCTATCCCGGCGGCATCCCCGACAAGGTGCGCGCGCAGCTGGAAAAAGAGCTCGACCTGATCTGCGAGCTGCAATACGAAGCCTATTTCCTGACCGTCTACGACCTGGTCAGGCAGGCGCGCTCGCGCGGCATCCTGTGCCAAGGCCGCGGCTCGGCGGCCAACTCGGCCGTCTGCTACTGCCTGGGCGTGACCGAGGTCAACCCCGCGCAAAGCGACACGCTGTTCGAGCGCTTTATCAGCCGGGCGCGCGGCGAGCCGCCCGACATCGACGTGGATTTCGAGCACCAGCGGCGCGAGGAAATCATTCAGTACATCTACGACAAATACGGCCGCCAGCGTGCCGCGCTGACGGCGGTGGTCATCACCTACCGGCCGCGCAGCGTGCTGCGCGACACCGGCCGGGCGCTGGGCGTGGACCCGGCCGTCATCGACGCGGTGGCCAAGGCGCACCAGTGGTGGGACGGCAAGAAAGACCTGATCGAGCGGCTGGCTGCCTGCGGGCTGGATCCGGCCGCGCCCCTGACTCGCCACTGGGCCGAGCTGGCCGAGACGCTGATGGGGTTTCCCCGCCACCTGTCACAGCATCCTGGCGGCTTCGTGATCTCGCAGCGTCGGCTCTCGCGCCTGGTGCCCATCGAAAACGCGGCCATGCCCGGGCGCAGTGTGGTGCAATGGGATAAGGACGACCTGGACGCCGCCGGCCTGCTCAAGGTCGATGTGCTTGCCCTGGGCATGCTGACGGTGCTGCGACGCGCGATGCAATGGACGGCCTGGCGACGGCGCATGCCGCGCTTCACCCAGGCCGACATCGTGCAGGACGACCCGGCCACCTATGACATGATCTGCGCGGCCGACACCATAGGCGTGTTTCAGATCGAATCGCGCGCGCAGATGAGCATGCTGCCGCGCCTGCGGCCGCGCACCTTCTATGACCTGGTGATCGAAGTGGCCATCGTGCGGCCCGGCCCCATCCAGGGCGGCATGGTCCATCCCTACCTGCAGCGCCGCCAGGTCCCCGAAGACCACATCGACTATCCCAGCGACGCGCTGCGCAGCGTGCTCGAGCGCACCCGGGGCGTGCCCATCTTCCAGGAACAGGTCATGCGCATCGCCATGGTCGCCGCGGGATTTTCCGCCGACGAGGCCGACGCGCTGCGCCGGTCCATGGCCGCGTGGCGGCGCAAGGGCGACGTAAATAAGTTCCGCGACAAGCTGATCGCGGGCCTACTGGCCAACGGCTATGCGCAGGATTTCGCGCAGGCCATCTCCAGGCAGATCGAAGGCTTTGGCGAATACGGCTTTCCCGAAAGCCATGCCGCCAGCTTCGCCCGCCTGGCCTACGACAGCGCCTGGCTCAAATGCCATGAGCCCGAGGCCTTCCTGGCCGCGCTGCTCGACTCGCAGCCCATGGGCTTTTACGCGCCCGCGCAGCTGATCCAGGACGCGCGGCGCCATGGCGTGACGGTCTTGCCGCCGGACGTCTCGGCCAGTGACTGGCATTGCGTGCTACGTCCGGCGGGCGCGCCGCCCGGCCCGCGCCCGCCGGACGAGCCCTCGGACGGCCCCGACGGCCCGCGCCCCATCGTCTGCCTGGGGCTGAACCAGGTCAAGGGCCTGGGCGAAGAAACGGGTCTGCGCATCGTCGCGCAGCGCCGGCGCCACGGCCCCTATGCAAGCGTGGACGACCTGGCCAGGCGTGCCGGACTGGATCGCCGCGAACTGGACGCCCTGGCCGCGGCCGATGCCTTGCGTTCCCTGGCCGGCCACCGGCGCCTGGCGCGCTGGGCGGCCGCCGCCGGCGGCCCACCGCCCGGGCTGCTGCGCCATGCCGGACGCGGCGACGACCAAGTCCCCCAACTGCCGGCGCCCACGGAAGGCCAGGACATCAAGGCCGACTACCAGTCGCTGGGGTTTACGCTGCGCCGCCATCCCTTGGCGCTGTTGCGGCCGCGCCTGACGCAGCTGCGCTTTGCCACCGCACGGACGCTGGCCGATTACCCTGACGGCCGCCTGGCCCGCGCCTGCGGCATCGTCACGGTGCGCCAGCGCCCGGGGACGTCAAAGGTGATCTTCGTCACCATCGAAGACGAAACCGGCACCGTCAATGTCATCGTGCGTCCGGAGCTCGCCCGGCGCCAACGGCGCGAACTGCTCGACGCCCCGCTGCTGGGCGTGATCGGCATCTGGCAAAGCGTCGAAGGCGTCCACCACCTGGTGGCCGGGCGGCTCGAAGACCATACCCGGCTGCTGGATGGACTGGCCTGGCGCAGCCGGGATTTCCATTGATGCCGATCGCCAGCCCCCACTCACGGGCGCGCATCGATTCCCATCTTGGCTGGTTCCTATCCTTTTTTGAGATAGACCGACGATGGACGCCTACCTAGAATGCCCTGGGCCGGCCGGCCGATTGCGCCGGCCGGCGATTGCGGCAAAAAACGCCCAGAAAAGAGGAGACAAGCCATCATGACGCAAGCCCGGCTCTCGACGTCGCTGGCCGCACTGTGCCTGGCCGCGCTCATGCCAGCAACGAGCGCAGCATCGCAAGACGCTTCCTCCGGTGGTTTTCCGGATCGCACCATCACCTTGATCGTGCCGGTCGGCGCCGGAGGCGTGGCTGACACCTCGGCGCGCATCTTCGCGCAACGGCTAGGCGAACACCTGAAAGTACCCGTGGTCGTCCAGAACAAACCGGGCGCGGGCCAGGCCATCGGCGCAGAAACCGTGGCACGCTCCAAACCCGACGGTTACACCCTGCTCTTTTCCACCAGCGGTTTCGTGGCGGCGCCCATGCTGATCAAAGGATTCAAGTTCGATGCCGCGACGGACTTCGAACCCATCTCGTTGATCGCCTCGAGCAACAACGTCCTGGTCGGGTCCAATAGCATTCCAGGCGGACGGCTCAAAGGACTGGTCGAGCTGGCCAAGGCCAAGCCGGGCGAAGTCTTCTACGGCTCTCCGTCGGGAGCGACCACCCTCGTGTTCGAGTACCTGAACCAGGTCACGGGGATGAAGCTGCAGCGCATCCTCTACCAGAGCACGCCGGCCGCATGGGCCGACATCATCGGCGGACGCATCCACGCCACCATGGAAGGCCCCAAGCTCGCGCTGGGCCATGTCCAGGCAGGCAAGGCGCAGGTGTTGGCCGTGTTCGGGCCGCGGCGAACGCCCGAATTCCCCGACGTGCCCACCGTGGCCGAACAGGGCTACCCCGGCTTCGGGATCGAAAGCTGGCAAGGGCTTTGGGCGCCCAAGGGTACGCCTGCCGAAGTCATCCGCGTCCTGGAACAAGCCACCATCGCGGTGATGTCCACCCCGCAAATGAAGGAGGAAATGCGCGCGGCAGGCCTGGATGCCGTAGGCAGCACGGCGGCCGATTTCGGCAAGGAATTGCGCGCCAATTCCGCGCTGTGGCGCAAGGTGGCCGCCGAGGCCGGCATCGAACCCCAATAGGAGACATCGTCATGCTTGATCTTGCCGCCAAATGCCGCCGCCCTGGCGGCCTGGTGATGGGTTGGTGTTCCTCGGGCTCGCCGCTGCTTGGCGAGGCCATGGCAACAGGCGGCTTCGACGCGCTGACAGTCGACCTGCAGCATGGCGTACAGGATTTCTCTGACGCGTTGCGTGTGCTGCAGGCCATCGACGGACGTGGCGTACCCGCACTATGCCGGGTACCTTGGAACGAACCGGGCATCATCATGAAGGCGCTCGATGCCGGGTTCCAGGGCATCATTTGCCCCATGATCGACGACCGCGCGCAGGCCGAGCGCCTGGCACGCTACTGCCAGTACCCCCCGCACGGCCAGCGCTCGTTCGGCCCGCATCGCGCCATGATCAGCCTGGGCGAAGGCTATATGGGGCAAGCCAGAGACGGGCTGGTGATCCTGCCCATGATCGAGACCGAGGCAGGCTTGCACAACATCGACGATATCCTGTCGGTGCCCGGCATTTCGGGCGTGTACGTGGGGCCAAACGATCTGGCACTGGCATTGGGATATCCGGCACAGGGCGTGCCCTGCGAACCGGTGCAGCAACGGATCATGCACATCCTGGAACGCACGCTGGCCGCCGGCAAGGTGTGCGGTATCGCTTGCGGGTCGCCGCAGATGGTCACGGACATGCTCGCTGCAGGCTTTCACATCGCCACCTTGCAGAACGACCTGCGCCTGTTCCTACACGGCATGGCCACGCAGCTGGCAGGCGTGCGGCGCACAAGCGCGCAGGCCTGATCCGGACCCCATCCTGTCATCCATCAGGGCGCGGCCAGGCATTGCCTGGCCGTTTCCACGAAACGTTGCACCGTCGAGTCGTGTTCGTTGCGGCGCCAGGCCAGGACCGTGTGCAAGACGGATTCCTGCATCCACTTGCGCGCGACCTGCAGCGGCCGCACGGTCACGCCTTCGATGGCGTGGGACGCCACGGCACCGGGCACGACTGCCAACCCGATACCGCGGCGCACCATCCCCAACATGGCCGTAATCTGGGGCAACGACACGATGTTGCGGGGCATCACGCCGTGCAGTTGGAACAACCGCTCCAGCGCCAGGTGGAAGTACCGGGAATGCGGCGACCAGGCGATCATCGGCAACCCGTCCAGGCGGCGCATCGGCACCTGCGCCAGCTCGGACAGCGCATGCCCGGCCGGCATGGCCAGCGCCCAGCGGTCCTTCATCAGCAAATGTGACTCGAATCGAGCCGGATCCACGGGCGGGCGCACCAATGCAACGTCCAGCTCTGCCTCGCCCAACATGTGCAATTGCTCCTCGATCAGCAGCTCCTTGAAGACGAAGCTGACACCGGGATAACGTTCGTGATGCGCCTGCACCAGCCGTGGCACAAGGTCGAAAGCCGCCGTCGACGTGAAGCCGATGACCAGTGTGCCCTGCTCGCCGCGCGCGGCCAGCTGCGTCTTGGATGCGGCTTCCGAAGCGCGATGCAGGATCGCGCGCGCCTCGTGCAAAAGGAAGACGCCTGCAGGGGTTAATGACACCGAACGATTGGACCGCACCAGCAATTGCACACCCAGCCTCTGCTCGAGCAAGGCGATCTGCCGGCTAAGCGGCGATTGTGTCATGTGCAGGCGCCGGGCAGCCTGGCCGAAATGCCGCGTCTCGGCCAGTGCGACAAAGCACTGCAGTTGTTGCAGATCGAAGGGACGTTTCATGGCGTGCGCTCGTGCAGCCAACGTAGACCTGCACCCGGCCGGCTGCTGCACCCGCCTTCGACTTGCCCGCCGGCACGCGCGCCGGTTCTAATAACCGGCATTTCACTCCTCCAAACAGGATTGGCCATGAGCAGCTCCTCCCTCAAGACCCGCATTGCCGACGCCGTCAAGGACGCCATGCGCGCCAAGGCCGCCGAGCGCCTGGGCACGTTGCGATTCCTGCAGGCGGCCATCAAGCAGAAGGAAGTCGACGAGCGCCGCGAACTGAGCGACGCCGACGTCATCGCCATCGTCGAAAAACAAGTCAAGCAGCGGCGCGAATCGATCGCCGCCTTCGAGCAGGCCGGACGCACCGACTCGGCTGCCCAGGAAAAGGCCGAACTGGCCGTGCTGCAGGAATTCCTGCCCCAGGCTGCGACCGATGAAGAAATCGATGCGGCGATCGATGCGGCCGTGGCCGAAGTCACCGCCCAGGGCGCTGCGGGCGGGCAAGCGATGGGCAAGGTCATGGGCCTGCTCAAGCAGTCGCTGGCCGGCCGGGCCGACATGAGCGACATATCCAAGCGGGTCAAGGCACGGCTGGGATGAAGCGGCCGGGGCGGCATACGGGCAGGGCTACGCAGCCTTGTCCGATTCCCCGAACAGCATCTGCAGGCGCAACTGGCTGGCCGTCCTGATGTGGCGGCGGCACGCCTGCTCGGCCGCGTCGGGATCGTGGCGCTCGACGGCCTGGACGATCTCGCGGTTTTCTGCCAACCCCGACGCGATGCGGCCGGGCATCGAATACGTCGTCGTCCCCAGCAGCACCAGCGCATCGGCCAGCACGTTGAAGGCATTGGCCAGGTAGAGGTTGTGCGCGGCCTGCACCAGCGCCTGGTGCAGCTTGCGGTTGGCCGCGGCGGCCTGCTCCGGGGTGTCGGCCTGCGCCAGCTGCTCTAGCAGATGATGCAGGGTCTGTATTTCCAGCGGCGAGGCCTGGGTGGCAGCAAAGCGCCCCGCGGCGCCTTCCAGCACTTCGCGCATGGCGTAGAGCTCCATCACCCTTGCCGGCTGCAGCTGGGTCACCGACAGGCCGCGTCCCGGCAGGTTCTCGATCAGCCCGTCGGATTCGAGCCGCTTGAGCGCCTCGCGCACGGGGGTACGGCTTACACCCAGGCGATCGGCCAACTCCAACTCGCGCAGCCGGTCGCCCGGAAGCAGCCGGCGCGCGCGGATCTCCTCGCGCAACTGCGCGTAGACGAACTCGGCGCGCGACAGCCCCGCGTTGCCGGCGGTCGACGCTTTCGAGCCCTGGGATGGCGACATGGCGTGATCACTCCTCGCAAGACATGGGGCGGACGGCGTGCGCCCAGCGAATGCACGCGCCAGTATACCCATGCATGCGCGGGGGGCCGCCGCAAGACGGCGGCCCGCCAAAAAGCCCGGCCGGTCAGGCGGCCAGCCTTTCCTGCAAGCGCCCGCGCGCCTGCCGCAGGTCCGCAGGCAGGCGCTGCTCGAGTTGCGCGAACAGTTCGTCGTGCAGGCCGAGCTCGTCGCGCCAGGATTGTGCGTCGGTGGAGATCACCTGCTGGAACTGCTCGCGGCTGAAGTCCAGGCCGGTCCAGTCGATGTCCTCGTAGCGGGGCGAAATGCCAAAAGGCTGCTCCTGCCCTTGAGCCGAGCCATCGACGCGCTCCAAGATCCATTTGAGCACGCGCATGTTCTGGCCGAATCCGGGCCAGACGAACTTGCCATCGTGCCCCTTGCGGAACCAGTTGACGCAATAGATGCGCGGCGGCTGCGCGCCGGCGGCCTGCAACCGCTTGCCCAGCGCCAGCCAGTGGCCGAAATAATCGCCCATGTTGTAGCCGCAGAAAGGCAGCATGGCAAAGGGATCGCGCCGCACCACGCCCTGCTGGCCGGCCGCGGCCGCCGTGGTCTCCGACCCCATGGTCGCGGCCATGTAGACGCCTTCGACCCAATTGCGCGCCTCGGTCACCAGCGGCACGGTGCTCGAGCGCCGGCCGCCGAAGATAAAGGCATCGATGACCACGCCTTGCGGATTTTCCCAATCGGGATCGATGGACGGGCACTGCGAGGCGGGCGCCGTAAAGCGCGCGTTGGGATGCGCCGCTTTTCGGCCAGTTTCGCGTGCAATCTCCGGGGTCCAGTCACGCCCCTGCCAATCGAGCAGGTGCGCCGGCGGCACATCGGTCATGCCTTCCCACCAAACGTCGCCGTCATCGGTCAAGGCCACGTTGGTGAAGATGACGTTGGCGCGCAGCGTCGCCATGGCGTTGGCATTGGTCTTTTCGCTGGTGCCGGGCGCGACGCCGAAATAACCGGCTTCAGGGTTGATGGCGCGCAGCTTGCCGTCCGGGCTCGGCTTGATCCAGGCGATGTCATCGCCGATGGTCGTCACCTTCCAGTCGCGCAAGCCCTCGGGCGGAATCAGCATGGCGAAGTTGGTCTTGCCGCAGGCCGACGGGAAGGCGGCCGCGACGTGATACTTGCGGCCTTGCGGCGAGGTCACGCCCAGGATCAGCATATGCTCGGCCAGCCAGCCCTGGTCGCGCCCCATGGTCGAAGCAATCCGCAAGGCGAAGCATTTCTTGCCCAGCAGCGCGTTGCCGCCGTAGCCAGAGCCATAGCTCCAGATCTCGCGGGTTTCTGGAAAGTGCACGATGTACTTGGTCTGGTTGCAGGGCCAGGGCACGTCGGCCTGTCCCGGCGCCAAGGGCGCGCCTACGGAATGCATGCACGGCACGAATTCGCCCTCTTCGCCCAAGACGTCGTACACGGCGCGCCCCATGCGGGTCATGATGCGCATGTTGGCCACCACGTAAGGGCTGTCGGACAGCTCGACGCCGATATGCGCGATATCCGATCCCAGCGGCCCCATGGAAAACGGCACGACGTACATGGTGCGCCCGCGCATGGCGCCGTCGAACAGGCCCGTCAGCGTGGCGCGCATCTCGCGGGGGTCGGCCCAATTGTTGGTCGGCCCGGCGTCGATCTGTCGCTCCGAGCAGATAAAGGTGCGGTCCTCGACCCGCGCCACGTCGGACGGATCCGACCAGGCCAGGTAAGAATTGGGCCGCTTCTCCGGGTTGAGCCGGCGCAGCGTGCCGGCCTGCACCATCTGCTCGCACAGGCGATCGTATTCCTCTTGCGAGCCGTCGCACCACACCACGCGATCGGGCTTGGCCAGCGCAGCCATCCGCGCGACCCAGTCGACCAGGCGCCTATGCCTGACGTATTCGGGAACATTCAAGGCCTGGCACGTCTCGTGGCTTTGCTTCATCGATTTGTCTCCTATGCCTGGGGAAACGATGCGGACAGACCCCGCGAGGCCCGCCGGCGGACCGGCCCATCATAGCGCCTATGCCATCGCCAGGCCTTAGTCCATAGGGCGGACGGCCGTGATTGCAACAAGGGATTGCAATGCGGCATGGCCCGCGATAAAAGCCAAGCATGTGCCTTGCCGTCATTGCCGTCGCCCCCCGCCCAGGCCTCGCCCTGGTGATCGCCGCCAACCGGGACGAATTCCACGCCAGGCCGGCCGCGCCCGCAGGGCCCTGGACCGACCATCCCGACGTCTACGCGGGGCGCGACTTAAGCGCCGGCGGCACCTGGCTGGGCATGACGCGCAGCGGCCGCTACGCGCTGCTGACCAACTTCCGCGATCCCCGCACCCGGCGCGATGCGGCGCCCTCGCGCGGCGCGCTGGTGCGCGGCTACCTGGTCGGCGCGCAGGACCCGGGTGCCTATGCGGACGACGTCCACGCCCGTGCCGCACAATACAACGGTTTTAACCTCATCGTCGGCGATGCGCGCGGCTGCGTTTATCTGGAAAACCGAACGGGCAACGGCCCGCGCCGCCTGCCGTCCGGCGTGCACGGCCTGTCCAACCATCTGCTGAACACGCCTTGGCCCAAGCTCGCCCGGATCCGCGAAGCCGTGGACGAAGCGCTGCGCCCCCCCGGGCCCGATGCCGATGTGCTGTTCGACATCCTGGCCGACCGCACCCCTGCCCGGGACGAGGAGTTGCCCGACACCGGTATCGGCCTGGAACGCGAGCGGTTGCTGTCGGCGCCGTTCATCGTTAGCCCCGACTACGGCACGCGCTGCTCCACGGTCATCATCGTGCGCGAAGACGGGCAGGCCAGCGTGCGCGAGCGCCGCTTCACGCCCGCTGGCGAGCCCTGCGGCGAGTCGGACTTCGCCTTTACAGTGGTGCACCAAGGCCGGCCGGCGTAGGCCCGCCCTGCCCGGCGCCGGGCATCACGTCATGTAGATGCCGCCGTTGGCATCGATGCACGCGCCGTTGATGTATCCGGCCTTGTCGCTGGCCAGGAACACCAACAGCTCACCGATCTCCTCCGGCTGCCCGAAGCGCCGCGCCGGGATCATTTTCAAGGTCTGCTCGAGCAGTTCGGGATGGGTCGCCGCAGCCATCGCCGTGGCGATGCGGCCCGGGGCGACGCTGTTGACGGTAATGCCATGCCCGCCATAGGCACCGGCCAACGCCCGCGTCAGGCCCATCAGCGCCGTCTTGGAGCTGTGGTATTCCAGCCCCGAGACCGGCACATAGGTACGTGCGGCACGGGAGACGATATTGATGACGCGCCCCCAGCCCTGGGCGGCCATCGCCGGCATGAGCTCGCGGCACAGTATGAACGGCGCAGTCACGTTGATGCGATGCACGCGCTCCCATTGCTCGGTCGTGATCGCAGGCAATGGAATGGGACCACCATCGCCTTTCGGGGAAATTCCGGCGCAGTTGACGAGCACGTCGATGACGCCTTCGCTTTCCTCGCGCGCCCGGCGGGCGGCTTCGACGAGCTCCGCTTCCGCCGCGACGTCGACCTGCAAACCCTGCACTTGCCCGGGGTAGCGGGCCAACGACTCGGCGACGGCCTGGACCGTGTCGCTGACGTCCAGCAGGAAGATCCTATAGCCTTCCCTGGCAAAGCACTGCGCGCTCGCCTTGCCGATTCCGCCGGCGCCGCCCGTAATGAGCACAGACCGCGCGCGATTCATGCCTGACCGCTTCCCGCGGCGCCCTGGGCAGCAGGCTGTCCGGCGCGCGGCCCGTCGAAGCTTGCGCCATGATCGTGAATTTCGGCCCGGGCGGCGTGACCGATCTCATGGCCCGTGCATTGGCCTCGGGAATGGAAAAAGACCTTGGCCAACCCGTCGTCGTGCAGAACCGGCCCGGCGCCCTGGGCACGCTCGGTCCCGCCTACGTCTCCAAGCAGGCGCCCGACGGCTACACGCTGGGCACCGTATCGGCCTCGGTAGTCACGACCACGCCGCACCTGATGAACGTGGCGGTCAAGCCGGAAGACTTGATCCAGGTTGCAGGCTTCGGCAAGAACCGCTACGGCATCGTCGTCAAGCAGGATTCGCCGCTCAAGACGATCGATGACCTGGTGCAAAGTGCCAAAGGAGAAAAATCGGTGCTGTTCGGCTCGCCGTCGACGCCCAATAGCCTGATATTTTTCGACCTGGGCCGCAAGACCGGCGGCAAGTTCGAGCTGGTTTCCTACAAGGCCGGCCCGACAGGCCCGCAACGGTATCCGCTTCTGCCCAACGTGCCGACGGCTGCGGAAAGTGGCATCAAGGATTTCGCCGTGCGCCACTACGTCGGCATCTTCGGCCCCCCCGGATTGCCGGACGAAATCGCCGATAAGCTCAACGACGAAATCAACAAGATTCTCCAGGAACCCCAGGTCAAGGCGGCCTTCGAAGCGCAGGGTGACATGGCCACTGCCGTCGATCGGCAGACCTTCGCCAAAACGGTGGCAACCGATGCACGCAATTGGGGAGCACTGGCGCAGCAGATGAACTTGGCGGCCAACTAACGCAGGCGGGTGCGGCCGCTGGGCATATCTCGCGTGGCGGCACCTCCGAGTGGCGGCAACTCCGATCAAGAACCGGGATAGCTCACCGAAAGGATTTCCAGTTCCTCGATGCCGCCGGGCGTGCGCAGCGTGACCGTATCGCCTTCGCGCGCCTTGATCAGCGCGCGCGCCACCGGCGAGATCCAGCTGATGCGGCCGGCCAGGGGCTCGGCCTCGTCCACGCCGACGATGGTGACGGTGTGCTCCTCGCCGGCCTTGTCCAAATAGCAGACCGTCGCCCCGAAGAACACCTGGTCGCGGTTGGGCTGCTGCGCCGGGTCGACGACCTCGGCGATGTCCAGCCGCTTGGTCAGGAAGCGGATGCGGCGGTCGATCTCCCTTAGCCGCTTTTTGCCGTAGAGGTAGTCGCCGTTCTCTGAACGGTCGCCGTTGGACGCAGCCCAGGATACGACCTGCACCACCGCGGGCCGTTCGACGTTCATCAAGTGGACCAGCTCCTCGCGCAGGCGCGCGTAGCCTGCCGGCGTCATGTAATTGCGCGTGCCGGCAGGCAGCGGCGTTGCGCCCTCGGGCAGATCCTCGTCCTCGTCGCGGTCGGTTTCCTTGACGAAAGCTTTGTTCAATTCGGTGCTCCTCGTGCGTTGGCGCGCCGCTACAGCCTGTCGTGCCAGACCGGCTTGAGATCCGGCGGCAGCGGCGGCAGCCGGCCCAGGTCGCAACGGCTTTCATCCGGGCTGTGAAAGTCCGAGCCGCACGAAGCCAAGAACCCGTAGCGCCGCGCAACGTGGGCGTATTGGATGTATTGCTCGGGCGAATGGCTGCCGGTGACCACTTCGATGCCTTCGCCGCCCAGCGACTTGAACTCGTCGTATAGGCGGGAAAACAGATGGACCGAAAACTTGTACCGCCCTGGGTGCGCAATGATGGCGCAGCCACCCGCGCCGTGTATCCAGCCGACGGCGTTTTCCAGGCTGGCCCATTTCATGGGCACGTTGGCCTCGCGGTCATCGGCCAGGTAGCGCGTAAAGACCGTCTGCACGTCCGGGCAGTACCCTGCCTCGACCAAGAAGCGCGCGAAATGCGTGCGGCTGATGAGTTCCGGGTTGCCGGCGTACGGCAGCGCACCCTCGTAGGCGCCGGGCATGCCCAGCGCGGCCAGCCGCTGGCCGATTTCGCGCGCGCGCTCGGCGCGCCCGGCGCGCGTGCGGCGCAGACCCTCGAGTAGCGTGGCGTCCTGCGTGTCCACGTCCAGGCCGACGATGTGCACCGTCTGGCCCGACCAAGTCACGGATATCTCCACGCCACTGAAGCAACGCATGCCCAAGTCGGCCGCCGCCTGCATGGCCTCGGCCTGCCCGCCCAGCTCGTCGTGGTCGGTCAGCGCCCAGAGCGTGACACCGTTGGCATGGGCGCGCGCGGCCACTTCGGACGGCGCGAGCACGCCGTCCGAAACGGTGGAATGGCAATGCAGGTCGGCATTGAGGGCGGCCTTCATAGGCCTATTGTAGGGGCGATGCGCCCGCTGCGGTCAGCCGCGCAGGAAGTCCTCCACGGCCTGGACCTGGTCTGCGGCCATGAGCGTGGGTGCATGCCCCACCCCGGCGAACTCGACCAGCCTGGCCCGCCGGTTGCGCGCCAGCATCTCCTGCGCCGTCGCCGTCGACAGCAGGTCGGATTCGGCGCCGCGCACCAGCAGGATGGGGCAGTCGATGGTCTCGTAGGCATGCCAAAGCAGCTGCTCGCCGGCCACGAGCGCGGCCGGATCCTGCACGCTGAAAGGCACCGCCAGCCCCGTGTCGTAATGCTTGACCCACATGCCGTCCTGCCTGCGAAAGACGTGCCGGGTCAGCGCATCCCATTGTTCGTCGTCGTGCGGACCGAACCCCTCGGAGACGGCGCGCACGTATTGGACGGCCTGTTCGTAGGTCGCGAAGGCGACCGGCTGGCCGACGTAGAGCGCGATGCGCGCCAGCGCCGCCGGCTCGATGCGCGGCCCCACGTCGTTGAGGACCAGGCGCGCAAACACCGGATCGCGACGGGCCGTGTCGGCCAGCAGGCCGGCAACATTGTCCCCGGCGGCGGCCTTGGCCTGCAGCGCGCCGCCCAACGCCATGCCGATCAGCCCGCCCATGGAGGTCCCCACCCAGTGCAGCGTCGCCGGCCGCAGGCGGGCCAGCAGCGTGGTCATGTCCGCCACGTACTGGGGCACGGTATAGAAGGCCGGATTAGCCAGCCAGTCCGAACGGCCACGCCCGACCACGTCCGGGCAGACCACGCGGTAGCGGCCCGACAGCCGCCGCGCCAGCACGTCGAAATCCCGGCCCGTGCGGGTCAGCCCGTGCACGCACACGACGACCGCGTCGTTGGCCGGATCGCCCCATTCCCAATACGCCATGCGATGCATGCCGGCGGGACTGGCGCAGGTGACAAAATCGAGGCGGGGTTCGGACATGCGCGAAAACTCCTTGCTGAAGTGAGCGGCGCGCCACAGCCGCGGACGCGCCGCCATCATATAGCCATCTGCCATCGGGCCGGCGTCCGCGCCGCTCGGCTGGCGAACCGGTAGCGTCTTGCGCGCACCGGCCGCGCGGGCAGGGCCCGCCGAGCCCGCGACGCCGTCAACGGCCGTGCCAATAGCGCTTGGCCTGCTGCCGGTGTGCGCGCACCTCAAGCCCGTCGCGACTGGATTCGGCCAGTACCGCGCCGTCGCGGTCGCTGCGCCACACCGTTGCGCCGGCCCGCATCCAGCGGCGCAGCACGGCATCACCCGGATGGCCGTAGCGGTTGTACCGACCGACCTGCGCCACCGCGTGCGCGGCACCCACGGCTGCGGCCAGCGCCGGGCTGCTCGACGTTGCCGAACCATGGTGCGGCATCAGCACGACGTCGGCCTGCGGCAAGCCCGCCGCGACGAGGGCCGATTCCTGGGCCGCACCGATATCGCCGGGCAGCAGCGCCGCATGGTGGGCGCCCTGCACCAGCAGCACGCAGCTGTCGGCATTGCGTCCGGCCGTGCGCGCGCCGGGCGGCGGATGCAGGAAGCGAAAGCTCACCCCGTCGACGGTCCACGACTGGCCAGCCCTGCAACGCGACATCTGCGCCGGCAGCGGCGGCAGGCCACCGGGCAGGCCCAGCAGGCGCGCTTCGCGGCGCAGGTAAGCCGCCAGGTCGAAGGATGCATGGGCACGCCGCACCGCAGCGGCCTCGAGCAGGCTGCGCAAGCCGCCCGCGTGGTCGACGTCGGCGTGCGAGACGACCAGCACATCGATCGCACGTGCCCCTTCGCCGCGCAAATAAGGCCAGACGACGCGGGCGGCCGCGTCGCTGTCCGGACCGTGGCGCAGGCCCGTGTCGTAGACGAGCACGCTGCTTGCCGTGCGCACGACCACGGACGTGCCCTGCCCGACGTCCAGCGCGGCCAGGCGCCATTCTCCCGGCCCGGGGGGGTGCGGCCGCCACGCCAACGCCGGCAGCATCAGCAGCCAGCCGGCCCGGCGCCCCGGCAGGCCTCGCGGCAGCAGGGCGACGGCCACGCCCGCCATGGCCAGCGCAACCAGCGGCCAGGGCGGCGCGGCCACATCGACGACCGCGCCCGGCATCCAGGCGAGCGCGGCGACGGGCGTCATCATGGCCTCGAACGCCGCATGCCCGGCCCAGGCCGCGGCGGCAGCGACCGCTTCGGCCCCCGGCACCGCAGCCAGCGCGGCGATCGCCAACGCCAGCGGCGTGACCACGAAGCTGACCACCGGAATCGCGATCGCGTTGGCCAAGGGCGCGGCCGGCGTCACCTGCTGGGTCATGAATGCCAGCGGCACGGTAAGCGCCCCGGTGATGGCCAACTGGACTGCCGCGGCAAGCCGCAGGCCCTGCCAGGCGCGTCGCAAGCGGCCGGCCGGCGGCGGTGCCTGGGCCCGGCGAGGCGTCGCCGCACCGGAAAGCATCAGCAAGGCGACGGCCCCAAACGATAGCCAGAAACCTGGCGCCAGCACGGCCCAGGGATCCAATGCCACGACGGCCGCGGCCGCCGCGGCCAGCACCCGCGTGGGGCTGGCCGGCAAGCGCAATAAGACGGCGCCGGCTGCCACGGCCAGCATGAAAAAGGTACGTTGAGCGGGAATGCCCCACCCTGCCAGCAGGCAATACAGCCCGGCGGTGATCATCGCCGCCGCCGCGCCGGCCAGTTGGGCCGG
>CALEQZ010000006.1 GCA_937908115.1 uncultured Alcaligenaceae bacterium | reverse complement strand
ACGCGTGACCTCTCCCTTACCAAGGGAGTGCTCTACCACTGAGCCACATGGGCATTGCCCCTGGCCGACCCGGCGAGGAACCGGCCAATGGCACGAAACCTTGGAGCGGGTGAAGGGAATCGAACCCTCGTCGTAAGCTTGGAAGGCTTCTGCTCTACCATTGAGCTACACCCGCTTTGGATGCAACATCCAGATGCTTACACCCGTTCCTGCAATCCTCCGGCACCAAAAAACCGGGCAGAGCCTATCTTGCGTCGCTCGGCTCGCAGCCCGGGTCAGTACGGATGACCTGCTACTACTCTGGTGGAGGGAGTTGGATTCGAACCAACGTAGGCGCAAGGCCAACAGATTTACAGTCTGCCCCCTTTAACCACTCGGGCATCCCTCCAAAAGAGAATTGAGGATTTTGCGGGTTTTTTTACTTGCTGTCAAATCGACCCGGCATCGCAGGGCAACGGCCGCCTGCCTGCGGCCATTCCCGCCCGGTCAGGCCGGGCCGAAGCAGTCCTGAAGGGCCTTGCCGGCGACGTCCTGCGCCAACGCCAGCATGAGCAGGATGCGCGCTTTTTGTGGGCTGAGGTCGTAGGCGGCCACAAAGCCCAGCCGCGCATCGTCGACTTCGCCGTTGGGCAGCACCAATCCGCTGCCGGTGCCCGAGGCGCGCACGATGGCCACGCCGGCCTGGCTGGCGCGGGCCAGCGCGGCGATCACCGCCTGGCTGGCATTGCCCGCGCCGAAGCCAGCCAGCACGATGCCGCGCGCACCGCGCTGCACCAGCCAATCGATCATGGCCGGGTCCTGCCCCACGTGGGCGCAGACGATATCCACCCGTGGCAGCGCGTCCGCCGCAGGCAGGTGCGCGGCAAAACGGCCACGCAAGCCGTCTGCGGCAGGCGCGGCGTGGAGGATGACGCTGCCGGCTGCAACCTCGCCCAGCGCGCCGCCGTTGGGCGAGGCGAAGGCGCACACGCCATGGGCGTTGATTTTGCGCATGCCGCGGGCGCCATGGATCTGGCCGTTCATCACCGCCACCGGGCCCCAACCGGCCGTGGCGCCGCTGGCCGCCACGGCGATCGCGTCCACCAGGTTGGCCGGCCCGTCGGCGCCCGGTGCCCCGCCCGGGCGCATGGCGCCGGTCAGCACCACCGGCAACCGCGCCTTGCACGCCAGATGGAGAAACCAGGCCGTTTCTTCCAGGGTGTCGGTGCCGTGGGTGATGACCACGCCGTCGGCCTGGCCCGCAGCGGCGATTTCGCCGATGCGCCGCGCCAGCGCAAGCCAGATTTCGGCAGTCATGTCCTGGCTGCCGATCGCAGCGACGGCTTCAGCCTGCAGCCGGGCCAGGCACTGCGCGGCAGGGACGGCGGCAAGCAACGCCTCGACCCCCACGGCGCCGGCGCGGTAGGCCAGGCCGCTACCCGGCTCTTGTACGCCGGCAATCGTGCCGCCGGTGGCCAGCACGGCGATACGCGGCAGGGCGGCCGCCCGCTCAGCCGTCCAGGACATGGGCCAACCCCTGGCGTTCGAGCAGGGCGTTCAGGTGGTCCCAGCCGTGGAAGTCGATGATGATCTGGCCGCGATCCTTGGCGCCGGCCTTGATTGCCACGCGCGTGCCGAGATGGTCGGACAAGGCTTCTTCCAGGCGGGCGAGGTCGCGGCTGGCGGCGCTTTTCTTGCGTACCGGGGTCGCCGGCGATTGCACCTGGCGCGCGGCGCGCGTGACCAGCTTTTCAGTCTCGCGCACCGACAACCGCTTGGCGACGATTTCGTTGGCCAGCTGGATTTGCGTGGCGCCGTCGACGGCCAGCAGTGCCCGCGCATGGCCCATGTCGATGTCGCCGGCAAGCAGCATGGTCTGCACGGGCTGGGCCAGGTTCAACAGCCGCAGCAGGTTGCTCGTGGCCGAGCGGGACCGGCCGATGGCCTGCGCGGCCTGCTCATGGGTCAGGCCGAACTCGTCGAGCAGCCGGCGCACGCCTTGGGCTTCTTCCAGGGGATTGAGGTCCTCGCGCTGGATGTTTTCGATCAGCGCCATGACGGCGGCGTTCTCATCCGGGACCTCGCGCACCAGCACCGGCACTTCCTTCAGGCCCGCGAGCTTGGCCGCGCGAAACCGCCGCTCGCCGGCGATGATTTCGTATTGCCCTTGCGCGTCGCCGCCCAAGGGCCGCACCAGGATGGGCTGCATGATGCCCTGGGTGCGGATGGATTCGGCCAGCTCGTTGAGCGCGCCTTCGTCCATGCGCGTGCGCGGCTGGTATTTGCCGGCGCGCAGCTTGTCCACCGGCAGCGTCGCGGCCGGCCCCTGGGTGGCGGCAGGCGTGCCGTCCAACGCCGCCAGTGCCGGCCCGTCGGCGCCCAGCAGGGCGTCCAGGCCGCGTCCGAGTCCTTTGGGTTTCTTGGTTGCCATGATCGAAGTTCCTTTGTCGATTTGCGAGGCGTCGTTGCGCCGGCAGCGCCGTCGATGCGGCTGGCCCGCCTAGCCGGCTGGCGAGCGGTACCAATAGCGATAACAGTCCGTAAAACCCAGCCGGGCGTACAGGCTCCGGGCGGCGACGTTGCCCGATTCGACCTGCAAATACGCCTGCGTGGCCCCGTGTTCGGCTGCGCAGGCCATGAGCCGGTTCATCAGCGCCGTGGCGATGCCACGCCGGCGAAAGTCCGGATGCGTACTGACGTCGAATAGGCCCACCAAGTCGCCGTCGAAGGCAGCCAATGCCGTGCCGACGCACGCATCGCCGCGGTACGCCACAAGCGGCAGCGTCTTCACGGCAAGGGCTTGCAGGCGCCGTGCGTGCTCAGCCACGTGTTCGGCAGACTTGCCCCGCAGCACGCCAACTTCGGCCGCAAAGCGAGGCAGGGGCAAGTTTTCGACGAACCGCAGCGCCTCGGCCGCTGGCGCGCCGGCCACGGGCTCGCGCACCGGCGCGGACATGACGAAGGTTTCGTCGTAGGCCGCAAAGCCGCGCGCGGCAAGCGCATCATCCAGCCCGGGATCCGGACAGATCTCAGTCAGCCGGAAGACCAAGGGCATGCCGCGGCTTGCATAGACCTGGCGGGCGAATGCCAGGCGATCGTCCAACGCCCCGGCCGGCGGCGCGACGACGTTGACGCTGCGCGCGCGCTTGGACGGCGACGCGGCCCAGCGCAACAGCCACCCGTCGTAGAGCTGCTGCTCGCGCACCGCCGTCGCATTCAGGGCAGCCTCTTCGATACGCACCAGGCGCGCACCGGCGCTGCCCAGCACAACATCGTCGCGCATTCGGTTGGCAAGGACATGCATGGCCGATGACGGATCGATCAGGATGCCGCGCGCATATGCTTGACCCGTTCGATCATCTCGGCGCCGAAGGCGATGTAGGCTTGCGCACCACGCGAGTTGCGGTCATAGACCACGCCGGGCATGCCGTAGCTGGGCGCTTCGGCCAGGCGCACGTTGCGTGGCACGACGGCCTTGAACACCTTATCACCGAAGTGGGCCTCGAGCTGCGCGGAAACCTGCTGCTGCAGCGTCATGCGCGGGTCGTACATCACCCGCAGCAGGCCGATGATGCGCAGCTCCGGGTTGATATTGCGGTGCACGCGCTTGATGGTGTTGACCAGGTCGGACAGCCCTTCGAGCGCGAAGTACTCGCATTGCATCGGAATGATGACGCCGTGCGCCGCGGCCAGGCCATTGAGCGTGAGCAGCGACAGCGTCGGCGGGCAATCGATGAGGACGAAGTCGTAGTCGCCGGCCACGGCCTGCAAGGCGGCCTTGAGCTGGCGCTCGCGTTCCTGCATATCGACCAGGTCGATCTCCGCGCCGGCCAGTTCGCGGTTGGCCGGCAACACGTCGTAGCCGCCAGACTCCGACCGCACGCGGGTCTGCGCGATGGTGGCTTCGCCGATCAGCACCTGGTAAAGATTGGTCTGCAGCTTGCTCTTGTCGATGCCGCTGCCCATGGTGGCATTGCCTTGGGGATCCAGGTCCACCAGCAGGACGCGCTGGCCCTGGGTGGCCAGGCCGGCAGCCAGGTTGATCGCAGTCGTGGTCTTGCCTACGCCGCCTTTTTGATTGGCGATGCAGAAAACGTGGGCCGTGCTTGCGGGCGGGTTGGTCGTCATGGGCTTCCTTTCCGGCACATCCAGATCAGGCATCGTTGCGCCTGCAGTTCGGGCACATCCAGCGGCTGCACGCGCTGCACCTGCCAGGGTTGCCCGTCATGCAAGGCGCGGATTTCGTCTTCGGGGTGCCGGCCTTTCATGGCCAGCAGCGTACCACCCGGGCGCACATGGCGGCCGGCCAGGGCGGCGAAATCTTCCAGGCATGCAAACGCACGGGAAATCACCACGTCGCATCCGGCGGGATCGAGCGTTTCCACCCGCGCATGGCGCGCCGACAAATTTGGCAGGTGCAGCACCGCGGCCATTTGGTTGACGAAGGCCGTTTTTTTCTCGACCGCGTCCACGCAGCAGACCTGCCAATCCGGGCGGGCGATGGCCAGCACCACGCCGGGCAATCCGGCGCCGGAACCGACGTCCATCAGGCGCGGCGCGGCGACCTCGCTTAGGAATCGCGCCAGCGGCGCGAGCACGGCCAAGCTGTCGAACAGATGCTGCACCAGCATCTGGTCAGGATCACGCAAGGCCGTCAGGTTATAGGTACGATTCCAGCGCTGTAGCTGTGCCAAGTAATCGAGCAGCTGCGCTTGTCGCTCGACCGGCAAGCCTGCACCGAGCGCCTGGCAGGCGGCTGCCAGCCGCTGCGCGGCAGCGTCGCGGTCCCAAGGCGCGGAGGCAGGCACGGCCTTGCGCATGACAAAGGCGTCGGCCTTGGCGCTGCGCGCCTTCCCCCGTGGGGGAAAGCCGCCCTTGGGACGGCTTGCCAGGCTCATGCGGCGCGCCGGCGCGTGCCGTAGTGCAGGCGCTTGAGGTGGATGAGCAGCAGAGAAATCGCCGCAGGGGTGACGCCCGAGATGCGGGCGGCCTGGCCAATGGTTTCCGGCCGGGCAGCCTTGAGCTTTTGACGCACTTCGAACGACAGGCTGGTGATGGCGTCGTAGTCGATGTCGTCAGGGATGCGCTGGTTTTCGTGCGCGGCGTGCTTGCGGACCTCGTCCTGCTGGCGGGCGATGTAGCCGGCATACTTGACCTGGATTTCGACCTGCTCGGCCAGTTCGCCTTCGGGTAGGCCCGGTCCTGCAAGCAACTCGCCGTCGCCATTGCGAGCCTGCATCAGCTGGCGGTACGTCACGTTGGGCCGCCTGAGCAAATCTGTAAGTGAGTACTCACGTTCAATGGGTTGGCCGAGCAGTTCTTGCGCGGCGTGCGCAGGCAGGATGCGGGGATTGACCCAGGTCGAGCGTAGCCGCTCGATCTCCGCGGCAATCGCGTCGCGCTTGCGGTTGAACGCGTCCCAGCGGGCGTCGCTGACGATGCCCAAGCGGCGCCCGTGCTCGGTCAGACGCATGTCGGCATTGTCTTCCCGCAGGCTCAGGCGATATTCGGCCCGCGACGTAAACATCCGGTACGGCTCCGTGACGCCGCGGGTGACCAAGTCGTCGACCAGCACGCCCAGGTAGGCTTCGTCACGCCGCGGCGTCCAGGGTTCTTTACCTTGGACCTGCAGCGCCGCATTCACGCCAGCCAACAGGCCTTGCGCGGCGGCTTCCTCGTAGCCGGTCGTGCCGTTGATCTGGCCAGCAAAGAACAGGCCCTGGATCGCACGCGTCTCCAGGGAGGTCTTGAGCGCCCGCGGATCGAAGTAGTCGTACTCGATGGCGTAGCCCGGGCGCAGGATGTGGGCGTTCTCCAGGCCGGGCAGGGAACGGATGAGTGCCAGCTGCACGTCAAAGGGCAGGCTGGTCGAAACGCCGTTCGGATAGATTTCGTTAGTATCCAGGCCTTCGGGCTCAAGGAAGACTTGGTGCGACGTCTTGTCGGCGAAGCGCTGGATCTTGTCCTCGATGGACGGACAATACCGGGGACCGACCCCTTCGATGATCCCGCTGTACAAAGGCGAGCGGTCCAAGCCGCCGCGAATGATGTCGTGGGTACGCTCGTTGGTGTGCGTGATCCAGCAAGGTAGCTGCCGCGGGTGCATGGCGGCATTGCCCATGAAGGAAAAAACGGGCACGGGGTCCAGGTCGCCGGGCTGTTCTTCCAGCACCGAGAAATCAATGGTGCGCGCATCCAGCCGTGGCGGCGTGCCGGTCTTGAGTCGCCCTTGTGGCAATTGCAATTCGCGCAGCCGCTGGCCAAGCGTAATGGCAGGCGGGTCGCCTGCGCGGCCCGCTGCGTAGTTCTGCAAGCCGACGTGGATGAGTCCGTTGAGAAAAGTCCCGGTCGTCAGTACGACGGCGCGCGAGCGGAAGCGTATGCCCAGCTGGGTGACGGCACCCACGACGCGATCGCCTTCGATCATCAGGTCGTCGACCGCCTGTTGGAAAAGCCATAGATTGGGCTGGTTCTCCAGGCGACGGCGGATCGCTTGGCGGTACAGCACACGGTCGGCCTGGGCTCGGGTCGCCCGTACCGCCGGACCTTTGGATCGGTTCAGGATGCGGAACTGAATCCCTGCTTCGTCCGTGGCCAGGGCCATAGCGCCGTCCAACGCATCGATTTCCTTGACCAAGTGTCCCTTGCCTATGCCGCCGATGGACGGATTGCAGGACATTTGGCCGAGCGTCTCCAAGCTGTGCGTCAGCAACAGTGTCTTGCTGCCGGCGCGGGCTGCGGCAAGCGCAGCTTCAGTGCCGGCATGGCCGCCACCGACGACGATGACGTCGAACTCGCTCGGAAAATCCATGGTTGGGTAAATGTGGACGGTGCAGAAAGAATCATTATAGTCCGCGGGGATAGCGGTGTTCCACGTGAAACAAGACCCGCCAGAGCGCTTCGCCATGCTGATCGACGTTCCGCGCCGCACGGCACGGCCCGTGCTGGATACGCCAGAATCTCAGATGATTGCGCAGCAAGGTCATCTCGATTTGCATTAGTCCTCCGGCCGGCGGCTGGCAGCGAAAGCTGTTCTGACATTCACTCAGCCAAGTCTTGACGCCGCATGGATTCGCAGTCCCGCTGCTCAACTCGTTCCACGCCACCGAGGCATGTACGGTGCAGCGTTCTACAACGCAGGAGACGACAACCACCCTGTGGAACGTGGCAGCATACATGCATTGAATTCAATGACAAGGCAGCTTTGACGACGATCGCCCACCTGTAGGTGCAGTCGGCTTCGTTGTGGGCGATTGACACGTTCAACCGGCACGCTTCCCCGAAACAAAATTGTCGGTCGGAACGGACTAGTTGATGCAGTGGCGGTGGTGTGCGGCGCGATGACGCCCATATCTGACGACACAAGACGCAAGCAGGAGCGCTGGCGCGCGCGCACTGACGCAGGCTGCCCGGTGAAACGGGTGCGGAGTCGTGACAACCGGCCGGGTTGGTGCCTGAGCGGAACCACGTGCATCGTGATTCCAGGTTGTTCCACGTGAAACATCACCCGACCGTCGTTTGTGTAAGACGATCACAACACAGGCTTTGCCGCAGCTCTTTACCAATGAGTATGTCCTTCAACGGCACCGTCACCGGTCCCTGCAATATCGCCGTGTGCCGACCAAGATTTGACTGCTTACCCAAGTCATGACGAATGACCACGCTGTGCCCTCCGCCTGACCACTTACGTCATCTCACGCGCCCGACGATCACGCGTGCGCGCGTGGAATCATCGACCGTCGGATTGTCGACGCGCGATCTTCCGGGATTCGCCACTCGTTGGACCTTCATCTCACAACGGGATCCGGAAATACCGCGCATCCTCTCGCCGATTTCAGTGCCCCTGCGCTCGGGACCAAGCGCCCAGAACCGCCACCTACTGAAACTCAACGTGTAGCATCCCTACCAAGCGGTTGAAGTGCGCGAACGCGACCACCTTATCACACCCGAACACACCTTCCCGCAACATCCGTCGCTCGCGTTCGTAGCCGCTTCGTACCAAGACGTTCTACGTTCATCTTCTTGAGGCATCGACCGTCATAGCCTCGCCCGGTGTTCGTCTTCACGACGCCTGTGGGTTACAGGATTCAACCCGCACGAATGCAGTCGCCGGCAAGAGACATTGCTCGTCGTTGCGCCTGCCAACATGGACACCGTGTTCAACAACAAGGCCTGTCAGGCGTTGCCTGCCTACCGGGTTCGGCTAAGCCCGGATCCGTCCCCTCACGACAAACTGTCCCACTAAACTGGACCGTGACACGATCCTGTCGCACGCTTGCAGCCGGCATCGGTGCGGAGCGACGGCGCAGCTCCCCATTCTCAACTTCTCATGGACAAGCGGTCCAAGCGCACCGATTCCCTCGTCCGAAGGGGCAAGAAGAATCACCGCCTGCTACGCAAGTACGCGCATACGGCGCCCATTTATGCTGCACTGCAGCATAGCGGTACCAAAAAACAACGCCCTGCCGCACGGGCAGGGCGCTGCAAAGCCGGCCACGGCCGGCTCCTTGAATCGAGCGCTTAAAGCGGCCGGATGTCCGCAGCTTGCGGCCCCTTCGGCCCTTCCTTGACTTCGTACTCGACCTGTTGCCCTTCGTTCAGGCTGCGATAACCGCGACCCTGAATGGCGGAAAAGTGGGCGAACACGTCCGCGCCGCCAGCATCCGGCGTAATGAAGCCGAAACCTTTTTCAGCGTTGAACCATTTGACTTTGCCCGTTTGAGCCATGATGTCGTGCGTCCTATAAAAACACAAAGTGCCAGTGAATCAAGAACGCTTACTCGAACGGCGGATTCAACGCGGACGCCGAAGCATCTGGTAAAGCCCGGCCATCGCGATACCGCAGATCACGGCGGCGGCGACCCGCGGCGCAATACTTGATTTTCACTGCGCTGGGCAGCATACCCACGCCCCGTCGCGAAATCCTATTCAGGTTTACCCGTATGGCGGCAGGAAAAATCCCTGCAGTTATTTCCAAATAATCGCGACCGGCTGCGTATGATTGCGCACGATATCCCTTTCCTTAATCCCGCAGTGGCATCAAACCATGATCGTTTCCAAATTGCCCGACGTCGGCACGACCATTTTCACCGTCATGAGCCGCCTGGCGGTCGAAACAGGCGCCATCAACCTGGGCCAGGGTTTTCCGGACTTCGACCCTGACCCCAAGCTATTGCAATTGGTCGCCCGTGCCATGGAAAACGGCCATAACCAATATCCCGCCATGGCAGGTGTTCCGGCCTTGCGCCAGGCGATAGCCGACAAAGTCCACGCGCTCTACGGCCGCCGCTATGACCCGGAAACCGAAGTCACCGTCACCAGCGGGGCGACCGAGGCCCTGATGGCCACGATTTTGTGCGCCGTGCAGCCTGGCGACGAAGTCATCGTCATCGAACCCTGCTATGACTCCTACGTTCCGGCGATCCGGCTGGCCGGCGGCCGCGCCGTGCCAGTGCCCATGCGCGCGCCTACTGCCGACGACCCTTACTACCGCGTCGACTGGCAGCGCATTGCCGACGCGATCGGTCCGCGCACCCGCCTGCTGATGCTGAACTTTCCC
The DNA here is from genome assembly GCA_937908115.1 of uncultured Alcaligenaceae bacterium. Lineage (GTDB taxonomy): Bacteria > Pseudomonadota > Gammaproteobacteria > Burkholderiales > Burkholderiaceae_B > CALEQZ01. The sequence goes on along the minus strand of CALEQZ010000006.1, from coordinate 98,131 downwards.
CACAATCCGACCGGCGCCGTGCTCGATGACGCCGACCTGGATGCGCTCGAAACCATCGTACGCAATACCGGCGTGCTACTGGCCGCCGACGAGGTATACGAGCACATCGTCTTCGACGGCCGCAGCCATGCCAGCTTGGCGCGCCGCCCGATACTGGCCGAACGTGCCTTCGTCATTTCATCGTTCGGCAAGACGTATCACGCAACCGGCTGGAAGGTGGGCTATTGCTGCGCGCCCGCGGCGTTGACCTGGGAGCTGCGCAAGGTGCACCAGTTCATGGTGTTTACCGTACCGTCACCGATGCAACACGCGCTTGCGGACTACATGCAGGACCCCGCAACCTATCTGGGATTGCCCGACTTCTACCAGGCCAAGCGCGACCAGCTCGCACAAGGACTTGCTTCCACCCGCCTGAAACCGCTGCCGACGCCGGCCACCTTTTTCATGCTGGCTGACTACAGCGAAATCTCCGATGCGCCGGAAGCTGAGTTCGCCAAATGGCTGACCTTGGAACATGGCGTGGCGGCGATTCCTGTGTCCGCCCTCTACCTGGATCCCCAAGCGCCGTCCTCCAACCACCGGCTGACCAGGTTGTGCTTTGCCAAGAAGAAGGAAACGCTAGACGCTGCCCTGGAAAAACTGGCGCGGGTCTAGCGTCGAGTCGTTCCTGGAAGTGGCATTTTTCCTGCCTTGGGGGCCAGGTCCCCCATACTGGGGGTGGGAACAATAGGTTTTATCTACAAGGCTTGTATATATAAAGACTGGTGACTAAGATGCCCTGTGGATAACTTGCGAATCGCAAAAAACCGTTGCGGGCCAAAAGCTTAGGAAATTTTTCCGCTGTGTAGAAACGCTGTTTGGCTGGTATCCGGAATCTGGACAAGTTTTGCGGCAGGCACCAAACGCTTGGTTCTCCAGAATCCATCCACACGCTGTGCACAGTGGGCTTCCTAGGGGCTATCCACAGGCCTCGGTCCGTAAGCGACCCCAGTTACGCCATGCAACGTCCGGCTGCATGTCGGGCGCTGCCCGCGTAGTACAGTAGCCATAGTGCCGCCGTGCGGCGACATGGATGAACGGTTGGCAGACATGATTTCCCGGAAGTGGCAGACAGTTGCCTTGGCGATCACCTTGGCTGCGATAAGCGGGCAGGCGGCCGCGCACGGCTGGAAACCTCATCACCACCGGGGATGGCGCCATCATGGACATTCCAGCGGGGTTTGGATAGGCCTGGGCGTGGGCGCTTTGGTAGGGACGGGGTTTGCCCTGGCAGTGGGTAGCGGCTCGCGCCATGGATACGGGGGCTCCGTGCTGTATACGGCAGCCCCACGCTACTACCCGTCGAATGCGTGGACAGCAGTGCCGCCTGCTACCGCACCGGCGCAGGCGAATGCTTTGCCCGAGGCCGCGTATGGGCAGCCGCCAGTCGACGCCTCTGCCCAGCCGTTCGATGTAACCGCGCGACCCGCGAGCGGGCAGCACACTGCGCAGCAGTCTGCCGACAAGCAGGAATGCCGCCGACAGGCGATGAATCACAGCGGTTTCGACCCGGCAAACGCCACCCGGTGGACCACGTCTGTGGCGACCGAATCGTATGCGCGTGCGTTCGGTACATGCCTGCGTGAACGCGGCTACGAAGTGTACTGAGGCGACAAGCCATAGCGAATGGCCACGCGTGGCGCTAAGCTGGTTGGCCTATTTGCACGCCCAACGCCTGCAACTGGTTGCGTGCGCCTTCCAAGAAAGCGATGGCAGGCGGTGTATCGGCATGAAAGCAGATCGAGCTGGGCTGCAGTGCGACGTCCTTGCCTTCGACGCTGCGCACCACGCCTTCAGTGGCCATGCGGATCACTCGTTCGACCACGGCAGCCGGATCGACGATCATGGAATCGGCGCGCCGTCGGTCGACCAGCATGCCATTGTCATGATAGGCACGATCCGAAAACGCTTCGCGCACAAAGGGCACGCCGATTCGTTGCGCCGTTTCTTCCATGATCGAAAACGGAAAGCCATACAGCGGCAGGCCTTCGCGGTACTCGGCCACGGCCTCGACTAGCGCCTCGGCGATCTGCTTGTCGCGACCGGCGCGGTTGTAAAGCGCGCCGTGGCATTTGACGTGACTCAACGTCATGCCTTCCATGCGCAGGAAGGCGTCGAGCGCGCCAATCTGGTATTGGATAATCGCCTTGAGTTCGTCCCTGGCGATATCCATGTAGCGCAGGCCGAATCCAGCACGGTCGGGATAGGACGGGTGGGCGCCGACCCGACAACCCGCGGCCTTGGCCGCCGCTACGTAGCGCTTGATGAGGTAGGGATCGCCTGCATGGAATCCGCAGGCCAGGTTGATCGATGATACCAGTCGCATGATGCGCTCGGCCTGCACGGGGGGATCCATGCTGTCGATGGAGCCGCCACGTTCCAAATCAGCCCGCCAGATCTGGTTGGGGCTGGCCCACACGCCGTAGCCCTCGCCGATGTCGGCGTTGAAGTCAATGGTACGTGGCGGAATGGTCATGCGAAGCTCCTAGGTTATTGGCGGCTATCGGCTTGCACCTGCCTGTCCAGAAACGTCAACAGCAGCGACTCAAAGACTTTGGGCTGCTCAATGTTGGAAATATGGGCCGCGTCCTCTATGATCGCCAGTTGCGCGGCAGGCAGTGCCCTGGCAATGACTTCGGATCCCGCCACTGGCGTGCTCGGGTCCTGGCGTCCTGCGATCACCAAGGCAGGCACCTGCACGCGTGGCAGGCTGGCGGTGAGGTCCAGCTTCATCAAGGCCTTGCAGCACTCGATGTAGCCGGCCACCGACGTGCGGCGTATCAACTTGCGTACCCAATCGAGCGTGTCGGAATTTGCCGCGCGAAAGGCGTCGGTAAACCATCGCGTCACCGTCGGCTCGACCAGCGGTTCAATGCCTTGCGGTCCGCTGGCTGCGTCGATCCGGCTTTGCCACATTGGCATGGCTTGCGGTCCGTAGGCGCTCAGCGTGTTGGCCAACACTAGGCTGCGCACCCGGTGCGGATGCCGGATCGCGAGCTGCTGCCCGATCATGCCGCCCATGGAGAGCCCAACGAAGTGCACGCTATCGATGTCCAGCTGCGTCAAGATGGCATCGACGTCGTCAGCCAGGTCGGCCAGGGTAAATGACGAGGCGGGTGCGCCGGTACCACCGTGGCCGCGGGTGTCGTAGCGAATGACGCGATAACGGGCTGCGAGGGCGGCCAGTTGCGGTTGCCACATGTCCACGTCGAGCATCAGCGAATGGCTAAGCATGACGGCCGGTCCACCGTTTTGGCCGTCGACCTCGACGCGGCAGGCAATGCCGTTGGCGTCTATATGCATGTTCCGTTCCTCCTAGCGTGCCATTTGTGCAGGCAGGTATGTGGCGATTCCCGGAAAAGCCGTCAGCGCGAGGACGGCGAGCACCAATCCTGCAAAAAAGGGCAACGCGGCGCGGGCTACCCGGAACATTCCATGTCGCGTCAGGCCCTGGATGACGAAAAGATTGAAGCCGACTGGGGGTGTGATCGACGACATTTCCACCACTATCACGAGGTAAATGCCGAACCAGATCAGGTCGATGCCCGCTTGCTGCACCATGGGCAGGATGATGGAGGTGGTTAGTACGACAATGGAGATGCCATCCAGGAAGCAGCCGAGCAGGACGAAGAAGATAGTCAGCGCTAGGATTAATTCATACTGCGACAGGCCAAGCGACCCTATCCAAGTGGCCAGGCTGCTTGGGATGCCGGCAAAGCCCATGGCCACTGTCAGGAACGCCGACCCCAGCAGGATGAATGCAATCATGCACGACGTGCGCATGGCCGCCATCACCCCGTCCACGAAGCTCGACCAGTTCAGCGTTCCCGTCCGCCACGACATCAGCAGCGCCAGCGCCACACCTATGGCTGCGGCGTCGGTGGGCGAGGCCAGGCCAAGGTAGATAGCGCCGACCACGCCGACGATAAGTAGCAACAGCGGAAACAGCCTGCGGCTGTGGTGCAGTTTCTCCCGGAGCGTGGTGGGCGGGTCGTCCGGCGGCATCTTGGCGCGGTTCAACGTGGCCCAGACCATGATGTAGCCCATGAATATCGCCGCTACGAGCAGGCCCGGCAGGATGCCGGCGATGAACAGGTGAATCACCGACTGCCCGCTGGATATGCCATAGACGATCAAGATGATGGATGGAGGGATCAACAGGCCCAATGTTCCCGAACCAGCCAGGCTGCCCATGGCCAGGACCTCGTCGTAGCCGCGCTTGCGCAGTTCCGGCAGAGCGATCTTGCCCACGGTGGCTGCGGTGGCGGCCGATGATCCCGACACCGCCGCGAACAAGCCGCAGCCGACCACGTTGATGTGCAGCAGCCGGCCAGGCAAGCGGTTGAGCCATGGTGCAAGGCCAGTGAACAAGTCGTCTGATAGCCGCGAGCGCATCAAGATTTCGCCCATCCAAATGAATAGTGGCAGCGCGGCGAGCTCCCAGGAATAGCTTGCACCCCAGAAGGTGGAAGCCATGACCTGGCCCGGCGAAGCGCTGCTGTAGAGCAGCATGGCCATGACGCCGACCCCGGCTAGCGACAGGGCAATCCACAGGCCGCTGGCCAACAGCGTAAACATTGCTGCCAGCAGCAATAAAGAGAGAAGGATGTCGATCATGATAGGTGCCTGTCAGTCGGGCTGGCGGGTACGCATGACGCGAACGCCGTGCCGTGGGCGTTCGCGCCATCAGAAGAGTCGCACGCGCACGCTATCCACCCTGTAGCAGCTCCTCGCCCACCTCTTTGTCATAGACGGGTCGCCTGCCCCGCCATACCGCGCAGAAGGAATCGACCAAGGCGATGGTGAGGATGAGCAGTCCCAGCACCATGACCGACTGCGGGATGGCCAGGGGAATGGCCAGCATGCCCGGCAGCGTGTCGCCGAACTCGATGGACTCCATGACCAAGATGACCGCATAAACAGTGGCCGTGCTCGCCATCAAGGTTGCGACGCCGCAGCACCAGAGCTCGAAGCCCTTGCGCCAGCGCGCCGGCAGGCGCGTCAGCAACAGTTGCACCCGGATGTGGTCCCCGGTAGCCAGCGTGTGAGCCATGGCCAGAAAGGTGGCAGCGGAAAGGAAGAAACCCGCAATGTCGGCGTAGGCAGGAATGACGATGCCGATTTGCCAGCCGGCGACGGCAAGCAGGATCCGGTCGACGGCGTTCCCGAGTACTTGCGCCGTCACGATTACGCAGATGGCGACCAGGCAGCACGCTGCCAAACGCCCGCTCCACAGGTACAGGGCATCAAGCAGGCGGCGCAGTGACGTGGCGCCGCCGTCGCGCGCGCTGCTTGTCACGGGCGTCCACCGATCGCCTTGCGGTAGGCTTCGACCACGGCCTTGCCGTCGGCGTCGGCCTTTTCGAGCCAATCAACGGTCAATTGTTCGCCGACCTTTTTGAATCCGGCGACGAGCTCATCAGAGGGAGTGATGCCCTTCATGCCGCCCTTGACCAGCAGGTCGACCCCTTCCTTGGTATCGATTTCACTCATTTCCCAGCCACGCTGCTCGGCCTTGGCCGCCGCTTGCAGGACGGCAGCCTGCACATCCTTGTCCAGGCGCTGGAAGATGCGCTCGTTGACGACCACGACGTTCTTGGGCAGCCAGGCCTGCACATGGTAGAAGTGTGTGCTCCAGTCCCAAGCCTTGTTCTGGGCGCCGCCAGAGGGCGACGTCATCATGGCATCGATGCGGCCGGTGATGAAGGCCGTGGCCATTTCGGTTGCCTCGGTCTGGGTCGGTACCATGCCCAGCAGCGTGGCCATGCGCTCGGTTACCGTGTTGTAGGTGCGAAAGCGCAGGCCTTGCAGCTGCTTGACGTTGGTGATTTCGCGCTTGGTGTACAGCCCCTGGGGCGGCCATGGCACCGAGAACAGCACGCGCAAGCCTTGCTTCGCCAGGTGTTGTTCGATGAACGGCTTTTGCGCATCCCACAGCGCCTTGGCCTCGTCGTAGGACGATGCAAAGAACGGCACGGCGTCGAGCTCGTAGATGGGGTGCTCGTTGGCCAGGCGGGCCACCAAGAATTCGCCGATGGGGATCTGGCGGCTGCGCACGGCGTTCTTGATCTCGGGATGGCGGATCAGGGACTGTCCGCTGTGAACCCTGATTTCCAGCTTCTTATCCGTGAGTTGCCCGACGTCGTCGGCAAATTGCCGGATATTGCGGGTGTGAAACTCGAAATCGGGATAAGGCGTGGCCATGTCCCAGGTTTCGGCAGCGGCGGGGCCGCTGACCAGCATGGCGCAGGCCAGGGCGGACAGGAGGTTGCGCATCAGGAATTCCCCTTGATGAAAGATAAGTCGGGCAGCGGGCGCAGCTCGCCGTCCGCGCGAAGTAACGCATTGATTCTATAGATGGGCCATTCCTGAATACATATGCTTTTTTATCCTTGTTGCATAACATTCAGTTAAACATCAGCTGGTTCGGCCAGCACCGAGCCCGGCCGCTCCACGTCGGCCAGCAGCGACAACAGCTCCTTACCCATCATGGAAAGCGGGTGAAAGCGCGAGTACACCGCGCAAACGGTGATAGCCGTGCGGGGGTCCAGGGGGCGCGTGATGATTTCCGGCCACCTGCGGCCCGTGACTGACAGCCCGTCGACGATGGCGATGCCGGATCCGGACTGGACCAGGGCGCAGGCGGTGTGCGTATGGTGGACCTCGATCGCCGGCTTGATCTCCTGCCCTTCGCGGCGAAAGGCCGAGGCCAGAAGGATGCCTAGCGGCGTGTCGGCGCCGTAGCCGATCAGCCGCTCGCCGACAATGTCGGTCACCCTCAAGGCTGGTCGGTCCGACAGGGGATGGCTGGCTGGGAGGGCCACCATCATGCGGCTCTGGTAAAGCGGCCGGCATTCCAAGTTGGGATGCTCCAAGGGCTGGATGCTCACGCCCATTTCGAACTGCTGCGTTAACAGCGTATCGATCATTTCGGACACATTTTGGGTATCCAAGTGGATGCGCACCTCTGGGTACCGGTCGCCCAGCAGGGCCAGCGCCCGGGGCAACAGGGTCTGGCTTAGGCTCGGGCTGCAGCAGATGCGTAGTGTCGCGGAGCGCTTTTCCAGCAGGTCATCGACCGTATCGTTGACGCGCTGCACGCCCCGGTAAACCGCTTCCACCTCCTGGAACAGGCGGCGCGCCTCCGGCGTGGGGTAAAGCCGACCCTTGATGCGCTCGAACAGGGTAAAGCCCAGCTTGGCTTCGGTATAGGACAGCAGCCGGCTGACGGCAGGCTGGGACACGTGCAGCAGCTGTGAAGCTCCACTGATGGAGCCAGTGAGCATGACCGCACGAAAGACTTCGATCTGCCGCAGATTCAGGGCCATGAGGCTATTTCCTTAACGTAAGGTCATAGATGAACAATAAATTAGCATGCGTCGTTTATGCTTGCTGGCCTTACAGTGCATGCCTGTCTTTTTCACCGAGTCGTCATGCCCAAGCCGCCTGTTTCCATGCCACCCATTGACGCCGCCCGCCTATGGCAGCGCGTCGAGACTCTCGCAACGTTCACCGATCCCGATGTGCCGTGGACGCGGCGCGCGTTTAGCGAACACTTTGCCGCCGCCCGCGATTGGCTGCGCGAGCAAATGCAAGCCGCCGGCCTGGATGTGCGCTTGGATGAAGGCGGCAATCTCGTGGGCAGGCGCGCCGGGACGGCGGCCGGGGCGCGGCCCATCATTACCGGTTCGCACTGCGACACCGTGGTTGCCGGCGGCCGGTTCGACGGCATCATTGGCGTGCTCGCGGGCATCGAAGTCGCCCATGCCTTGCACGAGCAGGGCGTGGCGCTTGCCCATCCGTTCGAGGTCATCGATTTCCTGTCCGAAGAGCCTAGCGATTACGGCATTTCCTGCGTCGGCAGCCGGGCCTTCGCTGGCAAGCTCGACACCGCGATGCTGCAGGCCGCGCGCGCCGACGGCCAAACGCTGGCCCAGGCCATGGCCCAAATCGGTGCTTGCCCGCAGGCGCTGGACAGGCCGCTGCGGGTGCCGGACAGCACGGCGGCCTTCGTCGAGCTGCACATCGAGCAGGGACCCGTGCTGGAATCGCGACAGATCCCCATCGGCGTGGTGACCCACATCGTGGGGATACGCCGCGTGTCGATCACCGTTTCCGGCCAGGCCGACCACGCCGGTACCACGCCCATGGACCTGCGGCGAGATGCGCTGGTCGGTGCTGCACGCCTGATCGACGCCGCTTGCCGCCGCGCCCGCGAACTGCATACGCAGGACCGCTATGTCGTGGCCACGGTGGGGCGTATCGAAGCCAGCCCCAATATGTCCAATGCGGTGCCGGCCAAAGTGACGCTGATCCTGGAAGTACGCAGCGACGACGAGCGGGTGCTCGCCGATTTCCCGGAAAGGCTGCTGGAATCTTGCGCGGCGCAGTTGGCCGACGTGCGCGTCGAAGCGGTGTTGCGCGACCTGAGCCGATCAGGCGTCACCTCGTGCGCGCCGCTGGTCATGGATGCCATCGAGCGCAGCGCCGCCGCGCTGGGTTACGCGAGCATGCGGCTGCCCAGCGGTGCCGGGCATGATGCGGTGTACGTCGCGTACACCGGGCCCGTGGGCATGATTTTCATCCCGTGCCTGGGCGGCCGAAGCCATTGTCCGGAAGAATCGATCACGCCGGACCAGCTGCTGGACGGCACGCGCGTGTTGTACCAGACCATCGTCGATTTGGACGCGCGGCTGGCCTTGCCCTGAGCGGCTGTTCGCGTTCAACCCGGTGATGTGGGCGTGTGCAGGCGCGCGAAGGCATCAAGCGGGAACGTCAAATAGCGCCTGCCGTCGGCCTGCGGGTCGGGTAGGCGCCCGCCCTGTATGTTGACTTGCAAGGCAAGCAGCATCAGCGTGGGCGGCCGCAGGCTTGCATCGCGTTCGCGCCGCATGGCGACGTAGCGGTCGTGATCGTATCCGGCGACGTGGATGTTGGACCGCCTTTGTTCGCCCACGGTGCTTTCCCAGCGCGGCTCGCGGCCGTTGGCGCGATAGTCATGGCCTGTGAACAACCGCGTCGCGTCAGGCAATGCCAGGATGGCTTGTATGCTGTGCCAAAGCTGGGTTGCACAGCCGCCGGGAAAGTCCGCGCGCGCACTGCCCGAATCCGGCATGAACAGCGTATCGTGGATGAACGCCGCATCGCCGGCCACGTACGTCACCGACGCCGGCGTATGGCCAGGGCAAGCCATGACCCGCACGCGCAGGTCGCCGACCTCGAGCTGGTCGCCATCGTCGACGAGGCGATCCCACTGCGATCCGTCGGCCGGTAGCTCGTCCATGCCATAAACGGCTTTCCAGACGGCCTGGACTTCGACGATACGCGCGCCGATGGCCGTTGGGGTGCCGGTTTTTTCCTTCACGTAATGGGCGGCGGAAAAGTGATCCGCGTGCGGATGGGTTTCCAGTATCCAGACCGGGCGCAAGCCTTGGTCGCCGATGTACGCCAAGATCGCGTCGGCGCTGCGGGTGGCGACCGAGCCGGCGGCGTGGTCGAAATCCAGCACCGGATCGATGATGGCGCAGCAGCGCGTGCGCGGGTCGCTGACCACGTATTGGACGCTGCCCGTGACCTCGTCGTAGAAACCTTGTACGTCCGGGCGAGGCCCGCCGGGTAGGCTGGCATGGGCCATGGGAGGCGGCGCTCCGTAGGGAGCCGGGGCGATGCCGGCGATGCAAGCAGGATACGGGGGCCGTGGGGTGGTTGTCGAGACCACCGGAAGGGCTAGGACGGCCGGGCCGCAGAGCGTGTCCCGCCCGGTAGCAAGGCCAAAAGCAGCCTGGCTGCATAGCAGACGGCCAGCGCGCCCAACGCATCCCCGACGAACATTGCCCACAGCCCTTGAAGCGAGTCGGCCGGCGCGCCACGCAGGATGGTCCAGCCGTGGTGCAGCCCGGCGTTACTCGAGGCAAAAAGCACGATGCACGCGAGCAGGCCGCGGCCGCTCAGGTTTGCGAGGTTTTTTCCCAGTCGCAATGCGCGCCGCGCCGCCAGGTAAGCCAGGCAAGGCGCGCAGGTGGCCAGCAAGCCGCCAGCCAGCGAGCGCATGAAGTCATCGGGAAAGAAGTAGCCGAAACAGGCGATCCAGGAGGCTACCAGCAATCCCAGCATTCCGGGAACGCCAAAGAGCAGGGTGCAGATCAATCGCACACCGGCCGGCAAGTAGATCCAATTGATGCCGCGCACGAACTCCGAACCGGCGAAAAACCATTCGTTTGCCGCCAGGCTCGCCAGGAACAGCAAGACGGTGAGCAGCACGCACTTGCCCTGTTCTAGAATGTCCGCCATACCGGTCCTGCCGACGGCGCGCGCTGCCGCGCGCACCCTTGCCCCATGAAAGGAAAGAAACGGCCCGCTGATATTTACATCCGCTTCTTGCGCCTTGCCGAAGCATTGCGCGGCCTGCCTTCCCTGCCTTCGCTCGACCCGCTCGAAGAGCGTATCCTCGGACTGATCGCCCGCGCCTCACAGGAAGACCGGCGGCTTTCAGTGCGCGACATTATGGCTGAAAAAACGATCGGCTCTCCGGCCACGCTGCATGCACGCCTGAAAGCCATGCGGGCCAAGGGGTGGATCGCATTGGTCGATACCGAAGATGCCCGGCGCAAACAAGTGACGCTGACCCCGGCGGCGTTGGTGCATTTCGACAGGTTGTCCGAATGCCTGGTGCAGGCGGCCCGCAAGTCGTGATGGGCGCTGTCGCAGGTGCACGAACTTGCGCCTTGGACCAGCCCGGGACGGCACGCTGCCGTACCCGACGGCGGTCAGCGCGCGAATGTCAGTGAACCGAACGGCCCCGCGCTTTGCCTGAAGACGGCCTGGCCCGTGCGCCGGTCGACTACGTGCAAGGTCAGCACCGCCTGGTCGGAGAGGTTGCGCACGTGCAAGGCGACATTGGGCGCAGCATCGAACACGAATCCGTCCGGCGTTTCGCTTCCCAACTCATAGAAGTTGCTGCCGTCGTATTGCGCGATGGCCGCTCCCACCCGCACCGTGATGGGTGAATCCAGCCCCCCCGAAGACAGGCAGCCATCTAGGTAGGTGATCATGTTGCCGTACCGGCATGTCAGGGTGATCCGGTAGGGGCGTGCGGCAATCTCGGCCTGCCGGCGCGCCGGCGACAGGCCGCCCATGGCCGCGGCCAGCTTGAGGTCTGCGGCGCTGGCAAACCCTTTGGATTGTGCGTAAGCCGCTTCGGCCTCGTCCATGCTGACGACCGCGGGCATGACTGTGAAGGCCACGCCGTCACGTCGCAGCGCTGCGGCCATGGGGGCCAATTCTGCGCCGCTGCCTACCGCGACTTGGCAGGACTGGCGCTGCAAGGCGGTGTACAAGGAAGAAGCGTCGCCAAACACGCCGGAAAACCGGTCGTCGTTCGATCCGCGCCATTGCCGGTATGCTTGCGTGGCCAGCACGCCATGGCGCGCCGCGTCTGCCTGGGCTTCGGACTTGCCCTGCGGTACGGCGCCGATCGTGCATGTGCCACGCGCCTGGGCCGCCTCCATCGCCAAGGCGCCGTAGCCATCGGGCTGGCGGCGCAGCGCGTCCATGGCGTTATCGGCGGCTTGCTGCGCGGCTTGTGCTTTTTGGCGCTCGGCTTGAACCCGAAGCTGGGACTGCGCGTCGACCACGATGGATGCGCCCAGCAGCTGTTCCAGCGGCAGTACGGCTGCCCGCACCAGCTCGTCGTCCTTGGTGTTGCGCGTATAAAGGCGTGGTTCGAGCACCAAGGGCTCGCCGTTCATGCCGGCGGTGCGCGAAATGCTGATCTTATAAGCATCGAGCCGCTTGCCGTTGGCGTCCACCACCTCGATCTTGTCGCGCAGCGTTTCCTCCAGCAGCAGGGCAGGGCTGTCGTACAGCCGTTTCTTGCGCTGTTCAGGCTCCATCCGGCCTGCGGCCGGCAGCAGCGACCACTTTTGCCCGCTGTAGTCGACGCATGTCCCGTCGCCCTTCTTGCAAGGCGCTGTGCGCCACGCAAGAAGGTTGCCCATCAGATCATCCAGGTTGACGTGGCAGGTGCGATGAACCTCGCCGGAGGACTGGTATTGCCAGCGGCATTGGACGCCTGCGTCCTTGGCTGCCTGCACGGCCAGGGCATCCAAGTCTGTGCCTTTGTGCCTGGCTTTCAGCGCCTGCACCTGCCGGACATCGCCCTTGTAGACGGGCAACGCGATGGCCCGATACGCCGACGGCATGGCCAGGCGCAGCGTGCCATCGCTGCCGGCGGTCAGCTGCGGCTTGCCGTCGAGTGTGCGCACGGGCGTCTTGCCGTTGCCGACGATCACCACGTCCATGTCGAGCAACGACTGGCCATCCTTGTGCAGCCAGGCGCGCACATTGGTCAGCCTATCCTTGAACGCCTGCACCAGGGCGGGTGCGGTTTGCGCCGCCCCAAGCGCCGGGCTGGGTGCGGTAGCGACCATCCAGAAAAGGCTGGCGGCTGCCGCGGATTTGCGAATAGGAAAAAGGCAATGCAGGCTCATGGGCAGTGGCGGGTTCGTGCATCTACAGGCGCGTCCTGTCCAGGCATGTCCACTGACGCCGACAGCCCGCGCGGTGCCGGGCGATCGGACGCAAGGGCAAGGCCTGCGGGCGTGTCGCCGGATGCTTGGGAGTCAACCTTCGGAGCGCAGCTCCGAACGGATTCGGGATTCGACGGTGCGCCGGCAGGCATCGACGTGCTCGCTGGCAGCACGCTGCATCTTCTTGGCCGTGTCGTGCGTCATGCCCATCACGGGGCCGCTGGTCGTCTGCCGGACGATCGCATTGGCAAAGGCCCGGTTTTCCAAGACCGACTTGCATTCGATCTTCATCGCGTCGTCGATGCGGGCCTGGATGCGCTTTTCCCGTTCGATGGCCTGGATGCGCTGTTTTTCCGCGGCGGCAGCTTGCTGCGCCTGCAGCCGCTTGGCCTCGTTATGCTTGGCCACGCCGACGCCAAGCAAGGGACCGCCGAGCAGGGCCAGTACGATGACCAGAATGAGGTTAGGCTTTTTGTCGCGGGGTGGCCGCGTGCCGGCAGTAAATGGCCAGGATGGCGATGACCAGCCCTCCGAGAGCGGCGAGCGTGCCGTAAACGGCCAGGAGAACGATGACGGCGACGCCGGCCGCAACGGCGGTCTTTTTCAAGGAGAGCATGGCGACACAATCGTTATATTTGTTATAAATTTTATAACAATCGCGGCCGATCCGGCAATACAGGTAGACAATCAGACTACTTGCCGATGCAAAAGCTGGAGAAAATCTCGCCCAGCAAGTCGTCGCTGGAAAACTCGCCCGTAATCCGGCACAGCGCTTCGTGCGCCAGGCGCAGTTCCTCGGCAAACAAGTCCAGCACGCGGTCGTCCTGCGCCGCATGCACGGCCGCCTCGCGCAGGTGCGCGCGGGCATCCTCTAGCGCCACCATATGCCGTTCGCGCGCCAGCCATGGCGATTCGCCGCCTGGATTCCATCCGGCGATGCGCAGCAGTTCGGCGCGCAGCACGTCCAGGCCGGTCCCCTCGCGCGCCGAAATGCCCAATACGCCTTCGGGTAGCCGCGCATCGGCCGGCAACAGGTCGATCTTGTTGTAGACGGTCAGCACCGGCGCCTTGCCCGGTCGCCTCGCCGCGATCTCGGTATCCAGCGCGCCCGAGGGCTGGCGTGCGTCATGCAAGTGCAGGATGACGTCGGCGCGCGCGATTTCCTGCCAGGTGCGCGCAATTCCCAGGCTTTCCACCGTGTCGTCGGTTTCGCGCAGCCCCGCCGTGTCGACGATGTGCAGGGGCACGCCGTCCAGATGGATCTGCTGCACCACCTTGTCGCGCGTGGTACCGGCAATCGGCGTGACGATGGCCACTTCATCGCCGGCCAGGGCGTTGAGCAGGCTGGATTTGCCTACGTTGGGCTCGCCGGCCAGCACCACGTGCAGGCCTTCGCGCAGCACCACGCCTTGTCGCGCCTGGGCGATCAGTGCATCCAGGTCATCGGCAAGCGCGGCCAGTGTCCCCCGGGCTTGATACTTTTCCAGGAAGTCGATTTCTTCCTCAGGAAAGTCCAGCGTCGCTTCGACCAGCATGCGCAGATGCACGATGCGTTCGGCCAGGCCGTTGACGCGCCGGGAAAACTCGCCCGACAGCGAGGCCATGGCGCCGCGCGCGGCAGCTTCCGAAGACGCTTCGATGAGGTCGGCCACGGCCTCGGCCTGGGCCAGGTCCATGCGGTCGTTCAGGAAGGCGCGGCGCGTGAACTCGCCGGGCTCGGCCAGGCGCATGCCCAGCGCCGCGCCCGCTTCCAGGCAGCGGGCCAGTATTCGCCGCAGCACGGCCGGCCCGCCGTGGCCTTGCAGCTCCAGGACGTCCTCGCCCGTATAGGAATGCGGGGCGCGGAAATACAGGACGATGCCTTGATCCAGCACTTCGCCATCGGCCGCGCGGAAAGGCAGGTAATGCGCGTGGCGGGGCTGCAGGTCGCGGCCGAACAGCGCCCTGGCAAGCGGGGCGAGGTCGGGACCGGAGATGCGCACCACGCCTATGCCGCCGCGGCCCGGCGCGGTGGCAATGGCGGCGATGGGATCGTGATCGGACAGGGTCATAAACAAATGCGCAATACCCAAATAAGCGCGCCGTGCGCGCGAATCAACTAAGGGAATATAACGGTTGCGTGCCCGTGCGATTGGTGGTTATGTTCTTTGCGGCAGTGCAACTTGCGCAACGAATTGGGAGAAAACGATGGCACGTCGATGGCTGCGTTTACTGGGAGTGGGTGCGGCACTGGCCGCAATGCTTGGCATGGCGGGTCCTGTGGCGGCGCGGGACCTGATCGTGGCGCTCAAGACCGAGCCCAGCTCGCTCGACCCGCAGTACCATGCGCTGACCCCCAACACGCAGATTTCCCACACGCTGTTCGACGCCTTGGTGCATGCCGACGCCAAGCTGCAGCCGCGGCCGGCGCTGGCCGAATCGTGGACGGTCGACGGCAACGTGTGGACCTTCAAGCTGCGGCCGGGCGTGAAGTTTTCCGATGGCACGCCGTTGACCGCCGAGGACGTGGTCTTTACCTACGACCGCATCCCGAAAGTGCCCAACAGTCCGTCGCCGTTCACCCTGTACCTGGGTGCCGTGGAAAAGGCCGAGGCCGTGGATCCCATGACGGTGCGCATCACCACCAAGGGCCCGGCGCCGCTGCTGTTGATCAACCTGGCGCAGCTGCCCATCCTGTCGAAGAAGGCCGCCTCGGGGCCTGCGCCCGAGGGCAAGACGACCACCCAACTGAACAGCGGCGATGGGCTGGTCGGCACCGGTCCCTATAAGTTCGTTTCCTGGAAGCGCGGCGCCGAACTGGTCTTCGAGCGCAACGAACATTACTGGGGCAAGAAGCCCGATTGGGATCGCGTCATCTATCGGCCGATGTCCAACGCCGCCAGCCGCGTCGCCGCCTTGCTGGCCGGCGACGTGGACCTCATCGAGGATCCACCCACCGATGACTTGCCCAAGCTGGAGCAGAACAAGGACCTCTACATCGAGAAAACGCCGTCGGTGCGGGTGATGTACGTCGCCATGGACCAGCACGCCGAGCCCACGCCAGGCATTCCACTGGACAAGAACCCGCTCAAGGACAAGCGCGTGCGCCAGGCGCTGTCGCTGGCGATCAACCGCGACGCGATCGTCGAGCGGGTCATGGGAGGCGTGGCCCTGGCCGCAGGCAACGTCCTGCCGTACCCGATGTTCGGCTCGTCCAAGGAGCACGCCGAAGCGCCCAAGGCCGACCCGGAAAAGGCCAAGGCGCTGCTCAAGGAGGCGGGCTACCCTGACGGATTCAGCATCACGCTGGGCGCGCCGTCGGGCCGCTACGTCAACGACGCCAAGATCGCGCAAGCCGTGGCATCCATGTGGTCGCGCATCGGCGTCAAGACCAGCGTCGAGGCGCTGGCGCCGTCGGTGTTCTTCAAGAAGCGCGACGGCTATGAGTTCAGTGCCTATCTTGCCGGTTGGTCGGTGACCAGCGGCGAAATGTCCAACCCGCTGACGTCGCTGCTGATGACGCGCAATCCGGAGGTCGGCGAAGGCACCACCAACCGCGGCCGCTATTCCAACCCCGAGATGGATAAGCTGGTGCGCGAGGCTGCCAAGACCATGGATGACGACAAGCGCGCCAAGCTGCTGCAGCAGGCAAGCAACATGGCCATGGATGACTATGCGTTGCTGCCGCTGCACTTCGAGCTTTCGGTGTGGGCGATGAAGAAGGACATCCGGTACCAAGGCCGTCCTGACCAGACCACGCTGGTGCAGTACGCGACCTTGCAGAAGTAGCGCGGAGGCGGCTGCGTCGTGCTGGCAACCATTAT
Source organism: uncultured Alcaligenaceae bacterium (assembly GCA_937908115.1). GTDB lineage: Bacteria > Pseudomonadota > Gammaproteobacteria > Burkholderiales > Burkholderiaceae_B > CALEQZ01. Next base: position 81,762 of record CALEQZ010000006.1, on the reverse strand, counting down.
CCGCAGGCTGCTACAGACGCTGGTCGTCCTGTTGGTGATGTCTGCGCTGGTGTTCGCGGGCATCTACCTCGTGGGTGACCCGGTGGCGATGATGGCCAGCCCCGAGGCCACCGACGCGCAGCGCGAGGCCATCCGCGCGTCGCTCGGCCTGGACAAGCCGCTGCCGGTCCAGTATTTGACGTTCCTGGGCCAGGCGGTGCAGGGCAACTTTGGCAATAGCTTCCTGACCGGCGAGCCGGCCATGCGCCTGATCATCGAGCGCATGCCGGCCACGGTCGAGCTGGCCACCGTGGCCATGTCGATATCGGTGCTGGTCGGCGTGCCGCTGGGCATCGCCGCTGGCCTGCGGCCGACTGCCCTGAGCTCGCGCGCGATCATGACCGGCTCGGTGCTGGGGTTTTCGCTGCCCAACTTCTGGGTCGGCCTGATGCTGATCATGCTGTTTGCCGTCCAGCTGGGCTGGCTGTCGGCCAGCGGCCGCGGCCAGACGGTTTCGGTGCTGGGCGTGCCGCTGAGCGTGCTGACCCTCGACGGCTGGGCGAGCCTGATCCTGCCGGCCAGCACCATTGCGCTGGCCAAGTGCGCCATGATCGTGCGGGTCACGCGCGCGGCCGCGCGTGAGTCCCTGCCCATGGATTACATCAAGTTCGCACGGGCCAAGGGCTTGTCAGAAAAGCGCGTGCTGGGCGTGCACCTGCTCAAGAACATCCTGATCCCCGTGGTGACCGTCGCGGGGCTCGAATTCGGACAGGTGATGGCCTTCGCGGTGGTGACCGAAACCGTGTTTTCCTGGCCGGGCATGGGCAAGTTGCTGATCGATTCCATCATCAACCTGGACCGTCCGGTGGTCGTGGCCTACCTGATGCTGATAGTGTTCTTCCTGGTCATGCTCAATCTGATCGTGGACATCATCTACACCGTGCTCGATCCGCGGGTTCGGCTGGAGCAGCGCGCATGAGCGCGCCTGCCGTGACGACGGCTGCAGCGGCGCCGGCGCGCGCCCAGACGCCGCTGCGCCAGTTTTTCGCCGACTTCGGCGCCAGCAAGCTGGCGCTGCTGGGCGTGGCGCTGCTCGTGCTGACGGTGGGCGCTGCGCTGTTCGCGCCCTGGATCGCCCCGCAAAACCCCTACGACATCGCGTCGCTGGACATCCTGGATTCGAAGCTGCCGCCGGGCAGCGAAAGCGGGGATGGCAGCATGACCTACTGGCTGGGTACCGACGGCCAGGCGCGCGACGTGTTCTCGGCCATTCTCTACGGCATGCGCACCAGCCTGCTCGTGGGGTCGGTTTCGGTGGTGGCGGCCTTCTTTATCGGCGCTGCCGCTGGCCTGATCGCGGCGTATTTCGGCGGGCGCGTGGATGCCTTGCTGATGCGGGCGGTGGACATCCAGCTGTCGTTTCCGGCCATCCTGGTGGCCCTGATCCTGCTGGCCATATTGGGCAAGGGTGTCGACAAGGTCATCATCGCGCTGGTGGTCGTCCAATGGGCGTATTTCGCCCGCGCCGCGCGCGGCGCTGCTCTGGTCGAGCGCGGCCGCGAGTACGTCGAGGCCGCGCGCTGCATGTCGCTGGGCTGGGGGCGTGTGCTGTTCCGGCACGTGTTGCCCAACTGCATGCCGCCGTTGATCGTCATCGCCACCATAGACCTGGCGCACGCGATCGCGCTCGAGGCCACGCTGTCCTTCCTCGGCGTGGGCGTGCCGGTGACCGAGCCCTCGCTGGGCATGCTGATCTCCAACGGGTTCGAGTACCTGCTGTCGGGGTTGTATTGGATTTCCTTCTTTCCCGGCATTGCGCTGGCCATCGCCATCATCGCCATCAACCTGGTGGGCGATCACCTGCGCGACGTGCTCAACCCGCGCAACGCCCTGTGAGCGGCCGGCTGCCTATGGATATGCAAACGCCAGTCCCGCCCACGCTGGAAGTGCGTGGCCTGAAGACGCACTTCTTCACCCGCGCCGGCGTGGTGAAGGCCGTCGACGGCGTGGATTTGTCGGTCGGTGCCGGCGAAATCCTCGGACTGGTCGGCGAATCCGGTTCGGGCAAGAGCATCACGGGGTTTTCGGTGCTGGGGCTGATTGACGCACCAGGCCGCATCGTCGAGGGCGAGATCCGCTTCAACGGCGAAGACCTTCGCCAGGCCTCGCCGCGGCGGCTGCGCGCGCTGCGCGGCGGCGAGATCGCGATGATCTTCCAGGACCCCATGATGACGCTCAACCCGGTGTTGCGCGTCGACACGCAAATGATCGAAACGGTGCTGGCCCACCGGCGCGTCAGCCGCGAGCAGGCGCACGAATTGGCCCTGCAGGCGCTCATCAAGGTCGGTATCCCGTCCCCGCAGGAGCGGCTGCGCGCATACCCGCACCAGCTGTCCGGGGGGATGCGCCAGCGCGTGGCGATCGCCATCGCGCTGCTCAATTCGCCGCGGCTCATCATCGCCGATGAGCCCACGACGGCGCTGGACGTGACCATACAGGGCCAGATCCTCTACGAAATGCAGAAACTGTGCCGCGAAACGGGCACGGCGCTGATCTGGATCACGCACGACCTGGCGGTGGTGGCCGGGCTCGCTGACCGCGTGGCGGTCATGTATGCCGGTCGCGTGGTCGAAACCGGCGCCACGGCCGACGTCATCGGCCAGCCGCTGCATCCGTATACCCGCGGGCTGATCGCGTCCATTCCGACGCCGGCCACGCGCGGGCAGCCGCTTGCGCCCATACCGGGCATGACCCCGTCATTGTTGAACCTGCCGCAGGGCTGCGCATTCCGTGAGCGCTGTGCGCGCGCGACCGGCGCCTGCCTGCAGGCGCCGCCGGCCGTGGAGCATCGGCCGCGCCATTGGGCCCGCTGCTGGCACGCAGGAGAACCGTAGTGCAGATGGACGTGACCGCCCCGTCGCCTGCCACGCAAACCGTCGCGCCGATCTTGTCCTTGCGCGGGCTGGAGCAGCGCTTCGTGCAGCCCGTGGACTTGGCCGGACGCATCGCCAACCTGTTCGGCGCGGGACTGAAGATACAGGTGGTGCAGGCCGTCGCGGGCGTGGACCTGGACGTGCGCGCCGGTGAGGTGATCGGCATCGTCGGTGAATCGGGCTGCGGCAAGTCGACGCTGGGCCGGATGGTGTCGGGCATCCTGCGGCCGACGGCCGGGCAAATCCTGTACCGGGGCAAGCCGGTCGAACGCATGCAGGGCGCTGAGCGCCGCGCCTACGAACTGGGCGTACAGATGATCTTCCAGGACCCGTACGCGTCGCTGAACCCACGCATGCGGGTGCTGGACATCATCGGCGAGGCGCCGGTCGTCCACGGCCTGGTTGCCAAGTCGGACAAGGCTGATTACGTGGCAGGGTTGATGCGGCAGGTGGGTCTGGACCCGGCCTATGCGCAACGCTATCCCCACCAGTTCTCGGGCGGGCAGCGCCAGCGCATCGGCATTGCCCGGGCGTTGGCGCTCAAGCCTTCGGTGATCGTATGTGACGAGGCGGTGGCGGCGCTGGACGTGTCCATACAGGCCCAGGTGCTGAACCTTTTTGCCCAGCTGCGCCGCGACCTGGACTTGACCTACCTGTTCATCAGCCACAACCTGGGCGTGGTCAGCCACGTTTCGGACCGGGTGGCGATCATGTATTTGGGTCGTATCATTGAGCTTGCGCCCGCCGAGGCGGTGTTTTCCCGGGCCAACCACCCGTACACGCAGGCCCTGCTCAAGGAATTGCCCGACCTGCGTCCGGGGCGCCGCGATTACCAGCCGATCAAGGGCGAACTGCCCTCGCCGCTGTCGCCGCCGACGGGCTGCGCCTTTCATCCGCGCTGCCCGCATGCGAAGCCGCGATGCACTGTCGAACGTCCGCTGCTGCGCGAGATCGCCCCCGGCCACGTCAGCGCATGCCACAGAAATGACTGGAATGACTAAGCCACGGAATCTTTTGGCAACACCATGAAGACCCTAGACGAAATCGAACGTGCCCATGCCGAACTGACCAGCCTGCGGCGCGACATCCATGCGCATCCGGAGCTGGCGTTTGAAGAAACGCGCACCTCGGCGCTGGTGGCCGAGCGCCTGCGCAGTTTCGGCATCGAGGTGCACACAGGTTTTGGCAAGACCGGCGTGGTCGGCGTGCTGCACGGCGCCGGCCCGGGCAAGACCATCGGCCTGCGCGCCGACATGGATGCCCTGCCCATGCCCGAATACAACCGGTTCGCGCACCGCTCCACCATCGAAGGCCGCATGCATGGCTGCGGCCACGACGGCCACACGACCATCCTGCTTGGCGCTGCGCAATACCTGGCCAAACATCGCGACTTCAACGGCACCGTGATCTTCATCTTCCAGCCGGCCGAAGAGGGCGGCAACGCCGGGGCGCGCGCCATGATGCAGGACGGCCTGTTCGAAAAATTCCCCTGCGACGCGGTGTTCGGGCTGCACAACATGCCGGGCATGCCGGTGAACCAGTTCGGCTTTCGCAGCGGGCCAGCCATGGCCTCGAGCAACCGCTGGGACATCACCATACGCGGCGTGGGCGGTCATGCCGCGCAGCCGCACCGCGCCGTCGATCCCATCGTGATCGCCGCGGACATGGTGCATGCGCTGCAGACGCTGGTCTCGCGCAGCAAGGACCCGCTGGAATCGGCGGTGCTGACGATCACGCAGATCCACGCCGGCGATGCTTACAACGTCATCCCCGACCAGGCCGTGCTGCGCGGTACCGTGCGCACCTTTACCCCCGAAATGGTGGACCAGATCGAAGCAGGCATGCGCCGCATCGTCACCACCTTGCCGCAGGTCTACGGCGCGACCGGCGAACTGAACTTCATCCGCTCTTATCCGCCCCTGGTCAACTGGGAAAAGGAAACCGCGTTCGCCGCGCAGGTCGCGCGCGAAACCTTCGGCGACGAGCATGTCGATTGCAGCATCCCGCCCTTCATGGGCGCCGAGGACTTCGCCTTCTTCCTGGAGAAAGTGCCCGGTTGCTACTTGTTCCTGGGCAACGGCGACGGGGACCATCGCCTGGACAGCTACCACGGCATGGGCCCTTGCCAACTGCACAACCCCAACTACGACTTCAACGACGCCCTGCTGCCGGTGGGCGCCACGTATTGGGTCAAGTTGGTCGAGAAATTCCTCGCGGCCTGATGTCGGCGCCGGCCCGCGCATGCCGCGGCTAGCGTGGGCAGCGTGTGGATTACAGGCCTGGCGGTTTGGGCGACGCCTGGCGTCATATGACGCCAGGCTCTTTTCTAACGCCAATATCTTCGTTGGCTTGGGGCGCAAGGCTTTTCATAATTCGTGCTGCGGTCGATACCGGCCGCTTTCTGCCGAAAGCCAAAATGCCAGCAGCCCAGCCAACTTCACCGGATCGCCTCGCCCGCTGCCTGGGTGCGGTCGGCGTATGCCTGGCGCTGGCTGTGCTGGCGCTCGTGCTGCCCACGCCGTCCACGGCGGACCACGTGTTGTTGGCCGATGCGGCCCATGCCGCACAAACATGGGCGGCCGAAAACTTTGGATCGACCGCCAGCCCGTTTGCCGCGCAGTAATGCCCCTGTCGATATAGCGGACGTGCCGGACGTCGGTGGCGCGGCGCGATACGATCATCCTTTCGAGCCGATGCATGGGACCGGGCGTGCCGCATGCCGCCGCCACGGCCAGGCATGTCGGCACGTTGCGCGCGGCGCAGCCGGCCGAAGTCCTGAAAAAACCCCAAAACGAAAACGGAGCCAGTCATGAAATTGTTCTTCTACGTCCGGCTACTGCTTGCGACCGTGGTCGGTGCAAGCGTGGCGCATGTGGCCGTCGCGGCCGAGGCGCTCGACGAGGTCAAGCGTCGCGGCGAACTCATCATCGGCCTGGAGGGCACCTATCCGCCGTTCAACTTCCAGGACGAATCCGGGAAGCTGGCCGGCTTCGAAGTCGAATTTGCCAACGCCCTGGTGGAAAAGCTCGGCGTGAAGGCGCAATTCCGCCCCACGAAGTGGGACGGCATCCTGGCCGCGCTCGAGACCGGCCGGCTCGACGTTGTCATCAACCAGGTGACGGTTTCGGAAGAACGCAAGCGCAAGTATGCCTTCACCCAGCCCTATACCATCTCCGGCATCCAGATCATCGCGCGCAAGGGTACGTCCGACATCAAGGGGCCGGACGACTTGGCCGGCAAGCGCGTTGGCGTGGTGCTCGGCAGCAATTACGAGCAATGGCTGCGCGAAAACCAGCCCAAGGCCGACGTCCGTACCTATGACGACGATCCCTCGCGCAACCAAGACCTGCGCACCGGACGCATTGACGCCATCCTGAACGATCGGCTCATCGTCGCCGACTTGGTCAAGAAATCGGGCGGCGCGATCGAAGCCGTGGGCGAGCCCTTCGCCAAGCAAGAGCAGGCCATCGCCGTGCGCAAGGACAGCCCCCAACTACTGGCCGCGCTCAACGAAGCCATCGACGCCTTGCGCGCCGACGGCACGCTGACCAAGCTCTCTGAAAAGTGGTTCGGCGCCGACGTCACGCGCTGATTTTCTGCCTGCGCGCACCCGGCGTTTGCCGGGCGTGCCTAGCCCTTTGCTGCGGCCCGCTTCGGCGGGCCGCATGCATTGCAGGCCCATTGCGATGCGGGCATGATGCCGGGTGGCCCGCTCGGGCCGCCGTACACGCCTGATCGCATACGGAGAAAACATGGAAGAACAAGGCACGCTTGCCCTGATCTGGCAATCCGCCCCGCTGCTGCTCAAGGGCGCCGGCTACACGGTCGTGCTCAGCCTAGGCGGCATGGCCTTCGGCCTAGTGCTGGGCCTGTTGCTGGCGCTGATGCGGCTATCGGCCATCAGCCCACTGAACTGGCTTGCACGCACCTACATCTCCTTCATCCGCGGCACGCCCCTGCTCGTCCAGCTATTCGTCATCTACTACGGCCTGGCGCAATTCGGCCTGCAGATCGACCCCATCCCGTCCGCCATGATCGGCTTTTCGATCAACGTCGGCGGCTACACCGCCGAAATCCTGCGTGCGGCCATTGCCTCCATCGACCGCGGCCAATGGGAAGCGGCCAAATCGATCGGCCTGCGCCCGGCACAAACCTTGCGCATGGTGATCCTGCCCCAGGCCGCGCGCGTGGCGCTCGCCCCGTTGGGCAATACCTTCATCAGCCTGGTCAAGGACACATCGCTTGCCGCCACCATCCAGGTACCGGAACTCTTCCGGCAGGCCCAGCTCATCACCGCGCGCACCTTCGAAGTCTTCGCCATGTACCTCTCGGCCGCCTTCATCTATTGGGTCTTGTCCACCCTTCTGGCCGCACTGCAGCACCGTCTTGAAGCACGCGCCACTGCGCACATGAAGCCGCGCTAGCCTAGCGAATCCGGGAGCACCCAAGTAAGCCGCTACCCTTTCCCCAGCGCCGGTCCGAATCTCCCCTTGCGCAGGTTGCCGGGTGGGGCGGGCCGGCGCCGCAACATCCGGGTAGCCGGGCGCACGGGGCGCTCGGCCGCCCGCCTGCCGGCTAGCCCGACGAAAAAAGGCCGCCCCAAGGGGCGGCCCTCCTCACATGGCAAACGGCCCGGTGCGCACCGCCTAGCGATTGGCCGCAACCTCCGCCTCGCGCGCCATCTTCCTGGTGATATACCACTGCTGGACAATCGACAGGATGTTATTGACGCACCAATACAGCACCAGCCCGGCCGGGAAGAAGAACATCATCCCCCCGAACACCAGCGGCATGATCATCATCACGCGTGCCTGCACCGGATCCGGCGGCGTCGGATTCAGCTTGATCTGCAGGAACATCGTGGCCATCATGATGGCCGGCAGGATGAACCAGGGGTCACGCACCGACAGGTCGTGCACCCACAGGATCCACGGCGCGCCGCGCATCTCCACGCTGGCCAGGAGCACCCAGTAGAGCGAAATGAACACCGGGATCTGCACCAGGATCGGCAGGCAGCCGCCCAGCGGATTGATCTTCTCGGTGCGGTACATCTCCATCATCGCCGCGTTCAGCTTTTGGCGATCGTCGCCGTATTTTTCCTTGAGCAGCTGAAGCCGCGGCGCCACCTGCTTCATCTTGGCCATCGAACGGTAGCTCGCGGCCGACAGCGGGTAGAACGCCGCCTTGATCAGCACGGTCAATGCGACGATGGTCCAGCCCCAGTTGCCCAGCAGGCTGTGCAGCCAGGTCATCAGGGTAAAGAGCGGCTTGGCGATGATGGTCAGCCAGCCGTAGTCCACGACCAGGTCCAGTCCCGGGGCCAGGGCCGACAGGGCGTCCTGGTCTTGCGGGCCGACCCAGAGCTTGGCATCGACGCTTGCCGAGGCGCCCGGCGCGATCGTGCCCACGGGCTCGATGGTGCGCGCGGCGAACAGGCCCTGCTGGACCTGCATCACGTCGTTGACCCGCTGCTTGCCCTGCGGCGGGACCCACGCGGTGACGAAGTAGTGCTGGATCATGGCGATCCAGCCGTTGTCGGCCTGCTTGATGTAGTCGCCCTTGTTCTTTTCCAGGTCGGAGAAGCTCACTTTCTGGAACTTCTCTTGCTCGGAATAGACCGCCGGCCCGGTGAAGGTATGGTAGAACCGGGACGTATCGGGCGGGTTGCTGCCGTCGCGCGTGATCTGCAGGTACAGCGAAGGCGACACCGGCTGGCTGCCGGCATTGGTCAGATCATGGCGCACGTCGATGTCGTAGCGGCCACGGTGCAGGACGAAGGTCTTGGTCACGGCCACGCCACCGGATTCGGCCTGGAAGGAGACCTCCAGCGTATCGCCCTGCAGCTCGCGCTGCGTGCTCGTCAAGCGGAAAGGCGTCAGGTGGGTGGGAAAGCTTGCGCCTTGCGGGGCGCCGACGACGCCGGTCTGCACCACGTAAGTCAGGTTCGCACTGCGGTCGAGCAGCACCGACGGCTGGTCGGGATCGTCGGTGGCCGGAAACTTCAGCAGCTCGGCGCGGATCAGCTGCGCGCCCGCCGTGTCGAAGGTCAAGCGCAGCACGTCGGTGGTGACGACCACGGTCTCAGCCTGAGCCTGGGCGGGCTGTTCGGCCGAGGGCAGGCCTGCCGGGGGTGCTTGCGTGGCGGCGGCCGGCGCATCTGGCACGGCGGCCGACTTTTGGCCCTGCTCGCCCGAGCCGTCGATGGCCTGGGAAGCCGGTGCGCCGAACAGCGACGGCTTGCCGTTGTGGACTTGCCAGTTGTTCCACAGCAGCAGCAGCGAAAAGGAAAAGATCATCCAGAGGATGGTGCGTCGGATATCCATGGGTACCAGCAAAAGGTGGGACGGCGCGGCCCGGGGCAAGTCAAGGCGGGGCCAAGCAAAGCCGCTCAGTTTAACGCACCCGGTCCGTGGCCCGGCTGGCGCGCCGTTGGCGCCGCGCAGCCAATGCCGCGCGGCATAAGCGCGCCGCCTGCGCCATCGCGCGCGGGCATGCCGCGTCGACCTGCGACGCGGGCCCGGCCCTTCTGTACAAGCCCGCCGAATAATGTACTATTGTCATACAATCATTTTGCCCACAAGGCATTCCTTTTCCATTTACACGCAAGGAGCAGCCCGTGTCCAACGGCAAGGAAAACGAACTGAAGCAACTGTATGAAGAAGGCCTGAAGGTCCGTCGCGAAGTCCTCGGCGCCGAGTACGTCGATACGTCGATCGCCAACGCCAACGACTTCATGAAGGCCTTCCAGCACATCACCACCGAAATGTGCTGGGGCTACGCGTGGACGCGGCCCGGCCTGGATCGCCGCACGCGCAGCATCCTCAACTTGGGCATGCTGACTGCGCTGAACCGTCCCGCCGAGATCCGCCTGCACGTCAAGGGCGCGCTCAACAACGGCGTGACGCCTGAAGAAATCAAGGAAATCCTGCTGCACGCCACGGTGTATTGCGGCATTCCGGCCGGCCTGGACGCCTTCAAGGTGGCCAATCAGGTCCTGCAAGAAGAAGGCCTCGTCGAGGGTGGTAAGTCCAAATGAGCCAGGCCGCCAACGCAGCAGGCGCCGGTACGGCGCCCACGATAGGTTTCATCGGCATCGGCAGCATGGGCTGGCCCATGGCCAGTCGCCTGCGCCAGGCCGGGTTGAAGGTCGTCGCGCTGGATGCCAGCGTCGAGCGCCTGAAGGAATTCGCAGCCAAGACCGGGGCGGTGGCGGCGGCCAACGGTGCCGAGCTCGCGGCCCAGTCCGACGTCATCATCACCATCCTGCCCACCAGCGCCGTGGTCGAACAAGTGCTGACCGGCCCGCAAGGCGTACTGGCCGGCCTGAAGCCGGGTGCGGTCATCGTGGAGATGAGCTCGGGCGTGCCCACCGAGACGCAGCGCCTGGCCGGGCTGGTGCGCGAAGCCGGCGGGCATCTCATCGATGCGCCGGTCTCCGGCGGCGTGCCGCGCGCGACCACCGGCGAGCTGGCCATCATGGTCGGCGGTGAGCCGGAGCTAGTCGAGCGCGTCAAGCCGGTGCTGTCGCACATGGGCAAGGCGATCACGCACACTGGCCCAGTCGGCACGGCGCACGCCATGAAGGCGTTGAACAACCTGGTGTCGGCCGGCGGTTTCCTGATCGGCATCGAAGCCATGTTGATCGGCCAGCGCTTCGGCCTGGATCCCGAGGTCATGGTCGACGTTTTCAACTCGTCGACCGGGATGAACAACTCGACCCAGAAAAAGTTCAAGCAGTTCGTCCTGTCGCGGCGCTTCGATTCGGGCTTCGGCCTGGACCTGATGATCAAGGACCTGCGCATCGCGTTGGGCCTGGCCGACAGCGGCAACGTGCCGGCGCCCTTCGCATCGCTGTGCCGCGATTTGTGGGCCAGCGCGGGCAAGCTGCTTGGTCCGGGCCAGGACCACACCGCCATGGCGCGCCTTTCAGAAACGCTGGCGGCCAGCGAGCTGGTTGCGCAAGCCGAAAAAAAGTAACTGCCGACCTACGCCACGGCGGCGCCGCATGCCCGGTCGGTCAGGCGGACGGTGGCGGCGCGCCGTCGTGGCGGGCGGCCGCTGGCGGGACCGGGTCGACGCCGCCCTCGGCCCAGGGGTGGCAGCGGCTGATGCGCCGCAGCGCCAGCCATGCGCCGCGCAGCGCGCCATGGCGTTCAATCGCGGTGATGGCGTAGGCCGAGCAGGTGGGATGGAACCGGCAGGCATGGCCGGTCCACGGACTGATGAAGTACCGGTAAAACCGGATCGGGGCGATCAGCAGGGCCTTCAGCATTGCCGCGCCTTGCGAAAGTGAGTGTCCACTTCGGCGCGCGCTGCGCGCTTGAGCGCGGTTAGCGAACAGTCCGGCACCCGGGCCTGCAGCCGCACGACGTAATTGCCCGCGGGAAGCTCGTGGCGGACCGCCCGGAACGCTTCGCGCACGACCCGCTTCAATGCGCTGCGGGTGACCGCCAGCGGCGCATGGCGTTTGGCGATAATCATCCCCAGGCGGGCCTGCGCCTGCCCGGCGCCGTCATCCGGCTGCAGCGCCGCGCTCAACACGAAAAGCGCCCCTCTGCTCACCCGCCGGCCCTTCAGGGCGGCAGCGAACTCAGAGGGGCGGTGCAAGCGCGCCGCCGCAGGGTGCGTGGCGCGCCTCATGGGTACCCTGGATCAGACGGCCAGGCGCTTGCGGCCTTTGGCGCGGCGCGCGTTCAGGACGGCGCGGCCGCCGCGGGTCTTCATGCGCACACGAAAGCCGTGGGTGCGCTTGCGACGGGTAACGGAGGGCTGGAAAGTGCGTTTCATAATGTGGGTTAACCGTAGTGGTTGGGCCTATCAGGCCGATCGCCGGGCCGCAATCAAAGTCCCTGGCAGCCCCGGCCACGCGATAAGGCACGCAAACGCTTCTGCCAAGGCTTGTGGCAGGCAAAGCTGCCGTCAAACCGAAAAGCCCATCATTTCATCAAATTTTTCCAGGCTAGTCAAACAGTTAGCCAGAACCGGCCGCCGCCGGGCGGGCCCAGCCTGTGGATAACCGAACGCCAGGCAAGGTAGAATCGGGAGTTTGCATGGCAAATGAAATGATGCCCCCACGATCCCTTCGTTCAGTGCCCCAAGGGGGCTGCAACACCCTGACGGGCGGCCGGGGTAGGCAATGAACGAGTTCTGGCAGACCTGCGTCCGGCGCCTCGAACAGGAGCTTCCCCCTCAGCAGATCAGCGCCTGGATACGCCCGCTCGTGCCGATCGCCTTCGACGAGGCGCAGGCCGTGCTGCGGGTGGCCGCGCCCAACCGCTTCAAGCTGGACTGGGTGCGCAAGAACTTCTCGCACCAGATCGAGGCGCTCGCCTCCGAGTGGTTCAAGCGCCCGGTCCAGGTGTTCTTCGAGCTGCCCCAATCGAGCGGGGCCAGCCGTCCTGCCGCGCGTCCCGCCGCCGCCGAGCGCGCCGCACCGGCCGCGGGCGTCACGCCCACGCTGCCCGGCATCGATCCGCCGGCCGCCGCCGCGCAGCGCATGGAGGCGCCGGCAGTGGCCACGAGCGCGTCCGCGGCCAACAGCTATAGCTACGAACGCTCGCGCCTGAACGCCGAGCTGACCTTCGACAACTTCGTCACCGGCAAGGCCAACCAGCTGGCGCGCGCCGCCGCCCTGCAGGTGGCCGAAAACCCGGGCACGTCGTACAACCCGCTGTTCCTCTATGGCGGCGTCGGCCTGGGCAAGACCCACCTCATTCACGCCATCGGCAACGCCATGGTCGCGGCTGGCACCGGCACCCGCGTGCGCTATGTGCACGCCGACCAATACGTCTCGGACGTGGTCAAGGCCTACCAGCGCAAGGCGTTCGACGATTTCAAGCGCTACTACCATTCGCTGGACCTGCTGCTGATCGACGACATCCAGTTCTTTTCCGGCAAGAACCGCACGCAGGAAGAGTTTTTCTACGCCTTCGAGGCGATGGTCGCGCAGCGCAAGCAGATCATCATTACCAGCGACACCTATCCCAAGGAGCTGTCCGGCATCGACAGCCGGCTGATATCGCGCTTCGACTCGGGGCTGACGGTGGCCATCGAGCCGCCCGAGCTCGAGATGCGCGTGGCCATCCTGCTGCGCAAGGCCGAGTCCGAAGGCATGCCCATGCCGGAGGAAGTGGCCTTTTTCATCGCCAAGCACCTGCGCAGCAATGTGCGCGAGCTTGAAGGCGCACTGCGCAAGGTGCTCGCCTACGCGCGCTTCCATGGGCGCGACGTACTCACCGTCGACCTTTGCAAGGAGGCCCTCAAGGACCTGCTGTCCGTGTCCAACGGCCAGATCACGGTTGAGAACATCCAGAAGACGGTGGCCGACTTCTACAAGATCAAGGTGGCCGACATGTATTCGAAACGTCGGCCCGCCAACATCGCTTTGCCTCGCCAGATAGCCATGTACCTGGCCAAGGAGCTCACGCAGAAAAGCCTGCCCGAAATCGGGGACTTGTTCGGGGGGCGGGACCACACGACGGTCTTGCACGCGGTGCGCAAGATCTCGGAAGCCCGCGCCAAACAGGCCGAGCTCAACCATACCCTGCACGTGTTGGAACAAACTCTAAAAGGATGAACATGCAACTCGTACAAACCGCACGCGATGCATTGCTGAAGCCCTTGGCTACCGTGGCGGGCATAGTCGAACGCCGGCACACGCTGCCCATACTGGCCAACATCCTGCTGCGCAAGGAAGGCGAGAAGGTTGCCTTCGTTGCGACCGACCTCGAAGTGCAGATCACCACCCATGCCGACTTCGGCGTGGGCGATTCGTCCGAATCCACCACCGTAGCCGCGCGCAAGCTCCTGGACATCCTGCGCGCCCTGCCCGACACCGGCGAGGTCAAGCTCAGCCAGTCGGGCAACAAGCTGACCGTGCAAGCCGGCAAGAGCCGCTTCGCGCTGCAGACGTTGGCGGCCACCGAATTCCCGACCATGGCGCAGCCCGAGCAGTGGGACGTGTCGCTGCCGCTGCCGCAAAAGGCGCTGCGCCACCTGTTGAACATGGTGCACTTCGCCATGGCGCAGCAGGACATCCGCTACTACCTGAATGGCATGCTGCTGGTCTTCGAACCCGGACAGGTCCGCGCCGTGGCCACCGACGGGCACCGGCTGGCGCATTGCGCCACGCCGGCCGATGGCGTGACCCAGCGCCACGAAGTCATCGTGCCGCGCAAGACGGTGCTGGAGATGCAGCGCCTGCTCGAAGACAGCGACGAGCCGGTCCAGATCGACGTGGCCGCGGGCCAGATCCGCTTCCGCTTCGGCAGCGTGGAGCTGGTGTCCAAGCTGGTCGAAGGCAAGTTTCCGGATTTCACGCGCGTGATCCCCACTGATTACACGCGCCATTTCAACGTCTCGCGCGAGGCCTTGCAGGGTAGCTTGCAGCGGGCGGCCATCCTGACCACCGACAAGTTCAAGGGTGTGCGCCTGCAGCTGGCGCAGAACCAGCTCAAGATCTCATCGTCCAATGCCGAGCAGGAAGAGGCGCAGGAAGAGATCGACATCGACTACGGCCACGAACCGCTGGACGTCGGCTTTAACGTCGGCTACCTGCTCGATGTGCTCGGCAACGTCAAGACAGAGGAAGTGACCTGGTCGGTCAAGCCCGACCCCAATGCCTCGGCATTGATCACCTTGCCGGGAGACGATCAGTTCAAGTACGTCGTCATGCCCATGCGCATCTAGCCGCGCGCCGGGTATCCAGCCGTCGCCGCGGATGGCCGCAGCGACGGGCCGGTCGTGCCGCAAGGCCGTCCTACACCCCCATTTACGTACAGACCATGTCCGAACAGAACACTGCACCCGCAACAACCGACTACGGCGCCGACAGCATCAAGATGCTCAAGGGCCTGGAGGCCGTACGCAAGCGCCCTGGCATGTACATCGGCGATACGTCGGACGGCACGGGCCTGCACCACATGGTCTTCGAAGTCGTCGACAACGCGATCGACGAGGCGCTGGCCGGCTATTGCGACGACATCGTCGTCACCATCCATACTGACAATTCCATTTCGGTGGCCGACAACGGCCGTGGCATCCCGACCGACATCCATAAGGATGACGAATTCCAGCGCAGTGCGGCCGAGATCGTGATGACCGAGCTGCACGCCGGCGGCAAGTTCGACCAGAACTCCTACAAGGTGTCCGGCGGCCTGCACGGCGTGGGCGTGTCGTGCGTGAACGCGCTGTCCGAATGGCTGCGCCTGACGATCCGGCGAGACGGCAAAGTCCATGAAATGGAATTCCGCCGCGGCCAGCGCGTCGCACCCTTGCGCGTGACGGGCACGACCGAAAAGCGCGGCACGGAGGTGCATTTCCTGCCCGACGCCGAGATCTTCAGCAAGGTCGAATACCACTACGAAATCCTGTCCAAGCGGCTGCGCGAGCTGTCCTTCCTGAACAACGGCGTGAAGATCCGGCTGATCGACCAGCGCCAGGGCAAGGAGGAGAACTTCGCGTTTTCCGGCGGGGTCAAGGGCTTCGTCGAGTACATCAACCGCACCAAGACCGTCCTGCACCCCAATGTATTCTGGGTCAGCACCGAGTCGAGCGCCGGCGGCGTACCGGTCGGCGTGGAAGTGGCCATGCAGTGGAATGACGGCTACACCGAGCAGGTGCTGTGCTTTACCAACAATATTCCGCAGCGCGACGGCGGCACGCACCTGACCGGCCTGCGCGCGGCGATGACGCGCATCATCAACAAGTACATCGCCGACAACGAGCTGGCCAAGAAGGCCAAGGTCGAGACCACCGGCGACGACATGCGTGAAGGCCTGTCCTGCGTGCTGTCAGTCAAGGTGCCCGAGCCCAAGTTCAGCAGCCAGACCAAGGACAAGCTGGTCTCGAGCGAGGTGCGCCCTGCCGTCGAGGAGGCGGTGGCGCGCACGCTGGAGACCTGGCTGCTCGAGCATCCCAATGATGCCAAGGCGCTGTGCGCCAAGATCGTCGAGGCTGCGCGCGCGCGCGAGGCGGCCCGCAAGGCGCGCGAGATGACCCGGCGCAAGAGCGTGCTCGAAGGCGCGGGCCTGCCGGGCAAGCTGGCCGATTGCCAGGAAAAGGATCCGGCGCTGTGCGAGCTGTACATCGTCGAGGGCGATTCGGCCGGCGGCTCGGCCAAGCAGGGCCGCGACCGCAAGTTCCAGGCAGTGCTGCCCTTGCGCGGCAAGGTGCTCAACGTCGAGAAGGCGCGCTTTGACAAGCTGATCAGCAGCGAGCAGATCGCCACGCTCATCACGGCCCTGGGCACCGGTATCGGCCCGGACTTCAACATCGAGAAGCTGCGCTACCACCGCATCATCATCATGACCGACGCCGACGTCGACGGCGCGCACATCCGCACGCTGCTGTTGACGCTGCTCTACCGCCAAATGCCCGAGCTGGTCGAGCGCGGCCACGTCTACATCGCCCAGCCACCGCTTTACAAGGTCAAGGCCGGGCGCGAGGAGCGCTACCTCAAGGACGAACACGAGGAAGCGCAGTACATGCTGCAGCTGGCGCTCAAGGACGCCGAGGTCATCCCGGCAGCCGGGGCCGAGCCCATCCGCGGCGAGGCGCTGGCCGAACTGGCGCGCCAGTACATGCTGGCCGACGCGGTCATCAAGCGGTTGTCGCGGACCATGGACGAAGGCGCGCTGTCGGCCATCGCGCAAGGCATCGCGATCGAGCTGGATGACGCCGGGCGCGCGCAGGCATCGGCCAGCCGCCTGCACGAGGCCCTGCAGAATCCCGCGCTGCCCAACCAGGTCGAGGTCGTGGCCGAATACGACGAGGCCAACGAAAGGCATCGCGTCGTCGTGCGCCGCAAGCATCACGGCAACATCCGCGTGACGGTGTTCGACAACGATTTCGTGCGCGGCGCGGACTACGGCGTGCTGGCCCGGTCGGCTGCGACCTTCGATGGCTTGGTGCGCGAAGGCGCGACGGTGGCGCGCGGTGAGGGCGACAAGCGCAAGGAGGTCGCCATCGACGACTTCCGCGCCGCCATGGCTTGGCTGCGCGCCGAAGCCGAGCGCGGCGTGACCAAGCAGCGCTACAAGGGCCTGGGCGAAATGAATCCCGAGCAGCTCTGGGAGACGACCATGGATCCCGCGGTGCGCCGGTTGCTGAAGGTGCAGATCGAGGACGCGATCGCCGCCGACGAAATCTTCACCACCCTCATGGGCGACAACGTCGAGCCGCGGCGCGCCTTCATCGAAACGCACGCGCTGTCGGCGTCGAACATCGACGTTTGACCCGGGCGCGGCCAGGACGGCGCGCCCACCTTTGCGCAGGCCCGGCCCTGGTCGACAGGCCGGGCTTCGTCATTGCGGCCGATCCTTGTGCCGGTGCGCAATTCGATACGGCATTCGTAGATCGTCACAACGCCAGCGTCAGGAGTTGAACAATGTTGCCTGACTTGCTCAAGGTTACCCACGGCGGCGGTGATGTGCGACATAGTGCGGGAGCCCGGCCGCGCTGCTACTTGCGCATGCCGCGGTATGCGCGTCGTCCTCGGCGCTTCCCGATGGCCCATGACCTTGTCTGCTGCTTCACTCGCGCGCCCTGCTGAGGGGCCGTTTCCCGCGCGCGCCGCGGCCTGCCTGGCGGCCGCGTTTCCAGCCGCGGTGCTGCTTTATGAGCGGGCGGGCGGCGCAATCCTGCACGTGCTGTGCCTGCTTGCCATCCTGGCCCTGGCCCTGCCCCGGTACCAGGGGCGCGATGCCGACTTGCGCAGCTTTATCTCCCGCCATGGCATCTTTTGCGCCGCCATGCTCGCGCCGTTGATTGCCGCCGTGCTCAGCCAGCTGCCGGGCGGGACGCTGCAGGACGCGTTCGCCAGCAACGTGCAGCGCCTGGCATTGGCGCCGCTGGCCTTGTGGCTGTTGGGCTGTTCGATGGGCGCGGCCATGGCGTTGTACATGGCCGCCAGGCATCCCGAGGCCGTCGCCGGGGTCGTCGCGCTGGAAGCTCCGTGGCGCGCATTGGGCAGGCTGACGCCATATCTGGCGCATCCGGCGGTCAACGCTGCCGCGCATAACCCAGCCTACGTGCGCGGCCTGATGGGGCCGGCCGCCAGCCTGCAGGCCCGGCGCGAGGCGGCGTGGATCTATTCCCAGGGGGGCTTCGGCACCTACGCCGAGGACCTGCACTTCTACAGCGAGGATTTCGACGCCTCGGTCCACCTGCAGGGGCTGCGCGCCGATCGATTCGGCATCGCGCTGCTGACCGGCGCCTACGATTACTCGGCAAGCCCCGCAGACAGCGAGCGGGTGGCCCGGATGATTCCAGGCGCGCGCTTTGTCGTCATGCCCGACCTGGGGCACTTTCCGATGGTCGAGCATCCCGCGCGCCTGATGGACTACCTCGTCCCCGAACTGGAGCGCATCCGCGCGGCGCAACGTTGAACCGCCGGCCGCACGCGGCGATCTTGCGCGGGCGCCGATTTGCCGGTGCGCCGGCGCCGCCCTAAAATCATTGACCCATCAATCATTGATGCGTCCATCAATGTCCGCCCGCATGCCCGTGCAGCCCTATTCCAGTGGCCAAGTCTTGCCGTTTCGCCAGTCGTTGTTTGCGGTGCTGGGCATGTGCCTGGTCATGATGATGGTGGCCATAGACCAGACGGTCGTGGGCACCGCCCTGCCCACCGCGGTGGCGGAGTTACGCGGATTCGACTGGTACGCCTGGGTGGCGACGTCCTATCTGCTGACGTCGGTGATCACGATCCCCATCTTCGGCCGGCTGGGCGACTACTACGGCCGCAAGCCCTTCGTGCTGGGCGCCATCGCGCTGTTCACGCTGGCCTCGGCACTGTGCGCGACGGCGCAGAGCATGCCCATGCTGGTCTTTGCCCGCGCCCTGCAGGGCGTGGGCGGCGGCATGTTGGTCGGCACGGGGTTCGCGTGCATCCCGGATCTGTTTCCCGAGCCGCGGGTGCGCCTGCGCTGGCAGGTGATGTTCAGCTCGGCCTTCGGCATCGCCAATGCCATCGGCCCGACGCTCGGCGGCCTGCTCACCGAGCACTACGGCTGGCGCTCGGTGTTTTACGTCAACCTGCCGGTGGGCTTGCTGGGCGCCTGCTTCGTCATGCGCTTCTTGCCGCATTTGCGCCATTATTCGGCCGATGAAATCCGGCTCGATTGGGTGGGTGCGCTGCTGATCGCGGCCTCGCTCGGGTCGTGGCAGCTGACGGTGGAGTTGCTGCCGCGCAGCGGCGCCACGCCCGCAGTGCTGGCGCTCGCGGCCGCCGGCACGGTCGGCTTTTGGGCGCTGTACAAATGGGAGCGCAGATGCCCGCACCCCATCGTGCCGCTGACGATGTTCCGCAACCGCAGCCTGGCGGTATTGTGCGTGCTGGCCCTGCTCACCGGCGTGGTGCTGTTCTCGCTGCTGTTCTATGTGCCGCTGCTGCTGCAAGGCGGCTTCGGCCTGTCGCCGCAGCAGGCGGGAATGCTGATTACGCCCATGGTCGCGTGCATCACGCTGGGCAGCATCGTCAACGGTCGCATCATCACGCGCATCGAGCATCCCAACGTGATGTTCTACGCGGGTTTTGTCTTGCTCGTGCTGGCCTGCCTGGGCATCGTCGGCACGCATGCCGGCACCGCGCACGGGTTGTTCGCACTTTACATGTTCGCGGCCGGGCTGGGCATGGGGTTCGTCCTGCCCAACCTGACGGTGTTCATCCAGCAGGCAGCCGGCCGCGCGCAGCTAGGCATCGCCACCGCCATGCAGCAGTCGCTGCGCATGGTCGGCGGCATGATAGGGACGGCCCTGATGGGAACGGTGGTGGGCAGCCGCTATGCGTCGGACCTGGACCGTATGCTGCGCGCCGGCGATGGCCACGCATGGCTGGAGCCGCTACGCGATCCCCAAATATTGGTCACGCCCGAGGCGCATGCGCAGTTCCTGGCCAGCGCCGCGCAGCACGGCCAGGATGGCGTGCCGCTCATCGAAGCGGCCCGGACGACGTTGGTCGGTGCGATACACTCGGGCCAGCTCATCACGCTGGCCGTCGCGGTGTTGGCGTTGTGCTACGTGCGGCGCCTGCCTCCCACGCGCCTGGCCCGCATCATCGAATGATTCGAAAGATGCGCCCCGGGGCGCCGGCGACGTTCCATCGTCCGCGCCAGGCGCGCCCGTAGGCGCCATTCGGGGAGACGGATTCTTGCCCAAGCAACGACAAGGCTTGCAGGTCATTCAGCACCTTGGCCAAACGTATCGCACCATGCAGGCGGCATTTGCCAGCTGCGTGGGATACGCGCTGCCGCGGTGGCGCATTTTGCTCGCGTTGCACGAGCGCGGCCAGTGCTCGCAAAAGGAACTGGCCGAGCGCGCCCGCCAGGATCCTGCGGCGCTGACGCGGCAACTCCAGGCCATGGAGCAACTGGGGTGGATCGAGCGCATGGTCGACCCTGCGGACAACCGGCTGACCAACGCCCGCCTGACCGAAGCGGGCAAGGCAGTGGTGCAGCAGGCGCTGCCGCGGCGCAACGCCTTTTTCGATCACGCCCTCAAGGGACTGTCCGCGAAGGAAATCGACGAGCTCAACCGCGTGCTCGGCGTGCTGGAGGACAATTTCGTACGGGCCGCCGCGGCTGTGCGCGGCGAGCAGGATGCCGGCGTCAGCAAGGCGCAGTAGGGCGGGCCGCCCCGGCCCGCCGCGTAGGTTGCGTTATTTGACGGATATGTCGGCCTGTTTGGCCAGCGCCTTCCACATCGGGATTTCGGTCTTGACCACTTGATCAAGCTCGGCGGGCGTGCTGCCCACGACGACTGCGCCCTGCGCGAGGAAAGCCTCTTGGATGGCCTTGTCGCGTGCCGCGGCGGCGACCGCAGACTGCACTTTGTCGATGATGGCCGCAGGCGTGCCGGCAGGCGCGAACATCGCGTACCAGGAATCGACGTTGAAATCGGGGATGGTCTCTGCCACGGCCGGCACCTCGGGCAGCACCGGGGTGCGCTTGGCCGTCGAGACGGCAAGCGCCTTGAGCCGGCCTTCCTTGACGTGCGCGGCCACCGCCGGCAGGGATACCCAAAGCAGCGGGATCTGGCCGCCCAGCACATCGAGCGTGGCCGGGCCGCCGCCGCGATAGGGAATGTGCGTCAGCGGCAGGCCGGTCTTGAGCCTGAAGAGTTCGCCGGCGATGTGGCTGGGCGAGCCGGTGCCGGCTGAACCGTAAGGCACGGGGTTGCCCGCCTTGCGGATGTGGTCGATCGCTTCTTTCAGGTTGGCGGCGGGAAAGGATGGGTGCGCCACGAGGATTTGCGGGGCCGAGGCCACCAGCGACACCGGGGCGAAGTCCTTCTCGGTATCGAAGGGCAGGCCCTCGTAGATGGCCGGATTGATGGTGTGCGACGAGAGCGTGATGAGCAGCGTGTAGCCATCGGGGGCGGCGGCCGCCACGTGGCGCGTGCCGATGGTCCCGCCTGCGCCGCCCTTGTTTTCGACGACTACGGGCTGGCCAAGCGCTTTGGCCAGGGGGTCCTGCAGGATGCGCGCGGCCACGTCCACGCTGCCGCCGGGCGGATAGGACACGATAAGGTTGATCGGCTTGGCCGGATAGTCCTGTGCGTCCTGGGCGGCGCCGGCTGCGGCCGTGCCGGCCAGCGCGGCGGCCAGCAGCAAGGCGTGCGCGAAGCGGACGACGCCGCGGGCGCGGTGATATTCAGTCATGCAAGGCTCCAATGGTGCGGCTTCGGCCGGCGGCACGATGCCCGCATGCGTGCCCCGTGCGCGCCTGGCGAAAGTAAAGCAATGATTCTGGGGCAGCGCCGCCCACTCGCCTACGTAATAAATTTCATTTGGATATGCGCAAACGAGGTATCGCCGCTTGCGCGTCCAGGCGCAGGCGCCAGCAAGCGCGATCCGCGCCGTGGGCTTCGTCCGCGCGGACGTGCTGTGTATAGTGTCGCGAAACCACAGGCGGGCGCTGGCACAGGCGCCTGCTGTCGTGCTTTTCTTCGGAACGCCCCGTGCCCGTTTTCCTGCACACGGCCGATTGGCAGATCGGCAAGCTATTCGGCCAGTTCGAATCCGACGAGGCGGCCTTTTTGGCGGAGGCGCGCTTTGACGCGGTCGCGCGGCTGGCGCAGGCGGCCGCCCAGCACGACGTTGCCGCGGTGTTGGTTGCCGGCGACGTGTTCGATGCGCAAGGCGTGGCCGATCGCACCATACACCGGCTGTTCGACCAGATGTCTGGGTACGCCGGCCCCTGGGTACTGCTGCCTGGCAATCATGATGCTGCGCTTGCCGAATCGGTGTGGACGCGCGCGCAGCGCCTGGCCGCCATTCCGGACAACGTGCACCTGTGCCTGTCGCCGCAACCCGTCGTGCTGGAAAGCGCCAACGCGGTCGTGTTACCGGCGCCGCTAACCCAGCGCCACACCCATGACGACCTGACGCAATGGTTTGCCGGCGCGCACACGCCGGCGGGGATGCTGCGCATCGGCCTGGCACACGGCAGCGTGCAGGGGGTCTTGGCCGAGGACATCGATTCGGCCAATCCGATCGCCCCGGACAGGGCCGAGACCGCCCGGCTCGATTACCTGGCGCTGGGCGATTGGCACGGCACGCGCCAGATAGGGCCGCGCACCTGGTATGCAGGCACGCCCGAGACCGACCGCTGGCGTGCCAACGAGTCGGGCCAGGCCCTGCTGGTGGAATTGGCTGCACCGGGCGCGACGCCCGTGGTGCAGCCCCTGCGCACCGGCCGTTATGCGTGGCGCGACGAGGCGCTGGCCCTGCAGGTGCCGAGCGACGTCGACGCGGCCTTGCAGCACCTGGCCAGCTACGGCCCCGATGACGTGGTGCGCTTGGCGTTCTCCGGCCGCGTGGACCTGGACGGGCACCGCAGGCTGGCCCGCGCGGTGGAGCAGGCGCGCGGCCGTGCGCGCAGCCTGCAGGCGGATTTTTCCGCCTTGCGGCTGGAGCCCACCGCCGACGACATCGCCACCTTGCGCGCCGACGGCTATTTGGGCGAAGTCGTGGCAGCGCTGCGCGCGGCCCAGGAAGGGCCTGACGCCGAGGTCGCGCGCGATGCGCTGGCGATCCTGGCGGGTTTGCTGGACGCTCGCCGCGCCGGGGACGGTGGCGGTGCGCATTCCGGCATCGGCGGCGTGCGCAAGGAGGCCGCGCCGTGAAGCTGACCCGCATCCGCCTGGAGCAGTTTCGCCGGTTTCGGCGGCCGCTGGAACTGGCCGGACTGCAGCCGAGCATCAACCTGTTTACCGGCCCGAACGAGGCCGGCAAGAGCACGATCGTCGCGGCCATACGCGCGGCGTTCTTCGAGCGCCACCGCTCAGGAGCGGTGGAGGATTTGCGCCCTTGGGACGAACCGTCGGCCGCGCCCACCGTAGAGCTCGATTTCGAAATCGACGGCCGGCCGTACCGGCTCAAGAAAAGCTTCTTGGCCAGGAAGCGCTGCGAGTTGCTGGCTGGCGCGCAGCGCTACGAAGGCGCGCAGGCCGAAGACCACCTCGCTGAGCTGCTGGGCTTCCAATATCCGGGTAAGGGCAACAGCAAGGCCGAGCACTGGGGTATCCCGGGCCTGTTGTGGATGCAGCAGGGCGCCGGCCATGAGATCCGCGAACCGGTCGCCCACGCCACCGACCGGTTGCGCGCCGTGCTCGTCGATGCCGTGGGCGAAGTGACGGCAAGCGGCGGCGACGAAATCCTGGCGGCGGTGCAGGCCGAGCGCAACGAACTGCTTACGCCGGCCACCGGCCAGCCGCGCGGTGCTTACGCGCAGGCCCTCAAGCGCCAGTCGGAACTATCCGAGCGCGCCAAGGCGCTGCATGAAGCGATCGTTCGCTACCGCGAGCAGGTCGACGAGCTGCAGGCCCTGCGGGCCGAACATGCGCGCGACGAGCGCGAGGCGCCTTGGCAGGCGCTGCGCAGCCAGGCCGCGCAGGCGCAAGCCCGGCTCGACGGCATCGTCGGGCTGGAGGACGAACTGGCGCAGGCGCGCGCGCGGCTTACGCAGATCGAAGAAAACCTGGCAATGTTGCTCGGGCAGCTTGCGGATTACGACGCACAGCAGGCCGACGCGCAGCGGCGCATGCGCGATTGCGACGACGCCCAGGCGCGCGCACAGGCCGCCGCCGCCCAGGTGCGCGACTGGACGCAGCGCCGCGACGACGCACTCGCCCGCTACGAGCTGGCGCGCGCCGCGCTGCAAAGCGCGCGCCAGCGGCAAGCGCGCCAGGAAGCGGCCAGGCGGTGCGACGAATTGCGCGCACGCCTGCAGGCGGCGGACGCCGCGTTGGCCGATGCCGAAGCAGCGTCGGCCGCGCTGCAGGCGCAACGGCAGCGGGCCGCAGCCAACGAGATCGCCGAGGCGGACCTACAGCGCCTGCGCGAGCTGCGGCGCAGGCTGGACGAACTGACCATACGCAGGGACGCGGCTGCCACCCGCCTGCATTACGTGCTGGACGACGGCCGGAGCATAGACGTGGCAGGCCAGCCTGTCGCCGGCAGCGGCCAGCGGCTGCTGCTGGCCGATACCGAAATCGCGATGCCGGGACTGGGCAAGCTGCGCATCCAGCCCGGCGGCTCGGATCTCGCCCAGGTCAGCCGCGACGCCGAGGCGGTTCGCGAGCAGTACGACGCAGTGCTCGGGCAGCTGGGCGTGCCGGACCTGGCCCAGGCCGAGGTGCGGTGGCAGGCCTTCCAGCAGGCGCAGGCCGAGGCGCGCGCCAGCGCGGCGAGCCTGGGCGCCTTGGCGCCGCACGGGATCGACGCGCTGCGCGCCGATCGCGCGGCGCTGGCCGCACGCCTGGAAGAGGCCGAAGCGGCATTGGGCCAGGCCGGGACCGCGCCGGAAGGCGACGAAGCCGAGACGTCGATCGCCGTCGTGCAGGCCGCCGAAGGGGCGGCTGCCGAGTCATTGCGGCAGGCCGAGCAGGCGCTGGCGCAGGCGCAGCAGGCGCAGGTCGCCGCGCTGACTGCCAGCGAAGCGGCCCGGCGGGAGCTTGCGGCCCTGCAGGCGTTGCTTGCCTTGC
The DNA here is from genome assembly GCA_937908115.1 of uncultured Alcaligenaceae bacterium. Classification (GTDB taxonomy): domain Bacteria; phylum Pseudomonadota; class Gammaproteobacteria; order Burkholderiales; family Burkholderiaceae_B; genus CALEQZ01. Next base: position 56,866 of record CALEQZ010000006.1, on the reverse strand, counting down.
CCGAGCGTGCCGAGCGGCAGGCGCTGGCGCAGCAGCGCCTGCTCGAGGCGCGCGCCGAGCAGGCGACCGTCCAGGGCCGGATCAAGGACTTGCTGGCGCAAATCGAAGCGGCCCGGCCGGACATCCTACGCCAGGATGTGGAGCGCTACACGCGCAGCGCCGAGCAACACGAGCGGCGCCACGCCGAGCGGCGCGAACGCATCGCGAGGCTGGAAGCGGCCTTGCAGGCCGACGGCGCGCAAGGTTTGGACGAGCGCCACGCCGAATGCCGCCGCGATGCCGAGCAGGCTGCCCGCCGCGTGCGCGAACTGCGGCGGCGCGCTGCGGCGCTCGATTACCTGTACGGGTTGCTGCGCGACCGGCGGCGCTCGGCCACGTTGAAGTTGCAGGCGCCGCTTGCCCGGCACCTGAATCGATACTTGCAGCTCTTGTTTGCGCAGGCCAGCCTCGAACTGGGCGAAGACCTGGCGCCGAGCGTCCTGATGCGCGACCGGGGCGGGCAAATCGAAACGGGCGGGTTCGAGGCGCTTAGCTTCGGTGCGCGCGAACAAATGGCGCTGATTTGCCGCCTGGCCTATGCCGACCTGCTCAAGGAGGCCGGCCGGCCCACCCTGGTCATCCTGGACGATGCGCTTGCGCATAGCGACGACCTTCGCCTGGCGCAGATGAAGCGGGCGCTGTTCGACGCCGGCAGCCGCCACCAGGTACTGCTCTTTACCTGCCATCCCGACAAGTGGGGCGACTTGGGGGTCGCGCCGCGGTCGTTGCCGGGGACGGGTGCCGCGGGGGACCCGCTTTGACGGCGGCGCCCGCAATGCGCGAGCGCCGGCCAGGCATTCTGGCGGCCATCGTTTTTTCGCAATTCGCGGGCACCTCGCTTTGGTTCGCCGGCAACGCCGTCGCAGCCGAACTGGCCGGCGGCGTGAGCGCGGCCTGGCTGGCCAGCGCCGTGCAGCTGGGCTTCATCGCCGGCACGCTGTTGTCGGCGCGGCTGCGCTTGTCCGATCGTTACCGGGCGACGTCGCTGTTTTTCGCCTCGTGCTGCGCGGGCGCGCTGTGCAACTATCCGCTGACTTGGCTGGCCCAGCGTTGGGCGTCACCCGAAGCCGTGCTGTCGGCGCGTTTCCTGGTGGGCGTGGCGCTGGCGGGCATTTATCCGGTCGGCATCAAGGTGGCGGCCGGCTGGTACCGGGATGAGCTGGGCAAGGCGCTGGGCTTCCTGACAGGGGCCTTGGTGCTGGGCACGGCCTTCCCTTACCTGGTGCATGGACTGGAGGCCGCGCCGGGCTGGCAACCGGTGTTGGCCGCATCCTCGGCGCTGGCGGTGATGGGCGGGATCGTGCTGCGTGTGACGGTGCCCGAAGGTCCCTATGCCGCCGGGCCCGAAGCCGCAGGCGGGGCGGCGCTGGCGCGTGCCTGGCGCGAGCGAGCACGCTTGCGCGCGGCCGCTTGCGGCTACGTCGGCCATATGTGGGAGCTGTACGCGTTCTGGGCGTTCGTCCCGTTCTATCTCGCGGGCCATTTCCAGTCGCAGGGGCTGGCGCCGCCGGCGCCCGTGCTGTCCCTGTGCACGTTCGCGGTGATCGCCGCAGGCGCGGCCGGCTGCATGGGGGGTGGCGTGTTTTCGCGGCGGCACGGCAGCGCGCCCGTGGCAGCGGCACAGCTGTCCGTTTCGGGCCTGTGCTGCCTGCTGTCACCGCTGGCCTTTGGCCTGCCCACGCCTGCGCTGGCGCTTTTCCTGCTGGCCTGGGGCGTGGCGGTGGTTGGCGATTCGGCGCAGTTTTCCGCGCTCAACGCGCGCGAGGCCCCGCCCGGGCAGGTGGGCAGCATCGTCACGCTCATCAATTGCATCGGCTTTTCGGTCACGGTGGCCAGCATCCAGCTGACTGGCGCGCTGGCCGATGCCGTGGGCGCACGCTATGTGCTGCTGCCCTTGGCGGCCGGCCCCGTCCTCGGGATGGCGGCCTTCTGGCCGACGTACTTCGGGGGCCGCCGCGGCGGTTAATGCAGCCTGGCCTCCTGCAGGTCTATCCTGCGCACCTGTTCGCGGGCCAGTTCGTCGGAAATCCGGCCGTTGCGTGCCAGGCGGAAGATTTCGTCGCGCGAGGCCGCCAATGCGGCCAAGCGCAGCTGGCGCTCGATCTCGGCTTGCCGCTGGATGGCGATGGCGTCGGCTTCCTGGCCCATGCCGCCGTAGACGGTTTGGTTGAAGCTGCTCGTGACCCGGGCGGCGACTTCGGTGAACACGGCGGGGTCTTCGTCCGGGTGCGCCTGGGTCAGCTTGCCCAGCGCGTCCTGGATGCCCCGGCAGGCGGCCTCGCGGGCCGCGGTCTCGGCCAGTTCCTCTTGGTGCTGGCGTTCGGTCTCCGGTGGCGCCTCGAGGTTCCTCAACAGCCGCGGCAGCCCGATGCTGGCGGCGAGCAGCGAAAGGATGATGACCATGGCCGCCAGGAAGATGGCCAGGTCGCGCGCGGGAAACGGCGAGCCGTCGGCCAGCGTCAGCGGCAATGTCAGCACACCGGCCAGTGTGATGGCCCCGCGCACGCCAGCCAGTGACATGGCCAGGGTCAGGCGCAGGCTGGGCGGCGGCGCCTCGCGCCCCTGCCAGCGCGCGGCGATGCGCCCGGCCTGCAGCGATATCCAGACCCAGCCAAAGCGCAGCAGCGCCAGCGCGACGTTGATGCCGAGCGCGTAGGCGACCAGCCACCAAAGGCTGTGATGGCCGGTTTGCGCGGCCGCGTGCGCCGCACCCTCGAAGATGGCAGGCAGCTGTTCGCCGAGCAGTACGAACATGATGCCGTTCAAGGTGAACTGCACCATGTTCCAGACCGCCGTGCGCTGCATGCGCGTGGTCGCCAGCGCCCGCCCCGACAGTTCCGCGTAGCTCATGACGATGCCGGCGGCCACCGCGGCCAGGATGCCCGATGCCCCAGCATGTTCGGCCAGCCCATAGGCGCCGAAGGGGATCAGCAGGCTGAGCAGGATCTCCGAGCCGGGCTCCTCGCCATAGCGCCGGCTGAAAACGGCCTTGGCAGTCGTTATCAGCCACGCGAAGCCACCGCCGATGGCCAAGCCCGCCAGCGCCACCCACAGGAACGAGGTCGCCGCAGTGGCCAGCGAAAACGTGCCGGTGACCGCGGCGGCCACCGCGAAGCGGAAGGCGACCAGGCCGCTGGCGTCATTGAGCAGCGATTCGCCTTCCAGGATGTGCATGATGCGGCCCGGGATGGCCACGCGCTGCGTGATGGCCGACACCGCCACGGGGTCGGTGGGCGAGACGATGGCTGCCAGCGCGAACGCCACCGGCAAAGGCATGGCGGGGATCATCCAGTGGATGAGCAGGCCCAGCCCGATCACCGTAAAGATGACTAGTCCGAAGGCCAACTCGATGATGGAGAACTTGTCCCGCAGCAGGCCTTCCTTGGGGATGCGCCATCCATCCAGGAACAGCAGCGGGGGCAGGAAGAGAAAAAAGAAGATCTCGGGATCGAGCCGCACGCCGTGATGGAAAACCCCCGAGATCAGCGCGCCCAGGGCGATCTGCACCAGGGGCAGCGGCACGGCCACGGGCAGCACCCGGACGATCATGCCGCTGACCAGGACGGCGATGAACATGACCAGCGAAACGGCTATGGCATCCACAAAGGCTCCTTGGCCATCGGCGGCGGGCACGCGCGCCAGGCAATGCTACCAATTCTGCCGCAGCCGGATGCCGCCAATGCCTACAGGAACATGCCGCCCGAGACCTCGATGCGCTGGCCGGTGATCCAGCCCGTGCCGTCGCCCAGCAGCGCCGCGATGGCGCCGCCGACGTCGTCGGGCAGGCCGGCGCGCCCCAGCGCCGTCTGCGCCGCGACGAAGCGGTTCACCTCCGGGTTGTCGCGCACCGTGCCGCCGCCGAAGTCGGTCTCGATGGCGCCGGGCGCCACGATGTTGACGCGGATGCCGCGCGGGCCCAATTCCCTGGCTTGGTAGCGGGTCAGGACTTCCATGGCGCCCTTCACGGCGGCGTATGCCCCGCTGCCCGGCAAGGAAAAGCGGGCCAGCCCGCTGGACACGTTGAGGATGCGCCCGCCGTCGGCGATCAGGGGCAGCAGCGCCTGGGTCAGGAAAAACGGCCCCTTGAAGTGGACGTTGACCAGTTGGTCGAACTGCTCGACCGTGGTCTCGGCGAAGGGGGCGCGCAGCCCCATGCCGGCGTTGTTGACCAGGAAATCGAAGCGCTCGCGTTGCCACTTCTCGCGCAGCAGGCTGGCGACGGCGTGTGCGAACGGGCCGAAGGCGGCGACGTCGCCCGCTTCCAATTGCAGGGCCGCGGCGCGCCGGCCCAGCGATTCGATCTCGGCCACGGCTTGCGCGGCCTCGTCGGCGCGGCTGCGGTAGGTCAGGATGACGTCGGCGCCGGCGCGGGCGACGTGCAGGGCGGCGTTGCGGCCCAGGCCGCGGCTGCCGCCGGTGATCAGGGCGATCTTGTCTTGCATGGCGGAATTCCTTCAAGTGGCGGACGCCGGGCATCGGCTTCCATGCAGGGCAGTCTATTGGTGTATCAATCGGCAATAAATCAACTTCTTGCCACTACACTGTTGTTGTTTTATGGACAATTGGCCCGGCGCGGGTCATGGGGGTGACGCGTGAACCGGCTCGATGCGCTGCAGGTCTTCGTCAAGGTCGCCGAACTGGCCAGCTTCAGCCGCGCGGCGCTGGCGCTGAACATGCCGCGCGCCACCGTTTCCAAGGCCGTCCAGCAGCTGGAGGCCCAGCTGGGCGCGCGGCTGTTGCAGCGGACGACGCGGCAGGTGCGCCTGACCCAGGAAGGCGAGGCGGCCTATGAACGGGGCCGCCAGCTGCTGGCCGACATGGAAAGCCTGCAAAGCCTGTTCCGCCGCAGTCCGGCGGCGCTGTCCGGCCGGCTGCGCGTGGACATGTCCTCGGGCGTGGCCCGGGAGGTGGTGCTGCCGCGCCTGCCCGAGTTCCTGGACGCGCACCCCGGGCTGACCGTGGAGCTGAGCAGCACCGACCGGCTGGTCGACGTGGTGCGCGAAGGCTTCGACTGCGTGGTGCGCGCCGGCGGCGCCCGCGATTCCTCGCTGGTGGGCCGGCTGCTCGGCGGCCTGCCTCAGCACAATTACGCCAGCCCCGCCTACCTGGCGCGCCACGGCGAGCCGCGCAGCCTAGACGACCTGCCGCGCCACCGCTTGGTGCACTATGCGAGCGTGCTGGGCGCGCGGCCGGTCGGCTGGGAATGCCACGAAAACGGCCGGGTCCGCCGGCTGGACATGCCCGGCGTGCTGACGGTCAACAATGCGGACGCTTACCTGGCCGCTTGCCTGGCCGGGCTGGGGATCATCCAGGCGCCGCGCCTGGGCGCGGCCAAGTATGTGGCGCGCGGCGAGCTGGTCGAGGTGCTGCCCCGGCACCGGCCTGCTCCCCTGCCGCTGACGCTGCTCTATGCTGACCGGCGCGTGCCGGCGCGGGTCCGCGCGTTCATGGAGTGGCTCGAGGACGTCCTGCGGCCGCACTTGGTGTAGCCGGGCCGAGCTGCGTGCCGCCCATGCACGGCGACTGGCCGGCAGGCGATGGCAGGCCCGCATGGCGGTGCGCCGCGCGCGTGCGACGCACCGCCGCTGCACCGGCTACGGCAGTTCGGCCGGGTGATTGCTCAGCGCCAGCGCCAACTGGCGGCGGATGTCCCATTCGTCCAGCCGGGCGTGCACGGGGCCGTAGAACACGCCGTCGCGCACGACGAATAGCGCAGGCAGGTGAAACACCTCGTAGCGCTGGACCAGTCCGCCGTTGTCCCCGGCGTCGATCCAGCACAGGCGCTCGACGGGCAGTCGCATGCGCGGCAGCCGCTCGCGCGCCAGCCGGCAGTCGGCGCAGGTCCGGCTATGAAAGACCAGCAGCGACGTGCCGGGCGCATCGAGCAAAAAGCGGTCGGCGGTGCCGTCGTTCAGTTCGGTCTGTTCCATCGCTGGCTGGCGTGCGGGGAGGCGGGCATGGGCAAAGGCGCTAGTGTAGGCCCGCGTGGCCGACCGGCGATTTACCCCGTCGCCAAGGGGCTATTTGCGGCGCCAGGGCCGCCCGCGTCTATGCTTATGCCCGGATGCCCGCCGCGCCAAGAGCGCCGCGGGCGCGCCGGCGCGCAAACCCGCGCGCGGCGCCAAGCCGCACAAGGAGGGCGCGTGCAGCCAGTCATTTCAGTAAGAAACCTCAAGAAAACCTACGCCAGCGGCTTCCAGGCGCTCAAGGGCGTCAACCTGGACATCCGCAAGGGCGAGATCTTCGCCCTGCTCGGGCCTAACGGCGCGGGCAAGACGACCTTGATCAGCATCATTTGCGGGTTGGTCACGCCCAGCGAAGGCACGGTGCTCGCCGCCGGCCACGACGTGGTGCGCGACTATCGCGCGGCGCGGCGCAAGATCGGCTTGGTCCCGCAGGAACTGTTCACCGACATGTTCGAAACCGTGCGGGCTACGGTCACCTTCAGCCGCGGCCTGTTCGGGCTGCCACCCGATCCGGCCCACATCGAGAACGTCCTGCGTACGCTGTCGCTTTGGGACAAAAGGGACACCAAGGTGATGGCGCTGTCCGGCGGCATGAAGCGGCGCGTGCTGATTGCCAAGGCGCTGTCGCACGAGCCCGAAATCCTGTTCCTGGACGAGCCGACTGCCGGCGTGGACGTGGAGTTGCGCCGCGACATGTGGGAAATGGTGCGCGGACTGCGGGAGCGGGGCGTGACCATCATCCTGACTACCCACTATATCGAGGAAGCCGAGGAGATGGCCGACCGGATCGGCATCATCAACCACGGCGAGATCGTCCTGGTCGAAGACAAGCGCACGCTGATGCGCAAGCTCGGCAAAAAGCAGCTGACGCTGTCCCTGCAGCAGCCGCTGTCGGCGGTGCCGCCGGGATTGGACGCCTACAAGCTGGAACTGTCGGCCGATGGCACCGAGATCGTCTATACCTTCGACGCGCAGTCGCACGACACCGGCATCGCCGAACTGCTGCGCAGCCTGCAGGCGCGCGGCATAGAGTTCAAGGACCTGCACTCCAGCCAGAGCTCGCTGGAGGAAATCTTCGTTAGCCTGGTCAGGGGCCAGCCATGAATTTCCACGCCATTCGCGCAATCTACCGTTTCGAGCTGGCGCGCACGCTGCGCACCCTGGTGCAGAGTATTGCCTCGCCGGTGATATCGACCTCGCTGTACTTCGTCGTCTTCGGTTCAGCCATCGGCTCGCGCGTGGGCGAGATCGACGGCGTGGCATACGGGGCCTTTATCATCCCCGGGCTGCTGATGCTTTCGTTGATGACCGAAAGCATCTCCAACGCCTCGTTCGGCATCTACATGCCCAAGTATGCCGGCACGATCTACGAAGTCCTGTCCGCGCCGGTTTCCTGGGTCGAGATCGTCATCGGCTACGTCGGGGCGGCGGCCACCAAGTCGGTGGTGCTGGGGCTCATCATCCTGGCGACCGCGCGCGTGTTCATCCCCTTCCACATCGAGCACCCGTTCTGGATGGCGGGGTTCTTGTTGCTGACGGCCGTGACCTTCAGCATGTTCGGCTTCGTGCTGGGCATCTGGGCGACCGGCTTCGAAAAACTGCAAATCGTGCCCATGATGATCATCACGCCGCTGACCTTCCTTGGCGGCAGCTTCTATTCCATCAACATGCTGCCGCCTTTCTGGCAGCAAGTGACGCTGTTCAACCCGGTGGTGTACCTGGTCAGCGGATTTCGCTGGAGCTTCTACGGCATGGCCGACATCAATGTCGGCATCAGCCTGGGCATGACGGTGGTTTTCCTGGCGCTGTGCATGGGTGCGATCTGGTGGATCTTCCGTACCGGCTATCACCTCAAGGCGTGATCCGTGGCATGGGCGCTTTGCATGGCCGCGGCGCCAGCCCGGCCGCCCTGCCGCGTCAATGCTGCTCGAACCGGTCGTAGCGCCGTTCGTCGCGGATCGTCTCGTGCAGGACGTCGGTCACGCGTGCGGCGGGCGGCCCCTGGCGCATCCACTGCAGCATGCGGTCGATGGCGTCAGGGCTGCCCTGCAGCAGCGCCTCGACCGAGCCGTCGGATGCGTTGCGCACCCAACCGCCTATGCCGAGCATGTGCGCCTGGCGCACTGCCGAGGCGCGGTAGCCCACGCCCTGCACTTTGCCGGTGACGCGTACCGACAGCGTTTCGAGAGGGGAATCTGCGCTTTGCTTTTTCATGACTGGACGGTGCAAATCCAAAGGCCGGCCAAGGCTGCCGGCCAAACCGTAGCACGAGCGGCGGCGAACGCGCACCGCAGCCGCGCAGCTAGCCGGCCTTGGCGGCCTTGTCCTTTGTCTTTTTCTTCTTGGGCGGCAGGGCCAGCATCGTTCCCCGGCATTTGGCCGAGCCGCACAGGCACTTGTACTGCTCCTTGAGCTTGCGGGTGATCCTGCCGTCGATGACCAGGCCGTAGTCGTAGTTCAGTTCCTCGCCGCGCTTGATGTCGCGCAGGGCTACGATGTAGACGCGCTTGCCATGGCGGCCCTCCTGCGCCTCGCAGTTGGGCTCGCAGCTATGGTTGATCCAGCGCGCGTCGTTGCCTTGGTCGCCGCCGTCGATGATGCGTCCGGAGCTGAGCGCGAAGAAAAAGGTGTGGAAGGGATCGTCCGGGTTGGCCGGGTGGCGGCGGTCGGCCTCCTCGGGGCTGATCCGCTTGCCGCCGTATTCCAGGATGCGCGTGCCGGCCGGGATGTTGCGCGCGGCGAATACACCGGTGCCGTGCACCTTGGAGCGCCGCACGACGTGCCAGACCAGCGCTGCCGCATTGGCGGCCTTCTTGGATGCTTCGCGGCTCATGGGCGGGGCGCCTTGGCGGTGCCGAAGCAGTGCATGGGCTCGGGGAAGGCGCCGTTGCGCACCTCGTCGGCATAGCGCTGCACGGCCTGGCCGATGACTTCGGACAGGTTGGCGTAGCGCTTGGCGAAACGCGGCGCGCGTGGCGTCAATCCCAAGATGTCTTCGGTCACCAGGATCTGGCCGTCGCAGGCAGGCGAGGCGCCGATGCCGATGGTGGGGATGGACAATTCGGCGGTGATGCGCGCCGCGACGGGCTCGGCAAGCCCTTCGAGCACGATGGCGAAGGCGCCGGCCTGCTCGTGCGCGCGCGCGTCGGCGACGATGCGTTCGGCCGAGGCTTCGTCCATGCCCTGGGCGCGAAAACCCCCCATGGTGTTGACGTACTGCGGCATCAGGCCGACGTGCGCCAACACGGGAATCCCGCGGTCGACCAAAAAGCGCACGGTATCGGCCAGCGCCGCGCCGCCTTCCACCTTGACCGCCGCGGCGCCGCTGCGCGAGACCATGTAGGCCGCGTTGCGAAACGCCTGGGCGGGCGATTCCTGGTAGCTGCCGAAAGGCATGTCGACCACGACGCAGGCGCGGCGCGTGGCGCGCACCACCGCCGCGGCATGCTCGGTCAACTGTTCGACGGTGATCGTCAATGTATCCGGCAGGCCATAGCCCACCATGGCCGTGGAATCGCCGGTCAGGATCAGATCCAGGTGCTCGTCGATGACCCTGGCGATCGAGCTCGTGTATGCCGTCAATGCCACGATCTTGCGCTGGCCCTTGCAGGCCGTGATCTGCGGCACGGTGATGCGTTTGACTTCGGTGTGGATGCTCATGGCTGCCCATCAGGCTCGGCGCGCCATGCGCGCGCCGTGTTGCGTCGCATTATATCGGCCGCGTGCCTTGCGCCGGCACATGCGGCGACGACATAATGCGCCATCCGTTGCGGCCGCGGGCCATGCCCGATCGCGCGGGCAGCATCACTGGCAAGCCGTCGCGTCGCTGGCAGGCGCGACGCGGGTCCCGGGCGCGCATCGCCGAACGGGCTTCCTGTCCATCACGACTTCCCCGACACGACCATGAATCCTTTCCTCACATCGATCCGCCGTTTCGCAGGCATGGCCGCCGCTTGCGCTGCGCTGTGCGCGCCTGCCGTGGCGGCCGCCGCCCAGCCGTGGCCCGCGCAGCCGCTGCGCCTGATCGTCGCGTATCCGCCGGGCGGGGTCAGCGACATCGTCGCGCGCGCGCTGGCCGACGAGCTGACCGGGCCGCTGGGCGTGCCGGTCATCGTCGAAAACCGTGCTGGCGCGGCCGGCTCCGTGGGCATGGAAGCCGTCTCCAAGGCAGCGCCCGATGGCTATACGGTGGGTTTTTCTGCGATCAGCCCGCTGACGCTGACGCCGCACCTGCGCCAAGTGAGCTATAGCGCGCCGGGAGCCATCGTTCCCGTGGTAGGCGTGATGTATTCGCCGGTGGCGCTGCTGGGCACGCCGGCCTTCCCAGGCAAGACACTTGCTGACGCGATCGCGCAGGCCAAGGCGCAGCCAGGGGCGTTGCGCTGGTCGACTTCCGGCGTGGCCAGCGTCGGCCACATCACGTTGGAACAGTTCAAGCGCGGCGCCGGCGTGGATATCACCCATATCCCCTACAAGGGCGGCGGCCAGCAGCAGAATGACGCGCTGGCCGGCCAGTTCGAGCTGCTGACGACCAACCTTGGGCCGGCGCTCACCGAGCACATCCGCGCGGGCAAGCTGCGTCCGCTGGCGGTGGGCGCGCCCAAGCGCGTGGACGCGCTGCCGGATGTGCCCACCTTCGCCGAGGCGGGCTATCCCAAGGCCAACCTGATGTCGGTGTTCGGCATCTTCGCCCCCGGGGGCACGCCCGATGACGTGGTGCAGCGCTTGAACAAGGAAATCAACGCGGTGCTCGCCCGGCCCGACTTCCAAAAGCGGCTTGCCGACAGCGGCAACAGCCCGCTGGGCGGCAGTCCGGCCGAATTCGCCGAGCTGGTGCGCAACGAGTCGGACAACAACCGCGCCATCATCGAGCAGGCCGGCATCGGTCCGGAATAGCGGCGCCGGCGCGTGCACCGGCCCGTGCGGGTGCCTGCCTCGTGCCAAGCCTTACAGGCCGCGGGTCTCGCCGCCGTCGACGTCGACCAGCGTGCCCTGTATATAGGCGGCGCGGGGCGACACCATGAAGGCGGCCACGGCCGCGATTTCCTCGGGCGTGCCAAAGCGCCGTATGCCGCTGGCGCGCAACAGCTCGGCCGTGGCCTCGGCGGTCGATATGCCGCGCGAGGCGGCCAGGCGCTCGATGTTGTAGGCCAGCCGGTCGGTTTCGATGCGGCCCGGGTTGATGGCGTTGACGCGCACGCCGTCGGCCTGGCCGATGGCCGCCATCGCCTTGGTGAAATGCATGAAGGCGGCGTTGACCGCGCCGCCGATGGTGAAGTCTGGCGCCGGCGTGCGCCCGCCCACGCCGATGATGTTCAGGACCGCGCCGCCGGCCTCGCGCAGGTGCGGCCAGGCCTGGCGCGTCAGCCGCACCGCGCCGTGAAACTTCAGCGCGAAGCCGTCCATCCAGTCGGCGTCGGACAGCGCGAAGAAATCGCCCCGCTTGGTGGCACCGGCGCAGTTGACCAGGATGTCCAGCCGGCCCAGCTCCCGGAGAGCGGCCTCGACGACCTGGGCCGCGGCCGCAGGGTCGCGCAAGTCGACCGCGCAATGGACGACCTTGCCCTCGCCGGCCTGGCGCAGGGTGGCGGCCGCGCGTTCGAGCCGGGCCGGGTCGCTCGCGACCAGGCAGATGCTGGCGCCTTCGCGCACGAGCTGCGCGGCGATGGCCGCGCCGATGCCGCGGCTGCCTCCGGTGACGATGGCGGCCTTGCCGCCCAATTCCAGTTGCATGGTACGTCCTGTCTAGGTGGGGGAAACGTGCCTGGGCAATACCGCGGCGGTCGCGGCCCGTGGCGCTAGCCGGCCTTGGCCGCGGTCTTTCTGGCGGTTTTCGCGGCGGTTTTCTTGGCTGCCGTCTTCGATGCCGTCTTGGTGGCAGATTTGGCCGCCGTCTTCGCGGCCGTTTTGGCTGCCGTCTTGGCAGCGGTCTTGCGCCCGGGCTTTTCGCCGCGCGGCTCGAATTCGAAGCCGATCTTGCCGTCGGGCTGTCGCACCAAAAACGCCTTGAACTTCCGGTTGGTGCGGCTGGAGACGAAGCCGTCGAGCAGGTCGGTGCGGCCCTCGGCAAGCAGTTTCTCCATCTGCTCGCGCGAGACTTCCTGCTGCAGGATCACCTTGCCGGAGCGGAAGTCGCAGGTCTTGGCCGCGCTGACTGCGTTTTCGCAGACGTAGCTCATGCCGTATTCGAACACCCGCCCGCTGCACTTGGGGCAGGGGCCTACCGGCGTATGGCCGGAAAAGTCCACGGGTTCGTCGGGCTCGTCATCGTTCTGGCCGAAGTCGAACTGCAGCTTGTACTCGTCGTCGATGCGCAGGATGGCGGCAAAGGGCCGGCCCATTTTGCTGACGAACCCCGACAGCGGACCCAGCTCGCGCTTGGCCAACAGCTCTTCGACCTCCTGTGGCTCGAAGGTGCGGCCGCCCGGGTGCTTGCCGATGGAAAAGTCGCACTGCGTGCAGGCATAGCGCCGGTAGTTTTCCTTGACGACGCCGCCGCATTTCGGGCAGGGAGTGGACAGGGTGACGTAGTCGCCAGGCACCGTGTCGCGGTCATATTCCTTGGCCCGCTTGACGATGATCTGGGTCATCTGCGCGATTTCGCGCATGAAGGCGTCGCGCGCCAGCGCCCCTTGCTCGATCTGCTTGAGCTTGTGCTCCCATTCGCCGGTCAGCTCAGGCGAGGTCAGCTCGGTGACGTCCAGGCCGTGCAGCAGCGTCATCAGCTGGCGCGTCTTGGCCGTCGGGATGAGCTCGCGTCCCTCGCGGCGCAGGTAGCCGTCGCTGAGCAGCCCTTCGATGATGGCCGCGCGCGTGGCGGGCGTGCCCAGCCCGCGCTCGGACATGGCCTCGCGCAACTCTTCGTCCTCGACGAGCTTGCCCGCGCCTTCCATGGCCGACAGCAGCGTGGCTTCCGTGTAGCGGGGCGGTGGCTTGGTTGCCTGTGCGACGATGTCGACGTCCTCGGTGCGCACGGCCTCGCCTTCGACCACCGGTACCAGGTTGGCGTCGTCGCCTTGGGCTTCGCGGCCGTAGATTTCCAGCCAGCCGGGCGCGACCAGCACCTTGCCGTCGGTCTTGAAGTGGTGACCGTTGACTTCGGTGATGCGGGTCGTGACCCGGTACTCCGCCGCCGGGAAGAACACCGCCAGGAAGCGCTTGAGCACCAGGTCATACAGCTTGGCCTCGGCTTCGCTCAACTCGCGCGGGATCTGCAGGGTCGGGATGATGGCGAAGTGGTCCGACACCTTCTTGTTGTCGAAGATACGGCGGTTGGGCTTGACCCAGTCCCGCTCGACGATGCGCTGGGCGAAGCCGGCCAGCGGCACGACTACGCCGGCGCGCGCCTCGGCCAACCCCTGCATCGTCTGGCGCACTGTATTGATATAGTCTTCCGGCAGGTAGCGCGAGTCGGTACGGGGGTAGGTCAACACCTTGTGCCGCTCGTACAGGCTTTGCGCCAGGGCGAGGGTGGCCTTGGCCGAAAAGCCGAAGCGGGAGTTGGCCTCGCGCTGCAGCGAGGTCAGGTCGAACAGGGCCGGCGACAACTGGGTCGACGGTTTGGATTCCTCACTGACCTGCCCCGGCTGGCCGCGGCAGGCGGCGACCACGCTTTGCGCGGCGGCTTGCGACCACAGTCGCGATTCGCGCTTTTCGGGGTCGCGCTCGTCCCTGCGGAAGTCCGGATCGAACCACCTGCCCTCGTACAGCCCGGCGGCGGCCACGAAGCTGGCGCGCACCTCCCAGTAGTCGCGCGAGACGAAGTGCCGGATGCGCTCTTCGCGCTCGTGCACGATGGCCAGGGTCGGCGTCTGCACCCGGCCGACGGGCGTCTTGAAAAAGCCGCCGTCCTTGCTGTTGAAGGCCGTCATGGCGCGGGTGCCGTTGATGCCTACCAGCCAATCGGCCTCGGCGCGCGAGCGGGCGGCCGACTCCAGGGGCTTCATCTGCGCGTCGTCGCGCAGGTTCTGGAAGGCTTCGCGGATGGCCTGCTGCGTCATCGACTGCAGCCACAGGCGCTTGATCGGCTTGTTGACCCCGGCGTACTGGATGATGTAGCGGAAAATGAGCTCGCCTTCCCGACCGGCGTCGCAGGCGTTGATTACGCTGTCGACGTCCTTGCGCTTGAGCAGGCGCACCAGCAGCTTGAGCCGCTCGGCAGCTTTCTTGTCGGTCGGGCCCAGTTCGAAGGCCGGCGGGATCACCGGCAGGTGCGCAAAGCTCCACTTGCCCTTGACCGGGTCATTGGGCGCGACCAGTCCAAGCAGGTGGCCGATGCTGGACGCCAAGACGTAGCGGTCGCTCTCGAAATAATCTCCTTCGCGGACGAACCCCCCCAGCGCCCGCGAAATGTCCAGGGCGACCGACGGCTTCTCGGCAATAATCAGCGTTTTGTTCATGCGTTTCCAGTGGCGGCGGGTCCGCCGCGAGTTAGCGCGGATGATAAGAGGGGAGTTTCAGGCCGTGCAAGTTGACGCCCCGCGCCGCCTTTTTCCATCTTACGACGGTTGGCGGGCCTTTCTTGCGCGCGCGGCCGTCGCGTTGGCGGCCGTGCTGCTGGGCGCGGGCGTGGTTTGCCTGGTCGCCGCCAACTGGCCGGGCATGGACAAATGGCAGCGTTTCGCACTCGTCCAGGCCATGCTCGCCGCGCTGTCGGTGGCCGCGGCGTTCTGCGGCCGGTCACCGCGCGATGGCGGACGCGGGGAGGTGGTGCGCGACGCCCTGGCCGCGGCAGCCGGCCTCGTGTTGGGGGCGCTGCTTGCCTTGGTCGGCCAAACTTACCAGACCGGCGCCGACGCTTGGCAACTGTTCGCCGGGTGGGCGGCGCTGCTGCTGGCGTGGGCGGCGGCCGGCGGCGGCGCCTTGACCTGGATGCTGTGGGCATTGGTCTTCAATGCCGCCCTCTGGCTGGGCGTGCACGATGCCGGATTCGACGGTGTGCTCGACACGGGTAGGGCTGCCGGCGGCGTGATGGGGCTGGCCAACGCGGGCTTGCTCGCCGCCTGGGAAGGGCTGGCGGCGCGCCGGGGGATTGCCGGGCGCGGTGGCCCGCGCCTGCTGGCGGCCCTGATGCTGGGCGCGCCGGCGGCCTCCTTCGTGTTGGGCCGCCTGGATGCCGGGGCCATCGCCGTGTTGGCCGTGTGGTTGGCCGTGGCCGCCGGGGCGTGGGCGGCGTACCGGCGGCGCCGGTTCGACCCCGTCATCCTGGCCATGGCGGCGTTGGCGGCGATCGCCGTGGCGGCCCGCCTGGCCGGGCAATGGCTGTTCGACGCGCTGGGTGACGGCGCGGCGCTGGCGTTGGCCGTGCTGCTCGTGGCGGCATCGGCCTGGGCGGCGCGATGGATCGCCCGCGCGGCGGGGCGCTCCCGCGCGGATGGCGCACCCGCTTCGTCAGGCCCGCCCACGGACGGCGAGCCCTGGTACGCGCGCGCCTTGCTGGCGGCCGGCGCTTGGGTGGCGACCTTGCTGCTGCTGGTGTTTCTGGTAGCCGCCGACGTGGTCGACGGTCCCGGCGGGGCGTTGGTCGCGGGCGCCTGCCTGATGGCAGGGGCGGCTTGGGCCGCGTGCGCCGGGCAAGGGGCCTTCCTGCGCCAGGCTGCGGCGGCGGCAGGCTTGGCCGGTTTGGCGCTGGCCGGCTACGGTCTGGCCGAGGCGGTGCCCTCGGGGGTGGCCGCCTGGGCGGGTTGGCTGGCGCTGGCGGCGCTCCTTTACGCGCTGGCGCCCGTCTGGGCGTTGCGCCTGGGCTGCGGGTTGGCCATGGCGCTGGCTATGGGTGGTGCGGTGCATGGCCTGGCCGGCGGCGATGCCTGGCACGCCCTGGGGCGGTTGGCCGGCGATGGCCAGACCGGGTTGCGCCTGTGGCTGCTGGCCGCGCTGGCCGGCCTGGCCGCCACGCTCTTCGCGCTATCCGGCGGCCGGGCCGGGGCGGCCCGGCCGCTGGCCTGGTCCTGTGCCGCGGCCGCCCAGGGCCTGGCCTGGCTCGCGCATGGCGTGCCCCTGGATCGTTGGCCCGCTTGGTTGGCGGGCGCGCCGGCATCGGCGCTTGCCCTGGCCGCCGTCGCTTGCCTGCCGGCCGCCGTGGCCGCCTGGATCCTGCACTCGCGCGGGGGCGTGACGCAGCCGGCCGCGTTGCGCCTGGGGCTGCCCGCGGCCTTGCTGGCGCTTGCCTTGCTGTGGCTGCCTGCGCCGGGCGCGGCCGTGGCGTTGATGTGGCCGCTGCTGGGGCAGGCCTGCGGCAGCCGGCGCCTGGGTGAATTCGGGGCGCTGTCTTTGGCGGTCTATCTTGCCCGCTATTACTACCAGCAGCAGGTGCCGCTGCTGGACAAGGGGATGTGGCTGTGCGCGACCGGCGTGGCCGTCGGCTTGTTGTATTTAGCGGCGCTGCGTACGCGCCGGCAGGCGCCTGCGGACAAGCCTCCGGCCGGCCGATCCGGCTGGCGACGCCCGGCGGCCGCCTTGGCCAGCCTGGCGCTGTCGCTGGGGGCGGCCAACGCCGTCATCGCCGGCCACGAAAGGCTGCTGGCGCACGGCAAGCCCGTGGTGCTGGCCCTGGCACCCGTGGATCCACGCGCGCTCATGCAGGGCGACTATATGGCGCTGGATTTTGCCGTGGCGCGCGAAGCGGCGCAGGATCCGACGGCGCCAGCGCGCGGCTACGTCGTCGTCAAGGCCGATGCCCAGGGGGTCGCGCGCCTGGTGCGGATACAGGCCGAGCCCGGGCCGCTCGACGCCGGCGAGGCGGCGCTGCGGTATCGGCGCGGCCGCACCGGCTTGCGCGTGGCGCCGGATGCCTTTTTCTTTCCGGAAGGGCAGGCGCAGCACTATGCCCGCGCCCGCTACGGGTTGTTGCGCGTCGACGATCGCGGCCATGCCTTGCTGGCCGGCCTGCTAGATGCGGATCGCCAGCCGCTGTAGCGGTCAGGGGGCGGTGATGCCGAAGCGGCGCGCCCATTGCGCCGTGGCCGCGGGCCAGAAAGCTTCGGGCGTGTCGGCCGCCAGCGGCGCAAAGCCCAGGTTGCGCCAGGCCTGGTCCAGGCAATCCATGGGCCGGCTCGTGTCCAAGGCGGGCGCGCCGTTTTGCTTGGACAGCTTCAGGCCGGACGCATCGGTGACCAAGGGGACGTGCATGACGCGCGGCAGCGGCAGGTCCAGCAGCCGGGCCAACACCCGCTGCCGGGCGGTCGACCCCAGCAGGTCGGCGCCGCGCACGACGTCGGTCACGCCTTGGGCGGCGTCATCCACCACGACGGCCAGCTGGTAGGCCCACAGCCCGTCGGCGCGGCGCAGCACGAAATCCCCTACCGCCCGCGCGACGTCCTGCTCCTGTGGGCCCAGCCAGCGGTCTTCGAACCGTTCCACGCCTTCGGGCACGCGCAGCCGCAAGGCGCGCGGCGCACGCCCGGGCGGCAGGCCACCGCGGCAGGTGCCCGGGTAGGGGCGTTCGCCGTCGGGCAGCGCGCCGTAGCGCCGCACGACGGAATCGGCGATCTCGCGCCGGGTGCAGCCGCAGGGGTAGACCAGGCCGCGATCCTGCAACCGCCGCAAGGCGGTGAGGTAGGCGTCCTCGCGCCGCGACTGCCACATGACTTCGCCGTCCCAATGCATGCCCAGGTCCCTGAGCTGCGCCTGGATGCGTTGCGCGGCGCCTTCGACCATGCGCGGCGCATCGATGTCTTCCATGCGCAACAGCCAGCGCCCGCCGTGGGCGCGGGCGTCCAGCAGGCTGGCCATGGCGGCGACCAGCGATCCCGCGTGCAGCGGCCCGCTGGGGCTGGGGGCGAATCGTCCTACGTAGGGCACGGCGGGCAATGGGGACGATGAGGCCCACCGGTCGGCGGCCGGCGTCGTGCCGGTGCGACCGGCGCTGGCATGCGAATCAATGCAGTTGACGGGCGCCGCCGTCTTCGAGCAGCTCTTCCAGGACGAGATTGTCGATCTCGGCTTCCTGGCTCCAGAGCACCATCAGGACGATGATCTTGAGCTTGGACAGCGAGATGGGCGATTCGCTGGTGGCCAGCGCGCGATCGATGACGATTTCGCGCAATGCGGCGGGCAGCACGCCCGAGGCTTCCAGGAAGGCAATGAAACCGATCGCTTCGCTGCCCAGCCGGTTGTATTCTTCGGCGGTGTAGATGCGGGCGCCGGTGCTGGGCGTGTGGGCGAGGTCCACGCAGCGCTCGGTCGTTTCGGCCAGCCCGTAGAGCCAGCCCAGCGCGTCGTCGATGTCCTCGTGTTCGAAGCCGGCGGCGGCGAGACGTCGGGCCAACACGTCCGCAGAAGGGCAAGCCTGCGGCGTGTAATAGTTCTCGAACAGATAGACCAGAATATCGAACATTTTCGGCGCAGAAAGCCCGTTTTTCTCGTGAGCTGCGCGATGCAGCAAGTGAGGAAAACGTTTACTTACTGTACGCCGTTTTGCAACCTTGGGCAACCTGCCCGCCGCCCCTTCCGGCCCTTATTCCAGGGCGCAAAAACGCTGTCGCGAATAGGCGCCTCATCCACGCCCGGGCCGCGCGGAGACCCGGGCCGACATGCGCAGCAACGCGCCGGCCGCGATGCGGCCTGGCAAGCGGCGAAGATTACGCTCGTAGCGGCGGCGATACGCGCAAGAACCCGTGACGATGCGCGCAGATACGCGTGGTGCTGCCCAGGCAGGGTCAGCCTGCCATGCCGAGGAATTGGCGCAATTCCGGCGTGCGGGGGTGATCGAACACTTCACCGGGCGGACCGATCTCGTGCACGCGGCCTTGGTGCATGAACACCACGCGGTCGCAGACCTCGCGCGCAAAACGCATTTCGTGCGTGACCATGAGCAGCGTCATGCCGTCGGCGGCGAGCTCGCGCACGACGGCGAGCACTTCGGCGACCAGCTCCGGATCCAACGCGGAGGTGATTTCGTCGCACAGCAGCGCGATGGGCTGCATGGCCAGCGCGCGTGCGATCGCCACCCGCTGTTGCTGGCCGCCCGAGAGCTGGTCGGGCAGCGCGTCGAACTTGTCGGCCAGCCCCACCCGCGCGAGCATGACGCGTGCCAGGTCGGCCGCTTCGCGCTCAGGCGTTTTTTTGACGACCATGGGCGCGAGCATGACGTTGCGTCCGGCGCTCAGGTGCGGAAACAGGTTGAACTGCTGGAACACCATGCCTACCCTGCGGCGCAGTGCGCGCAGGCGTAATGGATCGTTCGCGACGTGCGCGTCGGCGACCATGATCGAGCCGCTGTCGGGCGTTTCCAGCCCGTTGATGCAGCGCAGCAGCGTGCTCTTGCCGGATCCGCTCTTGCCGATGATGGCGATGACCTCGCCCGGCTCGACGCGCAGCGTAATGCCCTTGAGCACTTCGTTGTCGCCGTAACGCTTGCGTACATCCTCAATGGCGATCAGGGGCATGGATCTTCCTTTCCAGGTGCCGGCTGGCCGCCGACAGCGGCCAGCACAGCGCGAAATAAAGCAATGCCGTCAAGGCATACACCGTAAAGGGTTCGAAGGTGGCGTTGGTGATCATGGTGCTGGCCTTGGACAGCTCGACGAAGCCGATGATGGAAGTCAGCGCCGTGCCTTTGATGACTTGCACCGAAAACCCCACGGTCGGCGCGATCGCGATGCGCAATGCCTGCGGCAGGATTACGTAGCGCATCTGTTGCACGTAGTCCATGGCCAGGCTGGACGAGGCTTCCCATTGGCCGCGCGGCACGGCTTCGACGCAGCCGCGCCAGATCTCGGCCAAGAAAGCCCCCGTCCACAGCACCAGCGCCGCGCCAGCGGCGGCCCATGCCGGCACCTCCACGCCCAGCAGTGCCAGGCCAAAGAAGGCCAAAAACAGCTGCATCAGCAGCGGCGTGCACTGGAACAGTTCGATGTACGCCCATGCCGCGCGGCGCAGCCAAGGCAGGCGCGAGGTACGCATGAACAGCACGGCCGCACCGACGACGGCACCGCCGGCGAATGCAGCCAGCGACAGCACCACTGTCCAACGCGCCGCCAGCAGCAGGTTGCGCAGGATGTCCCAGGTCGAGAACTCGATCATCTTGCGCGCGCGAACAGCCAGTGGCCGAGCCAGCGCAGCAGCTGGCGCAGCAGGACGGCCAGCAGCAGGTAGACCGCGGTGGCCACGAAATAGACTTCGAACGCGCGGAAGTTGCGCGACTGGATGAAGTTGGCCGCGAAGGTCAGCTCCTGCGCGGCGATCTGCGAACAAACCGCCGAGCCCAGCATGACGATCACGATCTGCGAAGACAGCGCCGGCCAAATGCGCTGCAGCGCGGGCCGCAGCACGACATGGCGGAACACCTGCAGCGGTGTCATCGCCAGGCTGGCACCGGCCTCGAACTGCCCGAGCGGCGTGGCCTGCACGCCGGCGCGCACGATCTCGGCGCTGTACGCGCCCAGGTTCACCGCCATGGCCAGGCAGGCAGCCTGCATTTCCGACAGCTTCAGGCCTAGCGACGGCAGGCCGAAAAAGATGAAAAAAAGCTGGACCAGGAAAGGCGTGTTTCGTATCAGCTCGATGTAGGCGACCACCGGCGGGCGCAGCCAGCGCGGGCCTTGCGTGCGCGCCCACGCGCAGCCGATGCCGACGGCCATGCCCATCGTCGCCCCAAAGGCGATCAATTCGACGGTGACCCACACGCCCCTGACCAGCACGGGCGTGTAGTCGAAGACCGCCGCGAAATCGAATTCGTAGGCCATGGTGGCAGGCAGCCGCGACCGGTGCGCAAGCCTACAGGTCTGCCGGCAGGGCCGCGCCCAGCCACTTCTGCGAAATCGCCGACAGCGCGCCATCGCGCTTGGCCTCGGTGAGGATGGCGTTGACTTTGTCCAGCAGCGCCGGCTCATTCTTGTTCAGGCCGACGTAGCAAGGCGAGTTCTTGATCAGGAATTTCGTCTCGGGCTTCTTGGCCGGGTTGCGCGCGAGGATGGCGGCGGCGACGACGTTGCCGGTGGCCACCAGCTGTACCTGCCCCGACAGGAAGGCGGTGATGGTGCCGTTGTTGTCCTCGTAGCGCTTGATGTCGGCCGAGGCGGGCGCGATTTTGGACAGCTCGATGTCTTCGACCGATCCGCGGGTCACGCCGACGGTCTTGCCCGCCAGGTCGGCCGCGCTGGAGACGGCTACGTCGGCCGGCCCGAACACGCCGTTGTAGAAGGGGGCATAGGCCACGGAAAAATCTATGGCCTTTTCCCGCTCGGGGTTTTTGCCCAGGCTGGAAATGACCAGGTCGACCTTGCCGGTTTGCAGGTAGGGAATGCGGTTGGCGCTGGTCACGGGCACCAGTTCGAGCTTCACCCCCAGGCGATCGGCGATCAGCCGGGCAGTGTCGATGTCGTAGCCCACGGGCTTCAGGTCGGGGCCGACCGATCCGAAAGGCGGAAAGTCTTGCGGCACGGCAATCTTGACGACGCCGGCACGTTCGATGTCGGCCAGGGCGTCGGCACGGGCGGCGGGTGCCCCGGCCAGGACGGCCGCGGCGGCGAACGAGGCAAGCAAGCTCCGGTAGTTCATGTCAGGACTCCTGGGCAGTCGCGAAAAGGGAACGTTGCACACGAACTTCGTATACAAAACGCTTGCCCAACCTGAAGCAACAAGCGTGCCATGTCATCACCCGCGCCGATGCCCGGCGCGTGCACGGCGCAGCGGGTCAGGCCAGGCGGCGCACGCCTGGCGTGCACTGTCTTGGGGAGGATGGTGGGCGCAACCGGTGCGCGACGCACCGCAAAGGGGCGCTTGCCGGCGACCCGCAGGCGCGTTCAGGCCAGCAGCGCGCCCACCAAGTCGGTGTCCGGACCCTTGCCCGATTCGGAGAAGTCCAGCCCTTTTTCCACGTGTTCCAGGTGTTCGAGCATGATCGCGCACGCTCGGTCGGCGTCGCCCGCCCGGGCGGCCTCGATGAAGGCGTGGTGCTCGTCGGAGGAGCAGGCCGCGTCCTGGCGCGACTGGTAGAGCGCGGTGATGATGGCGCTGCGCGCGGATAACTCGCGCAGTGTTTCGGTTAGCACCGAGTTGCCCACCGTCTCGGCCAGCAGGATGTGGAAGTCGCCCAGCAGCTTGTTGCGCCATTGCACGTCGGCGCCGGCAACTGCCTTGCGCTCCTGCTTCAAGTGCCGGTCGATGCGCCGGTAGTCGGCAGGCCGGGCGCGGGCGACGAACTCCCGGGCGAGCGCCGCCTCCAGGATGCGGCGCACGGCGAAAATCTCGCGCGCTTCATGGGCATCGGGCTTGGCCACGAAGGCCCCTTTGTCGGGCACGGTGCGGATGAGCTTGTCCTTGGCCAGCATCAGCAGCGCGGCGCGGATCTTGGTCCGGCTCACGCCGTAGGCGCGTGCCAGCGCCTCTTCGCGCAGGCGCGTGCCCGGCGGCAGCCGGCGTGCCACGATGGCGGCTGCGATGTCCTGGGCGATGTGTTCGGCGCTGTTGTCAGACGGGGGGCGGGCGGTCGTTTCGGGCATGGCGAGGCTGGCAGCGGACGACGTCGCCAGTCTACCGAAAAAATCGGGCACAGAAATTGCATACAAAATTTATATCCACGTTGTCGTTTTCCAGGAAACACCCCATGTCCGTTGCCGATATCGATGCCCTGCTGCTGGATTTCCTTGCCGCGCAGCGCGCGCCGCAGGTCGATTTCCTGCGTGAACTGGTCCGCGTGCCTTCCGATAATCCGCCCGGCGATTGCCTGCCGCATGCGCAGCGCACCGCGGCGCTGCTGGCCGCGCTGGACTTGCCGGTACAGGCCCACGCCGTGCCCGGCGAGCGCGTGCGCGCCTGTGGCATGGAATCGGTAACCAACCTGTTGGTGCGGCTGCCGTTCGGCAGTGGCGGGCCAACCGTGGCCCTGAACGCGCACGGCGACGTGGTCCCGCCGGGGCTCGGCTGGCGTACCGACCCCTACGGCGGGCAGGTCGAGGACGATCCCCGCCACGGCCCGGTCATGTACGGGCGCGGCGTGGCGGTGTCGAAGTCGGACTTCGCCACGTATGTATGGGCACTGCTGGCGCTGCGCGAGGCGGCGCGCCTTGGCGCGCCGCTCAATGGCACGGTCGAGCTGCACCTGACCTATGACGAGGAGGCCGGGGGCGAGCTCGGGCCCGCCTGGCTGCTGGAGCAGGGCCTGTCACGTCCCGACTACGCGATCTCGGCAGGCTTTTCGTACGCGGTCACCACGGCGCACAACGGCTGCCTGCATGCGGAGATCACGGTGCGCGGCAGCCAGGCGCACGCGGCCATGCCGCATACGGGCGTCGATGCACTGGAGGCCGCGACCGCGATGCTGCAGGCGCTGTACGCCCATCGCGATGAGTTGGCGCGTCGCCGCTCGGCCGTGCCTGGCATCGAGTCGCCCACGCTGACCGTCGGCCTGATCCGCGGCGGCATCAACACCAACGTCGTGCCCGACCTCGTCACCCTGCGCGTGGATCGGCGCATCATTCCCGAGGAAGCCGGCGACGACGTCGAAGGCCAGTTGCGCGCCGTCGTGCAGGCGGCGGTGGGCGGGCGGCCCGGCATCACCGTGGACGTGCGCCGTATCATGCGCGCCGAGCCGCTGGTGCGGCTGCCGGGCGCTGGCCGGTTGGTCGATGCGCTGCGCCGCCATGCGCGACGCATCTTCGCCGCGGACATCCCTGAGCACGGCGTGCCGCTCTACACGGATGCGCGCCATTACGCCAGCCGCGGCATTCCCACGGTGCTGTACGGCGCTGGGCCGCGTACGCTCATGGAGGCGCGTGGCCACAACTCCGACGAGAACCTGCGGCTGGCCGACCTTCACCGCGCCACGCAAGTCGTGGCGCTGACGCTGGCCGAGCTGCTGCGCGGCTAGGCGGCCAAGTGCCGGAAGGCGCCGCTGCCGCCCGTGCTCAGGCCGACTGGTCGAGGTCTTCCAGGAAGCGGCGGGCGGCCGACAATGCCGCCTCCACGTCTTCGGCGGTGATCGTCTCGGCCGGGTTGTGGCTGACGCCGCCGTTGCCGCAGCGTACGAACAGCATGCTGATCGGCGCGACGCGGGCCATGACCATGGCGTCGTGGCCGGCGCCCGACGGCAGTTCGAAGGGCTCGTGGCCCAGCACCTGCAGGGCGTCGCGCCAGCGGCGCCGGCCGTCTTCGCTGCACGGCACGGCTGCGGCCCGCATGACTTCTTCCAGGCGCCAGGCGACGCGGCGGCGCTCGCAGATCGCGGCGATCTCGCGCTCCAGGTCCACCAGCGCCGCGTCGCGCACGGCGTCTTCGCCGGCGCGCACATCCAGCGACAGCTCGCAGCGGCCGGGGATCACATTGACCGAGCCGCCAGGTACTTCCAGCATGCCGACGGTGCCGACCAGTCCCGGCACGCCACTGCAGCGCCTTTCGACGGCCAGCACGATCTCGGCGGCGGCTGCCGCCGCATCGCGGCGCATGTCCATGGGGGTGGTGCCGGCGTGGCCGGCCTGACCTTCCAGCACCAGGTGCCTGCGCACGCAGCCCGCGATGCTGGTGACCACGCCCAGGGCCAGGCCGCGCTCGAGTAGCACCGGGCCTTGCTCGATATGGATCTCGAAGTAATGGCGCAGCCGCCTGGCATCGACCGCGGCCTGCGGGATGCGGGCGGGATCGAGGCCCGCCTCGAGCATGGCCTGGCGCAGGATGACCCCGTCGCGGTCGCGCAGGTCGAGCATTGCGGTGTCGTAGCAGCCGGCGTAGGCCGACGACCCCATGAACGAGCCGCCAAAGCGCAGGCCTTCCTCTTCGGCGAAGCCGACGACTTCCAGGTCGAAGGCCAGCCGGCGCCCTTCGGCGTGCAGGCCAGCCACGACTGCCATGGGCGCGAGGATGCCCAGCCTGCCGTCATAGCGGCCGCCGTTGCGCACCGTGTCGTAATGGCTGCCAGTGGCCACCAGCGCGGGCGCGACTGCGCCGGGCGCCGCGTTGTAGCGCCCGATGACGTTGCCGACCGCATCGCGGCGCACCGAATCAAAGCCGCAGGCGAGCATCCATTCGTGCAGCCGGTCGGCCGTCGCGCGATGCGCCGGGGTCAGGTAGGCACAGGTCAGCCGGCCGGGTTCGTCGGTATGTTCGGCCAGCGCGTCGGCCCAATCGAGCACGCGTTGGGCCAGAGCGGTGTTGGATGAAGGCATGGGCAGGATGGGTTGATGCGCCGGGACGAAAGGCAAGGCGCCGTCCGGCGTGTATTAGACAGGATCCGGCAGCGTGCGCGCCAGCGGCCGGTGAATCCGGATCCGGTCACGGCGGTATCACGGCGCGTCCGCGCGCGGCGGATTTTTGGGCATACTTCGCAAATTGCGCCGCCGGCGCTTACTTCCCGCTATCAGGTACCGTCATGGAATTCAGCCAGTTGAACGTCCAAGCCCTCATGGAAATCACCCAGCGCCCGGACCTCGCCTTCGTGCGAGGCCAAGGTTCGTGGCTGGAGGACCATGCCGGCAAGCGATACCTGGACTTCGTCCAGGGCTGGGCGGTCAACTGCCTGGGCCACTGCCCGGAGCCGGTCACGCGCGCGCTCGCCCAGCAGGGCGCCTTGCTCGTCAATCCGTCGCCCGCCTTCTACAACCTGCCTTCGATCGAGCTGGCGCAGCGGCTGACCGGCGCTTCGTGCTTTGACCGCGTGTTCTTCGCCAACAGTGGCGCCGAGGCCAACGAGGGCGCGATCAAGCTGGCCCGGAAGTACGGCCGCGTGCACCGCGACGGCGCGTACAAGATCATTACCTTCGAGCACGGCTTTCATGGCCGCACGCTTGCCACCATGTCGGCGTCGGGCAAGCCCGGCTGGGACACCATGTTCGCGCCGCAGGTCGACGGATTTCCCAAGGCGCGGCTCAACGACCTGGATTCGGTGCGGGCGCTGATCGACGACCGCACGGTCGCGGTCATGCTCGAGCCCGTGCAAGGCGAGGCTGGGGTCGTGCCGGCAGAGGAAGATTTCCTGCGCGCGCTGCGCGAGCTGACCCGCGAGCAGGGGCTATTGCTCATCGTCGACGAAGTGCAGACCGGCATGGGACGCACCGGCACGCTGTTTGCCTACCAGCAGGCTGGCATCGAGCCCGACATCATGACCCTGGGCAAAGGCATAGGCGCCGGCGTGCCGCTGGCCGCGCTGCTGGCGCGTGAGTCTGCCAGCGTCTTCGCCCATGGCGAGCAAGGCGGCACCTACAACGGCAATCCCTTGATGGCCGCGGTGGGCGTGGCCGTATTCGATGCGCTGACCGCGCCGGGCTTTTTGGAGTCGGTGCAGGCGCGCGCGGCCCAGCTCTCCGAAGGGCTGCTGTCGCTCGCCGGCAAATGGGGCATGAAGGGCGAGCGCGGCCGTGGCCTCTTGCGGGCGCTGGTGCTCGACCGTGATGACGCCCCGGCCATCGTCGAGCGCGCCCGCGCGCTCTCGCCCGAAGGCTTGCTGCTCAACGCGCCGCGCCCCAACCTGCTGCGCTTCATGCCGGCGCTCAACGTCACGCAGCAGGAAGTCGAGCGCATGCTCGAGATGCTCGACCAAGCCGTGGCGCAGCAGCGCCGCTAGTCTGCGCGCGGCCTGGACCCGGGGGCCCTGTCCGCCACGCGGCGCGGCCCCGGCCCGGCAAGGCTTGCGCGCGCGGCCGCGGTCGCGCCGGATCAGCCGGCTGCCTTCGGCTGCAGCGATACCAGCGCCGCGCCTTCGGCCACCTGGTCGCCGACGGCGTAGAACACCTCGTCGACCACGCCGTCTGTCGGCGCGGCGATGGTGTGCTCCATCTTCATGGCTTCCATGACCAGCAGCGGCTGGCCGCGCGAGACCGTCTGGCCGGGCTGCACCGCGATGGCGATGATCTTGCCCGGCATGGGGGCGGCCAGGTCGCCTTCGTGACCGACGTCCTCGTCTGCCGAATGCGCAAGCGGGTCATGCAGGCGCAGCACGGCATGGCCGCCGTCGGCATGGACGTGGACGTGTTCGTCGTGCAGCACCACCGTGCCTCTTATGCGCCGTCCGTCCAGGGCCAGCGAGACGCGCCAGGCACGCCCGCCCGTGCCGGCCGGCTCAGCCTGCCAGGCGAAGGGCTGTGGGCCCGACCCGGCATCCAGCGTCCAGTGTTCGCCGCAACGCGCCAACACCGCGCTGCGCGGGGTGTCGTGGTCCAGGAAATCCAGCTCGCGTCGGTAGCTGCCGCCCACGCGCCAGCCGTCGCGCACATTCCAGGGCGATTGCGCCGGCGGGCGTAGCGCCTGTTCGTCGGCGTCTTCCTGCGCCAGCACGCCTGCGGCGGCCAGGGCCAGTGTCTCGGGCGCTGCCGGCCCGGGTGACGGCAATAGCGAGTCGCGCCGCCTGTCGATCAGCCCGGTGTCCAGGTCGGCGGTTGCAAAGGCCTCGTCGCGCATCAGCCGCGCCAGGAACGCCGCATTGGTATGCACGCCCGCGACATGGGTTTGCGCCAGCGCCTGCAGCATGCGCGCGCGGGCCTCATCGCGGTCGGCGCCGCGCACGATGAGCTTGGCGATCATCGGGTCGTAGTGCGGCGATATCGTGTCGCCGGCGCGCACCCCGCCATCTATGCGCACGTCGCCATTGGCAAAGGCGGTGTGCGCGGGCAGTCCCAGATAGGCCAGCGTGCCGGTCGAGGGCAAAAATCCGCTGTCGGGGTTTTCAGCATAGATGCGGGCTTCGATCGCGTGGCCGGCTATGCGCAGCGCATCCTGCGGCAGGGGCAGCGGCTCGCCGGCGGCCACGCGAAGCTGCCATTCGACCAGGTCCAGCCCGGTGATCATTTCCGTGACCGGATGCTCGACCTGCAGCCGCGTGTTCATCTCCATGAAGTAGAAGCGGCCGTCGGGCTCGACGATGAACTCCACCGTGCCCGCGCCCACGTAGGAAACGGCGCGCGCGGCGGCCACCGCGGCCTGGCCCATGGCCTGGCGGCGTTCGGCGGTCATGCCAGGCGCGGGCGCTTCCTCGATCACCTTCTGGTGCCGGCGCTGCACCGAACAGTCACGCTCGAACAGGTGGATGCAATTGCCGTGTGCGTCGGCAAAGACCTGGATTTCGATGTGGCGGGGGCGCTGCAGGTAGCGCTCGATCAGCACGCGATCGTCGCCGAAGCTGGCGGCCGCCTCGCGCTTGCAGGACTGCAAGGCGTCCGCGAACTCCGAGGGCGACTGCACGACGCGCATGCCTTTGCCGCCGCCGCCGGCGCTGGCCTTGATCAGCACCGGGTAGCCGATCGCATCGGCCTCGCGCGCAAGGCGCGCAGGATCCTGGTCCTCGCCATGGTAGCCGGGCACCAGCGGCACGCCGGCCTGCGCCATCAGGGCCTTGGCCGCCGCCTTGTCGCCCATGGCGGCGATCGCCTGCACGGGCGGGCCGACGAAAACGATGCCGGCCTCGGCGCAGGCGCGCGCGAAGTCGGCGTTCTCGGACAGGAAGCCATACCCCGGGTGGATGGCCTGGGCGCCTGCGGCCCGCGCGGCCGCCAGGATGGCGTCGCCACGCAGGTAACTTGCGCGCGGTTCGGCCTCGCCGATGCGGATGGCCTGGTCGCAGGCGGCCACGTGCGCGGCCTGGGCGTCCGCGTCGGAATAGACGGCGACCGTGCGCAGTCCCATGCGTCGCGCGGTTGCCGCGATGCGGCAGGCGATTTCCCCGCGGTTGGCGATGAGCAAAGTGTCGAACATGAAAGCCGCCCTTCCTACATGCGGAACACGCCGAAACGCGTCTGCCCGGCCGGCGCCTCGAGCGCGGCAGCCAGCCCCAGCGCCAGCACGCGCCGCGTGTCGGCCGGATCGATGATTCCGTCGTCCCACAACCGCGCCGTGGCGTAATAGGGATGCCCCTGGTGTTCGTACTGGGCGCGTATCGGCCCCTTGAAGGCTTCTTCTTCCTCGGCCGGCCAGCTGCCGCCGCGCGCTTCGATGCCGTCGCGCCGGACCGTGGCCAGCACGCTGGCGGCCTGCTCGCCACCCATCACCGATATGCGCGCGTTGGGCCACATGAACAGCAGCCGCGGCGAAAACGCCCGGCCGCACATGCCGTAGTTGCCCGCGCCGAACGACCCACCGATGATGACCGTGAACTTGGGCACCGCGGCGGTGGCCACGGCCGTGACCATCTTCGCCCCATGGCGCGCAATGCCTTCGTTTTCGTACTTGCGCCCGACCATGAAGCCGGTGATGTTCTGCAAGAAGACGAGCGGGATGTTGCGTTGGGCGCACAGCTCGATGAAGTGCGCGCCTTTCTGCGCCGATTCCGAAAACAGGATGCCGTTGTTGGCGACGATACCCACCGGCATGCCGTGGATGTGGGCAAAGCCCGTGACCAGCGTGGTGCCGAAGCGCGCCTTGAACTCATCGAACCGCGAGCCGTCGACGATGCGCGCGATGACCTCGCGGACATCGTAGGGCTTGCGCGTATCGGCGGGGATGATGCCGCCGATCTCGCGCGGGTCGTAACGCGGCGGCTCGACCGGGGCCAGGTCCACGGGCTGCCGCGCCGGGCGGTTCAGGCGAGCCACGCAATCGCGCGCGAGCTTCAGGGCGTGCAGGTCGTTGCTCGCCAGGTGGTCGGCCACCCCGGACAGGCGCGTGTGCACGTCGCCGCCGCCCAGGTCCTCGGCGCTGACCTCTTCGCCGGTGGCGGCCTTGACCAGCGGCGGGCCGCCCAGGAAGATGGTGCCCTGGTTGCGCACGATGATGGACTCGTCGCTCATGGCCGGCACATAGGCCCCTCCGGCCGTGCACGAGCCCATGACCACGGCGATCTGGGCGATGCCCTGCGCCGACATGTTGGCCTGGTTGTAGAAGATGCGGCCGAAATGGTCGCGGTCAGGAAAGACCTCGTCCTGGCGCGGCAGGTTGGCCCCGCCGGAATCCACCAGGTAGATGCAGGGCAGCCGGTTCTGCGCGGCGATCTCCTGCGCGCGCAGATGCTTTTTCACCGTCATGGGGTAATAGCTGCCGCCCTTGACCGTGGCGTCGTTGCACACGATCACGCATGGCCGTCCGGCGATGCGGCCGATGCCGGTGATCAGCCCGGCGCCGGGCGCCTCGTCGTCATACATCCCGTGCGCGGCCAGCGGCGACAGCTCCAGGAAGGGGCTGCCCGGGTCGATCAGCCGCTCGACGCGCTCGCGCGGCAGCAGCTTGCCGCGCGCGACGTGCTTGGCGCGCGCTTGTTCGCTGCCGCCCTGCGCCGCCCGGGCCAGCTGCACGCGCAGGTCGTCGACCAGCGCCTGCATGGCCCGCGCATTGTCGGCGAACGCTTGCGAGCGGGGATTGATGCGCGAGGCGATCACCGGCATGGCCGCCTCACAGCATCTCTATCGCCATGGCCACCGCTTCGCCGCCGCCGATGCACAGCGTGGCCACGCCGCGCTTGCCACCGGTCTTGCGCAGCGCCCCCAGCAGCGTGGCGACCAGGCGCGCGCCCGAGGCGCCGATGGGATGACCCAGCGCAGTGGCGCCGCCGTGGATGTTGACCTTTTCGTGGGGTAGGTTGTGCTCGCGCATGGCGGCCATGGTCACGACCGCGAAGGCCTCGTTGATCTCGTACAGGTCTACGTCTTCGGCCTTCCAGCCAGTCTTGGCAAACAGGTTGCGCAACGCGCCGACCGGCGCGGTGGTGAACCAGGAAGGTTCCTGGGCGTGCTGGGCATGCGCGACCACGCGCGCCAGCGGCTGCACGCCGAGCTTCTCGGCGGTGGAGGCGCGCATCATGACCAGGGCGGCGGCGCCGTCCGAAATCGACGACGAATTGGCCGCGGTCACCGTGCCGTCCTTCTTGAACGCGGGCTTGAGCGTGGGGATTTTTTCTGGCATGGCCTTTTGCGGCGCTTCGTCGGTATCGACCACGGTTTCGCCCTTGCGGCCCGCCACCGTCACGGGGGTGATCTCCCACTTGAAGCTGCCGTCCTCGGTGGCGGCGCGGGCCCGGCGCAGCGATTCCAGCGCATAGGCGTCCTGCTCCTCGCGCGTAAAGCCGTACTTGGCGGCGCAATCCTCGGCGAACACGCCCATGGCCTTGCCGCGGTCATAGGCGTCTTCCAGGCCGTCGAGCGCCATGTGGTCGTAGACCGTGGCGTGGC
Organism: uncultured Alcaligenaceae bacterium; assembly: GCA_937908115.1. Taxonomy (GTDB): domain Bacteria; phylum Pseudomonadota; class Gammaproteobacteria; order Burkholderiales; family Burkholderiaceae_B; genus CALEQZ01. Next base: position 25,839 of record CALEQZ010000006.1, on the reverse strand, counting down.
CGTAGCGGTAGCCCTGGCGGCCCTTGGGCAGCAGGTAGGGCGCGTTGCTCATGCTTTCCTGGCCGCCGGCCACGATGACGTCGGCGCTGCCCACGGTGAGCAGGTCGTGCGCGAGCATCGCCGCCTTCAGGCCCGAGCCGCAGACCTTGTGGATGGTGGTGCACGACACGCCCAGCGGCAGCCCCGCGCCCAGCGCGGCCTGGCGCGCCGGCGCCTGTCCTTGGCCGGCCTGCAGGACGTTGCCCATGATGACTTCCTGCACCTGGCCGGGCTCGATGCCGGCGCGTTCGACCGCGGCCTTGATGGCCACCGAGCCGAGTTCGTGCGCGGCCAGGCTGGACAGGCTGCCCAGCATGCCGCCCATGGGGGTGCGGGCGGCGGAAACGATGACGACGGGATCAGACATGATTCGTACTCCTGATGAATGGGGCGGCCGCGGGCCCGCGCACGGCGGGCCGTCCAGCCTGGCGCTATCGTAGCGCCGCTGGCTAGGCGGTTTCGCCGAAGAGTTCCCGGCCGATCAGCATGCGGCGGATTTCGCTGGTGCCGGCGCCGATTTCGTAAAGCTTGGCGTCGCGCCACAGCCGGCCGGTGGGGTACTCGTTGATGTAGCCGTTGCCCCCCAATATTTGCACGCCTTCGCCGGCCATCCACGTGGCCTTTTCGGCGCAATACAGGATGACCGCGGCGCAGTCCTTGCGCACCTGCCGCACGTGGCCGGCGCCCAGCCGGTCCAGGTTCTTGCCTACGGCATACAGGTAGGCGCGGCAGGCCTGCAGGGCGGTGTACATATCGGCGATCTTGCCCTGGATGAGCTGGAATTCGCCGATCGGCTGGCCGAACTGCTTGCGCTCGTGGATGTAGGGCACGACGCAGTCCATCACGGCCTGCATGATGCCCACCGGGCCGGCGGCCAGCACGGCGCGCTCGTAGTCCAGGCCGCTCATCAGCACCTTGACCCCGCCGTTGACCTCGCCCAGCACGTTTTCTTCCGGTACTTCGCAGTCCTGGAACACCAGCTCCCCGGTATGGCTGCCGCGCATGCCCAGCTTGTCCAGCTTCTGCGCCACCGAAAAGCCCGGAAAGCTCTTCTCGACCAGGAAGGCGGTAATGCCGCGCTGCCGGGCCTCAGGGTCGGTCTTGGCGTAGACCACCAATACGTCGGCGTCCGGCCCATTGGTGATCCACATCTTGGTGCCGTTGAGCACGTAGCGGTCGCCGCGCTTGTCGGCGCGCAGCGACATGCTGACCACGTCCGATCCCGCGCCGGGTTCGCTCATGGCCAGGGCGCCGATTTTTTCGCCCGACACGAGGCCGGGCAGGTACTTGCGCTTTTGCGCCTCGGTTCCGTTGCGGTGGATCTGGTTGACGCACAGGTTGGAGTGCGCCCCGTAGGACAGGCCCACCGACGCGCTGGCGCGCGAAATCTCTTCCATCGCCACCATGTGGGCCAGGTAGCCCATATTGGTGCCGCCGTAGTCTTCCCGGACGGTGATGCCCAGCAGCCCGAGCCCGCCGAGCTTGCGCCACAGGTCCATGGGGAACTGGTCGTCGCGGTCGATCGCGGCCGCGCGCGGCGCGATCTCGGCCTGGGCAAACTCACGCACCGCATCGCGCAGCATGTCGATGTCCTGGCCCAGATCGAAGCTCAGTCCGGGGATATTCATGCAAGCCTCCTTGTGGGTGGGCGCCGCGCAGGTCTGGAGCCGGCTGGCGGCCGGGCGGCCGATGTGGACGCTGGCGACCGTAAAGCATAGATTACGTTTACGTAAACGTAAATTAGCGCAAACGCTGACACCCCGCCAGGCGCAAGGCGGCCTGGCTAGCTGCGCCGAACGGCGTCGCGCACCAGGTCGGCCATCGGCACGGTCGCGGGATCTTTGCGCAAGCCCTGCTCGACCCCCTGGCGGTTGGCCTCGGGCTGGTTCTGGCTGGCCTTGAATTTGCCTTCGAGGCGCTCGACGGTCATTTCGATGCCGACGACCGCGGCGACCATGGCGTCGATGTAGTCGGCCGGGGCGTCATCCACCGCCCAGGGCGCTGGCTGCCGGCCCTCGTGCTCGGCGGTCAGCGCCGCCACCAGGTCGCGCACCCAGCGCGCGTCGTCGACGGCGCGCAGCCGCCCATGGGCATGGACGACGGCGTAGTTCCACGTGGGGACCACCTTGCCGGTTTGGCGCTTGGCCGGATACCAGGAAGGCGAAATATACGCCTGCGGTCCCTGGAATACCGCCAACGCTGGCAGGCCGTCGGCGTCCAGTTCGCGCCATAGCGGATTGGCCCGCGCCACGTGCCCGCGCAGCACGCCCGTGGCACCCGAGGCGGGCACCCACAACAGGGGGATATGGTTGGCCAGCAGCTGTCCCCCGGCGTGCACGACCAGGCAGGCCAACGGGTGGGCGCGCATCAGGCGGTGCATGTCGGCGGCTTCGGCGGGCGCGAAATGGCGAGGCAGGTACATGGCAGGAAGCAAAAGGGCGGGCGAGTCAGGCAGGCGATGCAAACAATGCGGGCAAAAGGCAGCCGCGCCGGGGTGGGGTCGGCGCCGCGGCGGCGGTCAGCCGCCCTGGGCGAGCAGTTCCCGGCAGGTCTTTTCCTGTTCGGCGATTTCCGCAAGCGTCTCGTCGATGTCGCGGCGCTGCTGCTCGAGCTGCGCGCGATGGCGCTGCAGCACGGCAAGGTATTCGCGTAGCTGGGTCTGCGTCGTGCCCGGGCCGTCGTACATGTCTATCAGGCTGCGGATCTCGGAAAGCTGCAGGCCTAGCCGCTTGCCCCGCAGGGCGAGCTTCAGGCGCGTGCGGTCGCGCGCCGCATAGACCCGGCGGCGTCCGCAGCGCATCGGGCTGACGATGCCCTGGTCTTCGTAAAACCGGATCGTGCGCGGGGTGATGCCGAACTCCTGCGCGAGTTCGGAAATGGTCCAGGTCGGCGCGGACATGAGGAGTTTGGCAGTTAACGTAAACGTAACTTATGATGCCCGGAGGACACCGTCAAGCATCGGAGCACCGCAATGAACCCCTTGGAGCACGAGCTCGAGTACCCGTGGGACACGCAGCAGCCCGGCCCCGGACAAGCGCTGGAGGTCGCCCCGGGCGTGCACTGGATACGCATGCCGCTGCCATTTGCGCTGGACCACATCAATCTCTGGCTGGTGCGCGACGAGGTCGACGGCAGGGCGGGGTGGACCGTGGTCGACTGCGGTGTCTCGCGCGACGAGGTCAAGGCGCTGTGGGAGCAGGTCTTCGATGGTGTGATGGAAGGCCTGCCGGTACTTCGCGTGGTGGTCACCCACATGCACCCTGACCACGTGGGCCTGGCGCACTGGCTGTGCGCCCGTTGGGACGCGCCCCTGTACATGACCATGACCGACTACACCGTCGCGCGGCTCTGGTCGCTGGGCCCCGGCGCGGGCGCTGGCGCGGGCGGCGATGCGGCCGTCGCGCACTTCGCCCGGCATGGGTTGACCGACCCGGCGGCGCAGGAGCAGATCCGGGCGCGCGCCACCTACTACCCGGGCCTGGTCCCGAACGTGCCCGCGCGCTTCGTGCGCATGATGGATGGCAACGAAATTTCCATCGGCGGGCGCAGCTGGCGCGTCATCGTCGGCTACGGCCACGCGCCGGAACATGCATCGCTGTATTGCGCGCAAGCCGGGGTGCTGATTTCCGGCGACATGGTGCTGCCACGCATTTCCACCAACATCAGCGTGTTCGACTACGAGCCTGAGGGCAATCCCCTGCCGCTATACCTGTCGTCGCTGCAGCGCTTTGCCGACCTGCCCGCCGATACCCTGGTGCTGCCGTCGCACGGCCGGCCTTTCCGCGGCTTGCACCAACGCATCGCACAGCAGCACGCGCACCATGCCGAGCGCCTGGACGAGGTGCTGCAGGCTTGCGCAACGCCGAAAAGCACGGCCGACATCGTGCCCATGATGTTCAAGCGCAAGCTGGACCTGCACCAGATGACCTTCGCCATGGGCGAAGCGCTGGCTCACCTGCACGCCTTGTACTTCGAGGGCAAGCTTACCCGCTGCACCGGCGAGGACGGCATCGTGCGCTTTGCCGCGGCTTGAGCCTTAAGCGGAGCCCGCATCAGTCCAGCAGTAGGCGCAGCGCGAGCAAGGCGAAGACGACGCCTGCGGCCTGGTTCAGCAGCCGCCAGGCGCGGGGCGAGCGCCGCAGCAGTGCGCCGGCCTGTCCGGAAAAGAACGCGATCGTGCTGAAAATGAGCAGCGCCGCCAGCATGAAGAGCACGCCCAGCTGCGCGACCTGCAGCCAGGCGGGCCCGCGGCCGGGCTGAACGAACTGCGGCAGGAAAGCCAAGAAGAACAGCAGCAGCTTGGGGTTGGTCGTGCTCATGATGACCCCGCGCCGGTACAGCGCCGCCAGCCCCAGGCGCGGCGCGTTGCCCTGGAGGCTGCCCGCGGGCGCCCGCAGCGCCTGCCAGGCCAGCCATAGCAGATAGGCTGCGCCGGCGAGCTTGAGTGCCGACAGCGCGGCCGGCATGGCCGCCAGCGCCGCCGCCAGTCCGAGCGCCACCGCGGCCGTGTGCACCACCAAGCCGGTGCACAACCCGATCACCACCGTCAGCCCGGCGCGCCGGCCCCACATGGCCGATTGCAGCAAGACGAACACGTTGTCCGGTCCCGGCGCGAGCGCGAGCAGGACGGCGATGCCGAAAAAGGCCGCAGCGGTATCGGGCGAAATCATGGCGGGATGCGCAAACGAAGGCGCCGCCGACTGTAGCATGGCCCACGCGCCGTGCCGCACGGGCCGCACGCCGCCTGGCGTCGCCGGCTGGCGACGCGCCAGTCGGCCCGGCTATGATGGCCGGGCCACCGTCGCAAGGAGTCATCCACCCCATGTCAGCTCGAATCGATCCGTCGCTGCAACAGGTACTGAGCGAAACGGCTACCATCGAGGCCGCCAGCCGCCAGTGGAACTTGCCCGAGGTCGAGCGGCGCCGGCTCATCAGCGAACTGTCCTCGCAGCGGCTGCCGCCCTTGAAGCTGCGCGGCATGCAGCGCACCGACTGCTACGTCGCGGCACCGGGGCGCGAGATCCCCGTGCGCCTCTATCGCTCGGCCCGCGCACCGGAACGCCCGCCGCTGATGGCCTATTTCCACGGCGGCGGCTGGGTGGCGGGCAGCATCGCCACCCACGATTCGCTGTGCGCGGAGATTGCCGAACGCACCGGCTACATGGTGGCCAGCGTCCATTACCGCCGCGCGCCGGAGAGCCTGTATCCGGCGCAGCACGAGGACACGTGGGAGGCCGTCGCTTGGCTGGCGCGCCACGCCGCGCAGCTGGGCGCCGACCCGCAGCGGCCCATGGCGCTCGGCGGGGACAGCGCCGGCGCCCACCTGGCGCTGGGCTGCGCGCGGCGGGCCGGGGAGGAGGCGCCCGGCCGGGTCGACCGGATGTTGCTCTTCTACCCCTGCGTGGATCCGGATCTGGCCAGCGAAAGCGCGCATGCCCTGGGCGAGGGGCCAGGCCTGACCCGCGCCGCCATGCAGTATTTCTGGCAGGCGTTGCTGGGCGAGCTAAGCGTGGCGCAGGCGGCCGGATCGGCGGCCTTGCCGCTGACTTGGCCGGCGGATCTGCGCCTGCCGCCGACGGTGCTGGTCACCGCGGAAATCGACCTGCTGCGCGACGAAGGCGATGCCTACGCGCGTCGGCTGCAAGAGGCGGGCGTGCACGTCGTGCACTGGCGCGCCGAGGGCATGATCCACGGCTTTGCCCGCATGCTCACGGCCAGCGCCGCGGCGCGCCGCCACGTCAGGCGCGCCTGCCAGGCGCTGGTGCAGATCGGACAGGAAGGACAAGCGTGATGCCTGCCGGTGGTTGCAACGACCATGCCCTGGAGGCGCTGCTGCGGGAGCGGCGAAGCTGCCGGGCGTTCCTGCCCGACCCCGTTCCGCGGCCGGTCATCGAGCGCATCCTGTTGCTTGCGCAGCGCGGCGCATCGTGGAGCAACTGCCAGCCCTGGCATGTGCACGTAACCTGCGGCCAGGGCACCGAGCGCGTGCGCGCGGCGCTGCTCGAGCGCTTCGATGCCGGCGGCGCGGCCGAGCCCGACTTCGCCTTTCCGCGCGAGTATCGCGGCGTTTACCTGCAGCGCCGGCGCGAATGCGGATTCCAGCTGTATGACGCCGTCGGCGTGGCGCGCGGCGATCGCCAGGCCTACCACCGCCAGCATCGCGAAAACTTCCGCCTCTTCGGTGCGCCGCACGTGGCAGTCATTTCTTGCGACGAGGCGCTGGGCTTGTACGGCGCGGTCGACTGCGGCGGGTACGTGGCCAACTTCATGCTTGCCGCGCAGGCCAACGGCGTGGCCACCATCGCGCAAGCCGCGCTCGCCATGTACGCGCCGCTGCTGCGGGACCTGCTGGACATCGGCCCTGATAGGCGCATCGTCTGTGGGATATCCTTCGGCTACGCCGACCCGGTGCACCCGGCCAACGGCTATCGCACCAGCCGGGCGCCACTCGACCAGGCCGCGACCTGGGTCGAGCACTGAAGGCCTGCATCCTCGGTGTCACCGTTTCGCCAAACAAGGACGTCAGCGTGAAGCATCATCTCGACACACGCCTGCTGCACACCGGCAGCGCCCCCTTCGACCCGGCCACCGGCACTGCGCCGGTCGGCCTGCCTGCCGTGCGCACCAGCACCGTGCGGTTTTCCTCCATCGATGCGCTCGAAACCGCGCAGCGGCGCAAGGCTGCGGGCGAGCGCGCCATCACCTACGGCCGCTCGGGCATGGACACCCACCGCGCACTGGAGGACGTCTTCACCCAGCTGGAAAACGGTACGCGCGCTTTCCTGACCCCTTCGGGCCTGGCCAGCATCACGCTGACCATGCTGGCCTTCCTGCGTGCAGGCGACCACGTGTTGATCGCCGATTGCGTCTATGGGCCGGTGCGCAACCTGTACCGTACCCTGTTGCAGCGGCTGGGCATCGAAGCGACGTATTTCTCGCCCGGCCGCGACGACATCGACGCGCTGGTGCGGCCCAATACGCGCATGCTTTACGTCGAATCGCCGGGCTCGCTGCTGCTGCAGATGCTGGACCTGCCGGCGCTCGCGCAGGCCGCGCGCCGCCGCGGCCTGGTGGTCGTGGCCGACAATACCTGGGGGTCGGGCTACATCTATCGGCCGCTGGATCTCGGCGCGCACGTCAGCGTCATCGCCGGTACCAAGTACGTGGGCGGGCATTCCGACCTGATGCTTGGCGCGGTCGTCACCAACGATGCCGAACTGGCCGCGCAGCTGGACGTCACGCAATATGCGATGGGCAATGCGGTCAGCGCCGACGATGCCTGGCTGGCGTTGCGCGGCGTGCGCACCATGCCCATCAGGATGGCGCACCAGGCGCGCAGCGCGCTGGAGGTCTGCCGCTTCTTGGAGCAGCGGCCCGAGGTCGCGCGCGTCTACCACCCGGCCCTGCCCTCCGACCCCGGCCATGCCTTGTGGCAACGCGACTGCACGGGATCCAACGGCATGCTGGCGGTACAGCTCAAGCTGCCGCCGGCTGCCGGCCGGGTGATGGCCGACGCGCTGGAGCTGTTCGAGATCGGGTTTTCGTGGGGCGGCTACGAAAGCCTGGTGCAGTGGGTGACGCCCGATGCGCTGTCGGTACACGGCTACTGGGACAAGGCCGATCAGGCCGTGCTGAGGCTGCACGTCGGATTGGAAGCGGTGCAGGACCTGATCGCCGACCTGGCCCAGGCCCTGGAGCGTGCCGCCGCCAGCGCGGCGGCCTAAACGCGTGCCGGTGTGCCGCAGGCGCGCGCCAGCGGCCACGCGGCGCCGGCCGGCGCGTTATTTGCCGCCGTCGCGCACCATCTTGACCAGGCGGTCGGCCTGGTCGATGGTTTCCTGGTAGCCGCGTGCCAGCGTCGGCGACGTCACGTAGCGGCCGGCCACGGCAAGCGTGGGCGTGCCCTCGACGCGATAGGCCAGCATCAGCTGGTTGGCGCGCGTCACCTTCGATTGCACGCCGAAGGAATCGAAGGTCGACGTGAATTGCGCGCGGTCCAGGCCCTGGTCGACCGCCCAATCGACGATGGCATCCTTGGTGAAGAGCCGCTTGCGTTCTTCGTGGATGGCGCGGAAGACCTTCTCGTGCAGGTCCAGGCGGCCGAGCGCGGCCAGCGTGTAATACAGCTGCTGCATGGGTTTCATGCCGGCGTTGAAGCCGACCGGCACCTGTTGCACGACCACGTCTTCGGGCAGGGTCTTGGCCCAGGATTGCAGCAGCGGCTCCAGCGCGTTGCAGTGCCCGCAGCCGTACGAGAAGAACTCCAGCACCTCGATTTTGCCCGGCGTGTCGCCGGGTTGCGCCGGGTCGAGCTCGACATAGCCCTGCGCGTTTTGCGCATACGCAGGCGCGAAGGCAAGCGCCGCGGCCATCGAAGCGGCCGCCAGCAGGCGGGTCAGCAAGCGTTGCAGCATGGTGGTTTCCTGGTCAAAGGCGGTCAGACCGGCAGGGCGCGGCCGAGTTCCGGGTAGCGCGCCGCCCTACTGCCGCACGACGGTTGAGACGATGTTTTCCTGGGCCAGCCTGGCGCGGGTGCGATTCATGTCGTCCAGGCGGGCGAACGGGCCGACCCGCACGCGGTTGACCTGCAGGCCGTTGACTTCGGCGCGCTGGATTTCCACCGGCATGCCCAGCAGCAGGATGCGCGCGCGCAGCGCTTCGGCCTCTTCGAGCACCCGGTAGGAGCCGGCCTGCAGATAGTAGGTAGCGGAGGCGCCGGACGCATTGCCGGCCGGTGGCGGGGCGGCCGGCCGGGTGCGCTCTTGCGCGCCGGTCGCCGGCGTCTGGTCCATCGGGGGCAGCGTGGCGATCAGCGCGCCGAGCGCATCGCCGGACGGATCCGGTTGGGCAGGGGTCACGCCCGGCAAGGGGGCGGGCGAGGTGGCGGTGGGCCCGCTGGGCGGGGTGCCTGCGGGACCGTCGCGTCCGTACAGCGCGAGGTTCGGGTCCGGCGCGTTGCGCGGATCGGGCAGTGGCCGCTGGGCGGCCTCGCGGGTGGCCCGGTCGACGAAGGGCATGGGCGCCTTGGTGACGTAGAAAGCCACGGCCGCGGCCACCATCAGTCCGATCAGCAGCCCGGCCAACAGCCCGTACAGCGTGCTGCCGCCTTGCCGTTGGCTGGAAGAACGTTTGCGCTTGGCCATGCGACGATCTTACATCCGTTGCGGCGCCGACACGCCCAGCAGCGCCAGCCCGTTGGCCAGTACCTGGCGGGTGGCTGCGGCCAGCCGCAGGCGCGCCGCGCGCAGCGATGCGTCGTCGACCAGCAGGCGCTCGGCGTTGTACCAGGCGTGGAAGTCCGAGGCGCAGTCGCGCAGCCAGAAAGCGATCTGGTGCGGCGCCAGCTCGCGCGCGGCCTGGCCGATCACTGCCGGCAGCTCGGCCAGGCGCTGCATCAGCGCCAGCTCGGTCGGCGCGGTCAGCAGCGACCCGTCGGCCTGCGCCACGGCCTGCTGGTCCACGCCGGGCTGCGCGAGCACCGAGCAGATGCGCGCATGCGCGTATTGCACGTAATAGACCGGGTTTTCCTCGCTCTGCGACAGGGCCAGGTCGATGTCGAACACGAACTCCGTATCGGCGCGCCGCTGGATCAGGAAGAAGCGCACCGCATCGCGGCCGACCCAGTCGATCAGGTCGCGCATCGTGACGTAGCTGCCCGCGCGCTTGGAGATCTTGACCTCTTCGCCGCCACGCATGACCTTGACCATCTTGTGCAGCACATAGGCGGGATAGTCGGCCGGAATGCCGATATCCAGCGCCTGCAGGCCGGCGCGCACGCGCGCGACCGTGCCGTGGTGGTCGCTGCCCTGGATGTTGACGGCGCGGTGAAAGCCGCGCTCCCACTTGGTGACGTGGTAGGCGACGTCCGGCACGAAGTAGGTATAGCTGCCGTCGGACTTGCGCATGACCCGGTCTTTGTCGTCGCCGGTGCCCAGCGCCGTCGTGCGCAGCCACAGCGCGCCTTCGCTCTCATAGGTATGGCCCGAGGCGATCAGGCGCCGCACGGTCTCCTCGACCCGGCCGGAGGTATAGAGCGAGCTTTCCAGGTAGTAGTTGTCGAACGCCAGGCCGAAGGCTTGCAGGTCCAGGTCCTGCTCGCGGCGCAGATAGGCCACCGCGAAGCGGCGGATGTCCTCCAGGTCGTCGACGTTGCCGCTGGCGGTGACGGCCTGGCCGTCGGCGGCCTGCACCGTCTTGCCTGCCAGATAGTCGCGGGCGATGTCGGCGATGTAATCGCCCTTGTAGCCGTCGGCCGGGTAGTCGGGCGAATCCGGCGAAATGCCGCGCGCGCGCGCCTGTACGCTGATCGCCAGGTTGTGGATCTGGTTGCCGGCGTCGTTGTAGTAGAACTCGCGGGTGACGTCGTAGCCGCTGGCGTCGTACAGCCGGCAAATGGCGTCGCCCAGCGCGGCCTGGCGGGCGTGGCCGACGTGCAGCGGGCCGGTGGGGTTGGCCGAGACGAACTCGACCATGATTTTCTGGCCGTTGCGGGGCGCGCGCCCGTACGCATCGCCCTGTTCGGCGATGACCGTGAGCACGGCCTGGTGCGCGGCCGGCGACAGCCGGAAATTGATGAAGCCCGGCCCCGCGACTTCGGCGGCGTCGATCACGGTGCGCGCCTGCGCGTCGGCCAGCAGCGCATCGGCGATGGCCTGCGCCAATTCGCGCGGGTTGCGGCGCGCCGGCTTGGCCAGCTGCATGGCGACGTTGGTCGCCGCATCGCCATGGGCCGCGACCTTGGGCCGCTCGAGCAGCACCTGTGGTTGGGCGTCGGGCAGCAGCGCCTGGACGGCTGCCTGGATACGAGAAACGAGAAGTTGCTGTTGCTCGGGGAGCATGAAAATTCGGACGGAAAGCCGCAGGCCGCGCGTTGCGCTACACGCCTGCACGCAAGGGTTTGGAGAGGGGCGTAGGCCCCAGATAATAGCTGATTCGCCTGCGGCGCCCGGCCTTACGGCGCCTGTCTGTAGCCGACTTCGCGGGCCAGCCATTGCCGGTAGGCCTGCATGTCGACGACGCCGACCGCGGTTGGATCCGCCGTCATCCAGCCCGGCAGGCGGTCGATGAAGGACTCGGTGGCCTGGCGCGCCTGCTGGCCGTAGCGCGGGTGATTGTGCTGGCGCCGGACCAGCGTGGCGCCCGAGGCGTCGTCGATGCGGCGGTCGCCGCCTGGCAGCATGGCGTCATTGCGCTGCCCGGCAGGGCGCGGATCGTGCAGCACTGGCTGGTCCACGCGCTGCGCCTCGGGCGGCAACTCCTCCAACGGCACGCCCGCTGTGCGCGCCTGCCAATGCATCCAGTTCAGGGCCACGTCGGAGAGGTCACCGCTGTCACCGGCGGGCGTGCCGGCTTCGGCCAGGTAGCCGCCGCCGATGTCGCCGTGCGCGCCCACGAAGGGGGCCTCGACGAAGTTGCCGCCCGGCGAGCCTTCCAACGAGACCAGGGGGAACAGCCAGCGAAGCTCGTGCAGCGCGACGGCGTGGGCCACCCAATGCCAGGCGTCCGAGACGGTGAAGTCGTAGGCGGCATTGCCACTGCCGAGGATACCGAACTGTGCCACCGTATCGAACAGGCCCATGAAGCGCAGGTCCACGCACGCGGTAACCACGCCCAGCAGGGCATCGCGGGTCCAAAAACGGCCGTTGCGCACTTGGTCGGCGATCTGGTTGGCGAAATGCCTGGCCAGCGCCGCGCCCCGCGAATAGCCGAGCAGGTCGATGGGCACCGGTCCTGCCGCCCATCGCGCGGCGGCCAGGTCAGCCAGCAGCCGCTCCCACTGCAGCGCCAGGATATAGGGCGCCGATCCGGCGGTCGCGGCGTCCCATGGGGAACCGTCCGCGGCCGGCCCGGGTTGGTAGTGGATCGTGCCGCCGGCATAGGCTTGGGCCAGCAGCCAGACGTTGGTCATCGAAGCAGGGTCGTTGCCGGTGCCGTCGAAGGCGAACAGCAACAAGCCGAGCGGATCGACGTGCCGGCGGGGCTGCTGCGCGGCATAGCCGTAGGCCTGGCTGCCCGGCAGCGGGCCGAGCGGATCGGCTTCCAGATAATGGCCGGCTGCGGGGTCGTAGACGCGCATCCCGTTGTGGTGCCAACCCGTGGCGGGGTCATGCACCTGGCCGGGCAGGCGCAGGTCCAGCGCCAGTTCGCCCGACAGGCGGTGAGTGCGCCCCAAGGGGTCGAGGTCGGCGCGCCAGCGCACCCGTGCGTCGGCGTCGGTGACCACACGGGGCGCGCCGACGGCGTCCGTATGGATGGCATAGATGCGCGCGTCGACCGACGCTTTGGGCAGCCGGCCATCCAGCGGTTGCGGCTGCGCGTAGTCGATCATCGCCACGGGCGTCCATCCGGCATAGACGTAGCGGCGCGTCACGCCCATGACGCGGCCGACGGTGCGCGCTTCGGCCGCCAGCTTTCCATCCGCATACAGGTAGTGCACGTCCCCGTCGCGGTCGCGCCGGAGAATGCGTTGGCCATAGGCATTATGGCGCTGGCTTTGCAGCAGCCGGCCGTCTTCGCGGACGGCTTGCAAGCGGTGCAGGGCGTCGTAGTGCAGGGTGCGCCGGCCGATGCGCACGGGCAGGCCAGAAGCGTCACGCCTTGGCCGGGCGGCGTGCAACGCCGAGCCGTCGTCGTGCCAGGCGTAAAAGCGGCGCAGCGCAGGCGTCGCCGTTGCCTCCGGTGGGCCGGCTGTGCGCGTCCGGTGCAGGGAAACCGCCAGCCGCGATTGCGCGTCGTATCCGTACGCGGTCACCCCGTCCGCACCCGTGCCGAGCAGGCTTTCGCGGATGATGCGGCCTTGCTCGTCGTAGGCCAATGTTTGGGCAAATACCGGCTGGCCGCCGCGGTCGGCCACGGCGATGCCGGCCAGCTTGCCCGCACGCAGCCAGCCCACCGTACGCAGGCCGTTGCCGTGTTCGTAGCCCGGGCCGCCGTCGGCGGGCCGGCGCAGCAGCGTGTGCGAGCGTCCGGCCGCGTCGATCCAGTCGACGCCCGCCAGCCGCCTGGCATCCCAATGGTAGGCGAGCGCACCTCCCTCTGGCAGTTCGTGCCGGACTACGCGCGCGCGTGCGTCGCGTACGAAATATTCCCGGTACGACAGGCCAGGGATGCCGTCTTCGCCGGGTGGCCGCACGACGCGTCGCATCCGCAACCGGCCCTGCGCGTCATATTGGCGGTCTTCGATCTCGTGCGGATGCTCGGCGCGGACGATGCGCGTGCCTTCCCACTGCGCGCGCAGCGTCATGGGCGGCGCATCCGGGCGGGGGCTACGCGCCTGGACGGCCGTGGGCCGGCCCTGCGCATCGTATTGGTAATGGCGGCTGTCGCCGCCGGCGTCGCGCTGGACGAGCGCACGCCCTGACGGATCGGCGCGTCGCTGCCAGCCGCCGTCGCGGAAGGACCACCCGGGCGCGTCGCCGAACCGTAGCCGCAGGCCCGGCCAGCCACCGTCCTCGCGCGCCACGGCGACGATCTCCCCGGTGCCGTCGCGGTCGATGACCAGGCCGTTGACGCGGGCCAGGCGGCCCTGCGCGTCGTACACGGCGCTGCTACCGGGCGCGGCGCAGCCGGGGCAGCCCGGCCCTTCGACACGCTTGAGCACGTATCGTCCCGCGACGGAGGCCGTGTGCAACAGCGTGACCCCGTCGCGCGTGACGATGCGGGTCAGGCCGTCGCGGCCGGGCGCAGGCAGCCGGTACTGCAGCGTCATGCGGCTGGCCGCGTCGTCGGGAGCGCCCGCCGTGGCCAGGATGACGCGACCCTGCGCATCGTATCCCCACGCGCCCAGGCGGAGGGCACGCCCATTGGCGTCCTGCAGCAGCACGCCGGTCAGGGCGTGCGCGGGCGCACCGCCTTGCAGGGAGGCCTCGTGCAGGTAACGGCGTTGCATGCCGTCGGGCCGATGCGCCGCCACCAGCCGCCAAGCCCCGTCCGCGACGTCATGGTCATAGGTGAAGCGGCCAGCCGGCGTGTCCACGTGGGCCAGGCGCGCGCCGTGCGCGCCCGTTTCGTAATGCATGCGCAGCGCCATGCCGGCGGTTTCGTCGGTCACCGACAGGATCTCACCTTCGGTCGGCCCCGGCCTGCCGTCACGCTCGATGCGCACCGAAATGCCGGACGGGTGCGAGATGCGCGCAAGCCGTCCCCGCGTGTCGAAAGCCAGGCGCCGCCCGTCCGGCCAGTGCCACGTCCAGCCGTCGCCGGCCGGCACGAGGCGGCCGGCTTGCGGCGTTGCTGCCGCGCATGGCAGCGTCGCGTTGGCAGCCCGGCTTTCCTGCTCGAGGCGTGTCGTCTTGCAGGCGCGGTCCGGCGCAGGGCGCGCGCCGGCGCAACTCCGGCGCGCTGGCGTCCGCGGCGTGCACGCCTGTGCCGGGGCCGCTTGTTCCAGGGGCAGGTCGATGCGGCTGCCGTCGGCCTGGAGCACTTGCGCCATGCCGCCGCGCAAGTACAGCCGGGTGTCGTAGGACAGCGTCCAGCCCTTGCCGAGCGGGCCGGCGCGCGGATCCTGCGCGTTGTAGTGACGCACCAGCTCCAGGCCTGGCGCCGTCGCCAGCGACGGCATGTCGGTGTCGCGTCGCGTCTTGTTGCCAGTGACGATGTGGGTGGGATTGCCTGCGCCCAGGTTTAGCGCCGGCTCTGCCCCGGCCAGGGTGGCCGCGCCAGGCGCCGGGCACGGTTGGCCGAGCCGCGAGGGCGGGCAGTCTTGGGCAGCGACGCAGCCCCAGGCGGCGCAAAGCAGGCAGGCAGCGGCGAGTCGGTCAGGCATGGCGGGCGATGCGGATCGGCACGCCCACCATGGTGCCGGTTGGCACGTTGGTGCCCTTGCGGTAGTGTATGGTTCTGTCCAGGGAGGAAACCACGATGCTGCTCACTTTTCGCTCCAAGGCGGCCGCGGACGTCTTGATGTTGTCCGAGCACGCCGTGCCGCTATTGAGGGCGGCGGGCAAGACCATGGAATCCTCACCGGAGCGCGGCGTCTTCACCGTCGAGCAGCTGCCGGCGGCCATCGCCGGCATCGAGCGTGCCATCAAGGAAGCGGCGCCGCCACAGGAAGACGACGACGAGGACGACGACGATCGTTCCCGCCATCCCATTTCCGAGCCCGTCAGCCTGCAGCGGCGCGCCTACCCGCTGCTGGAGATGATGCGCCGGGCCCGCGACAAGGGCGTGGAAGTCGTTTGGGAAGTCGGTTCCGCCTGGTAAAGGGGCCTATGCGCTGCGAATTGACCATCCGCTTCGATGCCGGCCGCGAGCTGGACATCGCCGTGCAGGCCGAGCCGGCGCCCGAGCAGGGCGCGGCCGCGCGTGCCTGGCTGGACGAAACCTGGGACCGCCTGGGCTGTGAGCCCGTGCGCCCCAGCGGCAAAGTGCTGCTGGCGGACAAGGTCCTGGGCATCGCCGGCGCCTACGGCTACGACAAGCTCAAGGCCGACCCGGCGCTGGCGCGCGAATTCGCGCAGCAAGTGGCGCTTGCCCTGGGCCGGCCGCGCGTATCCGTCGATGTCGCAGGGCTGGTCGTCGCGTACTAGGGCTGAGGCCTAGCTGGCAAAAAACAGGGCCGGCGCCCTTGCGGGACGCCGGCCCGTCGCATGCGCTGCCAGGCGCGCGTTAGGCTGCGATGGCGTCGGCCTTCTTGGCGGACTCAGCCTGGGCGGCCAGGTGGCGGTTGACGCCGCTGAGCACCGCATGGAAGGACGCGGTGACGATGTCGCGGTCCACGCCTACGCCGAAGCCGGTCGGTGAATCGCCCACGCGCATTTCGACGTAGCAGGCCGCGCGCGTGTCGGTGCCCGTGCCGATGGCGTGCTCGTGGTAGTCCATCACGCGCACGGGGATGTCCAGCGCGGCCACGAAGGCCGAAATCGCGCCGTCGCCCTTGCCGCGGACGATGCGGCGCTTGCCGTTGTACTCGAGCTCGGCTTCGATGCTGAAATGCTCGCCCTCACCAGCGCCGGGATCGCCGTCGATGCGGTGGCGGATCAGCTTCCAGGGTGAATGCTGCTCCAGGTATTCCTTGCTGAAGATGCTGTAGACGTCGTCGGCGGTGACTTCGCGGCCGGTCTCGTCGGTGACGCGCTGGATGGCGCGGCTGAACTCGATCTGCAGGCGGCGCGGCAGTACCAGGCCGTGCTCATGCTCGAGCAGGTAGGACACGCCGCCCTTGCCGGATTGGCTGTTGACGCGGATGACCGCGTCATAGCTGCGGCCCAGGTCGGCCGGGTCGATGGGCAGGTAGGGCACTTCCCAGACGGCATCCGGTTTTTGTTGCGCGAAGCCCTTCTTGATCGCGTCCTGGTGCGAGCCCGAGAAGGCCGTGAACACGAGGTCGCCCGCGTACGGGTGGCGCGGGTGCACGGGCAGCTGGTTGCAGTACTCGGCGCAGCGACGGATCTCGTCGATGTCCGAGAAATCCAGGCCCGGGTGGATGCCTTGGGTGTACAGGTTCAGCGCCAGCGTGACGAGGTCGACGTTGCCGGTGCGCTCGCCGTTGCCGAACAGGCAGCCTTCGATGCGGTCGGCGCCGGCCATGACCGCGAATTCGGCGGCCGCCACGGCCGTGCCGCGGTCATTGTGCGGATGCACGCTCAGCACGATGCTGTCGCGCCGGGCCAGGTTGCGATGCATCCATTCGATCTGGTCGGCGTACAGGTTGGGCGTGGTGGCTTCGATGGTGGCCGGCAGGTTGAGCACCATCTTGTTCTGCGGCGTGGCACCCCAGGTTTCGGCTACGGCGTTGGATACCTCCAGCGCGAATTCGGGCTCGGTGGTGCTGAAGACTTCCGGCGAATATTCGTACAGCCACTGCGTCTCGGGGTGTTGGGCGATGTATTTCTGGACCAGCTTGGTGCCGGTGACCGCGATGTTCTTGACCTCTTCGCGGCTCATGTTGAAGACGATGCGGCGGAAGGCCGGCGCACAGGCGTTGTACAGGTGCACCATGGCGCGCTTGGCGCCGGCGGCCGCCTCGACGGTGCGGGCGATGAGGTCCTCGCGCGACTGGGTCAAGACGATGATGGTGACATCGTCCGGAATGCGGTTTTCATCGATCAGCTTGCGCACGAAGTCGAAGTCGGTCTGCGAAGCCGAGGGGAAGCCGACTTCTATTTCCTTGAAGCCGATCTTGATCAGCTGCTCGAAGAAGCGCAGCTTGCGCTCCACGCTCATGGGCTCGATCAGGGCCTGGTTGCCGTCGCGCAGGTCGGTGCTCATCCAGATCGGCGGCGCGGTGA
The DNA here is from genome assembly GCA_937908115.1 of uncultured Alcaligenaceae bacterium. GTDB lineage: Bacteria > Pseudomonadota > Gammaproteobacteria > Burkholderiales > Burkholderiaceae_B > CALEQZ01. The sequence continues at coordinate 8,572 of CALEQZ010000006.1, read as the reverse complement.
TCCGGCGGCTGGGCCAGGTGCGTTCGCTGAAGTCCTTGGCAAACGGGACGAAAGGCTTGTATTTGCTGGCAGGATTGCTGAGCATCGTTACCTCGGGCATCTGTGAAGCCGCCGCGGACGGCCTGCCGGCGGTTGCCTGGAGGCTGCCCGTAAGGGACTGGCGGATTCGGAAAAGAAAGGGGGAAATGCGTGTGGCGAACGGCTGCCGGACTGCCACGGGGCCCTAGGCCCGGCAACCGATCGGTAGCCCTAGCGATAGGATGGCGGCGCAGGACGCGCGCAGGCCGGTGCCCGGAAGGCGAATGCTCCCGGATGCGAACTCGAGGGGGAAGTGAGACTCGGCCATAAGCCATAAGTCAATCACATTTCCCGCGGGGGCGCAAGAAGAACAAACCTTAGGGAAGGCCGGCCGGGCCAGGCACCATGGGGCGCTGCGGGCGCGAATCGCGCTACCCATGCGCCCATTGCGGCGCGCTGGCGCCCAGATAAATTAATGGGGGCAGATTGCGGGGACGCCGCTGCGCGGACCTATTCCGACGGCCCCAGGCGCGGCTCGATGGCCGCCGGCCTGGCCAGTCGCGTGGCTGCCCCGGCCGATGCATGGGCCGGGGTGTCGCGCAGGATGGTTTCCTGTTCGCGGGCCAGGTACAGTTTGCCCACGCGGCCGCTGCCGATCTCGCGGCGTGTGGCGATCAGGTCGCCGACCGTCAGCGGCTCGGCCCGGTCGCGCCAGACCCAGCGCAGCACGTCCAGGGAATCGGCTGACAGCCCGGAAGCGAGCTCGCCCAAGACCGCCGGGTCGACCGGCTTGGCGTGGCCGGCGGCGACGTCCGACTGCAGCCAGGCGCGGACGATGAAAAAGGCTGCCAGCGTGGCCGCCACCACGGCGGTCCACCAGAGATAGGGGTTGATGCGTGCGAGGAAGTCGACCGTTTGCTGGCCCAGCGAGATCAGCCCGTCATAGCGCACCGACGCGCCAAAGCCCAGCAGCCAGCGGCAGGCGAGCAGCCAAAGTATGATCGCAACCACGATGACGACGGCGCGCAGGATCAGGCGCGGCGCGGCCAAGTTGAGCAAGGCCTTGCCCAGCAGGCGGCTATCCCGGCGCAAATGCGCGGGCTGTGTCGGCGTCATCATGCAAAATATTGTACCCATGAGCCGCGCTTCCCTCGAACTTCGACAAAGTCAGCACTTGGCGCTGACGCCGCAGCTGCAGCAGTCCATACGGATGCTGCAGCTGTCGACGCTCGAGCTCGAGGCGGAGTTGTCGCAGGCGCTGGCCGACAATCCCCTGCTCGAAAGGGACGACGCGGCCGAGGCCGGCGACGAGCCGGATGGGGCGCTGGCCGCGTCAGAAGCCGGCGCCGACGCCGCCGAGGCGCCCGAGCGGGACGACTATGCCGAGGTCATGCCGGGCTCGGCCGGCGTGCTGCCCGATGAGGACTCGGCCTTTCCCGAGGCCTCCCAGCCCGCGTCGCTGCGCGAGCACCTGCTCCAGCAGCTGGCCATGACGCGGGCCAGCAAGCGTGATGCCGCCCTGGCCGCCCTGCTGATCGACGAACTGGACGAAAACGGTTTTCTCGCCTCGCCGCTGGAAGAAATCCTCAGCTGGCTGCCTGCCGAGCTGGAGGCCGACATCGATGAGCTGCAGGCGGCGCTGCGCCTGCTGCAATCCTTCGATCCGCCGGGCATCGGCGCGCGCGACGTCGCCGAATGCCTGTTGCTGCAGCTGCGCCATCCAGATTTGCAGCGGCTGCCCGAGGCGGCCGATCCGCACGTGCTCGACGCCGCGCGGCGCCTCTGTTCCCACTTGCCTTTGCTGGCCGCCGGCAATTCCGCCCGGCTGCGCGAGGCGATCGGGTGCGACGACGCGGTGCTGCGCGCCGCACACGCGTTGATCCTGCGGCTGGACCCCCGTCCCGGCCGGGCCTGGACCGTGCCGGCCGCAGACTATGCCGTGCCCGACGTTATCGCGCGCAAGACGCCCAAAGGGTGGAAGGCCGTGCTCAACACCGCCGTGATGCCGCGCCTGCGCATCAACAACCTGTATGCCCAGGTGCTGGCCAGCCAGCGCGGCTCGGGCAACACGGCCTTGCAGTCCCAGCTGCAGCAGGCGCGCTGGATGATACGCAACGTCGAACAGCGCTTCGACACCATCCTGCGCGTGGCGCAGGCCATCGTCGATCGCCAGCAGGAATTCTTCTCGCGCGGGCCTGCCGCCATGCGTCCACTGATCCTGAAGGACATAGCCGGCGAGCTCGGCCTGCACGAATCGACCATTTCCCGCGCCACCACGCAAAAGTTCATGCTCACGCCCTTCGGCACGCTCGAACTCAAGCGGTTTTTCGGCGCCGGCGTGGCGACCGAGGCCGGCGGCGCGGCTTCGGCCACGGCCGTGCAGGCATTGATACGGGAAATGGTCGCGGCCGAGAACGCCGAGGCGCCGCTTTCGGACAACCAGCTGATGCAGCAGCTGGCCGAGCGCGGCATCGTCATCGCCCGGCGCACCGTCGCCAAATACCGCGAAGCCTTGCGCATCGCGCCGGCCAGCGTGCGCAAGGCGCAGGCTGCGCTGCGCTGACGGCGCTTCGTGCCTTTAGCCGATGCTTGCCGTGCCGCGGCCCGGCCGGTCGATGCCGGCCAGCAGCACGGCGGCGGCCAGGCTAAATCCCGCGATGACGAACAGCGAGTAGTCCAGCCGGCCGCTGATGCCGGCGATGATGGCGAAAATGCCCGGGGCCGTCATGTTCGCCGTATTGAGCAGGATACTGGAGCCGGCCGCGGTTTCGGTGATGCGCCCGGGCGCCGAGCGCCGGGCGAGCTCGGCGAAGTGCACCCCGTTCCAGCCCGAGACGCCGAACCCGGCGGCCGCGGCCAGCGCGACCACCGTCCACAGCGGCCAGGCCGGCGTGCTCAGGCCCAGCAGCAGGGTGGCGATGGTCGATACCACGGCCGAGGCGAACAGGATGGGCCGGGCGTTTCCCGTATGGTCGGCCATCCAGCCCAGTGCGATGCGGCCGAACGCGCCGCACACCTGCATGACGGCGAAGACGGCGCCGGCCAGGCTGAGCGAATAATCGAGTGCGACGATCAGGTAGGTAACCATGAAGGCGAACCAGCAAGCCTGGTTGCCCGCCAGGAACAGTCCGGCCAGGCACATCTTCAGCAGCCCGGGGCGCTCGGACAGGGATTTCAGCGGAAGGATCACCGCGCGCAGGCCCCGATGTTCGCGCACGGCGTGTTTTCTCGATGACTGGGGCTGCGCCACGTCGATCTGGTCGCGCCATTTCCAAGTCAGCCAGACGCCGGCCGCGACCAGCAATCCGGCGCAAGCCAGCGCGCCGCGCCAGCCGGCCAGCAGAACCAATGGCGGGATGACCAGCCCGGCAAGCACCCCGCCCAGCGGCACGCCGGCCTGCTTGACGGAAAACACCAGGTTGCGGCTTTGCGGCGGACTGAATCGCTGCAGCACTTCGCTGCCGGCTGGCGAGGCCACGCCCTGGCTGATGCCCACCAGCAGGCAGCCCAGTAGCACGATGGACAGCACGGGCATGAAGAACAGGCAAACGGCCGTGGACCCGACCAGCAGGCTCGCCTGCAGGGCCCGGATGCTGCCCAGGCGCCGCATCAGCGAAATCCCCGTCAGTAGGATGAACAGCGCGCCGAAATTGTTTGCCGCGGTCAGGTAGCCGATCTGGCTGTCATCCCAGGCAAACTCCATGGCCAATGCCGGCCAGATGATGGGGATGATCCGGCACAGAAAGGACGAAGACGTTTGCAGCAGGAAGATGGTCGCGATGGGAATCAGCCAAGGACGAGCGTCGGCGCCCATCTCGATACATCTCCTAAGGGTACGGGTGCGTTGAGGGAATGGGTGCGCTGTCGCGCACCGCTATTGTCCCATTTAGTCGAGGGGCGTGCAGGAAACGGCTCTACCCGGCCCCCGCACCCCACTTGCCATGGCGCGAATAATTTTCGATAATTATTCTCATGTACATTTGTGTCTGCAATGCAGTGACCGAACGCCAAGTCCGCGCCGCCGTGGCAGCGGGCGCGGCGACGCTTTCGGACCTGCAATTCGAGCTGGGTGTGGCCAGCTGCTGCGGCTGCTGCGCGGAGACTGCCACGCAGTATCTGCCGGGCGGCCGGTGCGCGGCCGACCGCGAAGTGCGCACGGTGGCGCAGCCCGGGGCCGAGGCCGCCAACGGCTTTCCGATACCCGTGGTGGCCTGCGCGGCCTGATCCGGCGGCCTGCCCGCGGCACTGTTGCAGGCCGGCAACCCTGCCTCCCTCGCGTTTCCGTCCCAGCCGGCGTCTTTCATGCGCGCCGCGGCCATCCCTTGCCGCCGCTCTGCCGCGGATTTTCGGGCCGGCAGTCGCGCGACCAGGCGCATGGCCGTTGACGGCGTGATGCGGGAAGTCGGACTCGCATACTCATTCTCATTCTTCTGACGCTTCGCCATTGCGCTTTGAGCGCCATTAATCAAATGCGGGCATGGGGTAGCCACCGCAGCGCATGCGATGGTAGTCTGCCTAGAATCGAGCCGCGCCCGCGCCTTGCCTTTGCGCGCGGCAGGCCGCGCCGCTCGCCTTCCCGGACCTCCGGCCGGCGCGGCCCAACACTACGGAGCACCCCCATGAAAGGCGACAAGACTGTCATCCAGTACCTGAACAAGCAGCTAACCAACGAGCTGACGGCCATCAACCAGTACTTCCTGCATGCGCGCATGCTGCGCCATTGGGGGTTGAACAAGTTGGGCAAGCATGAGTACGACGAGTCCATCGGCGAAATGAAGCATGCCGACCGGCTGATCGAGCGCATCTTCATGCTGGACGGACTGCCCAACCTGCAGGATCTGCACAAGCTGCTGGTCGGCGAGAACGTGCCCGAGATCCTGGCCTGCGACCTGCAGCTCGAGCAAGGCGCGCAGGCCACGCTCAAGGATGCGATCGCGCATTGCGAGACGGTGCGCGATTACGTCTCGCGCGACCTGTTCCAGGACATCCTGGACGACACCGAGGAACATATCGACTGGCTCGAGACGCAGATCGAGCTGATCGACAAGGTCGGCCTGCAGAACTACCTGCAAAGCCAGATGGACGACGAGTAAGGCCTGCGCCGGCGCGGCTCAGAGGCGCGCCTGCCGGCGCCAGCCGAAGCAAAAAACGGCCCGCTTTCTGCGGGCCGTTTCCGTTGGCGCTATTGGTGCGCGGCGGCCCGGACCGGGCGCCAGCCTAGTCGAAAGCGCGCCGTGGGCACTCGGCGACACTGCCCCAGGCCCGGTTGGGCGCGCAGTACTTGTTGCGCGCATTCCAGGCGCAGCTGGGCCGTTGGAAAAAGCCGAGCGTCGCGCAGTGCTGTAGTTCGTTGCGCAGCGCGGCGAGCCAGTCTTGCTGTTGCGCCGGTGCCTGCGCCGGTGCGGCCGGGCGGGGCGCCACCGCCTGCCCGCCTTGCGCGGCCTGGGCCATGTACGGAGGCTGGCCGGGAATGGGATATTGCGGCTGCAGCGGCGGCTGTTCGGGCATGGGCGGCTGTGGCCGGCTGCCCTCGCCGGGTTGGGCGATATCCACGGTGACGACGTCGGCCGGCCCTTGCGGAAGCGCGGCGCCCGCTTCGGAAAGCCGCATGACCTCGGATGCAGACAGGCTGTCGCGCGCGATGTTGACGCCCGGGTCCGTGACCGTCTCGAATAGCGAGACGGTGGGCACTTGCCAGCTGGTGCCGCCGGGCGCGGAGGGCACGCCCAGGGTGCCGTCGACCAGCGGCTGGGGCGGCTGCGCGACGAAGGGCTTGCCGTCGGCATCGAGCACGACCTTGTCGGGGTCGGCGGCGTCTTGTCCCGGCACGGGCGCGGCGACCGGCGCATGGGCGACCAGCCAGTCGCCCAGCTGCAGGCCGCCCAGCGCTGAAGCACCGAAGGCCAGCAACAGGATCAAGAACAGTAGGCGCCAGGACATCGAGTTTCTCCGGGGCGGGCCGCTTGACGCCGGCCCTAGGCCTTGGCTCCGAAAACGTGGCCGCCATGCTCGCGCATGGCATGGAATCGCACGTCCGGGTAGAGTTCTTCGGCCACCCGCAGTTGCGCAGGCGAGCCGATCAGGAAGGCCGGCGCATCCACCACATCATAGGCGATATGCGCGGCATTGGCATCCATGAACTTGCGCAGCGCCTTGGGGTCGTCGGACGTGATCCAGCGGGCCATGGTGTAGCGCGAAGGCATCATGCGGGCCTGCACGCCGTATTCGGTCTTGAGCCGGTGCGCGACGACTTCGAACTGCAGTTGGCCCACCGCACCCAGTAGCTGCGTGCCGCCGGCGGCAACGGGGCGGAAAACCTGGATGGCGCCTTCTTCGCCCAGCTGCGCCAGGCCGGTGCGCAGCTGCTTGCTGCGCAAGGGATCCGCGACCTCGACGGCCTGGAAAAGCTCCGGCGCGAAGAACGGCAAGCCGGTGAATTGCAGCGTCTCGCCTTCGGTCAGCACGTCGCCCAGCTGCAGCATGCCGTGGTTGGGGATGCCGATGACGTCACCCGCATAGGCTTCGTCCAGCAGTTCGCGCCGCTGCGACAGGAAGGACACCACGTTGTTGGGCCGGATTTCCTTGCCGGTGCGGCTGACCTTGAGCCGCATGCCGCGCTCGAAGCGTCCTGAGCAGACGCGCACGAAGGCCACGCGGTCCCGGTGGGCGGGATCCATGTTGGCCTGGACCTTGAACACCACGCCGGAAAACTTCGCCTCGTCGGGCTGCACCTCGCGCTGCAACGCATGGCGCGGGCCCGGCGGGGGCGCGTACTCGACCAGCGCGTCCAGGACTTCCTGCACGCCGAAGTTGTTGATCGCCGAGCCGAAAAATACGGGCGTCTGGCGCCCGGCCAGGAAGGCCGCATGGTCGAAAGGCGGCGAGGCTTCGCGGATGAGGTCGATTTCTTCGCGGGCCTGGGTGAAGGCCGAGCCGAACCGCGCGGCGATTTCGGGGTTGTCCAGCCCTTCGATCAGCTCGTCCTCGGTGCGGCGTTCCTGGCCAGGCTGGAAGACCCGCATGCGGTCGTTGCGGATGTCGAAGACGCCGCCGAAGTCCTTGCCCATGCCCACCGGCCAGGAAAAGGGTACCGCGTCCATGCCCAGGTGGGCCTCGATCTCGGCCAGCAGGTCCAGCGGCTGGCGCACTTCGCGGTCGAGCTTGTTGACGAAGGTGATGATGGGCGTGTTGCGCGCGCGGCAGACCTGCAGCAGGCGGATGGTCTGCGGCTCGACGCCGTTGGCTGCGTCGATCACCATCAGGGCCGCGTCCACGGCGGTCAACACCCGGTAGGTATCTTCGGAAAAGTCCTGGTGTCCCGGCGTGTCGAGCAGATTGATGACGCAACCGCGGTATTCCATCTGCATGACCGAGGACGCCACCGAGATGCCGCGCTGCTTTTCGATTTCCATCCAGTCCGACGAGGCGTGGCGCGAGGCCTTGCGCGCCTTGACGCTGCCGGCGATCTGGATGGCGCCGGCAAACAGCAGCAGCTTTTCGGTGAGCGTGGTCTTGCCGGCGTCGGGGTGGGAAATGATGGCGAAGGTGCGTCGCCGCGCGACTTCTTGGGGAATCGACATGATTCGGACGATTTTACAGGCCGCGCGCCTGCCCGCCGGGCTGCACGGGCCTTGCGCCGCCGCGTGGCGGCGGGGTCAATGCGCGCGCCGGAAGGCCGCCAGCGCCGCGCCGGCCAGCACGAACAGCCCGCCGAAGCAGCGGTTCATCCAGCGGATGTGCGACGGGTTGCGTAGCAGGCGCAGCACGCGGGCGGCCAGCACGGTGTACAGCCCCATCACCACGAAGTCGGTGAAGGCGAGTGTCGCGCCGATGATGGCGTACTGCGGCGCCAGCGCGGCGGCCGGATCGATGAACTGCGGCACGACCGCGAGCAGGAAAACGGTTCCCTTGGGATTGCTGGCGTTGACGAGGAAGCCGCGCACGATCAGTTCGCGTATCGACGCGCGGGGCGAGCCGTCCTGCGCGTCGGCCTCGACCGGTGCGGCCTCGGCGCGGAACTGCTTGATGCCCAAGTACACCAGGTAGGCCACCCCAAGCCACTTGACCAGGGTAAAGGCCAGTTCAGAGGTCGCCAGCAGCGCGCCCAGCCCCAGGCCGACGACAGCCACCTGGAAGAGGATGCCCAGGATCAGCCCGACGGTGTTCCAGTACCCGCGCGCGAACCCGTAGCGCAGCCCGGACGACATTGCGGAAATCGCGCCCGCCCCGGGGGAAAAGGAGATCGCCCAGGAAGCGGCGAAAAAGGCAAGCCAAGTGCTCAAAGCCATGGAAGGTGCGTTTGCCAAAAAACCGCGCCGTATGCGCGTCACTGACAATCGTATGTGACCGGGCCGGCCCGGGGCAATGGCTGCGGGGCAGCCTGGCGCCCCGCAGCCGCGCCGAGGCTACTTCTGCAGTAGCGCCGGCCGGCGGCGCGAGCCGCCTTGGGCCGGCCTTGGGGCCGATGCAGCCGCACGGGCGCTGCCGGCAGCCGCACCGCCTTCGGGCGGGGCGGCTGTGCGGCCCTCACCGCGCATGCCCTGGCGGTCCGGGC
>CALEQZ010000005.1 GCA_937908115.1 uncultured Alcaligenaceae bacterium | reverse complement strand
CGGCGCCTCAGGGGGCTGGTCCGGCCGCGGCAGCGCTGCAGGCGGCCGGCCGTGGGCGGCACTTGCCGGGCCCGGGGGCGGGCGCCCCTTCCCCAACCGGGCCAAGCCCGGCCGCGGCCTTCGGCGCACTGCGCGAAGACCGGCGGCTGGCGGTTTCGGAGATGGACCTCGACACCCTGCGCGGGGAAGTACAAGCCTGCGAGCATTGCGGGCTGTGCAAGGGACGCAGGCAGGCGGTGTTTGGCACGGGCGCACAGCCGGCTGCGTGGATGGTCGTGGGCGAGGCCCCGGGCGAGCAGGAAGACCGCCAGGGGCTGCCTTTCGTGGGGCGGTCTGGGCAGCTGCTGGACGCGATGCTGGCGTCGCTCGGGCACAGCCGCGAGAAGGACGTCTACATTGCCAATGTCATCAAGTGCCGCCCGCCAGGCAACCGCAACCCCAAGCCCGAGGAAATTGCCGCATGCAGTCCCTACCTGATGCGGCAGATCGAATTGCTGCGTCCGGAGCGCATCCTGGTCTTGGGCCGCTTCGCGGCGCAGACCCTGCTGCAGACCGAAGCGCCCATCGGCAGCCTGCGCGGCCGGGTCCACGTGCTGCGCGGCAACGATGGGCGCGAGATTCCGCTGGTGGTCAGCTATCACCCCGCGTATTTGCTGCGCAGCCCGCACGAGAAGGCGCGCGTCTGGCAGGACTTGCGCCTGGCGGCAACACTGTAGGCCGGTCGTGGCGCGCATGGCGCCGCCAATGCGGCAGGGCCGGCCAGGCGGGTGCGGCCCTGCCGGGCTGGCGGCGGTCGTGCGCTACAGCGCCTTGCCGTGACCCTCTTCGCCGATCTGGTCGCACAGCGTGGGGTCGGCGACCTGGTTGAGCCGGCTCCAGCGCATGACCAATAGCATCAGCGAAATGACGATCAGGCCGAAGATCACGATGATGGTGTTGATCGGGATGTCCAGCCAAAGCATGAACGTGTAGGCCGCCACCATCAACAGGATGTTCAGCTGTTCGTTGAAATTCTGCACCGCGATGGAGTGCCCGGCCGACAGCAGCACGTGGCCACGGTGCTGCAGCAGCGCATTCATCGGCACGACGAAGAACCCCGCCATGCCGCCGGTGATTAGCAGCAGCAGGTAGACGCTGGCCGGCGAATAGACCAGCGGCATGAGCAGCACCACGACGCCCATCATGGCGCCCACCGGCAGGACCGATAGCGCCTTGCGCAAGGGGATGCGCCCGGCCAGGACCGAGCCGACCACCGTGCCGACCGCGGCCACGCCCATCAGGATCGAGGCCTGGTCCAGCCGGTAGCCCAGGTGCGAGCGGCCCCACTCGATGACGATGAGCTGTAGCGTGGCGCCCGCGCCCCAGAACAGGGTGGTGACCGCCAGCGAGATCTGGCCTAGCTTGTCCTGCCACAGGATGCGCACGTATCCGGCGAACGCGCGCACCAGCTTGACGGGATTGCGCTGCTGCGGGGGATAGACGACGTGGGTGCGAGGAATGAGCAGGTTACACGCGGCCGCCGCCAGGTAGACCAGGGCGATGACGAGGATGGCCGCTTCGGCCGGCGTATGGACCACGCCGGACAGCCACGGGTGGGCCAGCAGGAAGGCCGAGACGTCGGGCGAAATCAGCGCGCCGCCCAGCACGGTGCCGAGGATGATGGAGATGACGGTCAAGCCTTCTATCCAGCTATTGCCCTTGACCAGCTGCTCGGGCGGCAGCATTTCGGTGACGATGCCGTACTTGGCCGGCGAATAGGCGGCCGCGCCCACGCCCACCAGGCCGTAGGCGGCGCAGACCACCAGGACTTGGTGCGATTGCGGCAAGCCCAGGCTCGCATACCAGAACATGAGCAGACAGCCCGCCACCTTGAGCGCGTTGGTGGCGAACATGACCCGGCCCTTGGGGTAGGAATCGGCGAAGGCGCCGACGAAGGCGGCCAGCAGCACGTACGCGGCGGCAAACCACCACTTCATCATGGGCGCCATCCAATCGGGGCCGCGGAGTTCCTGGATCAGTGCGATCGCCGCAATGAACAGCGCGTTGTCCGCCAGCGATGACAGCGCCTGTGCCGCCATCACCAGGTAGAAACCTCTTTTCAAGCTGTCGTCCCGTTGTCTTGCCGGACCGCGGCTTCCGGCATATGTAAACCATCGTAAAAAGTGCCACGCAGTATAGCCGCGCGAGTGGGACATTGGCTGCGCGGGTGGGTGATCGGCCGGCCGCCTGCATGGTCCCTGCGTTATGATACGCACGCAATTGCTGCGGCCCTGCGGGGCCGCTTTGCCATCCGGTACCTGCCGGCCGCCAACCCGCAAGCCATACCGTAACCTGTGCGACTGACCCAGCTCAAACTCGCCGGATTCAAATCTTTCGTCGACCCCACCGTCATCCCCGTCCCCAGTCAGCTGGTCGGCGTGGTGGGGCCCAACGGCTGCGGCAAGTCCAACATCATCGACGCCGTGCGCTGGGTGCTTGGCGAGACCAAGGCTTCGGAGTTGCGCGGCGAGTCGATGCAAGACGTGATCTTCAACGGTTCGAGCAACCGCAAGCCGGCCGCGCGCGCCTCGGTCGAGCTCGTCTTCGACAACAGCGACGGGCGCGCGGGCGGCCAATGGAGCGCCTACAGCGAGATTTCCGTGCGCCGCGTGCTGACGCGCGACGGCACGAGCAGCTACTACATCAATAACCAACAGGTGCGCCGGCGCGACATCCACGACATCTTCCTAGGCACCGGCCTGGGCTCGCGCGGCTACGCCATCATCGGGCAGGGCATGATCAACCGCCTGATCGAGGCCAAGCCCGAGGAGCTGCGGGTATTCCTGGAAGAAGCCGCGGGCGTGTCGCGCTACAAGGAACGACGCCGCGAAACCGAAAACCGCCTGGCCGACACGCGCGAGAACCTCACCCGCGTCGAGGACATCCTGCGCGAGCTGTCGACCCAGCTGGAAAAGCTGGAGGCCCAGGCTGAAGTGGCGCGCCAGTACCGCGACCTGCAGGAAGAGGGCGAGAAGAAGCAGAACGTCCTGTGGTACCTGAAGGAAGCCGCCGCCCGCGAGGATCGCCGCCGCGGCATGCTGGAGATCGAACAGGCCCAAACCGACCTGGAGGCGGCCATCGCCAAGCTGCGCGCCAGCGAGGCGGCGCTGGAGTCCCGGCGCCAGGCTCATTACGCCGCGGGAGATGCCGTGCACGCCGCCCAAGGCGCGCTGTATGAGGCCAATGCCCAGGTCAGCCGGCTGGAGGCCGAGATCCGCCACGTCGTCGAATCCCGCGGCCGGCTGCAGGCGCGCAAGGCGCAGTTGCAAGAGCAGATCGCCGAATGGGACGCGCAGCAGGCGCATTGCACCGAACAAATCGCCCAGGCCGAGGAAGCCCTGGCCGAAGCGGCGGCCCGGGCCGAACAAGCCCGGCTCGACGCCGAACAGGCCCAGGAAGCCTTGCCCGCCATCGAGGCCCGCGTGCGTGAGGCCGCCGGTGGGCGCGACGGCATGCGTACGGCGCTGGCCAAGGTCGAGCAGGAGCTCGCCTTGGTCGCCCAGGCGCAGCGTGACGCCGACCGCCAAATCCAGGCGCTGGACCAGCGCCGCGAAAGGTTGGAGCAGGAGCTGCGCCAGCTAGACGTGCCCGACCAGGCGCGCATCGATCAATTGGCCGGCGACAAGGCCGCGTGCGAGGAGCAGCTGCACGCCGCGCAGCAGGAGCTGGCGGCGCTGGAGGCGCGCCTGCCGGAGGCCGACGCCGAGCGCACGCGGGCCCAGAAGGCTGCGCACGACGAAGCGCAGGCGCTTGCGCGCCTGGAGGCGCGGCTGGCGGCCTTGTCCAAGCTGCAGGAAGACGTGCAGAAGCAAGGCGCGCTCGAGCCGTGGCTGGCCAAGCACGAGCTATCCGGGCTGGGGCGGCTGTGGCAGAAGCTGCATGTCGAAACCGGCTGGGAAACCGCCCTGGAGTCCGTGCTGCGCGAGCGCATGACGGCGCTGGAAGTGCGCAGCCTGGACTGGGCCCGGGCCTTTGCCGACGACGCCCCGCCGGCGCGGCTGGCTTTCTATCAATTGCCCACGGCCGCGCCTGCGCCGGCTGCAGCGCCTGGATTGACGCCGCTGGCCAGCCTGCTGCGCATCACCGATCCCGACCTGCGCACCCTGTTGTCGGATTGGCTGCGCGACGTCTACACCGCCGACGACGTGGCGCAGGCCGTCGCTGCGCGCGCTTCGCTGCCGCCGGGCGGGGTGTTCGTGGTGCAGTCGGGCCATCTGGTCGATGCCCACAGCGTGCGTTTTTACGCCCCGGATTCCGAACAGGCGGGGATGCTGGCGCGGCAGCAGGAAATCGAGAACCTGCAGCGCGAGATCAAGGCGGCCCAGCTGATGTGCGATGAAGCGCGAGCCGCGGTGGCGCGCGCCGAGGCGGCGTGGCACCAGGTCAGCCAGGCGCTGGCGCCGGCACGCCAGCGTGTCTCCGAGGTCACCCGACGCCTGCACGATATCCAGCTCGAGCACGCCCGCCTGACGCAGCAGGCCCAGCAATCGGGCGAGCGCAGCGAACGGCTGCGCGAGGACCTGGCCGAGATCGCCGCCCAGCAGGAAGAGCTGCGCGCGGCCCGCGAAGAGGCCGAGGCGCGCTTCGAAGCCCTGGATGCCGAGCTTGCCGAGCAACAGTCGCGCTTTGCCGACGCCGAGATGGCCGGCGAAGCGCTGGCGGCCGAAGCCGACGCCGCGCGCGCGCGGTTGCGCGAGCTCGAGCGTGCGGCCCAGGAGGCCGAATTCGCCGAACGCGGCCTGCGCGCGCGCATCGCCGATCTGCAGCGCAACCTGCAGCTGGCCGGCGAGCAAAGCCGCCGCGCTGCCACCGAGCTGGAGCAGTTGGAGTCGGAGCTCGTGCAGCTCGATGACGCGGCTTCGCGCGCCGGGCTGCAGGATGCCCTGGAGCTGCGTGCAGAGCGGGAAGAAGCGCTCAACCGCGCACGCATCGAACTCGATACGCTGACGGCCCAGCTGCGCACCGCCGACGAGGAGCGCCTGCAGCTGGAACGGTCCTTGGAGCCGCTGCGCGCCCGCATTACCGAGCTGCAGCTGCAAGAGCAGGCCGCCCGCCTGGCCGAGGAGCAATTCGCCGAACAGCTCAACGCCCGCCAGGTCGATCGCGAGGCGCTTGCCGCCGAGCTGGCCGGGCTGCCTGCCGAGTGGCAACGCATCAATTGGCTGCAATCCGAAGTGCAGCGCATTTCGCGCCAGGTGGAGTCGCTCGGCCCGGTCAACCTGGCCGCGCTCGACGAGCTGAACGCCGCGCGCGAGCGCAAGGGCTTCCTGGACGAGCAGCATGCCGACCTGCTGGCGGCGATCGACACGCTGGAGGATGCGATCCGCAAGATCGACCGCGAAACCCGGCAGCTGCTGCAAGAAACCTTCGACACGGTCAACGCCCATTTCGGCGAGCTTTTCCCGCGCCTGTTCGGTGGCGGCGAGGCCAAGCTCATCATGACCGGCGACGAGATCCTCGACGCCGGCGTGCAGGTCATGGCCCAGCCGCCGGGCAAGCGCAACAGCACCATTCACCTGCTGTCGGGCGGTGAAAAGGCGCTGACCGCCACGGCGCTGGTTTTTGCGCTGTTCCGCCTGAATCCTGCGCCGTTCTGCCTGCTCGACGAGGTGGACGCTCCCTTGGACGATGCCAACACCGAGCGCTATGCCAATCTGGTCAGCGCCATGAGCGAGCAGACGCAGTTCCTGTTCATCTCGCACAACAAGATCGCGATGCAAATGGCCAAGCATCTGGTCGGCGTGACCATGCAGGAACAGGGCGTTTCGCGTATCGTGGCGGTAGACATCGATTCGGCCGTCCAGTTGGCTGCCGAGGCAGCTTGAGGTCCCATCCGCATCCTCGCGGCGGAGCAGAGAAATGAGTGATTTGCAGATCGGGCTGATCGTCCTGGGTATCGTGCTGATCCTGGCGGTGCTGTGCCTGAACTGGTGGCAAGACCGGCGCGTGCGCCGTCGCATGCAGGCGCACTTTCCGACCACCGAGCAGGATCCGCTGCTCGGCGGATCGACGGCCGGCGGTGCACGGCGCGAGCCGGGCATGGGCGCGGCCGATGCAGGCGATGCGTCGACGGGGCCGGGTCACGATCACGTGCCGGCCGGCGACGACGCCGAGGAGGCCGATCCGGCCAGCGAGGTCGTCATCGACGTGGCCTTTCCCGAACCCGTATCGGGCGACGACCTGATTCCGTACGTGCGTGGCCTGCGTTCGGCCGGGCGCAAGCCGATCCGCGTGTTCGCAGAAACCGACCAAGGCGTGCACCGGGCACGGCTGTATCCCGGCGAGTCCTACGCCAGCCTGCAGATCGCGGTGCTGCTGGCCAATCGCAGCGGTCCGCTGACGGCCATCGAATGGTCTCAGGCCTGGGCGCGCGCCCAGGATCTGGCCGAGCGCTTCGATGCCGCCGTCGAAGGGCCCGACCAGCAGGAAGTGCTCGAGCGCGCCGCGCGGCTGGACGATACCTGCGCAGCGCTCGATACCCAGGTCGGGCTGACCTTGATGCTGGGGGGCTTGCAGCCGTCGCAGTCGGTGCTGGCCGCGGCGCGCGAAATGGGCTTCGTGCCCGACGGCGCGCGCCTGGCGTGGATGTCCGAGACCGGCCTGCCGCGCTTCACCCTGTCGCGCGCAGATGGCGCGGCCTTTGACGGCATGGCGCAGATCGAGCGACTGAACCTGCTGTTGGACGTGCCGCGCAGCCCGCCCGACGATCACGCATTCGGCCGCATGGTGCAAGTCGGCCGCCAGCTGGCCGAGCGACTGGGTGGCAGCTTGGTTGACGACCAGGGCCGGCCGTTGCAGGAAGGCAGTGAGGCCGTCATCGACCAGCGGCTGCAAGTGCTGTATGGGCAGCTTGAACAGGCGGGGCTGACCGCCGGCGGACCGAGGGCACTGCGGGTGTTTTCATGACCGTGGCTGGGCACCGTCCGGAAGATCCGGAGCAGATCGCCGCGCGCCTGCGCAGCGAGATCGAACAGCACAATTACCGCTATTACGTCCAGGACGACCCGTCCATTTCGGACGCGGAATACGACGCGCTGATGCGCCAGCTCATCGAGCTGGAGGCCGCGCATCCCGAGCTGGCCACGCCGGATTCACCCACCCAGCGCGTGGGCGCGGCTCCGCTTTCGGCCTTTGGCGCCGTGCGGCATGCCGTACCCATGCTGTCGCTGGGCAACGCCTTCGACGACGAGGATGTGCAGGCCTTCGACCGGCGCGTGGCCGACACGCTGCGCGAGGCCGGCCTGCTGGCCGATGGCGAGCAGGTTGATTATTTCTGCGAGCTCAAGCTCGACGGCCTGGCCATCAGCCTGCGCTACGAGGATGGCCGGCTCGTGCAGGCGGCCACCCGCGGCGACGGGCAGACCGGCGAGGACGTCACGGCCAACATCCGTACGGTCAAGTCCGTGCCCCTGCGGCTCGAGGGCGAGGCCCCGCGCGTGTTGGAAGTGCGCGGCGAGGTCCTGATGACCCGCGCAGACTTCGAGCGCTTGAACGAGGCGCAGCGCGAGCGCGGCGAAAAAGTCTTCGTCAACCCGCGCAACGCGGCGGCCGGCAGCCTGCGCCAGCTTGACCCGCGCGTGACTGCGCAGCGGCCGCTGCGTTTTTTCGCTTATGGCTGGGGTGAGGTGCGCGGCCTGCCCGGCAGCCTGCACAAGGCCATCGACGAGGACGCGCCCGGGCAGGGCGCCGTGTCTTCGCTGCCGCATGACCGCCATGGGGACATGCTGGACTGGCTGCGCGGCCTGGGCCTGCCGGTCAATGCGCGCTATAACCGCCGTGCCACGGGCGCTGAAGGGCTGCTGGCCTTTTACCGTGAGGTCGGCGCGCTGCGCGACGGCCTGCCGTACGACATCGACGGCGTGGTCTACAAGGTCGATTCGCTGTCTGGCCAGAAGGTGCTGGGATTCGTGGCGCGCGCGCCGCGGTTTGCCCTGGCGCACAAGTTTCCGGCCGAGGAGGCGACGACCCGGCTGGTCGCGATCGACGTGCAGGTGGGCCGCACCGGCGCCATCACGCCGGTGGCGCGGCTCGAGCCCGTGTTCGTCGGGGGCGTGACAGTGACCAACGCCACGCTGCACAACGAGGATGAGATCCGTCGCAAGGACGTGCGTATCGGCGACTACGTGGTGGTGCGTCGCGCCGGCGACGTCATCCCCGAAATCGTCGCACCCGTGCTGGATCGCCGCGAGCCTTCCGTGCAGGAATTCCGCATGGTCACCGCCTGCCCGGTGTGCGGCTCGGCCATCGAACGTCCCGAGGACGAGGCGGTGGCGCGTTGCACCGGCGGCCTGTTCTGCGCCGCCCAGCGCAAGCAGTCGCTGCTGCATGCCGCCAGCCGCAAGGCCCTGGACATCGAAGGGCTGGGCGAAAAACTGGTCGACCAGCTGGTCGACAGCGGCAGGGTCAAGTCGCTGGCGGACCTGTTCGACCTGAGCGAGCAGGAACTGGCCAACTACGAGCGCATGGGCGCCAAGTCGGCGCAAAACCTGGTGGCTGCCATCGACAAGGCGCGCAAGCCGACGCTGGGCAGGCTGCTTTATGCGCTGGGCATCCGCCACGTGGGCGAAAGCACCGCGCGGGACCTGGCGTGGCACTTCGGCGATATCGACGCCGTCATGGATGCGTCCGAAGAGGCGCTGCTGGCCGTGCCCGACGTCGGGCCGGTGGTCGCCGGGTCGATCCGCCGCTTCTTTGCCGAGCCGCACAACCGCGACATCATCGGCCAGCTGCGCGCCCGTGGCGTGCAACCCGTGCCGGAGTCCCAGGCGGCCGGCGGGCAGCTGGCGGGCAAGACCGTGGTCCTGACCGGCACCCTGCCGAATTGGACCCGGGACGAGGCGACCCGCCACGTGTTGGCTGCCGGCGGCAAGGTTAGCGGGTCCGTGTCGCGCAAGACGTCCTATGTGGTGGCCGGCGAAGACGCGGGCAGCAAGCTGGCCAAAGCGCGCGAGCTGGGTGTGCCGGTGCTGGACGAGGCAGGGCTGCGCAGCCTGCTTGGCATGTAGGCCGGACGGGCGCCGCTAGCGGCGCGAGCGGGGCCGGTGCGCATTCCAGCCGGCGGGCATTTCTATCTTGGGGGCCGCGGGCAGCGGCCGTATCCGGGAGGCGGCCTCGGCAGGCGCGACGGGCTTGGCCGGCGCCGGCTCGGGCGGGCGCTTGCGCAGGTATTCGTTGATGTTGTCGACGCAGCGCCGCGCGGCTACGTTCGACAGCAACGCGCCCGTGGTCAGCGTAAAGGCGGGTTCGCGGCGCAGTTCCAGTTCGACCTGGGAGACGGGGTAGGCGACGAGGTGGTCGCGCTCGGCCGATCCCTCCTGCGGTGCGGCCAGCGCCCGCTCGCTGCGCAACCTGGCCTGCACGACTTGCGGCAACGCGATGGTACGGGTGCGGACGAAGCCCAGCGCCAGCTCGTCGCGCACGACGAGGGATTTTTCTTTCCAGGAAAAGCGGGCCGTGCGGTGCACTGGTTGCACGAGCGCGCGCGCCGCGACGGCGCAGCCGATCAGCGCGACGACGCTGATGACGAGCAGCCCGCCGTACAGCGCGTTGGCCACGGCGCCGCCGGGCGGCCCGTCCCATAGCAGCCAGCCGACCACGGCCAGCGAGGCGGCCAAGCCCGCCAACCCCAGCAGGGCAGGCGAGCGCAAGTCATAGCTGGTTTGCTCGAAGAGATAGTCGTCGCCTTGCGCGTACCAACCGGCCCAGTTCCTATCCCGGCGCTGCGGCCGGTGCGAAGGGCCGGGGTCTGGCGAGGCGAGATCGGCAGAGTCGGTCGACATCTCGAAAAGCGTTGCCGGGTCAATTTGGCGCGCAGGACCAGGCCATCGTCCCGCGCGATGGATCCGCTTCGGCGCGCGCCACCCTGCTACTGGACCTTGGCCTTGCTGCGCAGCGATTGCTGGTAGTTCGCGACGGCTTCCTGGCGCAGCATTTCCTCGATCTGCGGGCGCACCTGCTCCAGCGGCGGGAACTCGACCGGACGGGCGTCCTCGAGCTGGATGACGTGCCAGCCGAACTGCGTCTGCACGGGCTTGGCGGTGACGTCACCCTTCTTCAGCTTGGTCACGGCGGCGGCGAAGGGTTCGACGTAGTTCTCGGCCGGCGCCCAGCCCAGGTCGCCGCCGCGCTGGGCGCTGCCCGGATCCTTGGAGTTCTTGGTGGCCAGGTCTTCGAATTTGGCCTTCTTGCCGTTCAATTGGGCGATCAGGTCGTTGGCGGTTTTTTCGTCCTCGACCAGGATGTGGCGCACCTTGTATTCCTGGCGGTTGCCTTGCTCTTTCTTGAGCTTTTGGTAGTGCTCGGTCACCTGCTTGTCGGTGACTGGATGCTTTTCGAGGAAGTCGGTCATCAAGGCGCGCACCAGGATGCCCTGGCGGGTGAGCTCGATCTCGGTCATGACCTCGGGCTTCTTGGCCACGCCACTGCGCTCGGCGGCCTGCACGAAGATCTGGCGGTTGATCAGCTCTTGCTTGACCTGTTCGCGCAGCTGCGGGGAATCGGTCGCGCCCTGGTTGACCAGCAGTTGCACAAATTGATCCACGGCTTGTTGCGTGATGGGGGTGCCGTCCACGGTCGCCACGTTCTGGGCGAAGGCAGGAGCGGCGACAGCGCAGGCAGCCGCCAGCATGACGAGTTTTTTCATGGATTTCCTCTTTGGGGCGCCTGAGCGTCGATGGCCAGGGCGTGTATTGAACCTGGGATGAGATCCTGCAACTGATGATACACCAGCCTATGGCGCGCCACCGCAGGCATGCCGGCGAAGCAATCGGCGACGATGCGCACGCGGTAATGGCCGGCGCCGCCGGCCGCGCCCGCGTGGCCGGCGTGAAGGTGCGACTCGTCTTCGATCTCCAAGACCTGGGGCGACAGCGCGGCCAGCCGCTGGCGGATCAGCGCGATCCGGTCCGGTGCTGGCGGGGGAGGGTCGTGCGGCCTGGTCATGGTTTCTGCGCAGGACGGTCTTGGGCCCGCGGCTGGCCGGCGGACTGGATGTGGCGGCCCAGCCACAACGATTGCACTACCACGAACACCAGCAGCAGGCCCATCAGCCCGAACACCTTGAAGTTCACCCACTGGGCTTCGTCGAAGTGCCCGGAAAAGGCGACATAGAGGTTGAGCGCCCCGGCGGCAAGGAAAAATGCCGCCCAGCTGGCATTGAGGCGATCCCACACGGCGTCGGGCAAGCTGATCTGGCCTTCGAGCAGCCTGCGCATCAGGTTGCGGCCAGCCAGCAGGCGCGCGCCCAGCAGCGCCCCGCCGAACAGCCAGTACAGCACCGTCGGCTTCCATTTGATGAAGGTGTCGTCGTGCAGCAGCAGCGTCGCGCCGCCGAAAACGACGATGACCCCCAGGTTGACCCAGTGCATGGTTTCTATCGGCTTGCGCCGCAGGCGTAGCCAGGCAATCTGGGCCACGCCCGCGACCATCGCCGCGCCCGTGGCGACATAGATGTCCGCGTAGCGGTAAGCCACGAAGAACAGGATCAGGGGAAAGAGGTCGAATAAAAACTTCTTCACGTCGGATGTCTTGCGAAAGGCTGTCCGAAGGCGCCATGCGGCGCCGCCGGCAAAGGACCGTTTCCCGGCTGGCGCCAGGTCATTCCTGCGTGCCGGGGTCGGGTTCGAAGCGCAGGGCGAGGGAATTGATGCAGTAGCGCAAGCCGGTCGGCGGCGGGCCGTCCGGAAAGACGTGGCCCAAGTGCGCGTCGCAGATGTTGCATAGCACTTCGGTGCGCACCATGCCGTGGCTGGTGTCGGGCTCTTCGCGCACCCGTTCGGGGGCAATGGGTTCGAAGTAGCTGGGCCAGCCGCAGCCGGCGTCGAACTTGGTGTCCGAGGCGAACAGCGGCGTGCCGCAGCCTACGCAGCGGTAAATCCCCGGCGTGAAGGTGTTCCAGTAGCGGCCGGTGAATGCGCGCTCGGTGGCCTTTTCGCGCACGACGGCGTATTCCTCCGGGCTGAGCTGGGCGCGCCATTGTTCGTCAGTCTTGCGAATCTTCTGCATGGTGGTCGGGCGCTCGCGGCGCGATGGATCACGAAAGGGCGGGCGTCGTCGCAACGGCCGCGCATCGGGCGGCCTGGCCCGCCGGTGTGCGGGCGGCCGTTTCCCGGACATGTTAATCGAGTTTATGCCCAGGGTTAGCCCCAACAGACGGCGCGATCGGCCGGCTTGCAGAATTTGGCCGCCATGGGCAGGCGCCGCGCGCCAGGGCGCGCAAGGCGCCCGTACATAGGGGAATCCTCGACAGACGAGCCGCCCGCAATTTGATACGCTTTTGCTCATATAATTATTTTTTTTGTATAACTTCAACCAAGTAGGCGTGACGTCTCGCCACGACATGCCTTAACGAGGAGACAACCATGATTCGTCGCACGCCGCTGTGCCGAACCTTGCTGGCCGCCGCCGTTGCGCTGGCCCTGCCGCTTGCCGCGGGCGCCCAGGTCAAGGTGGGCATCACCGTGGCCAGCACCGGGCCGGCCGCATCGCTGGGTATTCCGGAACGCAACACCGTGGCGCTGCTGCCCACCGAGGTGGCAGGCCAGAAGATCGAGTACATCGTCCTGGACGACGCCACTGACACCACCCAGGCGGTGCGCAACACGCGCAAGCTGGTCACCGAAGACAAGGTCGACGTGGTCGTCGGCACCTCGGTCACTCCGGGCTCGCTGGCGATGGTGGACGTGGCCGCCGAGGCCAAGGTGCCCATGATCAGCGTGGCTGCCAGCGTCAAGATCGTCACCCCCGTGGACGAGAAGCGCCGCTGGGTTTTCAAGACGCCGCAAAACGACCAGCTCATGGCCGGCGCGTTGGCCGACGCCATGGTCAAGCAAAAGGTCAAGACGCTGGGCTTCATCGGTTTTGCCGACGCCTACGGCGATGGGTGGCTGGGCGAGATCGAGCAGGCGGCCAAGGCCAAGGGCATCACCATCACCGCGGTCGAGAAATACTCGCGCACCGACACCAGCGTCACCGGCCAGGTGCTCAAGCTGCTGGCGGCCAAGCCGGATGCCATCCTGATCGCTGGCGCGGGCACGCCGTCGGCGCTGCCGCAAAAAGAACTGAAGAACCGGGGCTACCAAGGCATCATCTACCAGACGCACGGCGCGGCCAACAACGACGTGTTGCGCGTCTGCGGCAAGGACTGCGACGGCATGTACCTGCCGGCCGGCCCGCTGCTCGTGGCCTCGCAGCTGCCTGACAGCAATCCGGTCAAGAAATCCGCGCTCGCGTACACCGAGGCTTACGAAAAGGCGCACGGTCCCGGCTCGACCAACACCTTCGGTGGCCATATGTGGGATGCCGGCCAGCTGATCTTGGCGGCCGTACCCGAGGCGCTCAAGACCGGCGCCAAGCCCGGCACGCCGGAGTTCCGCGCCGCCCTGCGCGATGCCCTCGAAAACATCAAGGATCTCCCGGCCTCGCAGGGTGTGTTCAACATGAGTCCCACCGACCACGCCGGTTTCGACGAGCGTTCGCGCGTCATGGTCAAGGTCGAAAACGGCAAGTGGGTGTATCAGCCCGACCTCTGATAGCATCCCCGCCGGCGGGACAGGCCGCCACCGGCCTGTCCGGGGCGCCGCGTGCGCCGGCCTCCGGGCCGGCGGCCGTCCTGCACGGCGTCGCACGGGCGGGTGCGCCGGCCGGGTCCGGCGAGATGAGGCATAAAGGGTAGTTGTCTGATGGATTTCACAATCGCGCTGATCCTGCTGCAGGACGGGATCGTCAACGGCGCCATCTACGCGCTGCTGGGACTGGCGCTGGTCCTGGTGTTCGCAGTCACGCGGGTCATCTTCATCCCGCAGGGCGAATTCGTCGCGTTTGGCGCGTTGACCCTGGCGATGCTGGTCAATGGCCGGCTGCCCGGCACGATCTGGCTGCTGGTCATCGGGGGGGGGCTGGTATTTGCCATGGAGTGCGTGCGCGCGGTGCGCAGCGGCACCTGGCGCACGCTGCCGCGCACGGCGCTCATCAACCTGGCTTTGCCGCTGGCGCTGCTCTGGCTCGTACCAAGCGTGATCGGCCCGGACACGTCGTTGTGGACCAACGTGCTGCTGACCCTGGTGCTGGTCGTTCCCCTGGGCGCGATGCTCTACCGGATCGCCTACCAGCCGCTTGCCGAGGCTTCGGTGCTGGTGCTGCTGATCGTATCGGTGGCCGTGCATTTCGCCCTGATGGGGCTGGCCTTGGTCTTTTTCGGGGCCGAGGGCTGGCGCACGCCGGCCTTCGTCGAGGGCCAGGTCAACCTGGGGGCGGCGACCTGGTCGATGCAAAGCCTGTTCGTGGTGGGTACGTGCGCCGCGCTGATCCTTGCGCTTTGGCTGTTTTTCGGGCGCACGCTGTACGGGCGTGCGCTGCGTGCCACGGCGGTCAACCGGCGTGGGGCGCGCCTGGTGGGCATTAGCACCAGCATGTCGGGCAGCCTGACCTTCACGCTGGCCGCGCTGATCGGCGCGTTATCGGGCATGCTGATCGCCCCAGTCACCACCATCTATTACGACACGGGCTTCCTGATCGGGCTCAAGGGTTTCGTCGGCGCGATCATCGGCGGCCTGGTCAGCTATCCGGTGGCCGCCGCCGGCGCATTGCTGGTGGGCATCATGGAAGCCTTTGCTTCCTTCTGGGCCAGCGCCTACAAGGAAGTGATCGTGTTCACCCTCATCATCCCTGTGCTGCTGTGGCGCTCGTTCGGCAGCCATCATGTGGAAGACGAGGAATGAGCGCCATGAAAAACCGCCTGCCTCTTGCCCTCTTCTTGATCGCGCTGGTCGTGTTGCCTCTGGTGCCGGCCACGCCGGAATTCTGGATCACCCAGCTCAATTACATCGGCTTGGCCAGCCTGGTGGTATTGGGGCTGGTGCTGTTGACCGGCGTCGGTGGCTTGACGTCGTTCGGCCAGGCCGCCTTCGTCGGCATCGGCGCGTACGCGACCGCCTGGCTGACCACCCATGCGGCATGGTCCCCGTGGCTGGCGCTGCTGGCCGGACTGGCGGTCACCGCGCTGGTCGCCTATGCGCTCGGGGCCATCACGCTGCGCCTGTCGGGCCACTACCTGCCGCTGGGGACCATCGCCTGGGGGCTGTCGCTGTTCTACCTGTTCGGCAACCTGGACTGGCTGGGCAAGCACGACGGCATTGCTGGCATCGTGCCACTCGAGTTCTTCGGGCTGTCACTGGCTGGCGGCCGCCGCATGTATTACCTGATCTGGGCGTTGGTGCTGGCCGCGATGTGGGCGACCCACAACCTGCTGTATTCGCGCCCCGGCCGGGCGATCCGGGCGTTAAAGAGCGGGTCGGGCATGGCCGAATCCTTTGGCGTGGACACCGCCCGCTACAAGGTCATCATCTTCGTATATGCGGCGCTGCTGGCGTGCGTCTCGGGCTGGCTCTATGCGCACATGCAGCGGGCGGTCAGCCCCAGTCCGTTTGGGTTGAATTACGGCATCGAGTACCTGTTCATGGCCGTAGTCGGCGGCGCCTCGCACGTCTGGGGCGCGGTGCTGGGCTCGTCGGTCATTCTGGTGCTCAAGGACCAGATCCAGAACATCGTGCCCAAGCTGCTCGATACCAGCGCCAACTTCGAGATGATCGTCTTCGGCGTGCTGCTGGTCATCGTGCTGCAATACGCGCGTGACGGTTTGTGGCCCATCGTCTCGGGCTGGTGGGGGCGCCTGGGTGACGGCGGCGCGGGCGCGCGCCGCGCCGCGCCGCCGCCCGAAGCGCCGGCGCTTGCGCAGCGCACCCGGCCGGCTGCGGGCGACGTGGTGCTGCACGTCGAAGGCGTGCGCAAGGAGTTCGGCGGGCTGGTCGCGGTCAACGACATCGGCTTTACCGTGCGGGCCGGCGAAATCATGGGGCTGATCGGGCCCAACGGCGCGGGCAAGAGCACGACCTTCAACCTGATCACCGGCGTGCTGCGGGCCACGCGTGGCAGCGTCACGTTCCTTGGTGAGCGCATCGACGCGCTGCCGGCGCGCGAGATCGCCAAGCGCGGGGTGGGGCGCACCTTCCAGCACGTGCAGCTGCTGCCCGGCATGTCCGTGCTGGAAAACGTCGCATTGGGCGCGCACCTGCGCTCGGACGTCAGCGTGGCTAGTGGTGCGCTGCGGCTGGACCGTGCGCGCGAGGCGCAATTGCTGCACGAAGCCGCTCGCCAGCTGCAACGCGTGGGCCTGGGCGACTATCTGTACGAGCAGGCCGGCAACCTGGCCCTGGGGCAGCAGCGCATCCTTGAAATCGCCCGGGCGCTGGCGGCCGACCCGGTGCTGCTGTTGCTCGATGAGCCGGCCGCCGGCCTGCGCTACAAGGAAAAGCAGGCGCTCGCACAGGTCCTGTCGCAGTTGCGCGCCGAGGGAATGAGCATCCTGCTGGTCGAACACGACATGGACTTCGTCATGCGCTTGACGGACCACCTGGTGGTCATGGACTTTGGTACCAAGCTGGCCGAGGGCGCGCCCGCCGAGGTGCAGAACAACCCGGCCGTCCTGGAGGCGTACCTGGGCGGCATCGACGACGAGGACGTGCGGCAGGATACGCCGGTCGCCACTGCGGCAAGGAGCGAGCCATGACGACCCAGGCATCCCGTCCCGTGCTCGAAGTGCGCGACTTGTCAGCCCGCTATGGCAAGGTGCACGCGCTGACCGGCGTGTCGCTGTCGGTGTCGCCTGGCTCCATCGTCACGGTCATCGGTGCCAACGGTGCGGGCAAATCCACCTTGCTCAATGCCATTATGGGGTCGCTGCCGCTGTCGGGCCACGCGGCCGGCGGACTGCACTACGACGGACATGACATCGGCGCCTGGCCCGTCGAGCGGCGCGTGGCTGCCGGCATGTCACTGGTGCCGGAGCGCCGCGAGCTGTTTGCCAGCATGTCGGTCGAAGACAACCTGCTGCTCGGTGGCTTCCGGCGCTACCGCGCGCGCGAGCGCGGCTGGGCCGATACGCTGGAGGAGGTCTACGCGCTCTTTCCGCGGCTGCGCGAGCGGCATCGCCAGCAGGCTGGCACGTTGTCGGGTGGCGAGCGCCAGATGCTCGCCGTCGGCCGCGCGCTCATGGCCCGGCCCCGCGTGCTGATGCTCGACGAACCCAGCTTGGGGCTGGCGCCGCGCATCGTGCGGGAGATCTTCCATATCATCGCCCGGCTGCGCGAAACCGGTGTGGCCATCCTGCTGGTCGAGCAAAACGCCCGCGCGGCGCTGCAGGTAGCCGATTACGGCTACGTGCTGGAGACCGGCGAGGTGGTGCTGGAAGGCGCGGCCGCCGACCTGGCCGGCAACCCGCGCGTGATCGAAAGCTACCTGGGCTTGGGCAAGGCCAGGCAGGACGATTAGCCGCCTTTCTTCATGGACGGCCAATGTCCGCCCAGCGCGCGCGTGGCGGCCGCGGCGGCCTCCATGGTCAAGCGCGACATCTTCTTGATTGCCGTGGCGGTAAACCTTTCCTTGGGGCCGGACAATGAAATGGCCCCGCACATATTGCCGTCTGGGCCGAACACGGGGCTGGCTACGGCGGCGCAGTTGGGATCGCGCTCGCCCATGGAAATCATGGTAAGCCCGGCTTCGTCGGGCCCCTGGTGCTTGACCACGTAGGCGGTCAGCAGCTTGCCTGCGGCACCCCGGTCCAGAGGCAGGAGGTCGCCGACGCGTATGCGGTCGAGCGTCGAATGGTGGGAGTCGACGCGCAACAGGCACAGGCGCGACCGTTCGTCGTGATAGACGTGGAAAGAGGCGCTTTCCGTGCCTTGGTCGACCAGGCCCTGCAGCAGGGGTTGAACGGTTTCGGTCAGCCGGTACGTGGTTTCGTAAGCGCGTCCCAGCCGGTACGCATACGGGCCCAACGCGTAGCGGCCGTCAGGCCGGCGCATTACCAGCGCGGCCTTTTCCAGCGACGCGATCAGCCGCAGCAGTGTGCTCTTGTAAAACCCAGTGGCGCGGGCAAGGTCCGCTAGGGTGATGGGATCGGTGTGTTGGGCGACGGCGTCGACGATGGCGAGGGCCCGGTCCACGGCGGCAACGCCGTCCGTGGCTGGCTCGGACTGGGGACTGCGCGGCATGTGGCGATTCTGAGCGGTTAGGTTGATCCGGTCGGGCCTGCGTCGACGAGCCGGCTGATCACCGGGAAGTAGCGCGTGCCATGGCCTTGTTCGATGGCCGCCGCGAACCAGTGCTCGACAGCCTCGGCTCCCGGCGTTGGCACGCCGGTTTGCTTGGCCATAGCCAGCGCGTAACGCAGGTCTTTGCGGGCATACTCGACCGAGAACGCCCGTTCGGGAAATTCGCCCGGCAGAATAGCTTTTAAGCCGTGGTTGCGCAACGCAAAGCTATCGGCCGAGCCGCGCATGAACGTCTCGAACAGCACCTGCGGATCCACGCCGGTACGCCGGGCGATGGCGCGTGCCTCGGATAGGGCGGCGACGGTTTCGAACAGCACCATGTTGTTCAGGATCTTGACGACCTGCCCGCTGCCCACCGGCCCGCAGAGGGTGATCTCTTCGGCAAAGGTTGCGATTAGCGGCTTGACCCGTTCGAATACCGCGCGGTCGGCACCCACCATGACGGACAGGGTGCCTGCTTCGGCGGCCGCTCGCGTGCGGGCGATGGGGGCGTCGATAAACACCGCGCCCTTCGCGGCGAAATCCGCGGCCAACGCGCGCGTGATGTCCACCGGCGAGGTGCTGGTGTCGACGATCACCTGGCCGGGACGCGCACAGTCCAGCAGCCCTTGCGGCGCGCGGGCGACGGCATCGACGACCTCGCCCGAAGGCAGCGACAGGAACACGATGTCGCATTGGGATGCGACTTGCGCGACGGAGCCGGCGGCAGTCACGCCGTGCGCGGCCAGGCGCTGCAAGGGCGCGGGATCGCGGTCATGACCCAGCACTGGCAGTCCGCCCTTGGCCGCGAGGTTGCGGCACATCGGTTCGCCCATGACGCCCATGCCGATGAAGCCGGCGCATTTGAAATCGGTCATTGATCTGGTCTCCTCAGTGAAGCAATGCAGGCCCGCTGATTACAGGCCCCAGTAGATGGATTTGGGCTGCTGGTACAGGCGCAAGCCTTGCAGCCCTTTTTCCCGGCCGATGCCGCTTTGCTTGAAGCCGCCGAAGGGCGTGGCGATCGACAGCTGCTTGTAGGTGTTGATCCAAACGCTGCCGGCCTCCAAGCGGCGCGCCACCCGCCACGCGCGGCGGTAATCGGCCGTCCAAACGCCGGCGGCCAGGCCGTAGACGCTGTCGTTGGCCTGCGCGACCAGATCCTCTTCATCGTCGAAAGGCAGCACGCAAAGCACGGGTCCGAAGATTTCCTCACGCACCGTGCGGGCGCTGTTGTCCAACCCGCCGATGATGGTGGGCAGGTAAAAGGCGCCATTGCGCAGGCGCTCGTCGTCCGGGCGTTTGCCGCCGAGCAGGATCTGGCCGCCGTCTTCGCGCGCGGCGGCGACCATGCCTTCGATCTTGTCGCGGTGCGCAAATGATGCGATCGGGCCCATTTGCGCGCCGGGCGCATCGGGCAGATCGACTTTGAGGGCGGCAGCGCGTGCCACGAGTCGTTCGATGAAGGACGATGCGATGGCGCGTTGGACGAACAACCGTGAACCCGCCACGCAGGATTGGCCACTACCTTCGAAGATGCCGCCGATGACGGCGTCGATTGCGGCGTCCTGGTCGGCATCCGCGAACACGATGTGGGGGGACTTGCCGCCCAGCTCCAGCGCCACCGGCATCAGCTTGTCGGCGGCAGCACGCGCAATCGCGCGGCCGCTGGCCGTGCCGCCGGTAAACGACACCATGCGCACGCCGGGGTGTTCGACGAGCCGCTTGCCCACGGTGCCGCCCAGTCCGGTCACCACATTGAGCAGGCCGGGTGGCAGGCCGGCTTCGAGGGCGATGCGCGCGAGTTGCAGCGCCGGCGAAGAGGTGACTTCCGATGGCTTGAGGATGACCGCATTGCCTGCCGCCAGCGCCGGCGCGACCTTTTGCGCCTCCATGGTCAGCGGCGAATTCCACGGCGTGATGGCAGCCACCACGCCGTAGGGCTCGTACTGCGTCATGGACAGGTAGTTTCCGCGCGGCGGTGTCACTTCGGCCGTCATTGTCTCGCACACGCCCGCGTAGTAGCGGAAGGTGGCCGCAGCGCTGGCCACTTGGGCCCGGCATTCGGACATCACCTTGCCATTTTCGATCATCTGCAGCTGAGCCAGCGTTTCGGCGTGGCGGTCCATGCCATCGGCGATCGCGCGCAGCAGCGCGGCCCGTTTGTGCGGCAGCATGTTGGCCCAGGCAGGTTGGCGGACCGCGGACCAGGCGGTTTCGACCGCCTGGTCCACCTGGGCTTCGGACGCCGCGCTGATCAGGAAGTTGGCTTGGCCAGTGGCAGGGTTGATGGATTCGAAGGTTTCCTCAGGGCGGGAGATCCATTGGTCGCCGATGAGGAAAGGACGGGGGGCGTTGTTCAGGCCGTTGGTTGTTGACATGGAAAGTCCGGTTAGTCGTGGCAAAGGGCGGCGGGACGTCAGCCTTTGATGGGGCTGGCCGTCATGACATTTCTTGCCTCGGGCGCGAGCGGGACCAAGGGGGTGGCTGGATTCCGGTACGTGTCATCGGTTTCCGCGGGCGGCCTGGGCATCCGGCTTGCCGGTCTTGCGCCTGTGGCGGCCATGGCCGGGCATGCAGGCATGATGATTAAAATAGAATATCCGTTCTGTCAAACGGAATTCTGGGATAAGCATGGCCGATTGTCAAGGGCTGACGCGATGGCGCCATCCTGGTGGGCAAGCCGAGCCGTGGCCGTAAAGCCGGCCGCCGCAGCACGGCATTGCGCAAGATGTGCCGGTGCGGTAGCATTCACGAAAATAGAATGATTGTTCTGATCAGAAGAACATAGGAAAATGGCATGACAACACAAGGTCAGCGGCCCGTCACGCATGGCATGGCGGAGTTCGCCATCGGATTGGACTGGGCAGGCGCGCCTGCAGCAGTCCGCAGGGAAGCCGTCCGCGCCTGGCTGAACTGGGTAGGGTGCGCAATTGGCGGTTCCAGGACTCCGGCAATGGACGCTGCCGTCAGGGGTATCCTGGCCATGGGGGCGGGCGAAATCCCGCTGCTGGGCAGGCGCGAGCGAGTGGACGTGGCGGGTGCTGCGTTGCTCGGCTGCCTGAGCTCGTCGGCCCATACCTACGACGATACGCATTTGTCCACGATCACGCATCCGACCGGGCCGGTGGCGTCCGCCTTGCTCGCGGTGGCGGGCAAATTGGCAGGTGTCGGACGTCCTGTCACTGGACGCGCGCTGCTGGCCGCGCTTGCCGTCGGGATGGAGCTGGAGTGCCGCACGAGCTGTGCGATCAGCGAGAGCCGTGCCAGCCTTGGCTGGTACATGACCGGGCTGTCCGGCGGAATCGGCGCCGCGGCCGCCGTGGGCCGCCTGCTGGGCCTGCCGCATGATCGAATGGTGTCCGCGATCGGGTTGGCCGCCGCGCAGGCCTGCGGATTCCGTGCCACCCACGGCAGCATGGCAATCGCTTACGTGCCCGGCGTCGCGGCACGCAACGGTGTGGCTGCCGCCTATATGGCAGCAGCCGGGTTTGACTGCGCGGACATCGCCATAGACGGTCGAAACGGCTTGCTGCAGGTGTTGACGGGGGGGCATGTCGCCGATGCCATACGGCATGGCCTGGGCGAACGCTTCGAGTTCCTGAGCAACACGTACAAGCCGTATCCCTGTGGCATTGTCATCCATCCGACCATCGATGCCTGCCTGGCATTGGCACGCGAAGAGGGGGTGCGGCCGGATGACATCGTGCGCGTCGACCTGCGCGTCCATCCGGACGCCTTGGACCTTACCTGGAGAAAGCTGCCCGATACCGTCCTGGATGCTCAGGTGAGTCTGTTCCACTGGGCAGCGGCGGCACTGGTGCACGGGCAGGCCGGCATCGCCCAAGGCGAGCTGGTCTGCGTGCAAGACAAGACCGTGCGGGCCCTGCAAGAGTGCATGCATGCGGTCGCCGACGACAGCCTGGCTGGCAATCAGGCATCGGTCAGGGTGCTGCTCAAGGATGGCCGCACGCTGGAACGGTTTACCGACAACGCGATAGGGAGCTTGACCAACCCCATGTCCGATGAACAACTGGCCCGGAAATTCGAGGGGCTGGTTGGCCCGGTGCTGGGCGCGCAGGCGGCCGCCGGGCTGCTGCGAACCTGTTCGGCCTTCGAAGACGCCGAAGATGCGGCCTGCATTTTGCGGCAGGCAGCGACCGCCGACTAGAAAGCAATTTTTGTGGAGACAGAATCCGATGAAAATGTTCAATATGGGTGTTTCGTGCCGGGCAGCTTCGATCCTGGCCTCGCTGGCCTTGTGCTGTGCGCCGCACGTGCCGGCGCGCGCGGCGGATTTCCCAGAAAAGCCCATCACCTTGGTGGTGGGCTTCTCGGCCGGCGGATCCAATGACATCACGGCGCGCGCCATTGCCCAGCCATTGTCCGAGGTTCTCGGCGTGCCGGTGGTGGTGGAAAACAAGGTTGGGGCGGCCGGCATGATCGCGACCAGCCAGGTCGCCCGGTCAAGCGCGGACGGCTATACGCTGATGGTGGCCAGCGCCAGTCCCATCGTCGTTTCGCCACATACCCAGCCCCATGTTCCGTACGATGCCAAGAAAGATTTCTCGCCCATCAGCCTGATCGGCTTGACGCCGGAAGTGCTGGCGGTCCATCCCAAGGTCCCGGCAACCAACCTGCAGGAGTTCATCGGGCTGGCCAAGGACAAGGAAGTGTCGCTGGCCTCGTCGGGAAATGGCGGCTTGCCCCACCTTGCCATCGAACTGTTCAAGACCTCGGCACCCGAAGCGCGCATCCTGCACGTCCCCTACAAGGGTGCGGCGCCGGCCGTGAGTGACGCGTTGGCCGGGCACGTCGACGGGGTGGTGGTGGACTTGCCGGCAGTGTCGCAGCACATCGCGGCAGGTCGGCTGCGCGGCATCGCATTGGCCAACGATGGCCGGTCGGAGTTCCTGGCCGACCTGCCGACTTCGGTTGAACAGGGGCTGCCGGGTTTCGTGGCGGTCAACTGGATCGGCCTCCTGGCCCCGGCGAACACGCCACAGCCCGTGATCGACAAGCTCCACGCGGCCGTGTTGCGCATTTCGGAAAGGCCGGAGCTGAAGTCGACGCTGGCCAACGCGGCCGTACAGGTTTCCGTCAGCAAGACGCCGGGCGAATTCAAGGCGTTTCTGGATGCGGAATATGAGAAATGGGGCAACGTGGTCAAGACCGCGGGCGTCAAGACCAATGACTAGGTTGGGATGATGGACAGCCCCTTGCCCAACTACGAAGTCTACGCACTGCGGTATGCCCGCATGGCACGCCGCCGGTCGGATAATTTCCTCGGTGGCGATCCGCACGACGGTCCCATGCCGATGGACTTCTTCGTCTGGCTGGTACGCGGCGAAGGACGCTGCGTGCTCGTCGATACGGGTTTCAATGCGCAGACGGCGGTGCGCCGCAAAAGGAAGCTGCTGCGCTGCCCCATCGAGAGCCTGTCGTGCCTGGGCGTGCGCCCGGAGGACGTCGGCGATGTGGTGATCACCCACCTGCATTACGACCACGCCGGCAACCTGGCCAAGCTGCCGCACGCGCGGCTGCATATCCAGGATGCGGAGATCGATTACGCCACCGGCCGCTGCATGTGCCACGAGCCGTTGCGGCATGCGTACGAAGTCGAGGACGTGGTGACGATGGTGCGGCGCGTCTATGAAGACCGCGTCGTATTCCATGATGGCGACAGTCGCCTGTATCCCGGGATCGAGCTGCTCAAGATCGGCGGTCACACCAAAGGCCTGCAGGCCGTACGCGTGCACACCGAACGGGGGTGGGTCGTGCTGGCGTCCGATGCCAGCCACTACTACGAGAACATGGAAAGCCGCCGGCCCTTTCCCATCGTGTACGACGTCGCCGCCATGCTGGCCGGACACGTCCGCGTGCGCGAGGCGGCGGATGGGCCGGACCGTGTCGTGCCCGGCCACGATCCCCTGGTGTTGGCGCGTTACCCGGCCCATCCGGGGGGACCGGACATCGCCATCCTGCACGCCGTGCCCATCGCGTAGCACGGCCCGGTGTCGGCCAGCGAAATCAAGGCGTCAACGTACCCACGCGCCGCATCCTGCCACCGTTGTCATCCCGCGGGGGCAGGTGCGGCACCGGGCGTGTCCCAGGTGCGTTTCAAGCCCGCGCCTGGCGCCGCCGCTGCAGCCAATGTTGCAGTTCGCCGACGATGCCGCGGCGGAACGCCAGCACGCAGATCACGAAGATCAACCCGGTGACGATGGTCACCGATTCGCCCAGCCGCAGGAACCAGTCCACGCCGGTCCATTGGGCCATGGCGCGGCCGAAGTCGCCAACCTTGTTCTCGAGCAGTACGACCAGGAAGGCGCCCACGATGGGGCCGGTTAGCGTGCCCAACCCGCCGATCAGTGTCATCAGGATGACCAGCCCGGACATCTGCCAGGTGGCATCAGACAGGGTCGCCGAGACGAAGACCAGCGTCTTGGTCGCGCCTGCCAGCCCTGCCAGGCCGGCCGACAGGACGAAGGCCAGCAGCTTGAAGGTATCGACCTCATAGCCGAGCGAGATGGCGCGCGGCTGGTTCTCCCGTATGGCCTTGAGTACCTGTCCGAAGGGCGAATGGACGATGCGCCAGATCAGGAAGTACCCCGCGGCGAAGATCGCCATGACCAGGTAATAGAGGTTCAGGTCGTTGCGCAGGTCCACCACGCCGAGCAGCGTGCCGCGCGGCACGCCCTGCAGGCCGTCTTCGCCGCCGGTAAACGGCGCCTGCAGGAAGAAAAAGAACACCATCTGCGCAAGCGCCAGGGTGATCATCGAAAAATAGATCCCGCTGCGCCGGATCGCCAGCAGTCCGAAGACCAGCCCCAGCAGCGCCGCGACGGCCGTGCCCAGGGCCAGCCCCAGTTCCGTCGGAAACCCCCATACCTTGATGGCGTGGCCGGCCGCATAGGCAGCGCTGCCCAGGAACGCGGCATGGCCGAAGGACAGCAGGCCGGTAAACCCCAAAAGCAGGTTGAAGGCGCAGGCGAACAGCGCGTAGCACAGCACCTTCATGACGAAGATCGGATAGACCCCCAGGTAGGGTAGGACGGCGACGACGGCCGCCGCCCCGATGCAGCCAAGCGCTTGGCGATTCATTTCTCTTTACCGAACAGTCCGGCCGGACGCAGCAGCAGCACGATGGCCATGATGATGAAGACGACGGTGCTGGACGCTTCGGGCCAGAACACCTTGGTCAGGCCCTCGACCACGCCCAGGCCCAGGCCGGTCACGATGGCGCCCATGATGGAACCCATGCCACCGATGACCACCACTGCAAAGACCACGATGATGAGGTTGGACCCCATCAGGGGCGAGATCTGCAGGACGGGCGCGGCCAGCACGCCGGCAAAACCCGCCAGTGCGACGCCAAACCCGTAGGTCAGGGTCACCATCAGTGGCACGTTGATGCCGAAGGCCTCGACCAGCTTGGCGTTTTCCGTGCCCGCGCGCAGCAGCGCCCCCAGCCGGGTGCGCTCGATCACGTACCAGGTTGCCAGGCAGACGACGATGGACGCCACCACCACCCAGGCCCGGTAATTGGGCAGGACCATGAACCCCAGGTTGGTCGCGCCGCGCAGCAGCTCGGGCGTGGGGTAGGGTTGGCCGGAAACCCCGTAGAAGCTGCGCATCAGGCCTTCGAGCAGCAGGGTGATGCCGAAGGTCAGCAGCAGGCCATACAGGTGGTCCAGCTTGTAGAGGTGGCGCAGCAGCAGCCGCTCGATGACCACGCCGACTACGCCAACGGCCAGCGGCGCCACTAGCAGCATGACCCAGTAGTTCAGCCCCAGGTAGGCCAGCCCCATCCAGGCGAAGAACGCGCCCAGCATGTACAGCGCACCGTGCGCGAAGTTGATGACGTTGAGCAGCCCGAAGATGACCGCCAGGCCCAGGGACAGGACGGCGTAGAAGGACCCGTTGACCAGGCCCAGCAGCAGTTGCCCGAGCAGGGCCTGGACGGGGATGCCGAAGATGGAAGTCATTGTCTGCCGACGACTACTTCTTCACGAGCGGGCAGGTCGATTCCGACAGCTTGGTGTAGACCTCCTCGCCGGGCAGGGTGGCCACGACCTTGTAGTAGTCCCAGGGCCCCTTGGACTCGGCAGGCGTCTTGACCTGCATCAGGAACATGTCATGGACCATGCGGCCGTCTTCGCGGATATAGCCGTTCTTGGCGAAGAAGTCGTTGATCTTGTTCGACTTCATCCACTTGAGCACGGTGTCGGCGTCATCCGTGCCGGTGGCCTTGACCGCGGACAGATAGTAGGTCACCGACGAGTAGTCGCCGGCCTGCAGCATGGACGGCTTGCGGCCGACCTTTTCCTCGAACTTCTTGGCCCAGGCGCGCGCGTCGTCGTCCTGGTCCCAGTACCAGCCGTCGGTCAGGTACATGCCTTGCGTGGCTTGCAGGCCCAGCGAATGGACGTCGTTGATGAACACCAGCAGGCCGGCCATTTTCATCGCGGGGGTGATGCCGAATTCGGCCGCCGCCTTGATGGAGTTGATCGTGTCGCCGCCGGCATTGGCCAGGCCCAGGATCTGCGCCCCGGAGGCTTGCGCCTGCAGCAGGAAGGACGAGAAGTCCGAGGC
The DNA here is from genome assembly GCA_937908115.1 of uncultured Alcaligenaceae bacterium. GTDB lineage: Bacteria > Pseudomonadota > Gammaproteobacteria > Burkholderiales > Burkholderiaceae_B > CALEQZ01. The sequence goes on along the minus strand of CALEQZ010000005.1, from coordinate 3,156 downwards.
GCCCAGCGGCGCGCGCACCTGGCCTTTGACCTCGCCGCCGGCGGCCTTGACCACGCTGATGGTGTCACGTTCCAGCGCGTGGCCAAAGGCGTAGTCGGCGGTCAGGAAGAACCAGCTCTTGCCGCCGTCCTTGACCACTGCCGAGCCCGTGCCGCGCGCCAGCGCGACGGTGTCGTAGGCATAGTGCACGGTGTAGGGGGTGCACTGCGCGTTGGTCAGGTCCGAAGCGCCGGCGCCGATGGCGATGAAGGGCTTTTTCTTCTCGGCGGCCACGGCGGCCATGGCCAGGCTGGTGGCGGAATTGGTGCCGCCGATCAGCACGTCCATCTTTTGCTGGTCGAACCACTCGCGGGCGCGGGCCGAGGCGATGTCGGCCTTGTTCTGGTGATCCGCAAACAGCAGTTCGATTTTCTTGCCGTTGATGGCGCCGCCGGCGTCGGCGATCGCCATGCGGATGGCCTCGACCCCGGCCGGGCCGTCGATGTCCGAATACACGCCGGACATGTCGGAGATGAATCCGATGCGGATGACGTCATCCGAGATGCCCTGGGCATGAAGGGCGGGCGCCAAGCCCAGGCCGGTCAGGGCGCCGACAGCGCAAAGACTACGCAACTTCATGAGTGTCTCCTTCCAGTGTTGCCGGTTGTGCCGGCGTGCGTTTCCGGTGCTGCACAGGGTTTTGCACAGGACTGCGGCCGCGTACGGCGGAGCGAGGCGCAGTGCGGCGCCTCAGACGCCAAGCAATTCGTTGAGCGTCTCCAGCTTGGCGGCCAGTTCGGCCGCGTCGAAATGCTCGACCACCCGGCCGTGCTCCATGACGTAGAAGCGATCGGCCAGTGGGGCGGCGAAGCGGAAATTCTGTTCGACCATGACGATGGTATAGCCGCGCGCCTTCAAGGCGGTGATCATGCGCGCCAGCGCCTGCACGATGACCGGCGCCAGGCCTTCGGAAATTTCATCGAGCAGCAGCAGGTTGGCGCCAGTGCGCAGGATGCGGGCCACCGCCAGCATTTGCTGCTCGCCGCCGGACAGGCGCGTGCCCGGGGCATGGCGGCGTTCCCAGAGGTTGGGGAACATCTCATAGATTTCGGCCAGCGACATGCCGCCGCCCAGCGCGCCGTCTATCGTCGGCGGCAGCAAAAGGTTTTCCTCGCAGGACAGGCTGGCGAAGATGCCGCGCTCCTCGGGACAATAGCCCACGCCCAGGTGCGCGATGCGGTAGGTCGGCAACGCGATGGCTTCCGTGCCATGGATGCGGATCGAGCCTTTGCGCGCGCCGGTCAGGCCGAGGATGGCGCGCAGCGTGGTGGTGCGGCCCGCGCCGTTGCGCCCGAGCAGCGTGACGACCTCGCCGCGCTCGACGCGCAGGTCCACGCCATGCAGGATATGGGATTCGCCGTACCAGGCGTTCAGCCCGGTGATCTCCAACGCCGGCACGGCGCCGGCCTTTTGGGCGGTCGCCTGCGCGTCGTTGCGCACCAAGCTCTGCGGCTCGTTCATGCGTGTGCTCCTTCCAGCTCCCCCTGGGGACTGCCCATGTAGGCAGTCATCACGGCCGGATCGCGCGAAACCTGCGCGTACGGCCCTTCGGCCAGCACGCTGCCGCGCGCCAGCACGGTGATCGTGTCGGCGATCGACGACACGACATTCATGTTGTGCTCGACCATCAGGACGGTGCGTCCCTCGGCCACGCGCTTGATCAACCGGGTGACCCGGTCGACGTCTTCATGGCCCATGCCCTGGGTCGGCTCGTCCAGCAGCATCAGTTCTGGCTCCATCGCCAGCGTGGTGGCGATCTCCAGCGCGCGCTTGCGCCCGTAGGGCAGGTTGATGGTGAGCTCCTGGGCGTAGTCATCCAGGCCCACTTCGTGCAGCAGTTCCATCGCCCGGGCATCGAGCGAGGACAGCAGCTTTTCGCTGCGCCAGAAATGCAGCGACAGGCCGGTCTTGCGCTGCAGGCCGATGCGTACGTTTTCGAGGACCGTCAGGTGCGGGAACACCGCGGAAATCTGGAAAGACCGGATGATGCCCCGGCGTGCCACCTGGGCAGGGCGCTCCCCGGTGATATCCGTGCCGTTGTAGATGATGCGCCCGGCGCTCGGGGCGAGAAACTTGGTCAGCAGGTTAAAGCACGTGGTCTTGCCTGCGCCGTTGGGGCCGATCAGGGCGTGGATTTCGCCGCGGCGCACGCGCAGGTTGACGTCGCTTACGGCCACGAAACCGCGGAATTCCTTGGTCAGACCGATTGCTTCGAGGATGACGTCACTCATGCTGGCAGGCGCAGGTCAATACGATGGCTGCCGCGAAGTATGCGGATGCTCGGCGGGAAACACCATGCGGGTTTTTCATAGGTGCTCGCCGCATGCACCCCGGCAATTGTCAATCGGCCGACAATGTCGGCCCAAATCCCGCAATGGCCGGCGGGTTTTCCGTTTGTGTCAGGCCGGCGTTTTCTGCTCGTATTCGCACAGGTCGGCGATGCCGCACTGCCGGCACTTGGGCTTGCGGGCCACGCAGACGTAGCGCCCGTGCAGGATGAGCCAATGGTGCGCATCCTGCAGGTAGGGGCGCGGTACCGTCTTTTCGAGCTTCAGCTCCACCTCGAGCACGTCGCGGCCGGGCGCCAGCCCGGTGCGGTTGGCCACGCGGAAGATGTGCGTGTCCACGGCGATGGTGGGCTGACCGAAGGCCGTGTTGAGCACCACGTTGGCCGTCTTGCGGCCGACGCCGGGCAGTGCCTGCAGCGCCTCGCGGGTGTGCGGCACTTCGCCGCCGTGGCGCTCGATCAGCAGCCGGCAGGTGGCGATGACGTTGCGCGCCTTGGTGCGGTACAGCCCGATGGTCTTGATGCGCTCGGCCAGGCCTTCTTCGCCCAGGGCCAGTATCCCTTGTGGCGTCCCGTGCTCAGGGAAGAAGCGGCGCGTGGCCAGGTTGACCGACTTGTCCGTGGCCTGCGCCGACAGCATGACGGCGATGAGTAGCTGGAAAGGCGTCTCGTATTCGAGCTCGGTGGTCGGCGACGGATTGGCCGCCTTCAGGCGCTCGAAGATGGCTGCGCGCTTGGCCGCGTTCATCGCCGCTCCTGCGCGCGCCGGGCGCGGGCGCGGGCCAGCGCCCGGGCGATCGCCGCCTGCTTGGGGTCGGCCGCCGGCGCGC
>CALEQZ010000004.1 GCA_937908115.1 uncultured Alcaligenaceae bacterium | reverse complement strand
CGCTGCTGCTGTCGCGCGGTGACTACGCCACCTTCATCGAGCGGCCGCTGTCGGCATCGCTGCTGGCTGCCGCCGCCGTGCTCGTGGTGCTGGTGGCACTGCCGGCCATCAAGAAAAAACGCGAAGAAACCTTCGTCGAGGAAGACTGATCCCTCGGACGCGGCCGCCGCTCTGCTTGCCAGCAGCGGCACCGCGCAGCGGTATCCCTTCAGGGCGCGCCGGCCATCCAGCCGGCGCGCCTTTTTCTTTCTTGTTCGCGGTCGACGGCGCGTAATGTTCGAGTGGCCGGCTTATGTGGCACTTGAGTAGCCCACTTGAGTAGCCTGCTCGAGTGGCTTGCTCGAGTAGCTTGCTCGAGTAGCTTGCTCGAGTGGCTTGCTTGAGTGGCCTGCTTGCGCAGCTGGCTGATTCGGCCTTCCAGCACGGCCCTGCAAGCCGCCGCGCTAGGAGGCGGGCGGCTGCGGCGACCGGGCCGCCTCGCGACTTTGCTCGGCATCGCGCACCCATTCGCGCCACATCGCCACCAGCAGCGCCATAAGCACAGGCCCGATGAACAGGCCGACCAGCCCCATCGTTGCCACGCCGCCGACCAGGCCGAAAAAGGTGGGCAGAAACGGCAGCTTGATGGGCCCGCCCACCAGCCGCGGCCGCAGTGTCTTGTCGACGATGAATAGCTCCACCGAGCCCCAGGCAAACAATCCCAAGCCGGCGATCGGGTTGCCCGAACCGATCAGGTAAAGCGACACCAAGGTAAAGGACAGCGGCGCGCCACCCGGTATCAGGGCCATGAAACCGGTCACCACACCCAGCAGCGCCGGCGAAGGCACCCCCGCTATCCAATAGGCCAGCCCGAGCACGACGCCTTCGCCGGCGGCGATCAGCCCCATGCCCGTGACGGTGGCGCTGATCGTCGCGGGCACCACGCGCGAGACGCGCATCCAGCGCCCGGGCAGAATACGTTCGCCGACCAGGTCCAGCTGGCCGACCATGCGCTCGCCATCCTTGTAGATGAAGAACAGCGTGATCAGCATGAACAACAGCGTCAGCAGCAGGTGAAAGGCGTTGCTGGTGGCCGAGAGCACCATCCGGTAGATATTGCCCAGGTGCTGGCCGCTGATCAGCTCGATGTAGGCGCCCAGCGCGTGCGGCTCGCTCAAGTATTCGGCCCAGTACTGCCCGAGCCGCGGACCGACCACCGGCAGCGAGGTGATCCACGTCGGCACGGGTACGCCATAACGGTTGGCGTTGAGCAGCCAGCCGATGAAGGTGCTCGCTTCCTTGATCGCATAGGAAAGCGCCATGGACAGCGGCACGATGAGGACCACGACAATGGCCAGCATCGCCGTGCCGGCTGCCAGGATGTCGCGCCCGCCACACAGGCGGTGCCAGCGCTTGTACAGCGGCCAGCTGGCCAGCCCGATGATGAGCGCGGCCAGGACCGGCACGAGAAAACCACTGAAGAAATACGCGCCGGCCAACAGCACCAGCACGAGCAGCCAGCGGGCGACGAGGTGGGGCGGAAAAAGCGGTGGCATGGCGGGGCGCGTTCCGGGCAGGCGCGGCATCCTGCGCGATCAGGTCCGCCCGCCCAGGGCTTTTTCGATCTTCTTGTCAGTCTTGTACTGGCTCAGCGCGTACACCGACCAAATGGCCGCAGGCACCCAGCCGATCACGGTCAGCTGCAGGATCAGACAGATGATGCCGGCAAACGGCCGGCCGATCGTGAAAAATTGCAGCCAAGGCAAGAGCAGGGCCAGTATCAAGCGCATGAAGGTTCCTTTTCAGCCTAGATGTCGATAAATGCTGCCGCGGCCGGCATAGCCGGCCGGCTGGCGCCTCAGCGCAGCCGCGCCTGCAGCATGTCCAGCGGGATGGCGCCGCTGACGCGCGAACCGTCGGCAAAAAACAGGGTGGGCGTGCCGCGCACCATCAATTGCTGGCCGAGTGCCAGCACTTCGTCCACGGGGGTGCTGCATTGCTTGCGCGGTGGCGCCTTGCCCTGCAGCATCCACGCATCCCAAGCCGCCGATGGATCGTCGGCGCACCAGACGTCGCGGGCCTTCTCGTGCGAATCGGGCGAAAGAATAGGATAAAGGAAGGTATAGATCGTTACGTCATCAACCTGGGCCAGCGTGCGGCGCAACTGCTTGCAGTACCCGCAATTCGGGTCTTCGAAAATGGCCAGCCGCCGCTTGCCGTCGCCGCGCACCTGCTTGACCGCCAAGTGCAGGGGCAGCGAATCGAGGGGCACGGCCGATACCGCCTCCTGGCGCTCGCGCGTCAGGTCGCGCCGGGACTGGGCGTCGATCAACCGCCCATCCAGCACGTAGGACACCTGCGCGTCGGTATACAGCAGGTCCATCCCAATCTGCACTTCGAACAAACCGAAGGGCGTGCGCCGCACCGCCACGACCGGCACGCCGTCGAACCGCGCGCTAAAGCGGTCCGCCACGTCGCGCAGCTCGGGATCATTGCGGTACGCGTCGCCGGTGGACAGCACGCGCGCAGGGGCGCCCGCGGCAGCCTTGCCGTCGCCCCGCTGCCCGGCGCCGGCCGCGCCTGCACCGGTGGTCGAATACGTTTTGTCCGGCGCCTGGGCGTGGACGGCCGCGGCAGCCAACGCCAGGGCCAGGGCCGCTGCGCGCAGTGCCCACGCGACGATGCCGTCAATCATCATGGTCGACTCCTTCATTGCGACGCCCTCGCGATCAGCTGGCGCTTCAACCCGGGCAATCCGTTGACCCATTGCATGCCGGCATTGCGCAGCCATCCCAACGGCGCCCAGGCCGCGTCGAACAGCCGATGCAGCCCGTCGGTAGCCAGGCGCATTTCCAGCACCGGCTGCGCGCGGCGGCGGCGGTAGCGGCGCAAAATGGCCGGATCCCCAGGCTCGCGCCAGGGCTCGCGCGCGGCCACCGTCTCGGCCAGCGCCTGCGCATCGCCCAGCCCCAGGTTCAGTCCCTGGCCGGCCAGTGGATGGATGCGGTGCGCCGCATCGCCCACCAGCGCCAGGCCCGGCGCGATCATGGGCGAGATGTCCAGCGTCAGCGCAAACCCCAGTAGCGTCGTGCGCGGCGCAAGCGCCCCGAGGCACCCCTCGGTGGCCTGGCGCAGCCGCTGCGCCAGCGCTTCGGCCTGCTGCCCGGGCGGCAATGCCAGCAGTGCCTGGGCCGGCTGCGCTTTCATGGACCAGACCATGGACACCTGCGCGCCACGCGCCGTGTCAGGCATCGGCAGCAGTGCCAGCACGCCATCGGCGCCAAACCATTGGAAAGCGGTGCCGCCGTGGGGGCGTTCGGCATCCAGGTGCGCGACCAGCCCGATCGCCCCGTAAGGCCGGGAATCCACGCGCAGGCCGGCCGCCGTGCGCAGCGGCGACGCCGCCCCGTCGGCGGCCACGGCCAGCGACGGGTGCAGCCGGGCCCCGCCCTCGGTATGCAAAATGCCGTTCTCGTAACCGGCCAGGCGATCGTCCAGCCACGCAATACCCATCACGCGCACGGCCTGCGCCAACGCGCGCTCGAGCTCGGATGACTCGACGATCCAGGCAAGCTCGCTGCGCGCGGCCTGCCAGGCGTGCAGGTCGACGCGGCCGCGGCCGTCGCCGCGTATATCCATGGCTTGCACCGCGGCCATGCGCGCCTCGGGTAGTGCTTCCCATACGCCCAGTTCGTACAGGAAGGCCTGGCTTGCCGGCGAGATGGCGTAGACGCGCGGGCAGTATTCGTCGGCCACGGCCGGCGCAATCACGCGCCGCGGCCCGAGCAGGCTGACCGGCTGGCCCCGCCGGGCCAGCGCCAGGGCCGTAGCCAAGCCGGCGATGCCGGTTCCGCAGACGATGATCGCAGCCGTCGTCATGGCGTCACCTTGCGCTGGGCGCGCCCGCCTGCTTGGGCCAGAGCACCCACATCTGGCCGCGCTGCTTCATCCGGCCGGCCAGCGCACCGGCCCGGTCGCCGAAGCCCCAGAAGAAGTCGGCACGGCCCGCGCCCTTGATGGCCGCGCCGGTGTCCTGGGCAAACACGAACCGGTTCAGCGGACGGTCCGACGCCGGCCAAGTCGTAGACAGGAAAACCGGCGCACCCAGCGGCACGAAGGTGGCATCCACGGCGATGGAACGCTCGCTCGTCAGCGGCAGTCCGTAGGCGCCGCGCGGGCCAGCCTCGGGATCGGTCACCGCCTCCTCCCGGAAAAACACCATGGCCGGATTGGCGGCGAGCATCTCCGGCACGCGCTGCGGATTGTTGCGCGCCCACAAGCGGATGTTTTCCATCGACGCCTGCGCCAACGGCAGCTCGCCCTGGTCGGCCAGCCAGCGGCCGATCGATACGTAGGGCCAACCGTTGTGGTCGGCGTAGGCCATGCGCACCGTCGTGCCCGCCTCCGGCCCGTCGGTCAGCAGCACCCGGCCCGAGCCCTGCACCTGCAGGAAAAACGCGTCGACCGGATCATCCAGCCACACCAGCGCGCGCGGGCGCCGGCCCGGCGCCTCGAGCTCGGCGCGTGTATCGTAGGGCACGACGCGGCGGCCCTGCAGCTTGCCGCGCACGCGCTTGCCGGCCAGTTCCGGATAGACCATGCCCAGGTCTATGGTCAGCAGGTCGTCGGGCACGGCGTACAGCGGCCATTGATAAATGCCGCCTTGGCGGCGCGAGCCGCGCACCAGCGGCTCGTAATAGCCCGTGACCAAGCCGGTGGCCGCCGCGCCGTCGGGCTGGGCGACGCGCCACGGCTGCAGGTGCGTCTGCAGGAAGCGGCGTATTGCCGCCGGGTCGCTGGCCACCGGTGCACGCGCCGGGTCCGCGGCCGCGGCGCAAACGGGCTGCCAGGCCACGGGCGTGGCACGCGCCGGCGCGGTCAGCACCCCCGATACGGGGCGCATCAGCCCCTTGCAGTTGTTGACGAAAGCCCGCCAGAACGTGGCCAGGTCATCGTCGCGCCAACCGGGTAGGCTGTCCCAGGCCGCCTTCACGTAGCGCCCGGCCAGTTGGCGAGGCGGCCCGTCGACCATGGTCGACAGCGGCGGCACGACCAACGGCCCTTCGGTGATCGACGGCGGCGGCGCGGGCTGTTCGCCTGGGGGAGCCTGCGTGACGGGCCCCGGCGAGGGCGGAGTGGAGCAGGCTGCCAGGCCGGCCAGGGCCAGCAAAACGAAGCGTCTTTTCATCGAGGCGTGTAACCGGGAAATCAATGCAGCGTGCGCGGCATGGCGAGCACGAATTCGGAGATCGGCACTTCGAAGGGAATGCCGTTTTCGCCCACGCAATGATACGTGCCGCGCATGGTGCCGACCGGCGTGGGCAGCGGACAGCCGCTGGTGTATTCGAATGTTTCGCCCGGGGCGAGCAGTGGCTGCTGGCCGACCACCCCCAGGCCGCGCACTTCCTGCACGCGCTGGTTGCCGTCGGTGATGATCCAATGCCGGCTGATGACTTGGGCGGGGCGCTCGCCGCTGTTGGTGATGCGCACCGTGTACGCGAAGACGTACTGCTGCGCGTCGGGGTTGGATTGTTCTGGCAGGAAGCGCGGCTCGACGGTCACGGTCAGGTCATAGGTCTTCACATTGCCACCCTGTGCTGTGTATGGGCCGCCGGCCCGGCCGGGCCCGCTGCGCCGGCCGGCTGCGTCAAGCTGCAATAATTGCACATTATCGTCTGGAACCGCCCCATGCTTTCAACCGCCCTGCCCCCGGCCCGCATCGCTCCCAGCATTCTATCCGCCGACTTCGCCCGCCTGGGTGAGGAGGTGCGCAACGTCATCGCCGCCGGCGCCGACTGGATCCACTTCGACGTGATGGACAACCATTACGTGCCCAACCTGACGATCGGGCCGATGGTCTGCGCGGCGATCCGCCCACACGTGCAGGCGCCCATAGACGTGCACCTGATGGTCGAGCCGGTGGATGCCCTGGTGCCTCAATTCGCCAAGGCCGGCGCCGACATCATCAGCTTCCACCCGGAAGCCTCGCGCCACGTCGACCGCACGCTGTCGCTGATCCGCGACCACGGCTGCAAGGCCGGCCTGGTCTTCAATCCGGCGACGCCCCTGGACTGGATGGACCACGTCATGGACAAGCTGGACCTGGTGCTGCTGATGTCGGTCAACCCCGGCTTCGGCGGGCAAAGCTTCCTGCCCTCGGCCCTGCCCAAGCTGCGCGCCGCGCGCGAACGCATCGACCGTCATGTCGCCGCAGGCGGCCAGCCCGTGGCCCTGGAAGTCGACGGCGGCGTCAAGGTGGACAACATCGCCGGCATCCGCGCGGCGGGCGCCGACGTATTCGTGGCCGGCTCGGCCATCTTCGGCCAACCCGACTACGCGGCCGTCATTGCCGCCATGCGTGGCGAAATCCTCAAGGGCGAGTCCCTGTCTGCGTAATGCGCGGCCCTTGCCTGCCATCGACCCTCCACCGGGAAAAACCATGACGAGTTTTCAGGCTGCGCTGCTCGACCTGGACGGCACATTGCTCGACACCATCCCCGACCTGGCGCTGGCCACCAACGCCATGCGTATCGAGCTGGGCATGCCGGCGCTGCGCGAGGACGTCATCGCCACCTTCGTAGGCAAAGGCATGGACAACCTGGTGCGCCGCGCACTGGCCGGCGTGCTGGATCCCGGCGACGCGCCCGAGCCAGAGCAATTCGAGCGCGCCCGCGACGCCTTCCGCCGCCACTACCACCTGGTCAACGGCGACAAGGCCGTGTTGTTCGACGGGGTGATGGAAGGGCTGAAGTCGATGCGCGAGCAAGGGCTGAAACTTGCGGTCGTGACCAACAAGCCGACCGAATTCACCCTGCCGCTGCTGCAGCGCACGGGACTTGCCGGCTTCTTCGCGGCCGTGGTGTGCGGCGACACCTGCGCGCGCAAGAAGCCGGATCCACAGCCCATGCGGCATGCATGCGAACTGCTTGGCGTGACACCGGCGCACACCGTTGCCATCGGCGACTCGGTCAACGATGCCGAGGCCGCTCGCGCGGCCGGCTGCCGCGTGCTGGCCGTCCCATACGGCTACAGCGAAGGCCGGGACGTGCGCACCCTGGACGTCGATGGTATAGTTGGCACGCTTTTGGATGCGGCCGAATGGATCGCCCGCAACTGAAGGCGCAATTACCACGTGTCCTGAACTGCACGCCACCCACATGATCCGCTACACCCGCGCACCCATCGCATCCGGCGCCCGCTGGCGCTGGTGGCGTTTGCGTTCCGGGTGACGGTGACGTCCATCCCGGCTTGGTGCACGACGCGCAAAGCCGGCAGCAGTCGCAAACAGCCCGGAACCAGAAATGGCCGGGCTGCTTGCTTTGTGCGGTCCCGGTCGATCCCACGAGACCCTAGACCGCCATGACAGAAATCGAGTTCAAAGCCCTGGCCGCGCAAGGCTACAACCGCATCCCGCTGGTCGCCGAAACCTACGCCGACCTGGATACGCCGCTGGCGATTTACCTCAAGCTCGCCCACGCCGGCCCGCAGGCCGGCCGGATGAGCTGCCTGCTGGAATCGGTCGTCGGCGGCGAGCGCTTCGGCCGCTATTCCTTCATCGGCCTGCCCTCGCGCACGGTCATCCGCGCCACCGGCACGACCACCGAAGTGCTGCGCGACGGCAAGGTCGTCGAAACCCACCAGGGCGATCCGCTGGCCTTCATCGAGCAATACCAAGCGCGCTTCAAGGTGGCGCTGCGTCCCGGCATGCCGCGCTTTGCCGGCGGCCTGGCCGGCTACTTCGGCTATGACACCGTGCGCCACATCGAGCCGCGCCTGGGGCCGGCGGTCAAGCCGTTTCCGGCCGGCATGGAGCAGGGCACGCCCGACATCATGCTGCTGCACGTCGACGAGCTGGTCATCGTCGACAACCTGGCCGGGCGCACCTACCTGATGGTGTACGCCGATCCCGCCGAGCCCGAAGCCTATGCGCGCGCCCGGCAGCGCCTGCAGGAGCTGCGTGCACGGCTGCGCAAGCCGGTGGACATCCCGTACAGCCATGCCAGCGTGCAAACCGAAGAGCGGCGCGACTTCAAGAAGGAGGACTACCTGGCGGCGGTACGCCGCGCCAAGGAATACATCGCCGCCGGCGACCTGATGCAGGTTCAGATCGGCCAGGTCATCGCCAAGCCCTTCCGCGACTCGCCGCTGTCGCTATACCGGGTACTGCGCTCGCTGAACCCATCCCCCTACATGTACTTCTGGAACTTCGGCGATTTCCACGTGGTCGGCGCGTCGCCCGAAATCCTCGTGCGCCAGGAAATCGTCGCGCCGGCCCAGGACGGCGAGCCCGCGCAGACGCGCGTGACCATCCGCCCGCTAGCCGGCACGCGGCGGCGCGGCGCGACGCTGGAAGAAGACGCCGCGCTGGCCGCCGAGCTCCAGGCCGACCCCAAGGAACGCGCCGAGCACGTCATGCTGATCGACCTGGCGCGCAACGACGTCGGGCGCGTGGCCCGCACGGGCACCGTCGAAGTCACCGACACCATGGTGATCGAGCGCTACTCGCACGTCATGCACCTGGTATCCAACGTCTGCGGCATCCTCAAGCCCGGCATGAGCAACATGGACGTACTGCGCGCGACCTTCCCGGCCGGCACGCTGACCGGCGCGCCCAAAGTGCGTGCCATGGAAATCATCGACGAGCTCGAGCCCGTGCGCCGCGGCATCTACGGCGGCGCGGCCGGCTACCTGAGCTACGGTGGCGAAATGGATGTCGCCATCGCCATCCGCACCGGCGTCATCAAGGACGGCATGTTGTACGTGCAGGCCGCAGCCGGCATCGTGGCCGACTCCGACCCGGAAAAGGAATGGCAGGAAACCGAGGCCAAGGCGCGCGCGGTGCTGCGCGCGGCCGAGCAGGTGCAGGTCGGGCTGGACGACCCGTTTTGAAGGCCTGCGCCGGGAAGCCCCCCAGGACGGGCCAAGCCCGTCCCGGCGCGGGCGCTCAGTTGACCTGCGCGCCCGAGGCCGCGACCAGGTCGGCCCACTTGCGCAACTCTGCCGCGGCGAATTGATCCAGCGACTTTGCCGCCCCGGCCTCCACGCCCAGCCCGTCGAGCTTGGCGCGCACCTCGGCGCTGGCCAGCGCCTTGTCCGCCGCGTCGCGCAACGCGGCCAACGCCGGCGCGGGCGTGTCCTTGGGCGCATACATCATGAACCATGCCACCAGGTCGAAGTCGCTGCCCAACTGCTCGGCGATGGTTGGCAAATCGGGCGTGGCGCTGCTGCGCTGCGCCCCCGATGATCCGAGCGCACGCAGCTTGCCCGCCTTGATGTGCGGCAGCACGGCAGTGGGGTGGTAGAACATGAACTGCACCTGGCCGGACATCACGTCCGACAGTGCCATCGCGCCCTCCTTGTAGGGCACATGCATCATTTCGCCACCCAGCTTGGACTTGAGCAGCTCGCCGGCCAAGTGGCCAGAGGTGCCGTTGCCGGCCGACGCAAAGCTGACGCCGGGCGGTTTGGCGCTGGCCGCGCGCAGGTCATCGAGCGAACGGTACGGCGAATTGGCCGCCACCACCAGCAGCGTGGGCGTCTCGCCCACGAAGGCGATGGGCGCGAAATCCGCGATGGGGTCGTAGCCGAGCTTGCTGTAAAGCGCCTTGTTGATCGCGTGCGTGCCGACCGTGCCCATGACGATGGTGTAGCCGTCGGCCGGCGCGCGCGCCACCATTTCCGTGCCGATCGAGCCGCCGGCGCCCGCCTTGTTTTCGACGATGACAGTCTGCCCCAGCGACTTGCCCATGGCCTCGGCCATGATGCGCGCGACGGTATCGGTCGACGTGCCCGGCCCGAAAGGCACGATCATCTTGACCGGCTTGTCGGGATAGGCGCCTTGCGCGGCGGCCTGGCCGGGCGCAAGCAGTCCCGCAACCAGCGCGGCCGCGACGAGCAGGCGGCCGGTCAAGCCGGCGCGCAAAGTCGATGTATCCATGGTGGTCTCCTCTCCTTGTGGTTATTGGCCTCCGGCCGGCGCGGCCGGTCTCGGGTCAGGCGTGTGCCGCGCCGGAGCCGGCAGGCAGTTCGCCGTCGTATTGCAGCTCGCGCGTGGCCTGGTAGGACAGCGCAAAGCCGATGGAATGCCGCAGCTCTTCGTTCAGGTGTGCGATCAGGCCGGCGGTGCGCGCCAGGATGGGCACGCCCTTGAGCGCCTCCAGCGGAAAGCCCACGCCCAGCAGCACGGCCGGGATGGCCGCCGACACGTTCAGCTTCAGGTCCCTGCCGACGATGCCGGGGATCTCGCGCTCGACCGCTTCGGCGATGTCCACGTAACGCATGTCGGCGCCGCTTTCGCGCGCCACGGCAAACAGCCGCGCCACGCGGGGGTCACGTTGCTTGTGCAGGGGATGGCCGTAGCCCGGGATGGCCCGGCCGGCGGCACGGTACTCGCGCAGCACGGCGCGCACGGCTTCGGCCTCGCCCTGCCGGGCAGCGATCTCGTGCAACATGCGTCCGGCGTTTTCAGAGGCGCCCAGGATGACCGAGCCGCAACCCAGGATGCCGGCGGCCACCGCGCCCTGCAGGGACTCGGGCGCTGCGGCCAGCGTCATGCGCGCCGCCTGCACGCTGGGCACCAGGCCGTGCTCGGCAATGGCCACCAGCGTGGCATCGAGCACGGCGCGGGCCGCGGCCCCCGGGCGCTGGCCAGTCAGCAGCAGGTAAAAGTAGTCGGTGAACGAAATGCCGCCGATCAGGCTGGACAGGTCTTGCCCGCGCACGACGATGGTGTGCTCATCGGACGTGCTGATGGCGGTGCGGGGCACCGTGTTCTTGCCGATTTTCATGGTTCGCTTCCGCTAGGGGTGGATGCCTCGGCGGCCAGGGCCGCCCGGATTTGTTCGCTGTGCTCGCCAAGCTCGGGCGGCGGCACGACGTCGGTAGCCCGCACGCCGTCGAACGACACCGGAAACCGCACGGTGCGCCATGTGCCCCGCGCGGGATGCTGCCCGGAGATCTCCAGCTGCAGGTGGCGCGCCTGCGGGTCCTGCAAGGCTTCGCTGCTGTCGTACATGGGCGAGTGCGGCACGTCTTCGGCCAACAAGCGCTCGCACCACTGGTCGCGCGGGCGGCGGGCGAATATCTCGCCCAGCAGCGCAACTAGCGCCTCGTAGTTTTCGATCCGGGCCTCGCGCGTGGCAAAGCGCGGGTCGTCGAAGATATCTGGACGATTGATCGCGCGTGCCAGCCCCTGCCAGAACTTTTCCGGCGAAGACATGTGCAACGCCAGCCAGCGGCCGTCGGCGCACTGCAGCGCGTAGGACTGCGACACGCGCGGCCGGCTATACGGGTCCATGACCTCGCCTTCGGAAAAGTAATGCGTGAAGGCATCGAGGTTGAAATGGCACATGGCCTCGAGCATGGATACCTCGACGGTGCGGCCCTGGCCGGTTCGTCCGCGCGCCAAGAGCGCAGCCAGGATGCCGTACGCGGCATAAAACCCCGTCAGCGCGTCGGCCAGCGCCGGCCCGACCACGCGCGGGTTGGCCGGGTTGACCAGCAACTTGAGGAAACCGCTCGCAGCCTGCGCCACGGTGTCATAGGCCGGGCGCTGCGCCGCGGGCCCGGTCTGCCCGAAGCCGCTGATCGCGCAGTAGATCAGGCGCGGATTGAGCTCGCGCAGGCGCTTTTCACCGGCGCCCAGGCGCTCGGCCGCGCCGGGCCGGAAGTTCTGGATGTAGACATCGGCGCGCCGGATGAGCGCATCGAATACCTCGGCATCCTCCGGGCGCTTGACGTCCAGTGTGATGCTGCGCTTGTTCCGGTTATAGGTCTGGAAATGCGGGCTGTAGAGCCCGCCCTTGAACGCGCGGAAAGGATCGCCCGTGCCCGGCTGCTCGACCTTGATGACGTCCGCGCCCAGGTCGGCCAGCAGCATCCCCGTGGCAGGACCGGTGATGAAGGTGCCTTGTTCGACGACGGTGATGCCTTCCAGCATCTTGGCGCGCGGCTGGCCGGCGCCGGACTGCTCGACTTGCATGGTGGTCTCCTCGATGCCGCGCCGGCCCGACGGCCGCGCGGATCGCTGGCCACCTAGCGTAGTGTCACGATGAAAAAGATAAAAATGATAATTTTCTGTACTTATCATTGATGACATCGATCATTGGGAGCCGGTGATGGAGCTCAGGCATTTGCGCTACTTCCTGGCCTTGGCGGGGTCGCTGAACTTCACCCGCGCAGCCGAGCGCGTGCACGTCACCCAGTCGACGCTGTCGCACCAGATCCGCCAGCTGGAAGAGGAAATCGGCCGTACGCTCTTTGAGCGCGTTGGCAAGCGCGTGCGCCTGACCGACGCGGGCGAGGCCTTCCTGTCGTACGCCCAGCGGGCGATGCAGGAAATCGACCAGGGCCTGAGCGAGCTCAAGGCCGAGGCCGCCCCTTTGTCCGGCGAAGTGCGCCTGGGCGCCACGCACACTTTCAACCTGGGCATCGTCCCCGAGTGCGTTGCCGAGTTCCTGTCGCGCAACCCGACGGTGCGCATCCTGGCCGAGGAGCTGCCCGCCGACGCCATCGTCGCGGGCCTGGCGCAAGGCCGGCTGGACTTGGGCGTAGCCTACCGGCCCGAGCTGCCGGGCAGCCTGCGCTTCGAACCCCTGTTCAACGAGGAATTGGTCCTGGCCGTATCGCGCCGCCATCCGCTGGCCCGGCGCAAGCGGCTGCGCATGATCGAGCTGCACCGCGAACCGCTCGCCCTGCTGCCGGACAGCTTCTCCACGCGCCGGCTGCTCGACGAATGCTTCGCGGCAGCCGGCGCCCGGCCACACATCTGCGCCGAGATGAGCTCGGTCGCCGCCCTGCTGGGGTTAGTGGCCCGCAGCGGCGTGGGGACCATCGTCGCGGCCAACGCGGTCGACCCGGCCCGGGACCTGGCGCTGATCCCGCTGGAGAGTCCGACGCCCGTGCGCACCCCCGGCCTGTTGCGCAAGGCGAGCGTGCGGCAGTCGCGCGCGGTCACCGCCTTTGCGGCGCTGCTGCGCAGGACGGCATCGGCGCGCGCCGCCCAGCCCGCCCCCTCGCCCCGGCGGGCATCCCAAGCCGGCGATTGATCTGCTACACTCAGGCGCAGCCCTGCCTGCAACCCGGATCCCGGGTCTGGCACATGGCCTCGTCAAACAACCACGCTCGATATCCGTGATGACCTGTCCTGCGCACGTCCGCAGCACCCGTTGGTGGTGGCGCTTCCTCTAGGAAGCGGCATGTCGTCGCGGTCGCAAACCGCTACCTTGCCGCCGTATCGGGCAGGCAAGGTCTTCAAATCCCCAGCAGGCAATCCGGCACGGCGGCTCCGACACCCGAAGGAGATCGTCCCATGCCGTTGCAGCACCCCCTACCCGATCCAGGCGCGCGCCGCCATGCCGCGGCACCGACCGTCTGCGCCTGCGCCGCGCGCCAGGCGCTCGCCCACCTGTCCATCCGCACGTCAACCGCAACGGGTGCCGCATGCTGCTGATGATCGATAACTACGATTCGTTCACCTACAACCTCGTCCAGTACTTCGGCGAGCTCGGCGAGGATGTGCGAGTGGTGCGCAACGACCAGGTCACGCTCGATGAGATCGACGCGATGCAGCCGGCGCGCATCTGCATATCGCCGGGCCCCTGCTCGCCGGCCGAGGCCGGCATCTCGGTGCCGGCCATCCAGCGCTATGCGGGCAAGGTGCCCATCTTGGGCGTATGCCTGGGCCACCAGGCCATCGGCGCGGCCTATGGCGGCAAGATCGTGCGCGCCAGGGAAATCATGCACGGCAAAACGTCGTCCATCGTCCACACCGGCAGCGACGTTTTCGCCGGCCTGCCCTCGCCGTTTACGGTGATCCGCTATCACTCGCTGGCGGTCGAGCGCGACAGCCTGCCGTCGTGCCTGGAAATCACCGCCCAGACCGAGGATGGCGAAATCATGGGGCTGCGCCACAAGACCCTGCCGATCTACGGGGTACAGTTCCACCCCGAATCCATCCTGAGCGAGCACGGCCACGCGCTGCTGCGCAATTTCCTTGAACTGGGCCAGGCGTGAGCGTCGCGCCGGCAACAACGGGAGCATTCCGATGACGATCACTTACACCGAGGCCCTGACGCGCTGCATCGAGCACCGCGAGATCTTCCACGACGAGATGCTGACGCTGATGCGGCGGCTGATGAGCGGCGAGATGTCGCCGCAGATCGCCGCCGCCCTGTTGATGGGGCTGCGCGTCAAGAAGGAAACCATTGGCGAGATCACCGCCGCGGCGCAGGTCATGCGCGAGTTCGCCACCCCGGTGCCCGCCGACAACCCGGACGAGCTGCTGGACATGTGCGGCACCGGCGGCGACGGCAGCCATACGTTCAACATCTCGACCGCGGCGATGTTCGTGGCCGCCGCCGCCGGCGTGAAGATCGCCAAGCATGGCAACCGCAGTGCGTCCTCGTCGTCGGGCAGCGCCGACGTGCTGGAGGCGCTGGGCGCCAACATCAACCTGACGCCCGAGCAGGTGGCCGAATGCATTCGCGAAATCGGCATCGGCTTCATGTTCGCGCCCGCCCACCACGGGGCCATGAAAAACGTCGCGCCGGTGCGCAAGGAACTTGGCGTGCGCACCATCTTCAACATCCTGGGGCCGCTGACCAATCCGGCCGGCGCGGCCAACCAGCTGATGGGCGTCTTCCATCCCGACCTGGTCGGCATCCAGGTACGTGTACTGCAGCGCCTGGGTGCCAAGCACGTGCTCATCGTGCACGGTCGCGACGGCATGGACGAGGCCTCGCTCGGCGCGGCCACCATGGTCGGCGAACTGAAGGACGGCCAAGTCAAGGAGTATGAGATCCACCCCGAGGACTACGGGCTTTCCATGGTGTCCAACCGCAGCATCAAGGTGTCCAATCGCGAGGAGTCGCGCAAGCTGGTCCTGGAGGCACTGGACAATGTCCCCGGCACGGCCCGCGACATCGTGGCCCTGAATGCCGGACTGGCCATTTACGCCGGCAACAAGGCCGACTCCATCGAAGACGGTTTGGCACGCGCGTTCGAAGCCCTGGCCAGCGGGGCAGCCCGTGCCAAACTGGAAGCATTCTGCGCTGCAACCCGGAAGTACGCTCAATGAATGACATCCTCGCCAAGATCCTGGCAGTCAAGGCCGAAGAGGTCGCCAGGGCCCGCCAACTGCGCAGCGAAGCCGAAGTGCTGCGCGAAGCCCAGGCCCGCCAGGACGTCAGGGGCTTTGCCCAGGCCATCGCCGACAAGATCGCCGCCGGCAAGCCAGCCGTGATCGCGGAAATCAAAAAAGCCTCGCCTTCGCGCGGTGTGCTGCGCGAGCGCTTCGTGCCGGCCGAGATCGCGTCGACGTATGCCGCGCACGGCGCGGCCTGCCTGTCGGTGCTGACCGACGTGCAGTTCTTCCAGGGCTCGCACGACCACCTGCGCCAGGCGCGGGCGGCATGCGCGCTGCCGGTGCTGCGCAAGGACTTCATCATCGATCCCTACCAGATCGTCTCGGCGCGCGCGCTGGGCGCCGACTGCGTGCTGCTCATCGTCGCCGCGCTGGACCGTGCGCGCCTGCAGGAGCTGGAAGCCTGCGCCATCGAGCTGGGCATGGACGTGCTGGTCGAGGTGCACGACGCCGACGAACTGGAAACCGCCCTGGCGCTCAAGACCCCGCTGCTGGGCATCAACAACCGCAACCTGCGCACCTTCGAGACGACGCTGCAGACCACGCTGGAACTGCTGCCTCGCATCCCCGACGGCAAATGCGTCGTGACCGAAAGCGGCATCATGCAGCCCGATGACGTCAAGCGCATGCGCGAGCACGGCGTGCACGCCTTCCTCGTCGGCGAGGCCTTCATGCGCGCGCCCGATCCCGGCGTCGAGCTCGCCCGGCTGATGGGCTGACGGCATGGCAGCGCACACCGATGATTGCCCCTTGTGCCGCCAGGATGGCGGTGCTGTGCTCTGGCGCGGCGACCGCCTGCGCGTGGTCGAAGTCACCGACCCCGACTACCCCGGCTACACGCGCGTCATCTGGAACGCCCACGCGGCCGAAATGACCGACCTGGACGAGGCCGCGCGCAACGAATTGATGCGCACGGTCTGGACGGTCGAGCGCGTGCAGCGCGACGTGCTGTCGCCAGACAAGGTCAACCTGGCCTCGCTGGGCAACATGGTGCCGCACCTGCATTGGCATATCATCCCGCGCTGGCGCGCGGACCGGCACTTCCCCGACGCGATCTGGGCCGCGCCGCGCGCCGCCGACCCTCCCGCCACGCCGCCCCCGGCCCGGGGCAGGCTGGCCGAGTACCGGCAGCGGCTCATCCAGGCGCTGTCGGCCCTGTCAACCGCCTGACCGACACTTGCATGGCTGCGCCGTCCGCCGACAATACCCTGCGCGAATCCGTTTTGGCGCACGCCGCACGCGTACCCGCCAGCTGGCAGCCGGCCCTGCAGGCCGCCCAAGCCGACCTCGCGCGCGTAGCGGCGTTCGTCGACGAGCGCCTGGCAGCGGGTGCCATCATCTATCCCAAGCATCCCTTCAAGGCGCTGGAATACGCTGCCCCGGCCGAGGTGCGCGTGGTCATCCTCGGCCAGGATCCCTATCATGGCCCTGGCCAGGCGCAGGGCCTGGCGTTCTCGGTGCCCGACCACTGCCGGCAGCCGCCCAGCCTGCGCAACATCTTCCGGGAACTGGCCAACGATGGCCACGCCACCGCGGCCGTCGCCCAGGGCGTGCTGGATCTGGGCGATGAGCCGGCCCCGACCGCGCGGCGTGCCATTGCAGGCAATGACCTGACGCGCTGGGCACGGCAAGGCGTGCTGCTGCTGAACACCGTGCTGACCGTCGAAGACGGCAAACCGGCCTCGCACGCGCGGCGCGGCTGGGAAGGCATCACCGATGCGCTGATCGCGCGGGTGGCGCGCGATCCCGCCCCCAAAGTTTTCATGCTGTGGGGGACCCACGCCCAGGCCAAGCAGGCGCTGCTGCCGCCTGCCGCCGGCCATCTCGTGCTGGCGGCCAACCATCCTTCGCCGCTATCGGCCCGGCGCCCGCCCGTGCCATTCCTCGGCTGCGGCCATTTCCGGAAAGCCAACGACTGGCTGGTCGCGCAAGGGCGTGAGCCGGTGGACTGGTTCGCCGCCTGAACGCGCGACCGGCCTCGTGCGCCGTGGAAATCGCGCCGCGGGTTTGGCCGGCACCCGGCTGGGGCGGTCGGCACCTAGGGGTTTCCCTGATGCGCATTTGCGGTTATCATCTGTGCACTGCACAAAAAGACCCGGCCACGGGCGCGCCGTTTGGCTCGCCGCAGTTCCCCGCCCTACACACGGGCCGCCGTAGCCGGCGCCATCGCTTCCTGACCCCTTTCCTTACGCCACGCACGCCTTTCACGGCGCCCGAGCGCACGGTTGATCCGGTCGGCACGATGCTTTCCCTCAACCGTTGACCGCTGCGTGCTTGCGCCCGGTCGCTCGCGCCGGCCTGCGCCGGCAAGGAAAACCATGTCCTTCGATACCCTGGGGCTCGCCCCCGTTTTGCTGCCGGCCTTGCGCAAGGCCGGCTTTGCCCAAGCCACCCCCGTGCAGGCTGCCGCCATCCCGCAGGCGCTGGCTGGACGCGACCTGATGGTCTCGTCGCAAACCGGCAGCGGCAAGACCGCGGCCTTCATGCTGCCTGCCCTGCACCGCATCGCCGCCCACGGCGGCGCGGGCGGCCGCGGCGTGCAGGCGCTGGTGCTGGCGCCCACCCGCGAACTGGCCATGCAGGTGCACGACGCCGCGCGCATGCTGGCTGCCGGCATGCCGCACTTGCGCACCGCCACCGTGGTCGGCGGCATGCCGTACGGCGCGCAGCTGCGCGCGCTATCGCGCCGCGTCGACGTCCTGGTGGCCACCCCCGGACGCCTGATTGATCACCTGCGCAGCAAGCGCGTGGATTTGTCCACCGTGCACACCCTGGTGCTCGACGAAGCCGACCGGATGCTCGACATGGGCTTTATCGAGGACATCGAAACCATCGTCGCCCGCACGCCTGCCACGCGCCAGACGCTGCTGTTTTCCGCGACGCTGGACGGCACCGTGGCGCGACTGGCGCGCAACATGATGCGCGAGCCCGAGCGCATCGAAATCGCCGGGCGGCGTGATCGCCACGAGAACATCTCGCAAAGCCTGCTCTATGCCGACGACACGGCGCACAAGCATCGCCTGCTGGATCACTTGCTGCGCGAGGCCGAAGGCCAAGCCATCGTCTTTACCGCCACCAAGCGCGGCGCCGACGAACTGGCCGGCCGGCTCATCGCCCAGGGCTTTCCGGCCGCGTCCTTGCACGGCGACATGAACCAGCGCCAGCGCACCCGCACGCTCGCGCAGATGCAGCGCGGCCAGGTGCGCGTGCTGGTGGCCACCGACGTGGCCGCGCGCGGCATCGACGTGCAAGGCATCAGCCACGCCGTCAATTTCGACCTGCCGCTGCAGGCCGAAGACTATGTCCACCGCATCGGCCGCACCGGGCGGGCCGGGCGCGATGGCCGCGCCATCACCCTGGCCGTGCACGCCGAGCGCCACAAGGTGCGGCGCATCGAGCAATACATCGGCCGGCCCATCCAGGCCGAAACCATCGCCGGACTGGAGCCGCAGCGCGCACCCCGCCCGGGGGCGCGCACGGGTCCAGCCCGCGGCAAGCCCGGCGCCGGCAAGCGCTTCGGCGGCCCGCACCGCGCGGGCGCATCCGCCGCCCAGGGACCGCGCCAGGCGCGCGCGTTCCGGGATGGCAATGGGCATGACCGCGGCGCGGGGGCAGCCCCGCGCGCCGACGGGGTTCACCGGTTCGACGCGGGTGCGCGTACGGGCAAGCGCGCGCCGCGGCCGGACGGCACGCCACGGCGCTTCGCCAAGCCCACGGCCCAGCGCGGCTGAGGGCGTCCGGCCCGGGCGACGCGGGCCGCAACATGGCCCGCAGGCATGGGACAATGCGCCCCATGCCCGATACATCCCTGCGATTTCCCGCCGCCGCGCCTGACGACCTGCCGGCACTGGATCCTGATGCGCTTGCCCACGGCAAGCGCGTGGCCGCCCACTTGCACGCGTGCATCGCGCGCGCCGGCGGCTGGCTGCCGTTCGAACAATGGATGGACGAGGCGCTGTACGCGCCAGGCCTGGGCTATTACGCCGCCGGCAGCGCCAAGCTGGCCGAGGGCTGCGCCTGGCAAGCCGGGGATTTCGTCACGGCGCCGGAGCTCACCCCGCTGTTCGGCCAGGCGCTCGCCACCCAGGTCGCCCATGTGCTGCAGCAAACCGGCAGCAACCAGGTCATGGAATTCGGCGCCGGCACCGGCGCGCTGGCCGAGTCGCTGATCGACGCGCTCGACGGGATGGGCCTGGCGGTGCGCTATGCCATCGTCGAAGTGTCGGGCGACTTGCGCGCGCGCCAGCGCGAGCGGCTGGCCCGCCATGCGGACCGGATCACCTGGCTGGACGCGCTGCCGGACGGTTTCGCAGGCTGCGTCATCGCCAACGAGGTGCTCGATGCCATACCCGTGCGCCTGTTCCGCTGGGATGAGCAAGGGCGTCCTTGCGAACGCGGCGTCGTCTCGCTGACGGCGGAAAGCGGCGTCGGCCCGGGCTTTGCCTGGCAGGACCGCCCGGCGCCGCCGGAACTGGCTGCGGCGCTGCAGGCGCGCATGCCGCCGCTGCCCGGCTACGTCTCGGAAATCAACCTGCGCGCCGAGGCATGGGTGCGCGAAATGGGCGCCTGGCTGCGGCGCGGCGCCGCGCTGTTGATCGACTACGGCTTTCCGCGCGCCGAGTACTACCATCCGCAGCGCGCGACCGGCACGCTGATGTGCCACGTCCGCCACCATGCCCACGCCGAACCGCTGGTCCTGCCCGGCCTGCAGGACATCACCGCGCACGTGGATTTCACCGCCATGGCCGACGCCGCGCTCGAAGGCGGCCTGGACGTGCTGGGGTACACCTCGCAGGCGCGCTTCCTGATCGAAGCCGGCCTGCCGGCCCTGCTCGCGCAGCGCATGCAGGGCGCGGACGCGGCCGAACAGGCACGCGCCGCGGCGCCCGTGCACAAGCTGTTGTCCGAGGCCGAAATGGGCGAACTCTTCAAAGTACTGGCGGTGGGTCGGGGCCTGGACGGCCCCTTGCCCGCTTTCCGGCGCGGCGACCGGCGCCACATGCTTTAAGGCTTGCAGGATCAGGCGCCGATTTCGCCCAGGGCCTGCAGCCGCGCTTGGCGCACGGCCTCCTTGATGCGCGCCGCATCGCCCGCCTGCGCGCGCGCCACCGCGCCGGCATCGACGCCGCGCGCCGCCGCCAGCCGACGCCGCCACGCCTGCGCATCGATCGGCGTGCAGGCCTGGGCGGTCTCCAGCAGGGTCAAGAACCGCTCGGGCTTGCGCAGGGCGTCGCAGCGCTCGATCAGCGACAGTACGGCCTGCGGCGTGTCCTCGCCCGCATGCTCGACCACCAGGGGCAGCAGGCGCGCCTGGTCGGCACATTCGGACGGCACCCGCAGCCGCGCGGCCAGGGCGTCGCGCTCGGGACTGTGCCGGCAAAGCAGGGCGTAGCGGCCGGGCAGCGGCAGGCAGGCCGCGCTGGCCGCCTGCAGGTCGCGGCGCGCGTGTGCATTCCAGACCAGTTCCGGCATCACACGCGCCAGCGCGCCGGCCTCGTCGAGCACGTCCAGCATGCGGCCGGGCGCGGGCGCCATCAGGCCGCGCGACAGCTCACGCCAGACGCGTTCGGGCACCAACGCGTCGGCCTCGCCGGCGTGCACCATGGCGCGGCACAGCGCCATGGTCTCAGACGCGATGCTGAAATCCGGAAACCGCGCGGCAAAGCGCGCCAAGCGCAGGATGCGCACCGGATCTTCGACGAAGGCCTCGCCCACGTGGCGCAGCACCCGGTCGCGCACGTCGCGCGCACCATCGAGCGGGTCGACCAGCGATCCGTCCGGCGCGCGCGCGATCGCATTGACGGTGAGGTCGCGCCGGCGCAGGTCATCCTCCAGCGTCACCTCCGGCCCGGTGTAGAAGACAAAGCCCTTGTAGCCGCGTCCCGACTTGCGCTCGGTGCGTGCCAGCGCGTATTCCTCCTTCGTGACCGGATGCAGGAAGACGGGAAAGTCACCCCCCACCGGCACGAAGCCCCGGCGCACCATCTCTTCGGGCGTGGCGCCCACCACCACCCAGTCCCGGTCGCCCGGCAGCTCGCCCAGCAGCTCATCGCGCACGGCGCCGCCCACGACGTAAACGTCCAACCCTTCGGTCGGCGATTGCTCGGTCACATCTCCGGTCACTAAGGCCCCCTGCTCGCCGTGGCCATGCGCGGCACCACCTTGCCCAGGCGCTGCTTCAGCGACTGCGGCTGCCCGGTAAACATCGCAGCGTAATAGGTGGCGTTGGCCATCACGTTCTTGACGTACTGGCGCGTCTCGGTGATCGGTATGGTCTCGGCGAAGATGGCGCCCTCCACGGGATGCGCCAGGCGCGCGGTCCACTGCTGCGGCCGCCTGGGGCCGGCGTTATAGCCGGCGCTGGCCAGCAGCTGCGATCCGCCCAGGTCCTGCAGGACGATGTTCAGGTAATGCGTGCCCAGGGTCGTATTGGTTTCGAATTCGTTGACACGCGCCGGATGGAAATCCTCCATGCCGATCTTACGCGCCGTCCAGCGCGCCGTCGCCGGCATCAACTGCATCAGCCCGGATGCGCCCACGTGCGACCGCGCGTTCATGACAAAGCGCGACTCCTGGCGGATCAGCCCATACACCCAGGCCGGATCCAGCGCGATCCTGCGCGCCTGCTCGGTCACCTTCCCCTCGAAGGGCGCGATGTAGCGCTGGCTGAAATCGACCTCGGCGACGGTGCGCTCGGACGTGTTGACCACGCGGTCGTAGATGTCGTGCTCGCGGGCAAGCTCGGCCGCGGCCAGGAGCTGCCGGTCGTTCATGCCCCGCAGCGAAAAATTCCATTCCGGCACGGCTTCGCTGCGCCACTGCAGCGCAAAGAGCTTGAGCGCCCGCTGCAATCCCGGGTGGGCGCGCGCCTGCGCCAACTCCTGCTCGGTCAGCGGCGCCGGCCGCGGCGGGATCGTGATCGGCCGGCCCAGCTCTTCCGAAGCGAGCTGGCCGTAGAAGCTGTGCTCGCCGGCGATGGTTTCGTAGCGGCGCGCCGCTTCCTGCGCATGGCCGGTAGCCGCCAGGGCGCGCGCCTCCCAATAGACCCAAGCGGAGTCGGCCCGCTGCGCCGGCGGCATCGCGGCGATCGACGCGCGCACCCACTGCCAGTCGATCGGCGATTCCAATAGCGCCGCGCGCACGCGCCAGGCATGGTTGTATTCGGACAGGCGCACGTGGCCGGCCTCGCTGTACCACTGGTGCGCGCGGCCGTCCAAGCGCAGCGCGGCGATCAGCGCAAACTGGCTGCGCACCCAGGCCAGGTTCTCGCGCGGCAGGGACTTGGACCCATTGCGCCGCACGTAACTGTCGCCCACGTCCAGGTCCTTGCGCGCCAGCCGGCCCAGCGCCAGCGTGACGAGCTCACGCTCGACGCGCGTACGGGGCTTGTCCTGGCGCACCAGCCATTTCATGGGGTCGCGCATCATCGCATCGTAGGACTTGAGCTCCGTGGGGCTCAGCAGATATGCCGCATAGCGGCGCGCCTCGGTCGTCTTGTCCTGCTCGATGGCATCGCGCAGCCGCACGGACAGCTCGTCCCAGCCCAGCACTCGGTCGGCAACCAGCTGGTCGAACAGCGCCCAACACCAGCGCCCCGGCTCGAAAACGGCCAGCGCCTTGGCCGCCTCGGCACGTTGGCCGCCCAGGTGGTGGGCATGCATGACTGCGCAGTCGATCTGGGCGTTGCTTGCGGTGACACCTCCCAGGCGCCGCACCGTGGCAAAGTCGCCCGCGCGCGCCGCGGCCAGGATCCAGTCCCCGCGCAGCTTGTCGGCCAGGTATGCGCCGCGGTAACGCTCCATGAAGGCCTGGATGGCCGCGGCGGGAATGGGCGTAAATGGGTCGTTGATCTGCTGCCGCAGCAGCCAGTATTCCGGATACATCTGCAGGGCGCTGCCGCGCGCCTGCTCGGCCAGCGACGCCAACTGGTCCCACTGCTTGCGTTGCATCGCCTCGCGCGCAGCCACCACCGCGTCATCCGGGCCGATACCCGGCGCCGGCCCGTCGGCGATGGCGTCCTGCCCGGCCGTGGCCGTCGCGGGGCCCATCCACAGCGCCATCCCGACCGCGGCTGCGGCAGCCAGCGCGGACCATCGCCGCCCCGTCCCGCCCCCGGCCGCGCCGGGCAGCCGGGAATTCTGATACCTTCGTGCCTGGACACCCTGCGCCATGAAACCTACCCGCATGCAAAGCGAAAATACTTCGAAGGATAACGCAGCCCAACTCCGCAAGCGATTGCGGCAGGCGCGCAGCGCCTTGTCGGCCGCCGACAGGCAGCGCGGCGGCTTGCTGATGCGCGGGCGCCTGTACACGTGGCTGGGCTTGCGGCGGGATGCGCAGCTTCGCCAGGGACGGCCCGCGCCGCAGGTCGTCGCGGCCTACTGGCCCTTGCCCGACGAACCCGACCTGCGCCCGCTGCTGACCCAATGGGCCGATGCGGGCATCACGGTCGCCCTGCCTGTCGTGCACGAGCGCGATGCACCCCTGCTGTTTCGCGCGTGGACGCCGGATGCGCCGATGGCCCCCGGGGCCTACGGCATCCCGGAACCCGTCTCGGGCGAGACGGTTACGCCCGACGTCGTGCTCGTGCCGACGCTGGGCTACACGGCCTCGGCCGACCGCCTGGGCTATGGCGGCGGCTATTACGACCGGACGCTCGCGGCGCTGCGCGAAGCCGGCCACGCACCGGTCACGATAGGCATTGCCTGGCACTGCGGCCTGATCGACCAGGTCGACTATCGACCTGCGCCCCATGACGTGCGGCTCGACGCCGTCCTGACGCCGCGCGGCTGGGTACCCGCCGCGCCCTGACCGCGCCTGGATACACGCGGCCGGGCACGGCGCCTGCACGCGTCCAAACGCTTGGCGCCGGCGTTTCGTCCACGCGCATCATTCGCGCGCCTTGAAGCCCGGCTTTCGAAACCGCGAATTCACGGGCGCGGCGCGCTGCGCCACACTCACGCTCCGACCGAAGGCAAGGCGCCGGGCCCGGCCCGTCGCCTGCTCCCCGACGTCCAACCACAACACACGGAGCGAGACCATGAGTTTCCCTGACCGTCGCGCCGCCCTGCGCAACCTGTTCAAGACCGCGTTGCTGGCGGCGGGGTGCGCCGTGGCGCTGCAAGCAGGCGCCGCCCAGGACAGCTACCCCAACCGCGCCATCACGCTGGTCGTGCCCTTCGCAGCGGGCGGCCCGACCGACGTCGTGGCCCGCACGCTGGGCGCCTCGATGTCCAAGACGCTGGGCCAGCCCATCGTCGTCGAAAACCGCACGGGCGCCGGCGGCACCCTGGCCGCCGCGCACGTGGCCGGCGCCAAGCCCGACGGCTACACCTTCCTCATCCACCACAACGGCATGTCCACCGCGCCGGCGCTGTACCGCAAGCTGCGCTACGACCCGCTGGCCGACTTCGAATATGTCGGCCAAGTGGCCGACGTGCCCATGACGCTGCTGGGCCGCAAGGACCTGCCACCCGAGGACATGGCCGGCTTCATCCAGTACGCCCGCGACAACGGCAGCAAAGTCAACCTGGCCAACGCGGGCCTGGGCGCCGTATCCCAGCTGTGCGGCATGCTGCTGCAGGAGGCGCTGGGCGTGCAGTTCACGGCCATCCCCTACTCCGGTACCGCGCCGGCGCTCACGGCCCTGCTCGCCGGCCAGGTCGACGTGCTGTGCGACCAGACCACGCAGACCATCCCCCACATCAAGGCCGGCAACGTCAAGCTGTACGGCGTGACCACCCTGGAGCGCATCAAGGCCCTGCCCGAGACGCCCACCCTGGATGAAGGCGGGCTCAAGGGCTTCGAGGTCAAGGTCTGGCACGGCGTCTACGCGCCCAAGGGCACGCCTGCCGAAGCGATCGAACGGTTCAACGCCGCACTGCGCGCCGCGCTCAAGGACCCCGCCTTCACCGACCGGATGGCGGAGCTGGGCGCCGAGATCGTGCCGCCGGAAAAGCAAACGCCCGAAGGGCTACGGACCTGGCTGAAGTCGGAAATCGACAAGTGGGGCCCAGTCATCCGCAAGGCCGGCGTGTACGCCGACTAAGGCCGGGCACGGCGCGCGGGCGCAAGGCACGCCAGGCGCGCCCAATGGACGGCCGCTTTGCAGCGGCCCTCGTCATCGGATGCGTCACCAGCACGCGGTCCGCAACGACCCGGTTGCGCGCGCACCGGTTGCCTACAACCCCAGCCGTTTCCAGATCGCCAGCGGCGCTTCGGCGCTGTTCAGCGTATAGAAGTGCAGGCCTGGGGCGCCGCCTTCGAGCAGCCGACGGCACAGGTCGGCAACCACGTCCACGCCAAAAGCACGGATGGAGGCCTTGTCGTCGCCGAATTCGGCCAAGCGTAGCCGGATCCAGCGGGGGATCTCCGCGCCGCACATCTCCGAGAACCGCACCAGCTGGCTGTAGTTGGTGATCGGCATGATGCCCGGCACGACCGGGATGTCCACGCCTTTGGCGCGCACGCGCTCGACGAAATCGAAGTACGCGTCCGCGTTGAAGAAGTACTGCGTGATGGCCGAGTCGGCGCCGGCACGCACCTTTTCGACGAAGTGCTCCAGGTCGGCGCTGGGACTGCCGGCCTGGGGATGCATTTCGGGATAGGCGGCCACTTCGATGTGGAACCAGTCGCCCGTCTCCTGCCGGATGAATTGCACCAGGTCACGCGCATAACGCAACTCACCTGCGTCACCGCCCATGCCCGAAGGCAGGTCGCCGCGCAGCGCGACCAGCCGGCGCACGCCATCCTGCTGGTAGGCCTGCAGGATCTGTCGCAGGCTTTCGCGCGTAGCGCCGATGCACGACAGGTGCGGCGCGGCATCACACCCCAGGTTGCGCAGCGTCGCCACCGTGGCGGCGGTGCCTTCGCGGGTCGAACCGCCCGCGCCGAAGGTGACGCTGACGTAGCGTGGGTGCATGGCTAGCATCTGCTTGGCCGCGCGCACCAGCCGCTCTTGGGCGGCGATGTCGCGCGGCGGAAAGAATTCCAGGCTGATCGCCTGGCCGTCGTCGTGGTTCATTCGTCGATTGCGTCGTATCAGCGTCCGACCAGCATGGTGAGCAGGCCGGAGATGATGCTATAGAGGATGGCGCCGCCCAGCGCCCACCAGAAGCCGGCCACCTGGAAGCCTCGCAGTATCGATCCAGCGAACCAGAACAGCAGCGCGTTGAGCACGATCAGGAACAGCCCGAGCGTGACGATCGTGATCGGCAGGGTCAGCAGCACCAGTACCGGCTTGACCAGCATGTTGAGCAGGCCGAGCACCAGCGCGGCAACCAGCGCCGACCCGAAGCTCGCCAGCGAGATGCCGGGCAGCAGGTAGGCCACGGCAAGCAATGCGACCGCGTTGAGGATCCAGACGAGCAGCAGGGTAAGCATGGGCAATCTCCGGTTGGACGCGGCCGTCGTGGCTCGCTGCAGGCGGGCCCGCCCGCCGTCGGGCGGGTACGGGCTGGCGCCAGGAATCAATAACGATAATGCTCGGGCTTGAAGGGACCCTCGACCGGCACGCCAATGTAGGCGGCCTGCTCGGGCCGCAGCGTGGTCAGGTTCGCCCCGAGCTTCTTCAGGTGCAGGCGGGCGACCTTTTCATCCAGGTGCTTGGGCAGCACATACACCTTGCCGCGCTCGTAGGCCTCGTTGCGGGTAAACAGCTCGATCTGCGCGATCGTCTGGTTGGTGAAAGACGAGGACATCACGAACGAGGGGTGACCGGTGGCGCAGCCCAGGTTGACCAGGCGTCCCTTGGCCAGCAGGATGATGCGCTTGCCGTCGGGGAAGATCACGTGGTCGACCTGCGGCTTGATCTCTTCCCACTTCAGGTCCGACAGCGACGCGACATCGATCTCGTTGTCGAAGTGGCCGATGTTGCACACGATGGCCTGGTCCTTCATGCGCTCCATGTGCTCGCGCGTGATGACGTGGTAGTTGCCCGTTGCCGTCACGAAAATATCGGCCTTGTCGGCGGCCTCTTCCATGGTGACCACCTTGTAGCCTTCCATGGCGGCCTGCAGCGCGCAAATCGGGTCGATCTCGGTGACCCACACCTGGGCGCGCAATGCGGCCAGCGCCTGGGCGCAGCCCTTGCCCACGTCGCCGTAGCCGCACACCACGGCGATCTTGCCCGCCACCATCACATCAGTGGCGCGCTTGATCCCGTCGACCAGCGATTCACGGCAGCCGTACAGGTTGTCGAACTTGGACTTGGTGACCGAATCGTTGACGTTGATCGCGGCAAAGGCCAGCTCGCCCTTGGCCGACATCTGGTACAGGCGATGCACCCCAGTGGTGGTTTCCTCGGTCACGCCCTTGATTTGCGCCAGGCGGGTCGAATACCACTTGGGATCGCGCGCCAGCGTTTCCTTGATGCTGGCAAACAGCACGCGCTCTTCCTCGCTGCCCGGGTTGGCCAGCACGCCGATGTCTTTTTCGGCCTTGGCGCCCAGATGCAGCAGCAGCGTCGCATCGCCCCCGTCGTCCAGGATCATGTTGGCGTACTGCCCGTCGGGCCATTCGAAGATCTTGTGGGTGTAGGCCCAATAGTCGGCCAGCGTCTCGCCCTTGACGGCGAACACCGGCGTGCCGGTGGCGGCGATCGCCGCCGCGGCGTGGTCCTGCGTCGAGAAGATGTTGCACGAGGCCCAGCGCACTTCGGCGCCCAGCGCCTTGAGCGTCTCGATCAGCACGGCCGTCTGAATGGTCATGTGCAGGCTGCCGGCGATGCGCGCGCCCTTCAAGGGTTGGGACGCGGCGAACTCCTCGCGCACGGCCATCAGGCCGGGCATCTCGGTTTCGGCAATGGCGATTTCCCGACGTCCCCAGCCGGCCAAGGACATATCGGCAACGACGCAATCGGTGAAGGTTTTGTCGGTCACAGCGTTCATGGTTGGCTCCAGTGAACCTGCGCGACACGGGGCGGTAGGCCGAAGGCGGACACCATGCCCCGCACGCGCGAGGGGTTGGTGAGCGCCGTTATCGCCGCCCCCGGGGGGCCGGCATTAACGAAATTCCGGTTCCTGAGCCTGGCGGTGGGATGCCGGCGCAAGGCCGCACGCGCGCCACCGTCGCAACGCTCCTCAGGAACTTTTCAATTGTAGCGCGACCCGCGCCAGCCAGGGGGTGGCGCGGGTCGGCGCGATCAGCCGCGCCGGGGATACCCCTGGGCCCGGATGCGCCGCCAGACGGCCTGCTTTTCCTCGTCGGTGAAAAACACCCAGTTGGCCACCTCCATCGCCGTGCGGCCACAGCCGCGGCAGATTTCATCAAACAGCGTGGAGCACACCGCCACGCAGGGCGAATCGGGCAAGGACGACGGATCAGGTTGGGCACCGGCGCCCTGGGCCGTGCCTGGGGCGCAAGGATCGTGGGACGGGACAGGAGAAGATTCGACCGGCATGACGCAACGATAGC
The DNA here is from genome assembly GCA_937908115.1 of uncultured Alcaligenaceae bacterium. Taxonomy (GTDB): domain Bacteria; phylum Pseudomonadota; class Gammaproteobacteria; order Burkholderiales; family Burkholderiaceae_B; genus CALEQZ01. The sequence continues at coordinate 36,101 of CALEQZ010000004.1, read as the reverse complement.
ACTGCCCGGCCGCAGCGTCGAAGGCGCCAGCCGCAGCCAGCCCGACGCACCGCCGGACCGCGCGCGCCTCTGCCTGCCGGCCAGGGCGCCTCATCAGCGCATCCCGAAAAATGCCCTCGCTTCTTCGATCAACAGTTCCGGCGCCTCTTCGGCGATGTAGTGGCCGGAAGGCAGCACGCGCCCGTCCACGTCGCGGGCCACCTTGCCCCACAGCGCCAAGACGTCGAAGTTCTTGCCCACCGCGCCGTGCTCTCCCCACAGCACGCGCAGCGGGCACTGCACCACGCGGCCCGCCTCGCGGTCGGCCCGGTCGTGCTCCAGGTCGATCGTGGCCGAAGCGCGGTAATCCTCGCAGATGCCCACGGTCCAGCCGGGCGCCTGCGCGCAGCGTTCGTATTCGGCCAGGGCTTGCGGCGCGAACCAGGCCAGCCCACCACGGCGCGACCCCATGATGGATCGCACGTAGCACGCCGGGTCGGATTCGATCATCCGCTCGGGCATGGGCGCCGGCTGGATCAACCAGAACCAATGGAAATACGCCTGGGCGAACGCGCGATTCGTGCCTTCGTACATGTCCAGCGTGGGCGCGATGTCCAGCAGCATCATCCGGCCCACGCGGCCGGCATGATCCAGCGCCAGCCGGTGCGCGACGCGCGCGCCGCGGTCATGCGCCAGCACGTCGAAGCGCTCGTGCCCCAGGCTGCGCATCAGCGCCACCATGTCGGCCGCCATGGCGCGCTTGCTGTGCGCTTCGTGGCCGGGTGAAGCCGGCGGCTTGCTGCTGTCGCCGTAGCCGCGCAGGTCGGCCGCCACCAGCGTGCGGCTGCGCACGAGCGCGGGCCACACCTTGTGCCACATCGCATGCGACTGCGGGTGCCCATGCAGCAGCAATAGCGGCGGGCCTTCGCCGGCCGTGCGATAGGCAATCTCGACACCGTCGCCGGCATAGCGGCACAAGGGTAAGTCAAACAAGTCTTGCATGGAAGGGATCTCCTGTGGCGCAACGATAGCGCAGCCATACCTGGCGGCGCGGCGCGGGCGCGCGCGGCAGGCGGCCACGTCAGCGGCGAGCAGCCGCCTTGCGCGGCGCACGCCTGCCTGCACCGGCGCCCGTCCCCTGCCTGGGTTGCATGCGGCTGATCACCTTCAACGCCACGGCCGCGGTCAGCTCCATGTGACGCACGCAAGCATCCCACGCCGCATGCTCGTCATTGTCCTCGATGGCCTGCAGGATCGCCCACATTTCCTGTAGGGATTGCTTGATGCGGCCCGGGCTCGTGATCGAGGTGGCGCGCAGCCGCGCAATCCGGCCGTGCATCAGCCGCAGCGTTTCGGCCAGCGTGGCGTTGCCGCAGCCGGCGAGCAGGCGATCGTAGAAAGCCTGGATGCACGCAAGCTGTCCCGCCACGTCGTCGGCATCGATGCGCGCCCGCAGGTCTTCCAGGGCCTGACGCAGTGCCTTGCGCTCCTGGGGCGTGGCCAGGGCGATGAAGTTCTTGGCCGCCAATCCTTCCAGCACGCCCCGCACCTGGTAGATGTTGGCGGCCTCTTCGGCCGTCAGGGTGGCCACGACCGAACCGCGGTTGGGCGCACTGTAGACAAAGCCTTCCATCTCCAGCTGCAGGATGGCCTCGCGAACCATGGGCCGGCTGGCTTGTGTCATCTCGCAGATTTCGCGTTCGATCAGCCGCGTTCCGGGCAGCAGCCGGCCCGCAAGCATGGCCTCTCGCAACATATCGACAATCTGCTGGCGCTTGGTCGTTGCGGCAGAGCGCGCAACGACCGGATCGGAATCGGCGGACATGGAGGGCGCGTTGAAACGGCACTTCAAATCGGGACCGCCACTATACCTTCCACGGGTCCGGCATGGATCCCCGATTAAGTCTATCAATTCGAATTGTTTTGTCAGACAATATAAGTTAAATTGTTTTTCCTCATCCCCCTCACGAGGTTGCCCGTGACACAAGTTTTTCCGCCCGATCACCCAGCCCGCGAGCTGACGACGGCCGAGGTGTCGGACGCGCTGGATTTCTTCGGCCTGCCCGGCAGCGCACTGGGCATCGGCCTGGTGGCCGGGCCGGCCCGCATTTTCGGTCCGGCCTATACCGTGCGCTTCGCACCGGTGGATCCCGCAGAAAAAGGCACGGTCGGCGACTACATCGATAACGTGCCGCCCGGCGCGGTCGTCGTACTGGACAACGCCGGCCGGCTGGATTGCACCGTCTGGGGAGGCATCCTCAGCCAGGTGGCCAAGCAGCGCGGCGTGGCCGGCACCGTCATCAACGGCGTATGCCGCGACACAGCCGAAGCGCAGGCCTGTGGATACCCGCTGTACAGCCGGGGCCGCTTCATGCGCACCGGCAAAGACCGCGTCCAGGTCGAAGCCGTGGAAGTTCCCGTGAGCCTTGGCGACGTGCGCGTTCGCCCCGGCGACATCCTGGTCGGCGATCCTGACGGCATCGTGGTCGTGCCGCAGGAGCGCGCGGGCGAGGTGTTCGACCGCGCGCTGACCACCCGTCGCGCCGAGCAGGCCATCCTGGAAGACGCACTTGCCGGCATGCGGCTGTCGGAGGCGCGAAGCAAGCACGGCTACCACACACTGCAGCGCAGGCCGTCCGAGGCGTAGTCGCCTCCCTGCGCCGGAGCTCAACCAATCGATCCGATGAAAGGAGACATCATGACCCCCTTCCGCTTTGCGCTCGCCCGGCGACTGGCAATCCTCGTTGCCGCGGCAGCCGCCCTCGCCCCACTGTCGGCTTCGGCCAGCTATGACTGCGCCAACGTGCGCTTCATCTCGCCGTATCCACCCGGCGGCACCACCGACATCTTGGCCCGTTTGCTGGCGCCATCGCTGCAGGAATCGCTAGGCGTGCCCGTGGTGGTCGACAACAAGGCGGGTGCCAGCAGCAACATCGGCACCGAGTTCGTCGCCCGGTCTGCGCCCGACGGCTGCACGCTGCTGCTGGGCAACAACACCGGGGTCGTGATTAACCGCAACCTCTACAACTTGCGCATCGACCCGGTCAAGGACTTGCAGCCCATCGCGCGAGTGGCCGCCATGCCGCTGGTGCTGTACGTCAATCCCCAGGTGCCGGCCAATTCCGTGCAGGAACTGATCACGCTGCTCAAGAAGGAACCGGGCAAGTACAACTTCGCCTCCGGCGGCAGCGGCAGCCCCCAACACCTGGCCGGCGAGCTGCTCAAGCTGCGCGCGGGCGTGGACATGCTGCACATCCCTTACAAAGGGCAAGGCCCGGCCATGACCGACGTCATCGCCGGCCAGGTACAGATCGCGTTCGAAACCACCGGCGCGCTGCTGCCCCAGGCCCGTGCCGGCCGTGTCAAGTCGCTTGCGACCACCGGCCCGCAGCGCGCCGAAGCCTTCCCCGACCTGCCCACGATGCAGGAAGCGGGATTCGACGGGTTCGTCATCACCAACTGGTACGGCGTGTTCGCCCCGGCCGGCCTACCGGAAAAGCTGACGGCGCAGTTGAATGAAGCAGTCAACCGCGCCCTGGCCTCGCCTGATATCGCCGCCAAGCTGGCCGACATGGGTTCGGCCAGGGTGGGCGGCGAATCCGCCGCAGCCTTTGCCGCCTTCATCCAGGAAGAAGTGCCGCGCTGGGAAGAAGTGGTCAAGCGCTCCAACGCCAAGGTGGACTGACGGCATTGCATGCTGCGCGCACCTCTTGGCCGCGCGCAGCATGCCCGCCTGCCTGACATCCGACGCAAAAAAGGGCACCCATCGGGTGCCCTTTTGTCACATGCCGGTCAGGCAGGCGCCTAGACCGCCTTCCTCAAGTCCGCCGCCTTGTCGGTGGCTTCCCAGGTGAACTCCGGCTCGGAGCGGCCGAAGTGCCCGTAGGCCGCGGTCTTGCTATAGATCGGGCGCAGCAGGTCCAGCATGTTGATGATGCCCTTCGGGCGCAGGTCGAAGTGCTCGCGCACCAGCTTGGCCAGCTGGTCGTCCGGCACCACGCCCGTGCCTTCGGTGTAGACCGTGATGTTGATGGGCTCGGCCACGCCGATGGCATAGCTGACCTGGATCTGGCATTGGCGCGCAAGGCCGGCGGCCACGATGTTCTTGGCGACGTAGCGCGCCGCGTAGGCCGCCGAGCGGTCCACCTTGGACGGGTCCTTGCCCGAGAAGGCGCCGCCGCCGTGCGGGCAGGCGCCGCCATAGGTGTCGACGATGATCTTGCGCCCGGTCAGGCCGCAGTCACCCTGCGGGCCGCCGATGACGAAGCGGCCGGTGGGGTTGACCAGGAACTTGGTCTTGGGCGTGAGCAGCCCGTCCGGGAAGCACGGCTTGATGATGTCTTCGATCACGGCCTCGCGGATCGCCGACTGGGAAATTTCCGGCGCGTGCTGCGTGGACAGCACGACGGTGTCGACCTCGACCGGCTTGCCGTCGACATAGCGGAAGGTGACCTGCGATTTGGCGTCGGGACGCAGCCACGGCAGGCGTCCGTCCTTGCGCAGCTCGCTCTGGCGCTGCACCAGGCGGTGCGCATACCAGATCGGCGCCGGCATCAGGTCGGGCGTCTCGTCGCAGGCGTAGCCGAACATCAAGCCCTGGTCGCCGGCACCCTGGTTCAGGTAGTCCTCGGACGAGCGGTCCACCCCCTGGGCGATGTCCGGCGATTGCTTGTCATAAGCGACCAGCACGCCGCAGCCCTTGTAGTCGATGCCGTACTCGGTGTTGTCGTAGCCGATGCGCTTGATGGTGTCGCGGGCGACCTGGATGTAATCGACGTTGGCGTGCGTGGTGATTTCGCCGGCCAGCACGACCAGGCCGGTGTTGCACAGGGTTTCGGCCGCGACCCGGGCGTTGGGGTCCTGGGCGAAGATGGCGTCGAGGATGGCGTCGGAGATCTGGTCGGCGACCTTGTCGGGGTGGCCTTCCGATACGGATTCAGACGTAAACAGAAAATCGTTGTGTGCCACGTTGGTTGCGTCCTTGGTGGCCGGCCTGCGGGCCGGCAGGTTGAACGATGCGCTGCACCTCGTTCGACCTGGACGGCGACCTGGGCGCGACGCTTTAGCGGTTATAGGACGCCGGCCCGACTGGGCCCGCGCGTGTCGCCCCGCAAGTTGTCGGTTAACTCGGCGACCGCGGCATTTTAAGCGAAAATGCCGGCTTTCCTATCGGATTGTTCAGGCGCCGTCGACCGGCGTCCATGCGCATGCTGCTGTTCTTGTTCCGCCTGCTGTCCCGGCTGCCGCTGTCCTGGCTGCACGGCCTGGGCCGCGTCCTGGGCGTGCTGGTCTACCTGCTGCCTGGACGCTACCGCGATCGGCTGCGCGCCAACGCCGCGCAAGCCGGCTACGACGATCCGGCGTTCGCGCGCCGCGCCGCGGGCGAGACCGGCGCCATGTTGATGGAGCTGCCACGCGTGTGGCTGCGCAACGAAGACAGCCTGGCCCGCGTCGTCAGCGACGACGAGCACGTCGTGCAAGCCGCCCTGGCCGAAAACCGCGGCATCCTCTACTTGACGCCCCACCTGGGGTGCTTCGAAATCACCGCGCGCTACCTTGCGCGGCTGGCGCCGCTGACGGTCATGTTCCGCCCCCCGCGCATCGCCGCGCTCGGCCCGGTCATGGAAGCCGCGCGCAACAGCTCGGGGGTCATCGCGGTGCCGGCCACCACACGCGGCGTGCGCGAGTTCGTGCGCGCGTTGCGCCAGCGCCAGGCCGTCGGCATGCTGCCCGACCAGGCGCCGCGCGAAGGCGAAGGCGTGTGGGCGCCTTTCTTCGGCCGCATGGCCTATACGGTGACGCTGCCCGGCAAGCTGGCCAGCCAGACCGGCGCGGCGGTCATCCTGACCGCGGGCGAGCGGCTGCCGCGCGGCAAGGGTTGGCGTATCCACTACGTGCGGGTGCCCGAGCCGCTGCCCCACGATCCGCGCGACTGCGCCGCGATGTTCAACCAGGCGATGGAAGCGCTGATCCGGCGCTTTCCGGAGCAATACCTTTGGAGCTACCACCGCTACAAGCGCCCGCGCGGCGCGCCGCCCCCGCCGGATGCCGCCCCGCACGCCGCCGGGACGCCAGCCGCGGCCGACGCTTCGCGGAGCCGGCCATGACGCGGTCGCTCAAGGCGCGCGCACTGCACGGCATCTTTGCCTGGTTCGGGCGCATCAGCCCACAGGCGCGCGCGCGCGCAGGGCGCGTGCTGGGTTGGCTCGCGCTGCGACTGGTGCGCCCGCGCGTACGCGTGGCGCGGCGCAACCTGCAACTGTGCTTTCCCCAGCTGTCCGAGGCCGAGCGCCAACGCCTGCTGCGCGAGCACTTCCATGCCCTGGCGCAGTCGGTGGTCGATCGCGGCGTCTTGTGGTTTGCACCGCCGCAGGCGGTACGCGATTTGGTCGAGTTGCGTGGCGGCGAGCATATCCAAGCCCTCATCGACCAGCGCCGGCCGTTCATGCTGCTGGCGCCGCACTTCATCGGGCTGGACGCGGCGGCCAGCCGGCTGACGCTGGAATTTCCGACCGGCGCGACGCTCTATAGCCCGCAAAGCGATCCGGACGTGGATGAGCTGGTGCGCGCCGGCCGCACGCGCTTTAACGACACGCATCTGGTCAACCGCCGCGACGGCGTGCGCGGGCTGATCCGCCATATTCGCGCCGGCCGGCCCATTTACTACCTGCCTGACATGGACTTCGGCGCCAAGGGCTCGGTCTTCGCGCCGTTTTTCGGCGTGCCCGCGGCGACGCTGCTGGCCACCGCGCAGATCGCCCGGAATTTCTCGCTGCCCGTGCTCCCGGTGCTCAGCCGCTGGGTGCCGGAAACCGGCCGCTACGTGGTCGAGGTGCTGCCGCCGATGGACGACTTCCCCGGCCAAGACAGCCTGGAAGCAGCCACGATGCGGCTCAACCGCGCGCTGGAAGACTGGGTGCGGCGCTGCCCCGCCCAGTATTACTGGGTGCACCGCCGCTTCAAGACGCGCCCGCCGGGCGAGCCCAAGCTGTACTAATCCGGTGGCCGGCGCCGCCGCAGTCGCCGCGCCTGGCCCTCCAACCACCGGGGCTCGCCGGCGGCGCACGAAGCTTTCTGCGCGATAATCGGTCCATGATCTGGAACTTCACCAAAATGCACGGCGCGGGCAACGATTTCGTCGTCCTGGACGGCGTGCGCCAGCACATCGACCTGACGCCGGCGCGTGTGCGCGCCCTGGCCGATCGCCACCGGGGCGTGGGCGCCGACCAGATCCTGCTGGTCGAACGCCCCACCGTGGCGGACGCCGATTTCCGCTACCGGATCTTCAACGCCGACGGCGGCGAGGTCGAACACTGCGGCAACGGTGCGCGCTGCTTCGTGCGCTTCGTCCACGAGCAGGGCCTGTCCGACAAAAACCCGCTGCGCGCGCAAATCTGCACCGGTGTGCTGGTGCTCGACGAAAACGACGACGGCGAAGTCACCGTCGACATGGGCGTGCCCGCCTTCGAGCCGGCCGGCGTGCCGTTCGACGCCAGCGGATTGGCCAGCCGCCAGGAAGGCGAGCAAACCCTCTGGCGCCTGCCGATAGAGACCGCCTCGTTCGGCCAGCCGCCCGCCCGCCAAGAAGTCGAACTGGCGGTGGTCAACCTGTCCAATCCGCACGCCGTGCAAGTCGTCGACGACGTCGACGACGCGCCGGTGGCCACGCTCGGGCCCCTGATCGAATCGCACGCGCGGTTTCCCCGGCGGGTCAACGCGGGCTTCATGCAGGTACTGGACCGACACGCCATCCGGCTGCGCGTGTACGAGCGCGGCGCCGGCGAGACGCTTGCCTGCGGCTCGGGCGCCTGCGCGGCGGTGGCCGCGGGCATCCGCCTGGGCCTGCTCGATTCGCCCGTGCGCGTGCACACCCGCGGCGGACGGCTTACCATCGCCTGGGACGGCGGCCAGATCCGCATGACCGGGCCTGCCATGACCGTCTTCCAAGGCAGCATAGACATCGACGCCATCACCCCATGACCGCCGTGACCCACACTCCGCCCGCCCCCGACCTGACCGCCGCAGCGGTCGCACGCTTCCTGCAGCAGCATCCGGATTTCTTCACCCGCCACGCCGAAATCTTCGCGTCGCTGGAAGTCCCGCACCCGCACCAGGCGCGCGCGATCTCGCTGGGCGAACGCCAGATCATGACGCTGCGCGAGCGCGTGCGCGAACTCGAATGGCGCCTGGCCGAGCTTTCGCACAACGCCACCGGCAACGAATCCATCAGCCGCAAGATCACCGGTTGGTGCGCGCGCATGCTCGCCGAGCGCGACGCGGTTCTGGTGCCGGGGGCCATCGCCATGGGCCTGGCCGAACACTTCGACCTGCAGGAAGTCGCGCTGCGCGTCTGGGGGCTGCAAGGCCTGGGCGAAGACGGCTACGCGGCGCCGGTGTCGGACGACGTGCGCACCTTCGCCGACAGCCTGCGCACCCCGTACTGCGGCAACGATACGGAATTCGAAGCCGCCTCGTGGCTGGGTGCCAAGCCCGCATCGCTGGCCATCGTGGCGCTGCGCACCGACCCGGACGGCCAAGCCTGCGGGCTGCTGGTGATCGGCTCGGACGACCCCGAGCGGTTCTCGCCTGGCATGGGCACGGCCTTCCTGGAGCAGATCGGCTACCTGGCCGGCGCTGCCCTGCGGCGGCTGCAACCGGCTGACTGACCGCCATGACCGAGCTGCCGGCGCCCATGCAGCAATGGCTGCAGCACCTGGCGGCCAACCTTCGCTATTCGCCCCACACGCTGGCCGGCTACCGGCGCGACCTGGCGCTGCTGGCCGAGCAGGCAGGCAGCCTGCCGCTGGATGGCGTCAGCCAGGGTCACGTGCGGCAGTACCTGGCGCGACTGCACGCAGCGGGATCGAGCCCGCGCAGCCTGGCCCGCGCGCTTGCCGCATGGCGCGGCTTTTATGCCTGGTGGGCGCCCAAGGCTGGCATGCCCGCCAACCCCGCCTCGGGCGTGCGCGCGCCCAAGGCCGCGCGCGGCCTGCCCAAGGCCCTGTCCGTGGAGCAAGCGCAGGTGCTGCTTGACCACGCGCCGCCCCAAGGCGCCGACCCGGTCGCGCTTCGCGACCAGGCCATGTTCGAGCTCTTTTATTCCAGCGGCTTGCGCCTGTCCGAGCTCGTCGGCCTGGACGTGCGCTATGCGCGCGAAGCAGGCTACGAATCGCGCGGCTGGGTGGACATAGACGCGGCCGAGGTCCACGTCCTCGGCAAGGGTGGCAAGCGGCGCAGCGTGCCGGTCGGCGCCGCCGCGCTTGCCGCCTTGCGCGCCTGGCTCCAGGCGCGTGCCCGCTGGGTGCCGGACAGCGCCGCACCGCAGGACGCATGGGCGCTGTTTTTGGGCCGGCGCGGCCGGCGCATCTCCCCACGCGTCGTACAACTGCAACTGGCGCGCCGCGCCCGGGCGGCCGGGCTGCCCACGCACGTGCACCCGCACGTGCTGCGCCACAGCTTCGCCAGCCACGTACTGCAGTCTGCGCAAGATCTGCGCGCGGTCCAGGACATGCTGGGCCATGCCAATATCTCGACGACGCAGATCTATACGCGGCTGGACTTCCAGCACCTGGCCCAGGTCTACGACCAGGCCCATCCCAGGGCCGGGCGCAAGTCCTGATGCGCGCCAGCTGGCGCCTGCGGCTTACGAGGGATCGATCCGCTGAAGGGCAATGCCCCGTCCTGGCGCCGGCACGCCGCCGGCCGGCAGCAAATCGGCCAACGTGTAGCGATCCAAATGCGACAAGAACGTGCGTAGTGCCTCGCCCAGCACCCCCGCCAGGCGGCAACGGCCGGTCAGCACACACTGGTCGCCGGTGGCAAAGCACTCCACGAGGTCGAAATCCGGCTCCACGCTGCGCACCACCGCGCCCAAATTGATATCGGCCGGATCGCGGCCCAGGCGCATGCCGCCGCCCTTGCCGCGCACCGTTTCGAGCCAGCCGCCCTGGCCCAGCCGATGCGTGATCTTCATCAGGTGCGCTTCGGAAATACCGTGGGCCTGCGCAACTTCCGCGATCGTGCACAGCCGATCCGGACGCTGGCCGACGTACATCAGCAGGCGCAGCGCGTAGTCGGTCATCGCGGTCAATCGCATGCGGTCTAGCCTCGTCGCGCAGCGGTGGCGGCCAACCCGACGCGCACGCCGGACGGTCGGTCGACGCGCGGGCGGATGAGCCATGGGAAGAAGCGCCAAAGATACAGCACGAAGGCCGCCACCCAGGCCAGGGCCGACGCATGCAGCGCCAGCTGCGACAAGCCCGAGGGCGGTAGCGCCGCCAGCCGCAGCACGCTGGCCACGATGACCAGCAAGTAGGCAGCGACCATGCTGTGGTCGGCGCGCAGCGGGCGGCCCAGGTGGCCAAGCGCCGTGCGCGTGACCATGCCGATGATGAGCACGGAAAACCCTGCCATACCGATCACATGCGCCGGCCACGCCGCGCGCGCCGGCCAACCCACGGCATGCGCGGCCGCCAGGATGAGCCCCGCGCCCAGCGATGCATATCCCACGTACAGTATCCACAGCAATGGCACGCGCCGCACCCGCCACGGCTTCCATGCGCAGACCTGCCATAGCGCGATCACGCCAGCCACGGCCAACGCACCCGCCATGGCACGCGGCGAGCCCAGCAGATGCAGCACGACTGCCAGCACACCGGCAGCCGCCTGCCATCGCCCGCTGTCCACATGCATGGGCAAGGTCAAACCCGCCACCGCACGCGAGGCAAAGAACGGGATCACCCGCCGCGAAATCACCAACGCAATGACCGCCATGCACAGCATGCCGGCATTCAACCTAGGCAGCAGCGCCACATAGTCGCCGCGCCATGCGGCCAGCAGATAGCAGGCATCGGCCGCTGCCAGCGCCAGCACGAGCAGTGGCAGGCCGTAATTGCGCTGGCTGCGCGCACGGAGGATCACCCTGGCCAGGGCAACCGCCGCCCAGCCGAAGAACAGTAGCTCGGCCAGCGACGCGGCAGCGAAAGCCACCTCACCCGGCAGCAGGAAACCCGCGCGCGCCACGACCCAAAGCAGCGCCAGCGCGCCCAGGGCAGGACCGTGCAAAGGACGGGTGCCGGACCAGTTGGCACCCGCGGTAAACAGGAACCCCACCGCGATGGTCGCGACAAACCCCCACAGCATCTCGTGTGCGTGCCAGAACACGCCCTGCAGCGTGCCGGCCAGCCAATGCGGCGCAAAGACCCATAGCGCGACACACGCCGCCGCCCACAGGCAGCCCGCGACGTACAGCGGCCGGAATCCCTGTTCCAGAAAGGCATTCCAACTGGGCTTGGCCCGCTGGCCGGCATCCGGCTCTTGGATCGACAGCCAATCAGGCATAGGGCAGGGGCGATGCAATAGTGTCGGGACAACGGACCATCTGATAGCCCATCCACAGGCTTTGCGCGATGCGCTCGGCCATGGTGCAGGCGCGCTCGGCCATGGCCCGGTTGGGTTGCTCGTTGGCTGTCTGGCGAAACAACGCCAGCCAGCGGTGGAACAAGTCCGCATTCAGGCCGGGCAGGGCCGCATGCTTGGGCATGGGCGTGCCGCTGTAGCGCCCGGTGCGCAACAAGATGGACGACCAGAAGTCGACGAGCTTGGCCAGGTGATGGTCCCAGTCGTCGACGTGGGCGTTGAAGATCGGCCCGAGTTGCTCGTCCTGGCGTACCCTGGCGTAGAAGGCGTGGACGAGCTGCGTGATCTCTTCTTCCGAGCACAGTGGCGCGGACAGGGACGTGGAACGATTCGATGTCATCTCAATTGCGCGCCATGATGGAGTAAAGCGAACAATCGCCCGAGCAAACGGCCTACAGCGGCCGCGCGCTCCAAACATGGTCTGAGTGTCGCCGTTAAAGATACATTTTATATGAATCTTTAGGCAGCCCAAAAGGTCGCCCGGCACATACTTGCCCCTCGCCGACGGGGGAATTACGCATTCCGCACAAAAGTGGCTGGCCGATCAGGCGCCAGCACCATCCAACTCCAGCAGCATCAAAGGCACGTGCTGCTGTGCGCCGTAGACATCGGCGTCGCCCACATCGCCCGATCCGCATCGCCTGGGCAGCGTGACTTTGACGCTACGCGCTACCGGATAGGAAATCACCGACACGTCGTCCGGCGACACCCCATACGCCGCCGCAATGCGCGCAGGATCAAGCGCGGTGCAGGCAAGCGCGCAGCGATAGGCCGACTCGGCGTCAAACACGATGTCCATGGTTAAGACGAACGCGCCGGCATTTTTGGACCGCAGTACGCGCGCCACATCCATCAAGCGGGTCATCATGCCCCCGTAACGCCGACCTCGATCATTTCGATCGGGAAGATTTCAAGCGGGTCGTCCAACTCCAGCGCGTGCCAGACACTGAAGCGGTAACAGGGCCCTACCGGAATGTCCGAAGGGGATAACGGCACGGCCAGGTTTCCCGCGGTGCACAGCCGCCCTTCGAACTCTGTGTGCATGGCAATGTACCTGGCCTTGGCCAGGATCGCTTCCGCATGCTTCGGGGTGTCCGCGACCACATCAAGCATCAAACCGATCTCGTGCGGCAACTCGTTGGCAAAGGGTTCACAAGCGCCCAACACCGCATCCAGGCCGTATCGCCTTATCGTTAACACATACGCGTCGGCAGCGACACCGAGCGCTGCGGCTTCCCGGGCGGTCCGCTCGCGCACCTGCTGCGTGAAATCATCGATGCGAGATATGAGGACCGGATCACGTATGCCAGCGAACATGACGGCACGCCAGCCAGCGAGCATGGCGCCTTCGATCTTGACGGTATACCGCGAGGCAGGCCAGAACGTCGAGCCTGTGACCCGCACGGTCCTATCGTCCACCGCCTCGTAGCGGCAGCCCTTCGTATTGACCTCGCCAGCGGGTTCGATAAAGGCGTATGGCGAGGGATTCTCGTACATCGCATGGGCCGCCACCTTCTCGGGCGTACATCGCTTGTCGGGATGCCCCGGTTCAACGGTAAACCAGTCCGGGCCGAGCGTTCCGATAACGCAATCCTGGCCCGTCTTCGGGCTTGCAATCGTGGCGCCGCACTCGATCGTCTTGCCCAGATGCCAAGCAAGACCGGCGTCGTAGCCGCGCATCAACGGCAATGCGGCATAGATGGCGCTGTCGCTACAACGTCCGGCCAGAATGACGTCAGCGCCCCGACGCAAGGCCTCTTGCAAGGGCTCGGCGCCCATCATTGCCACGATACGCTCGCTTTCGAGCAACGTCCGCGCATCAAGGGCGCGTTGCGGCCACAGGCCATGAATACGGCCCTGCCGCAATCGTTCCAGCAGCAGTTCGCGCGGCGGCTCGGCATCGATGACCGCCAGCCGAAACCGCAGGCACTTTTCACTGGCAATGCGTTCGATGATCGCGCGCGTCAACGCCACATGCGGCTTGCCTCCGCAGCCGCCCGCCGACCCGATGATCAGCGGAATGCCGCGCTCGCGCGCAGCGCTGAGCAGCAGCCGCAGGTCGCGCTCGATGGCCTGCTCCGAGGCATATGGTTTGCCCGCCCCCAAGTAATACGGCCCCGGATCCATCGAACCGGCGTCAGCGCCGATGAATGCGACGCCCTGGTCCAACGACCGTTGCAGCGCAAGCTCCGTAAAGCCATACCCAATGCATGCCGTGGCGGCAAGCATCCGCATGGGTTCGACAGGCGACGAAGGCGAGGACGAGTTGCTCACGACAAGACGCGGCGGCAGCCAACGGCAATGACCTAGACGCGCCGCATCCTAGCATTGCACAGGACAGCGAACCGGACTTGAACTTGCAGAAATACTATCTTTCTATGCCGTCCCACCTATCGTTTCGTTCGCGCGCTGCGCTTGCCATAGGCGATCTGGGCCGCTTCCAAGAAAGCCTGGATCAATCGCAATTTTGGCGAAGAACGCGCCCAGATCAGACCGAAGCGGCGCGGTTTGCACGGTGTCTTCAACGGCAAGGCAATGACATTCAGGTCGGCGCGCCATTGATCCCAGGCGCTGGGCACGATCGCGATACCCAGGCCCTTATCAACCAGGCGCGAGATCGCTTCGGTGGAAGCCAACTCGAAGCGTTCACGCGGATGAATGCCGTTTCGGTGAAGATAGGCTTCAATCTGCTGGCCAGCCCAGCTGTCACGGTGATAGCGGATGAACGGCTCGCTCTCGAGCAGCCGATGAGGGTCCGCGCCCTCGAACTTTTGGGGCGCAAGCATGACGAAGGGCTCTTCGCTGAGTTGGTGCCAGCCGATGTGTTTCGACGGCGTAAAGGAAGGCTCGAGCGCGATGGCCGCATCGAGTTTGCCGTGCTCAACCATGGCGTGAAAATCGGATGAAAAACCCGGCATGACGCAGACGCGGATTTCTGGGTAAAGGACGCTAAGTTGCATCAGAATGTCGGGAACTTTTCCGGTCAGTACCGTATTACCCGCGCCAAGCCGCAGCTCGCCCCTGGGCTCGTCGGTGTTGGCCAACGCGCCCAATAAGTCGACGTCGTCGAGGATCTTCTGCGCATGGGCGAGGATGCGGTGAGCAGCCTCAGTCAAGTGCACCACCTTCCCCGCGCGACGCACCAAATCGGTATTCAGCGCCTGCTCCAGCGCGCGTATCTGCTGTGCGACGGCGCCATGGGTCACGCCGAGGCGTCTGGCCGCTTCCGCCATCGAGCCATATCGGTGCACCGCGATCAGGGTCGCTAGCAGCTTCGTGTTCATAAGATAGGAATCCTATCGTTTGAAGATACCATGGCCGGCCCTCGCCCGATAGCCTGATTTGTATCATCGGCCGAAAATTACTCAGAGACGATCGATGCGAAGCAAGCTATTTGTTCCCGCCTCGCGGCCAGAATTGTTCGAAAAGGCGCTGCGCAGCCAAGCCGATGCAGTGTGTTTCGACCTTGAAGACGCCGTGCTGGAAAACCGTAAAGACGAAGCACGTGACCATCTGGCACGGCTGCTGGCGTCCGATGTTTTCCACTCGATCCGACAGGAAACCGGCAAACAGATCATCGTCAGGGTCAACGCACTCGATACTGGCCACACCGAAAAAGACCTCACGGTGGCGTGTGCGCCGGGCGTAGACATCATCAACATACCGAAGACGGACACCCCGCGGGATGTACTGTGCTTTGTTGCGCTGCTGCAAGCGGCCGAAGTGCGCATTGGACAAGGCGCAGGCACTGCGCCAAGCATCCGGGTGCTTGCCAACATCGAGACGGCCAGCGCGTTGCTGAACGCTTCGGCAATTGCCAGCGCCCACGAAAAGATATGGGGATTGCAGCTCGGCCTGGGCGACCTGTTCGAACCGCTTGCCATTGCGCGCGACGACGCCACCAACGTACAGGCGGTCATGCTGGCCATGCGCCTGGCCGCGGGCGCGGCAGGCAAGATCGCCTATGACACGGCGTACACCGATGTGGCCAACGCCGAAGGCTATCGCGCCGAAGCCTGGCGAGCGCGCCGGGCCGGCTACCTAGGCAAGACCTGCATCCATCCCAGCCAGGTGGCCATCGCCAACGAAGTCTTTAGCCCAACCGAACGAGAGCTTCGCTGGGCGGAAAAAGTCGTCCGCTCGGCTGAGCAAAACGAGGGCAATGGTGCATACATGCTCGAAGGCAAGATGATCGATGCGCCCTTCATTGCACGGGCGCGCGCCATCCTAGCCCGGGCGCATGCCACCGCCGGCGCGCAGTCGCACTAACAGGCGGCGTCCAAGTTGAACCCTTGATTGACCAACGAATGAGCACCAATAGTAACTACCCGCTGTCCGGCATCAAGATCCTGGACCTCAGCGCCTATATTGCCGGACCCTACGGCTGCAATCTGCTGGCCGATATGGGTGCCGAGGTCATCAAGATCGAACCGCCCGAAGGCGATAACCTGCGCAAGTATCCGTCGACCCTTCCTGGCGAAAGCCGTGCGTTCCTGGGCGTGAACCGCGGCAAGTACGGCATGTGCATAGACCTCAAGACAGAGGCGGGTTATGAAGTGCTCATGCGCCTTGTAGAAAAGGCCGACGTACTGGTCCATAACTTTCGTCCATCCGTCCCTCCCCGCCTGCGCATCGACTATGCCACGCTACGCGCGCGTAACCCGCGGCTGGTCTATTGCTCGCTGACCGGCTACGGCGAAAGTGG
Source organism: uncultured Alcaligenaceae bacterium (assembly GCA_937908115.1). Classification (GTDB taxonomy): domain Bacteria; phylum Pseudomonadota; class Gammaproteobacteria; order Burkholderiales; family Burkholderiaceae_B; genus CALEQZ01. Next base: position 19,999 of record CALEQZ010000004.1, on the reverse strand, counting down.
CCCGCTGGCCAACAGGGCCGGCTATGACCAAGTTTTGCAGGCCCGCACCGGAATTTGTGCCTCACAAGGCACCCCCCACGACCCGAAGATCGTCTACGGCTCGGTCGTTGATTACTACGGGGCAGCCTTGGTTGCCAACGGAGTCACGGCCGCGCTGCTGCACCGCGAGCGGACCGGCGAAGGACAACACGTCTGCGTATCGCTGCTGGCCAGTGCATTGGCGATGCAGGCGGCAAGGCTTGTCATGGCCGACAACGAGCCGCGCTCGATCAACCGTGATATGCGCTCGGGCGGCGTCACCGGCATCCATCCCACAGCGTCGGGGCATCTGTACCTTTCAGCCAACACGCCGCATTTTTGGCAATCACTGTGCCAGCTGGTGGGCTTGCCCGAACTGGCGCAAGACCCGCGCTATGACACGGTCCGCAAGCGGGCCGAGCGTGCCGGCGAGCTGGTGCCGTTGCTGCGGCAAGCGCTTCAGGCCAAGACGGCTGCTGAATGGGAGGCACATTTCGGGGAACAGGTTCCCTGCTCGGTCGTACGCAATCCCGAAGACATCTTCGACGACGAACAAGTCCTGCAGCAAGGGCTAATTGGTGAGCATCATCACCCAGCCGTCGGCCGGTACCGGACGGTCGCCCCACCCATTTTCTTCAGCGCTGCTGCAGATCGACCCAAACTACGCAGCGCGCCTGCGCTGGGCGAACACACGGGCCAGATCATGCAAGAGCTTGGCTTCTCGGACGAAGACATCCGGCGGGCGGTCGAACAGAAGGCCGTCATTACGGCCTGAAGCACCATCGCCGCCCCGGAGCGGATCATGAGCGTCGGCCGCACAGGACATCCCGTTCTTACCCCTGTCCCAGAAGGAGCGAAGTCATGTCGAAGCGAAAGACCCTAAGAATATTGGCAGGTTTGCCCGTGATGGCCACGCTTGTGGCGGCAATGACCGTCATGCCGTCAGGCGACGCAGCAGCCGCGCAGTGGCCGCAACGACCGGTTCGACTGGTCGTACCCTTCGCGCCGGGTGGCAGCAATGACCTGATCGCACGCAAGTTGGCCGACATCCTGAACCAGCAAACAGGTCAGTCGTTCATTGTGGAGAATCGCGCCGGCGCCGGCGGCGTGGTAGGCGCCAACTACGTGGCCGGCGCCAAGGCTGATGGCTACACGTTCTTGTTCATATCGAGCTCGCTCGCCACTTCGGCGGCCGTCCAAAAAACGCCCTACGACGTCAAGACCGCTTTTGATGCCGTATCACTGGTGGCCAGCGCACCGTTCGTCGTGCTCACCCGAAAAGACTTCCCTGCCAAAGACATAAATGAGTTAATCAATTACGCCCGCAAGAACCCCGGCAAGATCAACTTCGGTAGCGCCGGCCTGGGCGATAGTTCGCAAATGGCGACAGAATTGTTCGCCAACAAGGCCGATATCAAAATGCAGGCTGTCGGGTACCAGGGTATCGCGCCAGCGCAGCTCGACTTGGTCGCTGGCCGGCTGGACATGATTATCACCACCATGGCGTCGATTCGCGGCACGGCGGCCGACGAGCTGCCCAAGCTTGCATTCACCGGCAACCAACGTGAGCCAGACTTCCCCGACGTTCCCACGGTCAAGGAGGCAACTGGGCTGGATTACGTCGTCCAGGTCTGGTGGGGCGTTTTCGGCCCGAAAGGCGTGGACGCGACTTCGCGCGATGCCCTGAACCAGGCGATCCACAACGCTATCTCCACGGACGATTTCGCCAGCTTCTTGCGGTCCGTTGGCGCACGGCCCACGCCATCGACTGCGCAGGAACTGCAAGCGCTGCTGGCATCGGACGTTGACCAGTGGACGGAAACGGCCGAACGCGCCGGCATCCGGGCCAAATGACGCCGCAGCTGCCAGCGGGGAATAGTACATGTACGAGCCATCCAACAACGAAGCCGAAAAAGACCGGCACGCCGTCGTGCAAGAAATCGAGCGCTATCTGGCCCGCACCAGTAGCCACCTGCACGGCATTGCGGCGCGCACACCGGCTCGCATGGTGGCTGCCGAGGTTGAGCGGCTAAACACCGCCGTGCGGGCAGTTGCCGAAGTAGGCATCAGCCCGTTCGCCCATCCCGGCGATTTTCTGCTGGAGCTGGCGCGCGCCGCCCATCCCTGCGGGGCAGCACCCGACAGGGCTAGCAAGCGGCCGCAAACAACGACCCGGCCGGTCGGCGCCATGCCCAGCTTAGCCGAAGCTGCCCGCAGCATGCAGGCAGGACAGGTCACATCCGAGCAGCTGACCGAACAGGCGCTTGCGCGCGCCACCCAAACGCAGCCCACGCTAAATGCCTTTATCGACATTTGGGCCGATAAAGCGCTTGAACGCGCCAGGCAAATGGACCGCGAGCGCGCTGACGGCCGTTGCCGAGGTCCGTTGCACGGCATCCCGCTGGCGCACAAGGATTGCTTCGAGATCGCCGGGCATGCCGCGACCGTCGGCTCGCGCGCCCGTCCCGTGGCGCTGGCCGAACGAGATGCGCGCGTCATAGAAATGCTCGATGATGCAGGCGCGGTGACGCTGGGCACCCTCAATATGAACGAGATGGTCGCCGGCCCCACCGGGCAAAACCCCATCTTCGGCGACTGTTGCAATGCGCTGGATCCGTCCCGAATATCCGGTGGATCCTCTAGCGGGTCCGGCGCGGCGGTGGCTGCAGGTGCCATATTCGGCTCGCTGGGCAGCGACACGGGCGGCTCCATCCGCTTGCCCGCGTCGGTCAACGGATTATTCGGACTGAAGCCAACCTATGGGCGCATTTCCCGCCGAGGGTGTTTTCCCCGTGCCTTCTCGCTGGATTGCCCTGGCCCGCTGGCACGTACCGCCGAAGATTGCGCACTGCTGCTGCATGCGGTAGCCGGCCACGACCCCGAGGATCCGTCATCGCTGGACGTGCCAGTGCCAGATTATCCGGCGTTGTTGAAGTCGGCCGCAGACGGCAGCCGGGTTGCCACGCTGAATCTTGCCGGCGCCGACGCCTGCGACCCGGAAATCGCGGCCGTCTTCGAGGCTTTTCTGGCACGGGTAGAGGCCTGCCACGGCACGGTGCGTGCGGTCGACTTCACGGAGCTGTCGGCCTGCTATGCCTTGGGCGACGTCATCTCCAAGGTCGAAGCCGCAACGCTGCACGGCCAATGGATGCGCGCAAACCCCCAGGCCTACTCCCAAGCCGTCTATTCGCGCACTGAACCGGGGTTGCACGTGCCCGCTGTGCGCTATCTGGAAGCGCTGGTGGTACGCGCAAACCTGCTACAGGCATTCCTGGCCGGCCCCTTGAGCCAGGCCGACATCCTGGTGTGTCCAACCGTCCCCATCCCGGTGCCGCTGCGCGCCGAGGCGGATATGGAAAAGCAAGGCAGCGTATTCGACATTGTTGCGGCCCTAACCCGCTTGACCCGCCCCTTCAGCTATCTGGGGGTACCGGTGCTGACGATGCCGGTTGGCCAGGACCGGAACGGCATGCCAGTCGGCGCCCAGATTATCGGCAGGCCACTGGACGAAGCCCGCCTGCTATCGTTCGCCCACCGCCTCTCGGCGGCAGACGGGTGGTCGGCCTAATTTGTCGCCCCCAGGAGCCCGTTGCATGACTACGAAACCTTGGGAAACCTACCTTGGCGAGCAAGACAAGGCCGTGCTCGAGCGCGGCCGCTTCGCCCGCCGCATGGGCTACGGCGAGCGGCCGGCCGTCGTGGCCATTGACGTGCAAAAGTACATGGTCGGCGAAGAAGGCCTGGATCATCTCTGGCCGTCGAGCTGCGGCGCGGTCGGCCGCGCCGCCCTGCAAGCGATACGACAAATTATTTCGCAGGCCCAGGCCAGCGGCGTGCCGTGTTTTTTTACGCGCTTTGAGCTCGACCCCGAAGGTAAAGACATCGGTGTATACGGGTTAAAGCGCGACCTACTCCAAAGCGAGCACTGGTGCCTGGCAGGCACCAAGGGAGCCGAACTGGCCGACGGAATCTCACCGACCCCGCGCGACGTGGTGTTCGTCAAGAAAAAGCCCAGCGGATTTCTCGGCACGCCCCTACTCGGCTACCTCGTCGATCGGAAAATCGACACCGTCATCGTCGTCGGCGGCGCCACCAGCAACTGCGTGAGGGCGACCGTCTTCGACGCCTCGTCGCATAACTTCCGCACCATCGTGCCACAGGAAGCCGTCTTCGACCGCATCGCGGTATCCCATGCGATCAGCCTGTTCGACATGGATCGGCAATTCGCTGATGTTGTGAGCCAGGACGACGTGCTCGCCTACCTGAAATCGCGCGCGCATTCTTGACGTACTATGCGGGCAGCGCCCAACGATGGGATCTCTGGCGGCATTCCCGTCAATTTGTTTCTATTTATTTCTTTCGGAAACTTTCTCTGCTGCCTGCCGCGGCATTTTCTGCTACCGTCGCCCCAATTCGTTTTTGCCGCCATGTCCGCCTCTTCGCCGCACGACCCATCCGATCCCGTCGCCGCCCGCCTGGCGGTCGCCGAGGCACTGTGCGCGCGCCGCGGGCGGCGCCTGACGCCGATCCGCCGCAAGGTGCTGGAGCTGCTGCTGCGCCACGGCCGCAGCCTGAAAGCCTATGAGCTGTTGGACGAGATGCGCGCGGTGCACCCGGGCGCGGCGCCGCCCACTGTCTACCGGGCGCTGGACTTCCTGCTTGCCGAAGGGCTGATCCACCGCCTGGACGCGGTCAATGCCTGGATCGCCTGCCACGACGTGGAAGGCGCCCACCACGACCTGCTGGTGGTCTGCACCTGCTGCGGCAAGGTCGCCGAGCTCAGCGACCCGGCGCTGTCGCGCCAGCTCGCCGAGCGGGTGGCCCAGACGGGGTACGCCCTGGCCCACCGGGAAACCGAGCTGCGGGCCCTGTGCCCGACCTGCCAGCAGCAGCCCCATCAGCACGATTTCCACACGCACTGATACAGCATGCGGCGGCAATGTCACACCCGCTGAACAGCCTACTTGTAATGTGCGCCACCTGCCCCATATAACTGCCCTGCATGGGGCGGGCAAACCCTGATCGGCCACCCCCGCGCAGGGTTTGCCCCGGCTTTCGGGCTGTGCTGTAATGCCGCGTTCGGCCGCTGGCGGCGCAGCCTGCAGGCAGGCGCTTTCAGCCGCGGCAGGGCCGAGCGGTTCCATCACGAGTAGCATCCGACATGAATACCCCTCGCAACGTAGATCAAATGGTTCCCGTCACCGTCCTGACGGGCTTTCTCGGAGCGGGCAAGACCACGCTGCTCAAGCGCATCCTGACCGAGCAGCACGGCCAGCGGATCGCCGTGATCGAAAACGAATTCGGGCCGGAAAGCATCGACAACGACCTGCTCGTGCAGGACAGCGAAGAGCAGATCGTCGAGCTCAGCAACGGCTGCGTCTGCTGCACGGTGCGCGGCGACCTGCTGCGCACCCTGGGCGAGCTGAAGGCCAAGCGCGAATCCGGCACGGTCAATTTCGACCGAGTCATCATCGAGACCACCGGGATGGCCAACCCCGGCCCGGTGTGCCAGACCTTCTTCATGGACGACGAGATTGCCGAGTACTACCGGCTCGACGGCGTGATCACCGTCGTCGACGCCAAGCACGGCATGGCCACCCTGGACGCCCAGCAAGAGGCGCAAAAACAGGTCGGCTTTGCCGACCGCATCCTGGTGTCCAAGAAGGACCTGGTCACCGAAGACGAGTACGAAGCCCTGCGCCGCCGCCTGGTGCGCATGAACCCGCGCGCGGGCATCGAGCCGGTGCACTTCGGCGAAGTCGACATCAAGAAGGTGCTAGACATCGCCGGCTTCAACCTGAACGCCATCCTGGACATCGACCCGGATTTCCTGGCCGAAGAACACCCTGACGCCGCGCACGATCACCATCACCATGATCACGACCATGATCACGAGTGCGGTGAACACTGCGAGCACCACCACCATCATCACCACCACGCGCACGACGACGAAATCAGCGCGTTCGTGTTCCGCTCGAACAAGCCTTTCGACCCCGAGCGGCTGGAGGAATTCCTCGGCGGGGTCGTACAGGTTTACGGGCCCGACTTGCTGCGCTACAAGGGCATCCTCTACATGAAAGGCATCAACCGACGCATGCTTTTCCAGGGGGTGCACATGATGATGGGCGCCGAGCCCGGCAAGCCGTGGGCTTCCAACGAAAAGAAGTCCACCAAGATGGTCTTCATTGGCCGCAAGCTGCCCCAGGAGATTTTCACCCGGGGACTGGAGCAGTGCCTGGTCGGGTAGCCATCAGCCACCCTACCGGGACCATAATCTGAATGGAGTACGTTCATGGCTACGAAGGCAGCAAGTAAAAAAGCAAGCAAATCGTCCGATTCGACGACGGTCATCGACCTGCCCACCGAAGAAGAACTCCTGGCCATGCCCGAATCGGAGTACATGAACGAGCGACAGCTCGCCTTCTTCCGCGAGCGACTGCGCCAGCTCGAGCAGGAGATCCTCAACAACGCGGGCGCCACGACCGAGCACCTGCGCGAGACGCAGTTCGTGCCCGATCCGGCCGACCGCGCCACGATCGAGGAAGAGCACGCGCTGGAGCTGCGCACGCGCGACCGCGAACGCAAGCTGCTCAAAAAGGTCCAGCAGTCGATCGCCCGCATCGAAAGCGGCGAATACGGCTGGTGCGAGGAAACCGGAGAACCCATCGGCATCCCCCGGCTGCTGGCCCGGCCGACCGCCACGCTGTCGCTCGAGGCGCAGGAACGGCGCGAAATGCGCCAGAAAATGTTCGGCGACTGATCCCGTTCGCCGGCTGCCCCGCGGGCCTGCGGCCGCCCGCAGTTCGCGGGGCGTCCTTGAACTCCGGCCCGCGTGCCCCCATCTACGGGATTCATGCACTGAAAGGCCGTCAATGGAACAATTTCACGCCACCACCATCGTCTGCGCCCGCCGCGGCAACCGCGTCGCATTGGGCGGCGATGGCCAGGTCACCTTGGGCAACGTCGTCATCAAGGCGACCGCCCGCAAGATCCGCCGCCTGTACCAAGACAAGATCCTTGCCGGCTTTGCCGGCGCCACGGCGGACGCCTTCACCCTGCAGGAACGCTTCGAGGCCAAGCTGGAAAAGCACCAGGGCAACCTGATGCGCGCGGCCGTCGAGCTGACCCGGGACTGGCGTACCGACCGCGTCCTGCGCCGCCTGGAAGCCATGCTCATCGTCGCCGACCGCGAGCACACCCTGGTGCTGACCGGCAACGGCGACGTGCTCGAGCCCGAGCACGGGCTGGCCGCGATCGGCTCGGGCGGCGCCTACGCCCAGGCCGCAGCCCTGGCGCTTTTGCAGAACACCGACTTGCCGCCCGAAGACGTGGTGCGCAAGTCACTGGCCATCGCCGGCGACCTGTGCATCTACACCAACCAGAACCACGTCGTCGAAGTGCTGGAAGGCTGACCCCCGGTCGCCGGCCCCTCCCCCAATTACGCTTTGCCGCCCGCCATGTCCGCATCCGTCATGACTCCCGGAGAGATCGTCTCCGAACTCGACAAATTCATCATCGGCCAGAACCGCGCCAAGCGTGCGGTCGCCGTGGCCCTGCGCAACCGCTGGCGGCGCCAACAGGTGCCCGAGCCGCTGCGCCATGAAATCCATCCCAAGAACATCCTGATGATCGGGCCGACCGGCGTGGGCAAGACCGAAATCGCCCGCCGCCTGGCCAAGCTGGCCAACGCGCCCTTCATCAAGATCGAAGCCACCAAGTTCACCGAGGTCGGCTACGTCGGGCGCGACGTCGACACCATCATCCGCGACCTGGTGGAAATCTCCATCAAGCAGACGCGCGAGCAGGAGATGCGTCGCGTGCGCACCCAGGCCGAGGAAGCGGCCGAGGACCGCATCTTGGATGTGCTGATCCCGCCGCCGCGCGGCGCCGACGGGCAGCCCCAGCGCGAAGAAACCAACGCGCGGCAGGTCTTTCGCAAGCGCCTGCGTGAAGGCCAGCTCGACGACACCGAGATCGAAATCGAGATCGCGCAGCCGGCGCCCCAGATGGAAATCATGGGGCCGCCCGGCATGGAAGAAATGACCGAGCAGCTGCGCAACATGTTTGCGGGGTTGACCCGCGACAAGCGCAAGCCGCGCAAGCTCAAGATCAAGGAAGCCTTCAAGCTGCTCACCGAAGAGGAAGCCGCCAAGCGCATCAACGAGGAAGACCTGCGCGCAACGGCCATCGCCAACGCCGAGCAGAACGGCATCGTTTTCCTGGACGAGATCGACAAGATTGCCGCACGCCAAGAAACGGGCGGCGCGGACGTTTCCCGCCAAGGCGTGCAGCGCGACCTGCTGCCGCTGGTCGAAGGTACCACCGTGAACACGCGCTACGGGATGGTGCGCACCGACCACATCCTATTCATCGCCTCGGGCGCCTTCCACCTGTCCCGGCCGTCGGACCTGATCCCGGAGCTACAGGGGCGCTTCCCCATCCGGGTCGAGCTCGATTCGCTGACCGCGGACGACTTCGTGCGCATCTTGTCCGAAACCGACGCATCGCTGACCAAGCAATACAAGGCGCTGCTGGCCACCGAAGGCGTCACGCTGGCGTTCACCGACGACGGCGTGCGACGCCTGGCCGAGCTGGCCTTCGAAGTCAACGAACGCACGGAAAACATCGGCGCCCGCCGCCTGTACACGGTGATGGAAAAACTGCTGGAGGAACTGTCCTTCGACGCCACGGCCGCCAGCGGCAAGACCGTCACCATCGACGCCGCCTACGTCAACGACAAGCTGGCCGAGACCGCGTCTAGCCAGGACCTGGCCCGCTACGTGCTGTAAATCCCCCGGGCCGCCAGCGCCGCGCGCGGGCGGCCCGGGCGGCGTCCCTAGTCCCTGCCGCCGGATGGGCGGCGCGCGGCCCGCTTGCCGGGCCCCGCTCACTGGACGCTTACTGGATCTTGGTGATCACATACGCGCCGTCCTTGCGCGTGGCGGTAAAGCTCACTGTCTGGCCCGGCTTGATGCCGGACAGCAAGGCAGGGTCGGCGCGATAGACCAATGTCATGGCAGGCAGCCCCAGGCCGGGGATTTCGCCATGCTTGATGGTGACCTTGCCGGCCGACGCATCGACCCGGCGCACTTCCCCCGAAGCCGTGGCAGAGGCCTGCGCCTTGCCTGCGTCCTGGGCAGCCAGGGCGGCGGGCGCGGCCGTGGCCGTCAGGGCCGAGACCAGCGCCGCGCACACGGCCTGGACGATGCGGTGGTTGGGTTTCATCGGGAATAGCCTCCTGCGGCGCCGCATCCGGCGCATGCATCACGCCCCCCAAGGATACGCCACGCGCGCCGACGGCACGCAGGTTTATTGGGGATTCGACGTCCGGTTTGCCCGCACCAGTTCCGCGAAGCGTTGCACGACCGCGTTGACCTCGCCTCGGCGGTACGCCAAATACAGTGCCGACTGGGTGGCCACGCCCGCGCCCGACAATGGCCGGTATGCGATACCGCCCGGGCGCATGCCGGCGGCCGACTCCGGCACCAAAGCAATGCCGGCGCCAGCCTCTACCAGTGACAAGATCGTCGGCATGACGCTTTCGTACACAACACGCGGCCGCACGCCTGCACCGTCGAAAAGACGTTCGAGCAGCCCATGGAAGTAAGGTGATCCCGTCGCCGAAAACCCCACCAAATCGACGCCGTGCAGCGCCCTCACCGGTATGCGGCGCTTGCCCGCGAGCGGATGGGCGGCGGGCAGTGCCACGATCATCGGTTCGCTGTCGACCAGCTCGAAACAGAGCCGGGGATCATCCAGGCCTGCATGGCGGCGCAATAGCGCGACGTCGATCCGCTCGGACACCAGCGCATCCAGAAGATCGGCCGATTCCTTGTGCAACAACGCGAGCGCCACGCCCGGATAGCGGTCGCGGCTAGCCGCAAGCACCCGGGGCAGTACCTTGTAGGCGGCGCCGCTAGTGAATCCAAGCGCCAACGTGCCGGACTCGCCCCTGCCGGCCTGCCGCGCCGCGGTCAATGCCAAATCCGCCTGCGCGCGCATGGCTTGCAGACTGGCCAACAACCGCACGCCAGCCGGTGTCAACCGTACCGAGCGCGTATTGCGCACCAGCAGGGGCGTCCCGACTTGGTCCTCGAAACGACGGATCTGCTGGCTAAGCGGCGGCTGGCTGACATGCAGACGCTGCGCCGCGCGGCCGAAATGCAATTCCTCCCCCACCGCGAGAAACGCGAGCGCTTGCCGGGAAAGCAAAAAGCCGCCATCCATATTAAAAATATCCTAATAGATAGGGAATTTTATATTGGAAGTCTAAATCTAGGCTGCTTATCATGGGTTACCCGCCACCCCGACCTGAAACCGGGTGGCCCTCATTGACACCGGATTGCAACAAGGGGGACTCATGAAAAGCCTGATCCGGACTCTGGCGTACTCAGGATTGGTCGCAGTGGCGGCCTTTTGCATCGCAGCACCGGCCGTTGCCGGCTATCCCGAAAAACCCATCCGCCTGGTCGTACCGTTCGATACCGGCAGCGTGACAGACCTTCTGGCCCGAATCACCGCTACCGAATTGTCCCAATCGCTAGGCCAGCCCGTGGTGGTCGAAAACCGTCCGGGTGCCGGTGGCAATATCGGGGCGGCGTACGTGGCCAAGGCCCCTGCTGACGGTTACACGCTGCTGCTCGGCCCGGCCAGCACCAACGCGATCAATCCCAGCCTGTATCGCAACCTGCCGTTTGATCCGCTAAAGGACTTCGCCCCCATCACCAACGTCGCGTCCGTCACCAACGTACTGGTCGTGCACCCGGATGTCCCGGCACGCTCGGTGGGGGAACTGATCGAGCTGGCGCGCAAGAACCAGTACGCCTATGCCTCGGGCGGGGCAGGCGGCTCGCAGCACCTGTCGGGCGAAATGTTTAAGAGCATGTCCAAGACCGACATCCTACATGTGCCCTACAAAGGCGGCGGCGCGGCACTGGCAGACCTGCTGAGCAACCGGGTGCAGATGATGTTCTGTAACTTGCCGGTCTGCCTGCCCCATATCCAGTCCGGCAAACTCGTCGCGCTGGGCGTCACGTCCAGGAAGCGCTCCGAACTCTTGCCCAATGTGCCGACGGTGGCCGAACGCGGGTTGCCCGAGTACGAAGTCGACGGCTGGTTCGGATTGTTCGCGCCAGCCGGCACCCCGTCCGAGGTTATCGCCAAGCTAAACGGCGAAATGCAGAAGATTCTCTCCAGTGACGCCGTTCGCCAGCAGTTGCTCGCCCAGGGCGCAACCGCCGATCCCCGCACGCCGGAAGATTTTGCGCGCTTTGTCAAGGCCGAACACGACAAATGGGCGCAGGTCATCCGCGCAGCCAACATCTCGATCGAGTAGCGCACCAGATGAACAAAGCGCCCACCGAATTGACCGCCGTGCAGGCGGCCGCGCTGATGGAAAGCGGTGCGCTCACGGCCGAAGCCCTGGCGCGCGCCTGCCTGGACCGCATCGCCGAACGCGACGGCGAAGTCCGGGCATACCTGGCATGCGACCCCGACCGCGTGCTGGCCGAAGCACGCGCCGTGGACCGCGGGCACCGGGGCGGCCTGCTGCGCGGTATTCCGTATGCGGTCAAGGATGTCATCGAGACCGTGGACTACCCGACCACGTACGGGTCGCCGATCTACCAAGGGTATCGGACCGGCAGGGACGCGGGCGTCGTGGCCTGCGCGGCCGAACAGGGCGCGGTCCTTATGGGCAAGGTCGCCACGGGTGAGTTTGCCACCCAGACCCCCGGCCCGGCGCGCAATCCGCTGAACACGGCCCACACCCCCGGCGGTTCGTCCAGCGGTTCGGCCGCGGCCGTGGCCGCTGGCATGGCGCTTGCCGCGCTCGGGACGCAAACCACCGGATCGCTCATACGGCCCGCCGTCTATTGCGGACTGGTCGGCTACAAACCCAGCTTCGGCGTACTATCCACCGCGGGCGTGGGCACGCTCAGCCCCATGCAGGACACTGTCGGACTGATCACCCGCGACGTCGCCGATGCCGCGCTATTCATGGGCGGCCTGCATGGTTGGCGAATCACGCTCGAGCGGATGGATCGGCCACGCATCGGCGTTTGTCGGTCCAGCCAATGGCAATGGGCTCGCCCGCAGACGGTGCAGGCCATCGAGGCGTTGGCCGGCCGGCTGTCGGCCGCCGGCGCGCAGGTGCGCGACGTTGTGCTGCCTGCCGAGCTAGAAGCGCTGGTCGACGTACAGGCCGGCATCGTTGCCTACGATGCCCGCCAGTCGCTCGGCCACGAACGACTGCGCCATTACGATCGTCTCAGTCAGCGCTTGCGCGACCGGATGCAGGGCGGCGCAGCCACCATCCTGCCCGATTATTTGTCTATGGTTCGGCAGGTGGCGTGCGCGCGCGCGCGAATCCTGGACTTCATGGCCGATTGGGACGTGCTACTTTATCCCGCCACCGAAGGCGAAGCCGAGGTCGGCATCGAATACTCCGGCTCGCCCCGCTTTGGCGCGTTATGGACACTGCTGCACATGCCGTCGGTGTCTTTTCCCACGACCACCGGCCCCACTGGGCTGCCGTTGGGTGCGCAGGTCGTGGGCGCGTGTGGCGATGACCTGCGCACGCTTGCCGTGGCACAGTTCGTCGCGGCAGTACAGCAGGCGGGCCAGGTTTCGGCCTGACCCCGGTACGGCAGTAACGGACGTCCCGGGCACCCCACACTGGGAGACTACTGCTCCGCGATATCCGTCTGCGTGGGCCGGCCGCCAAACCTAAACATTTTTACGGTTTGAAATCACGCGTGCGCTCTTTTCCGGCACGGATGCCAGTGCCATGATTTAAGTCCGCAGCCGACCGCATTGGGATGGGCGTCGGCCCTTACTACCAGACAGAGTGCATGCCATGGCCAGTGACCACAGCCTTCCTGCCGTTTATTCGCCAGTGCTCACCCCCTTCGAGCAGGACCACCGTCCCAGCGTGACGCGCTTCGTCAAGCACTGCCGCTGGCTGCGCGACCAGGGTGTGGGGCTGGCGGTGTTCGGCACCAATTCCGAAGCCAATTCGCTGTCGGTCGCCGAAAAGGAAATGCTGCTCGGCGAACTGCTGGCCGCCGGCATCGAGCCCCGCTGGCTCATGCCAGGCACTGGCGCCTGCGCCCTGCCTGACGCCGTATCGCTGACCCGCACCGCGGTCAAGGCCGGCTGCGCCGCCGTGCTGGTGCTGCCGCCCTTCTACTACAAGGGCGTCAGCGACGAAGGGCTGTTTCGTTATTTCTCCGGCCTGATCGAAGGCGTGGGCGACGACCGGCTAAGGCTGTACCTGTACCACATCCCGCCAGTGTCGCAAGTGCCCATCAGCCTGGACCTCATCGACCGCCTGTTGGACGCCTACCCCGGCATCGTCGCGGGCGCCAAGGACAGCTCGGGCGACTGGTCCAATACCGAGGCCATGATCAAGCGCCACGGACCCAGGGGCTTTCGCGTTTACGCCGGCAGCGAGAACTTCCTGCTGCGCACCCTGCAGGCGGGCGGCGCCGGCTGCATCACCGCCACCGGCAACGTCAACCCCGGCCCCATCGTCGACCTGGCGCGCAATTGGCGCGAACCCGACGCCCAGGCCCGCCAAGGCGCGCTCGATGCCACGCGGGCGATCTTTGGCGCCTACGTCATGATCCCGGCCATGAAGGCTGCCATCGCCTGGCAATCGGGCGACCCGGTGTGGGCGACCGTGCGCCCGCCGCTGGTCGAGCTGACTGAGGAACAAGCCGCACAGCTGCGCGCCAACCTGACGGCCAACGGCTACAGCATGCCCGGGGCGAAGGATCTCGCAGGGTGACTGCCGCCCGGCGCACCCGCGCCGGAGGCTAGAGTGCTTCGGCGCCTGACAGCGCGGGCGTCTCGGCGATGCGCTGTGAAATCGTCCGGCACGCCTGCAGCAACGGCTCGACGTAGGCCTTGCGCACGTCGTCCTTGCGGCGAAAGCGCAGGACACTCACGCTGATGGCTGCCACGGGTACGCCTGCGTGGCCAAAGACCGGCGCCCCAAAGCAGCAAATGCCGGCCTCGTTTTCCTCGTCATCGATCGCCCAGCCTTGCTCGCGCACGGTTTGCAGCTGCTTGCGCAATTCCTGCAGGGTCCCGACGGTGTTGGGCATATAGCGGGGCAGCGGCCGCGGCAACGCGCGCAGCAGGGCCTCGCGGCCGGCTTCATCGAGCATGGCGAGATAAGCCTTGCCGACCGACGTCGAATGCATCGACACGACGGTGCCGATGCGCGAACTCATGCGCACGGCGCTCGGGCTTTCGAGCTTCTCGATATAGATCATGTGCTCGCCGTTGGGCACGGCCAGGTGCACCGTCTCGCCGGTCACGTCGCGAAGGTGCTTCAGGGCCTCGACGGCCGCCAACCGCAGCTCGGACCGCCCCCAGCTGCGGCTGGCCAGCTGGATCAGGCGCGGGCCCAGCGCCAGGGTGCCGGTGCGGGCATTTTCTTCGAGCATGCGCTCGGCCACCAGCGCCGCCACCATGCGGTAAACGGTCGGGCGCGGATAGCCGCTCAGCCGGCTTAGCTCGGCAACCGTGGGCGGCTCGGCCGCGTCGGCGACCAGCTGCAGCACATGCATGAACTTGGAAAATGCCGCAGTGCCGGCCACCCGCGTCGCGGCCGGTTTGGCAGATGCAGAAGAACGGGGCATGGCAGGCCGTGAAGGGAAATGCTCGTTGCGTGTGTGGCCGGCCATTATCCCCACAAACACGGCCCGGCCGTCAAAGCGCCGGCGGGCCCGCGCGACCGCTATGCCACCAGATAGCCGCCGTCGACCGGCAGGATCACGCCCGTCATGAACCCGGCAGCCGGCGTGCACAGGAAAACGACCGCGTCGGCCACGTCCTGCGGCGTGCCCCAGCGGCCCAGGGGCGTGCGCGACAAGATGGCCGACGACCTTGCCGGATCATCCTGTAGCGCTTGCGTCAGCGGCGTCGCGATCCAGCCCGGCGCGACGGCATTGACGCGGATGCCGTCTTCGGCATAGGCCAGTGCCAGCGACTTGGTCAACTGTGCCACGCCGCCCTTGCTGGCCGAATAGGCCGGCACGAGCGAACCGCCGAAAAAGCTCAGCATCGATGCAATGTTGACGATGCATCCGCCGCGACCGGCCAGGCGTGGCCGCGCCGCCGTGCACACGCGCATCGTGCCCGTCAGGTTGACGGCCAGCACTTGCTCGAATACGGCGGGGTCGTGCTCCGCCCCCCGCCGGATGATGCCGGCGCAATTGACGACGATGTCCAGGGCATCCAGATCCTTGAACAGCGCGTCCACCTCGCCGGCGTTGCTGACGTCGGCCTGCCTGACCTGCACGCCTGCAGCCAGCGCGCCGGCATTCGATTCCAGCCCGACGGCGATGGTCTTGGCCCCCAACGCCGCCAGCCTGTTGGCAATGGCCGCGCCGATGCCCTGGGTGGCGCCGGTGACCAAGGCGGTGCGTCCCGCGAATAGGCTCTCCTGGTATGTCATCGGTTCCTGCTTCAGAATGTGCCGCGGTATGCGCCGCCGTCGACCAAAATGTTCTGCCCCGTTATGTAGCCCGCCTGGATGCTGCACAGGAAAGCGCACACCGCACCGAACTCTTCGGCGTTGCCAAAGCGCGCGGCCGGGATGGCGGCCAGGCGGTGGGCGCGCACTTGTTCGACCGGCTGGCCAGATTTGGTCGCCTCGGCCGACAAGGCGGATTCGAGCCGATCGGTGGCGAAAGAGCCGGGCAGCAAGTTATTGATCGTCACCCCATGGGCCGCGACGGCGCTGCGCGCCACGCCCGCGACGAAACCCGTCAGCCCGCTGCGCGCGCCGTTGGACAGCCCGAGGATGTCGATGGGCGATTTCACCGCGCTGGACGTGATGTTGATGATCCGGCCATAACCCCGCTCGGCCATGCCGTCGACCGTCGCCCGGATGAGCTCGATCGGCGCGAGCATGTTGGCCTCGATGGCACCCAGCCACTGTTCGCGGCCCCACTGCCGAAAGTCCCCCGGCGCAGGGCCGCCCGCATTGGTGACGACGATGTCGTAGTCGCGCTGGACGGCAAACACCGCCGCGCGCCCTGCTTCGGTGGTGATGTCGGCCGCCACCGCAATCACTCGTCCGTCGGGGCGCGAACGCTCGCGCAGCAAGCGTTGGCGCGCGGCCTCCAACTGCTCGGCGCCACGCGCGACGACGACCACGTCCACGCCTTCGCGCACCAGCGCCAGCGCGCAGCCATAGCCCAGCCCCTTGCTGGCGCCACCGACCAATGCCGTACGACCGGCTATGCCCAGGTCCATGTGTCCACTCCTTTACAGTGATGGCCGCGTGCGCAACGGCCGGGTGATCGGCGTATCGCTTACTGGCGCATGCCGAACTTCTCGATCAGTGCCTTGAACGTAGCGTTGTCCCGCTCGATCAGGCCGGCGAACGTCTCGCGGTCGGCGACGAGGTAGCCAAGATTCTGCTTGTCCATGAATTGCTTGAAGCTGTCCTCGGCGGCAGCCTGCCTGATCGCCGTCTCCAGCACGTCCAGGACCGGCTGCGGCGTGCCCTTGGGCGCCGCAATGCCGCGCCAGGTTCCGATGGACAGGTCGATGCCGCGCTCTTTGAGCGTGGGGACGTTCTCGAAGCCTTTGACGCGCTGGTCGGACATCACGGCCAGCGTCTTGAGCTTGCCGGCGGAAACGTACTGGATGACTTCCGCCGGGCTGACGGTCACCGCATCGATATGCCCGCCCGCTAGCGGATGAACTGCTTGACGTAGTCTTCGCCCAGCCCGACCGCCGCGAAGTGCTTGCGGCACATCTCGATCTTGGTGAAAACGTCTTCGTAGCCGTTGCCCTTGCCCCACGGATCCGTGTAGTACATGATCCCGTTGACCTGGAAGTACGTGATCATCTCCTCCACGTCGGGCGGCACGTACAGGGTGTGCGTCTCACCGGGGGGCTCAAAGACATAGCTGCCCTCCTCGGCCCACCAATCGTGCTCCAGGTACTTCCAGCGGCCTTTCAGCACAAACCCGTGCACGGCCTGCGGGTGGCGGTGGCGGCTGAGCACCCCCGAGCGCCGCACCTTGAGCAGGTTCATCCAGTAACCCTGGCTCGCGTTCAAGCAAAGCGGCCGGAACCAGACGTTTTCGGCCTGCGGCACCCACAACCGGTCATCGTCTGGTATGGCCTTGGGGACCACGATCTCGGGCAAGGCCTCCGGCGGATTGGGGTACTGGTACGGCATCAGCGGATCGGCGTCCGGGTTCTCCAACGGCATGGCTATCGTCCTCGCTCTGTCATGTTGTCCATATAATGGACAACATGTTTATGTTGTGGACGAATCATAGAGGAGTGCGCAACGCACATACAGAACCGGCGCCCGGCTGAGGGAGGTAAAGCGCCCACCGATGCGCGGACAAGCCAGAGAACCATGCCGACCGTACCGGCCCTTGACCGAAATACGGCATCCGGTCGCCAGATGCGCCGATACCGCCCGCCGCATGGGCTCGCAGGCACAGCGCTTGCCAACCGCCCTTTCATGAGGCATTCTCAGCACCCAACTGCACGCCGAATGCCTTGCTTGGCCATGGCATGAATCCAATGGCCTGGTGCCGCAGGCACCGGGGGTTTCACGGCCGGTTGTTCGCGTTCCTGCCCTGGGTTGGGCCTTTGCACATGATGTTCACGTCCACTTTCTTCCCGCTGATCTGAACGACTGATAGTCGTTCCGGCCCGTTATCGCCATTGAGATCAGACGGCTGCCGCCGCTTCAGGCGGCAGCCACTCGGAGAATGTGTCATGCCCAAACTCGAGCATGCCGGCCTGACTTCCGCTCAGGTCCAGCGCTTCATTGACGACGGTTTCGTCAAATTAGAAAACGCCTTCAGTGCCGACCTTGCCAGACGAGGCCGGGACGAACTGTGGGCCGACATCGGCCTATCGCCTGATCAACCCGAAAAATGGGTTCATCCCGTCGTCCGGGTGGGGTTCAAGTCCTCGCTTGCCTTCATCGAAGCCGCCAACACCCCGCCACTTCACAAAGCCTACGACCAGCTCGTCGGAAAAGGGCGCTGGCTTGCCCCCAAGGGCCTCGGAACCTTTCCGATCCGCTTCCCCTCTGCAGAGCCGCCAGGTGACGATGGCTGGCACGTGGATATGAGCTTCGGCACCGACCATCCGGATTTCATGGAATGGCGTGCCAATGTGAAGAGCAGCGGGCGCGCTTTATTGATGCTGTTTCTGTTTTCGGATGTCGGCCCGGACGATGCGCCCACGAGGATACGGAAAGGTTCCCACGCCCAAATCGCACGGGAATTGCTCCCCTATGGCGAAGCCGGCGCAACGCTCAGGCAATTGTCTGCCAACGGCTACGCTTCCACGCAGGATTGTGAAGTGGTACTGGCGACAGGCGCGGCGGGCACGGTCTATCTGT
Source organism: uncultured Alcaligenaceae bacterium (assembly GCA_937908115.1). Taxonomy (GTDB): domain Bacteria; phylum Pseudomonadota; class Gammaproteobacteria; order Burkholderiales; family Burkholderiaceae_B; genus CALEQZ01. The sequence goes on along the minus strand of CALEQZ010000004.1, from coordinate 1,587 downwards.
GCCACCCATTCCTGGTCCATGCCGCACAGCCTCACCGGGGGCGGCGACCGCGCTTCATGGCACAGCCGCCGCTGCTGCCCAAAGGCGAGTTCGACCCCGCCCTGCCGCCCTCTCCGGTCCAGGTCGCCATCCGCCAGGCGTGCGGGATGACGCCTTGATTCCTTGAGTCTGGGGCTGGACCGGGACCGCCGCTTTCAGTACCTGCCGGCCGCTTGGCTTACGCCACCCCGGCGGCGTGCGCCTGCTGGTCGGCGTGGTAGGACGACCGCACCATCGCGCCGACGGCGGCGTGGGTAAAGCCCATCTCGTACGCTTCGCGCTCGAACATCGCAAAGGTGTCCGGGTGCACGTAGCGTAGCACCGGCAGGTGGTGCTCCGACGGCTGCAGGTACTGGCCGATGGTCAGCATGTCGACGTTGTGCGCGCGCAGGTCGCGCATGACCTGGAGGATCTCCTCGTCGGTCTCGCCCAGGCCCAGCATCAGGCCGGACTTGGTCGGCACGTCGGGATGCAGGCGCTTGAACTCGGCCAGCAGCTTCAGCGAGTGCGCATAGTCCGACCCCGGTCGCGCCTGCTTGTACAGCCGCGGCACCGTTTCCAGGTTGTGGTTCATCACATCTGGCGGGCAGGCGTTGAGGATCTCCAGCGCGCGGTCCAGCCGGCCGCGGAAGTCGGGCACCAGGATCTCGATGCGCGTGGCTGGCGACAGCTCGCGCACCTTGCGGATGCATTCCACGAAATGCCCCGCCCCGCCGTCGCGCAAGTCGTCGCGGTCGACCGAGGTGATGACCACGTAGGACAGCTTCAGCGCGGCGATCGTGCGGGCGAGGTTTTCCGGCTCGTTGGGGTCGAGCGGGTCGGGACGGCCGTGGCCCACGTCGCAGAACGGGCAGCGGCGCGTGCACTTGTCGCCCATGATCATGAAGGTCGCCGTGCCCTTGCCGAAGCATTCGCCAATGTTGGGGCAGGAGGCTTCCTCGCAGACGGTGTGCAGGTTGTGCTCGCGCAGGATGCGCTTGATCTCGTAGAAGCGCGAGCCGGGCGAGGCTGCCTTGACGCGGATCCACTCGGGCTTTTTGAGCCGCTCGGCCGGAACGACCTTGATGGGGATGCGTGCGGTCTTGGCCTGCGATTTCTGCTTGGCCGTGGGATCGTAGGCGGGCGCAGGAGCCTGTTGGCCGTGCGCGACGGCTTGCTGCTCGGACGTAGACATGACGGTACTGCCCTCGGGGCGGCGCGATCGGCGCCGCGTGGCGATAAAAAGGTATTTTACCCGGGTGGGCAGACCGACTTGGCCAACAGCCTTTTCCGAGGCAGGGTTATCGCCGGGCAGCCACTCGACCGGTCGATGCCGCCAACGGCGCACGAACACCCCCCTCAAACCAGCTGGCACTCGTACCCAGCCGATTTAGGTCTCGCCTTAGGCTTTGCGCTTGCGATAGGCCAGGTAGCCTGAGCGCTGGCCGTTTCTTCGACCCGTACAATGTCACAGACGAAAGCCGCCCAACCGTATGGCTGTTTGCCGCCACCGCGGCAGGGCCACCTACATCCGCGATAGCAATGACCCCCCATCCGAATGCTCCCGCC
>CALEQZ010000003.1 GCA_937908115.1 uncultured Alcaligenaceae bacterium | reverse complement strand
TCGACCGCCTTCATCAGGCCGATGTTGCCTTCCTGGATCAGGTCCAGGAACTGCAGGCCGCGGTTGGTGTACTTCTTGGCGATCGAGATCACCAGGCGCAGGTTGGCTTCGGTCATCTCGCGCTTGGCCTTGCGCGCCTTGGCTTCGCCCGTGGCCATGCGCTTGTTGACCTCCTTCAGGTCCTTCAGCGGCAGGACGACGCGCGACTGCAGGTCGATCAGCTTCTTCTGCAGCTCATGCACGGCCGGCACGTGGCGCTCGAGCGTCTCCGAATACGGATGGCCGGCGCGCACTTCCTCGAGCACCCAATCCAGGTTGGTTTCGTTGCCCGGGAAGACCTTGATGAAGTGCGAGCGCGGCATGCCGGCGCGATCCACGCAGGTGTGCAGCACCGCGCGCTCGAGCTGGCGGACTTCCTCGACCTGGTTGCGCAGCGTGTCGGCCAGGCGCTCGACCATCTTGGCCGTAAAGCGGATGCCCATCAGCTCGTTCTGGATGTGCTCCTGGGCCTTGATGTAGGGCTCGGACTTGTAGCCTTCCTTCTCGTAGGCCTGGCGCATCTTGTCGAACCACTTGCTGACCTCGTCGAACTTGGCCAGCGCCTTGACGCGCAGGTCCTCGAGCTGCTTGCTGCTCATGCCGCCGGCGGGGCCCTCGTCGTCGCCGTCGTCGCTGACGCCGGCGCCGGCGTATTCCTCGCCGTCTTCGGGGTCGACCAGGCCGTCGACGATTTCGTCGATCTGCACCTGGCCGTCACGCACGCGCTGCACGTGCGTGAGGATCTCGTTGATCGTGGTCGGGCAGGCGGAAATCGCCATGACCATGTGCTTCAGGCCTTCCTCGATGCGCTTGGCGATCTCGATTTCGCCCTCGCGGGTCAGCAGCTCGACCGAGCCCATTTCGCGCATGTACATGCGCACCGGGTCGGTGGTGCGGCCGAAATCGGAATCGACCGTGGTCAGCGCCGCTTCGGCCTCGTCCTCGACGTCGTCGTCGTTGGACGCCACCGGCGCGTTTTCGCTCATCAGCAGCGTTTCGGCATCTGGCGCCTGGTCGTAGACCGCGATGCCCATGTCGCTGAAGGTGCTGATGATGCCGTCGATGGCCTCGGCGTCGACCAGGTCATCCGGCAGATGGTCGTTGATTTCGCCGTAGGTCAGGTAGCCGCGGTCCTTGCCCAGCTTGATCAGCTGCTTCAGGCGGTTGCGGCGGGCTTCGTATTCCTCGGGCGAAACGGGGCCGCGCGCGATCAGGTCCTTGGGATCGGCCTTGCCGCGCTTGCCGCGCTTGGCCGGCTTGAAATCCGGTACGACCTCGCCCTCGCCGTCATGGTCCAAGACGTCGTCGAAGTCGGCCGCGTCGTTGCCGGCGTTCTTGGACGGCCGTCCCGGGCGGCGGCCGGTGCCCGCCGGGCGCGACACCAGCTCGGTGAGCGTTTCCTCGGCCTTCTTGGCCTTGGCGCGGCTGGCGCGCGTCGACGCCGCCGTGGCCTCGCCCTTGGCCGATTTCTTGGCCGCCGCGGTCTTGGCGGCCGTCTTGGCCGCGGTCTTGGAAGCCGTCTTCGAGGCCGTCTTGGCGGCGCCCTTGGCGGCAACCTTCACCGCCGCCTTGGCCGTCGGCTTTTCGGCGGCCATGGCAACGGCGCGCGCCGGTTTGCCGGTCGCGGTCGTTTCGATGCGGTCCGAAGTGCTTGCAGTAGAGGTTTTGCCGGTGGATTTGCTCATGATCGCTTCCGTGGCCGTCGCAAAACGGCCACATTAAGGATTTATCCCACCCGACGCAAGCGCATCGAAGCGGGCAAGGGCTCAAAAGAGCAGGACGACTGGTCCAAGGGGGAAATAGGCATCGCGCCCGACCCAGGGCGGCCCAAACGCGAAACCTTTAATTCTAGCGCATTCATTGCTTGCCTTCATCGTGGGCCGGTTCCGATTAGAACCGATATCCGCCTGGCGAGTTCCTGGTAATGCCGGCGCGCCGCCTCGTCGGGCAGGCCGGCCCGGACCAGTTCCTCCTGCTCGGCCTTGAGCGCGTCCAGTTCGATGCGGCGCAGGGCATCCTCCCACTCGGCCTGCGGATCGGGCAGGTCTTCCTGCGCGAGCACGTCGCCGGCCATGGAATGCAGCACCTCGGCCAGTTCCGTGCCCGGCTCCACCGCCTCGCACAGCGCCCCCAGGTGGCGCGCCCCGCTCGCCCGGGCCAGCACGATGAGGTCCCTGACCATGCCCAAATGGGGGCCGCGCTCCAGGACTTCAAGCTGCTGGTCGCCCATGACGTCGACCAGCTCGGGATGCGCCAGCAGCAGCCGCAACAGGCGCCGCGCCAACGGCGTGACCGGGCGTCGCCGCCCGGCCTGCGCCATGCCCGGCTGGCCGGACCGCCCCGACCAGGACCGCCCGCCTTGCCTGCGCCAAGCAAGCGGCGTGCCGGCCCCGCCCGTCGGGACGGCAATCGCACCGTCCGGCCCGTGCAGGGCTGCCACGGGCACCCCGGCTGCAGTCGCCCCAGCAGGCGCCAAGCCCGCCGCGCCGGCGTCTGCCGGCACAGCCGGGCGCGCGGCCAGCGCGAATGTTTGGGCCAGCTCCTCGGGCGTGAGTTGGACCATGCGCGCCAATTCGCGCTGCAGTTGCAGGCGCAAGGCGCATTCGGGCATGGCCTCGATCAGCGGGCGCGCCTCGTGCACGCAGGCTGCACGCCCCTCTGCCTCGGCCAGGTTGTGGCGTGCAGCCAGCTCATCGAGCAAGAACCGCGACAGGGGCATCGCCTCGGCCAACTGGGCACGGAAGGCCTGCTCGCCGAATTCCCGCACGTAGGAATCCGGGTCGTGCTCCTCGGGCAGGAACAGGAAACGCATCGACACGTCGTCACGCACCAGCGGCAGGCAGGCTTGCAGCGCGCGCCAGGCGGCCCGGCGGCCGGCCGCATCGCCGTCGAAGCTGAAGACGATGCGGTCGCTGGCACGCAGCAGCTTTTGCACGTGCACCGGCGTCGTGGCCGTGCCCAGCGTGGCCACGGCGTTGCCGATGCCCAGCTGGGCCAGGCCGACCACGTCCATGTAGCCCTCGACGACGATGACCTGCCCCTCGGTGCGTATGGCCTGGCGCGCCTCCCAAAGCCCGTAGAGTTCGTTGCCCTTGGAAAACAGTGGCGTCTCGGGGGAATTGAGGTACTTGGGCTCGCCCTTGCCGATGACGCGCCCACCAAAGCCGACCAGGGCGCCGCGCGCGTTGCGGATGGGAAACATCACCCGCTCGCGGAAACGGTCGTAGCGCCGCCCGTCTTCGGACTCGATGACCAGCCCGGCCTCGACCAGCGCCGGGTCTTCGTAGTGGGCGAAAACCTTGGCCAGGCCCTGGCGGTCGCCATCGGCCCAGCCCAGGCCGTAGCGTTTGGCGATTTCGCCGGTCAGGCCGCGCTGCTTGAGGTAGCGTATCGCCTCGGGCGCCTGGGGCAGCCGGCGCTGGTAGTGCGCTAGCGCCGCTTCCAGGACCTGGGTGTGGCGGGAGACTTCTTCGCGGCGCCGGGCTTCCTGGGCCCGCTGGCGCGGGCTGCGGTCGTCTTCCGGGACGGTCATGCCGACCGAGGCCGCAAGCGTGCGCACCGCCTCCGGGAAACTGGCGGCGGTGTGCTCCATGAGGAAACGAATGGCGGTGCCGTGGGCGCCGCAGCCAAAGCAGTGGTAGAACTGCTTGGTCGGGCTGACCGTGAACGACGGCGTCTTTTCGTTGTGGAAAGGGCAAAGGCCAAGCAGGTTGGCCCCCCCTTTGCGCAGCTGTACGTATCGCCCTACGACGTCGACGATGTCGACGCGGGCGAGCAGATCCTGGATGAAGGAATCAGGGATCAAGTATCAATAAAGACGCGGCGGCAACTGCTGGCTGCGGATCCGCTTGAAATGGCGCTTGACCGCAGCGGCATGCTTGCGCTTGCGCTCGGCCGTGGGCTTTTCGTAGAACTCGCGCGAGCGCAGCTCGGTGAGCAGCCCCGTCTTTTCGATGGTGCGCTTAAAGCGCCGCAGCGCCGCTTCAAACGGTTCGTTTTCTTTCAGGCGGACAATAGGCATGTAGGCGTCTACTGGGTAAAAAGTTTCAAGTAACTTGAAATTGTAGCATGCGCAGGGCTAATTGCGCACGCCTTTTCGGATCCACGCCTCCAGTTGGTGGGGGCGCAGGCTGTCGTACTCCTCGAACGGCTGGTGGATCCAGGGGTTGGTCTCCAGCTTTTCGACGTAGTAATCGGGGGCGGTCCGGGCGTGGCCTTTCCACCACAGCACCGCGCTGCGCAGCTCCGAAATCGCCGGGAACTGCTGCGCCAGGTGCTCGCGGACCCGGCTGAAGGTCAGGCCGGTGTCGACCATGTCGTCGACCAGCAGCACCCGGCCGGCCAGGGACCCGCGCGTAATCGTGATGAACTGGGCGATATCGAGTTCGCCCTGCTTGGTGCCGGCCGCCTCACGGTAGCTGCTGGTGGCCAGGATGCCCAGCGGTACGTCGAAGATGCGCGACATGACGTCGCCGACGCGCACGCCGCCGCGGGCCAGGCACAGTATTTGGTCGAACTGCCAGCCGGACTGGTAGACGATCAGGCACAGGCGCTCGATCAAGCGGTGGTAATCATCCCAACTGACCCAAAGGTCACGGTCGGTGCTGGCAGGCGTATTCATGCGCAGGCGCTCCGTCAGTCCTTGAAGGGATGGCGCAGGACGATGGTCTCCTTGCGGTCCGGGCCGGTCGAAACCATGTCCACCGGCACGCCGCAGACTTCGGCCATGCGCTCCAAATAGCGGCGGGCGTTGGCCGGCAGCTTGTCGTATTCGGTGATGCCCACGGTCGACTCCTTCCAGCCCGGCAGCTCCTCGAGCACCGGCTCGGCCTGCGCCACCGCGGCAGCGCCGTACGGCAGGACGTCACAGAACTTGCCGTCGACCTTGTAGCCCACCCCCAGCTGGATGGTCTCCAGGCCGTCGAGCACGTCCAGCTTGGTGATGCACAGCCCGGAAATACCATTCAGGCGCACCGAGCGGCGCAGTGCCGCCCCGTCGAACCAACCGCAGCGGCGGGGCCGGCCGGTGACCGAGCCGAATTCCTTGCCGACGTTGGCCAGGTGCGCGCCGACCTCGTCGCCCAGTTCGGTCGGGAAAGGACCCGAGCCCACGCGGGTGGCGTAGGCCTTGGTGATGCCGAGCACGTACTGCAGCGTCTGGGGGCCGACGCCGGCACCGGCCGAGGCCGCGCCGGCCAGGCAGTTGCTGCTGGTGACGTAGGGATAGGTGCCGTGGTCGACGTCGAGCAGCGCCCCTTGCGCGCCTTCGAACAGCAGCCGGCCGCCGGCCTGCTGCACGGCCCACAGATTGCTGGAGACGTCCTTGACCATGGGGGCGATCTGCGGGGCGAGCGCCAGCGCCTGGTCGCGCACTTCCTGGGCCGAAATGGCCGGGGCCTGCAAATAGTGGGTCAGCACGAAGTTGTGGTAGTCGAGCACTTCGGCCAGCTTGGCTTCGAAAACGGCCGGGTTGAACAGGTCCTGCACACGCAGGGCGCGGCGCGCGACTTTGTCCTCGTAGGCCGGGCCGATGCCCCGGCCGGTGGTGCCGATCTTGCCTTCGCCCTTGCGGGCCTCGCGCGCCTGGTCGATCGCCACGTGGTAGGGCAGGATCAGCGGGCAGGCTTCGGAAATCTGCAGTCGCGAACGCACATCCAGGCCGGCGGCCTCGAGTTCGGCGATTTCCTTGAGCAGCGCCTCGGGCGAGAGCACCACGCCGTTGCCGATGTAGCAGGTCACGCCTGGGTGCATGATGCCGGAGGGAATCAGGCGCAGGATGGTCTTCTGGCCGTTGATCCAGAGGGTGTGGCCGGCGTTGTGCCCGCCTTGGAAACGCACGACGCCCTGTGCCGATTCGGCCAGCCAGTCGACGATCTTGCCCTTGCCTTCGTCACCCCACTGGGTGCCGATCACGACTACGTTCTTGCTCATATCGCTAAGGTCAAATGGTTATTCAAAGCGCCCTGACCGTCCAGGTGCCGTCCAGGCACACGAGCTCCCGGTCGCAGACGAATTCGTCCTGGTCATGCTCGTGGCCAGGCAGGATCTGCACCACGACTTCGCCCTGCTCGCGCAGTTGGCGCACCGCGCGCACCAGGTCCGGGTCCATGCCCCAGGGTGCGCGCACGGCCCGGGCGGCCTGCGCCGGCGCCAGCCCCGCAGTCAGGCGCCGCAGGTCCAGGCTAAAGCCCGTTGCCGGCCGGGCGCGGCCGAACGCGCGGCTGACGTCGTCGTACCGCCCTCCCCGGACAAGCGCTTCGTGCCAGCCTTCGGCATACACGGCGAACGTGACGCCGGAATGGTAGCCATAGCCGCCCACGTCGGCCAGGTCCACGCCGACGCTGACTTCCGGCAGTGCCGCGCACAGCGCGGCCAGCGCGTCCAAGGCGGCGGCCACGCCCGGCAGGGCCGGCAGCTGCTTGCGCGCCCGGTCGAGCACGTCCAGCCCCCCGTACAACTCGGGCAGCCGCAGCAAGGCCTGCCGCGTTTCGGGGCGCACGCCGGACGGGCCGTCGGCCAGCGCCGCCAGCCCGGGGATGTCCTTTTCGCGCAACAGGGCGACGATGTCGTCGGCCTGGCCGGCCGCGGCTGGGTCGGCATCGATGATGGCGCGCACCAGGCCGGGATGGCACAGGTCCAGCCGCGGCTGCGCCACGCTGGCCGCACGCACCGTCTCCAGCGCCAGGCAGACGATTTCGACGTCAGCCTCGAAGCCTTGGTGGCCGTAAAGCTCGGCGCCGATCTGCAGCAGCTCCCGGCCGGACAGCAGGCCGGCAGGCCGGGCGTGCAGCACTGGCCCGCAGTAGCACAGGCGGGTGACGCCCGCGCGGTTGAGCAGGTGGGCGTCGATGCGGGTGACCTGCGGCGTCATGTCCGCGCGCACGCCCAGGGTCCGGCCGGATAGCTGGTCCACGAGCTTGCAAGTGTGCAGGTTCAAGTCGGTGCCGGTGCCCGACAGCAGCGAATCGATGTATTCCACCAGCGGCGGCGCGACCAGCTCGTACCCGTACGTGCGGTACAGGTCCAGCAGGCGCCGGCGCAGCTCTTCCATCCGGCGCGCCTCGGCCGGGAGAATATCGGCCAGGCCCTCCGGCAGCAGCCAGTTGCCCATGTACTGTCTCGGCCCCAGATCCCCCGAGGCGCGGGTGGCGGCCGCCATGCGGCGCCCAAAACAAAAGGCGGCTTGGAGCGTAAGCCCGGCAAGCCGCCTGTGGTGAATCGTAGCTTACGGGTTATTGTAGCCCGTTTTGCGCCGCAAGGAGGCCAGGCGCCTAGCGCCCGGCCGCGCCCTGCCCGGCGCTGCCGCCCTGCGACGACTTCATGAACTGGAAGAACTCCGAGCTCGGGTCGGCCACGATCACGTCGCCCGGCTTGGAGAACGCGGCCCGGTAGCCTTCCAGGCTCTTGTAGAAGCGGTAGAACTCAGGATCCTTGCCGAAGGCCTCGGCATAGATCGCACTGGCCGTGGCATCGCCCTCGCCCATGATGCGCTGCGCCCGTGCGTACGCATCGGCGATGATCTCTTCGCGCTGGCGGTCGGCCTCGGCACGGATCTTTTCGCTTTCGGCCGCGCCGATCGAACGCAGTTCGTTGGCCACGCGGGTGCGCTCGGCCTCCATGCGGCGGTAGACGGATTCGGAAATCTCGGGCGCGAACTCGATGCGCTTTAAGCGCACGTCGACGATCTCCACGCCCAGCGGCTTGGCGCGCTGGGCGACGTTGGCCAGGATCTCGGACATGATCTTGTTGCGCTCGTTGGAGACCACGTCCTGGACGGTGCGCACGTTGACCGAGGCGTTGAGCGCGTCGCGAATCTGCGCCAGCAGCCGCTCCTGCGTGGCTCGCTCGTTGGTCCCGAAGGTGATGTAGTACAGCCGCGGATCGGCGATGCGCCACTTCACGTAGGAATCGATGAGCAGGTTCTTCTTCTCGGAGGTCTGGATGCGCTCGGCGTCCTGCGATTCGATGGACAGCAGCCGCTTGTCCAGGCGCACCACGTTTTGGAAGGGCGGCGGCGCCTTGAAGTACAGGCCGGGTTCGCTGATGACGCGGCGCACCTCGCCCAGCGCGAAGACCAGCGCGTAGTCGCGCTCGCGCACGACGAACATGCACGAAGAGGCCGCCGCCAAGACGATGAGCAGGCCGACGAGGACGGGCATGAGGCGTTGCATGACGTGTCCTCCTTCAGCGCGTCGAGCGGTCGCGGGTCAGCGCGTTGGAGCCGGCCGCCGCGCCCGAGGGCCTGGGCAAGGCTGGCACCGTCGGCTGGCTGGCCCCCGGCAGGCTGGTGGATGACGAGCCGCCTGCCGGCGCCGGCGCCTTGCCGGCATCCTGGACGGCCTGCTGCATGATTTTGTCCAGCGGCAGGTACAGCATCTGGTTGCTGCCTTCGGCATCAACCATGACCTTGCTCGCGCGGCTGAAGATTTCCTGCATCGTTTCGAGGTACATGCGCTGGCGCATCACGTCGGGCGCCTTCTCGTATTCGGCCAAAATGCTCTGGAAGCGCGCGGCGTCGCCCTTGGCGTCGCCCACGACCTTGGCGCGGTAGCCCTCGGCCTGCTCGATCATGCGCGAGGCCTGGCCGCGCGCCAACGGCACGACCTGGTTGGCGTAGGCCTGGCCTTCGTTGATCTGGCGCTCGCGGTCCTGGCCGGCCTTGACCGCGTCGTCGAACGCCGCCTGCACCTGCTCGGGCGGTTGCACGTTCTGGATGGCCACGGTGCTGATCTGGATGCCCGTCTGGTACCGGTCCAGTATGGTCTGCATCAGCCGCTGGACTTCGCTGGCGACCTCGGTGCGGCCTTCGTACAGCACGAAGTCCATGGGCTTGGTGCCGACCACTTCGCGCATGGCGGTTTCGGCCGCCTGGCGCACCGACTCGTCGGGATCGCTGGTACGGAACAAGTAATCAGGTGCGCCTTCGGGCTGCAGGCGGTATTGCACGACGAACTGCATGTCGATGATGTTCTCGTCGTCGGTCAGCATCAGCGACTCGGGCAGCACCTTGTTGCGCGCGCTGCCGCGAAAACCCACTTCGAAGGTGCGCAGCTGCGAAACGTTGACGAGTTCGTGTTCCTGGATGGGATAAGGCAGCCTCCACTGGAAGCCCGCCGGCGTGGTGGCCTTGTACCTGCCGAACTGGGTGACCACGCCGACCTGCCCTTCCTCGACGATGTAGAAGCCGCTGGCCAGCCACAGGGCCACGATGACGGCCAGGATCACGCCGGCGCCGATGCGGCCGCCGCGCGGCGACGGCATGGCGCCCCCGCTTGGATTGGTCGGGCCGCGCCCGCCACCTTTGCGGCCGAACAGCGCGCTGATGCGGTTGTTGAAATCCCGCCAGACTTCGTCGAGGTCGGGCGGGCCGTCGCTCTTGCCGGGACGACGTGGCGGCTCGGCACCACCGTTGCCGCCGCCGCGGCCCCAGCCGGGGTCATTGAGATTGAAGAGTTTGGAAATCAGACCCATTGTTTCCCGCGATTCTGCCGGCCTCTGCGATTGCCCCGCGCAACGCGTCCAGTCCGGCGCGCTCGATTGCGCTGACAAATACCCGCGCAATCGTACCATGCGCATCGCGGTCGACCCGGGGCGCCAGGCCCACCGCGTCTATCTTGTTGTAGACCAGTATGCGGGGGATGTCGGCCGCGCCGATTTCCGCAAGGACCTTGTCGACCTCGGCGATCTGCTCGTCGCGCTGGGCGCTGGAGGCGTCGACCACGTGCAGCAGCAAGTCGGCGTGTATGGTTTCTTCCAGGGTGGCGCGAAAGGCCGCGATCAGGTTGGGCGGCAGGTCGCGGATGAAGCCGACGGTGTCCGACAGCGTTACCTGCCCCGCCCCCTCGATCCAAATGCGCCGCGTCGTGGTGTCCAGCGTGGCGAACAGTTGGTCGGCGGCGTAGGCGCCCGCACGCGTCAGGGCGTTGAATAGCGTGGACTTGCCAGCGTTGGTGTAGCCCACGAGCGAGACCGACAGCGTCGTGCCGCGCGCCCGCGCCCGACGCTGGGTCTTGCGCTGGCGCTCGACCTTGTCCAGGCGCTCGCGCAGCACCTTGACCCGGGCGCCGATCATGCGCCGGTCCATTTCGAGCTGCGATTCGCCGGGGCCGCGCATGCCGATGCCGCCACGCTGGCGCTCCAGGTGGGTCCACAGCCGCGTCAGCCGCGTGGCCAAGTGCTGGAGCTGGGCCAGCTCGACCTGCAGCTTGCCCTCGTGGCTCTTGGCCCGCAACGCGAAGATGTCCAGGATGAGCGCCACGCGGTCAACCACGCGCAGCTTGAAGGCGCGTTCCAGGTTGCGCTGCTGCGCGGGTGAAAGCGGCTGGTCGAACAGCACGATGTCGGCCCGCTCGGCGCCGGCGATCGCCACCGCTTCCTCAAGCTTGCCCGAGCCGATGAAATGCGCGGCGTCGGGGCGTGCGCGCCGCACGCTCACGGTGGCGACGATGTCGGCCCCCGCGCCGCGGGCGAGCATCGCGAATTCGTCGGCGTGCGCCTGGTGGTCCGGGTCGCCCAAGTCGACGCTGACGATCAGTGCACGCATGGAAAGGAGTCAAAAATGCCCGCCGTCACGGTGCGTGCGGCGGGCCGGGATGCTATGCGCAGCAAAGGCTGATTATTCCGTCGGGACTTCGACCTGGAAGTTCACGGGGCGGGCGGGCACGACGGTGGAAATGGCGTGCTTGTAGACCATCTGCGTCACGGTATTGCGCAGCAGCACCACGTATTGGTCGAAAGATTCAATCTGGCCTTGCAATTTGATGCCGTTGACCAGGTATATGGACACCGGCACGTGTTCCTTGCGCAGCGTGTTCAAGAAGGGATCTTGCAGGGTTTGCCCTTTATTGCTCATTGGCCAGGCTCCAAATCATGTTGTTCTTAAGTGGCGATGCCACAACATACGTACTCTACAGGGTTTTCCCCAAGCATGCCAGCCGAGCCGCCGCCGCGGGCGGCGACTTTCGCGTGCCTGGAAAAGGCCCGCAATGGATGGTCATCCCGGTGCGGCGCGCAAGCATTGTGCGCCGCAACATCGATCATATACCGACCGGCGCTGGCGTGTCGCGCGTGCCGGGTCAGCGCAGGATTTCGGCAAGCGCCGCGGCCAGGGCCGCGCACTGCTCGTCGGTGCCGACGGTGATGCGCAAGAATTGCGCGATGCGCGGCGCGCGGGCGAAATGACGCACGATGATGCCCCGCTCGCGCAAGGCGGCGGCCAGTTCGCCCGCGTCGCGCGACGGATGCCGGGCAAAGACGAAATTGGCCAGCGACGGCAAAACCTCGAAGCCCAGGTCCTGCAGGGACTGTGTCAACGCCTGGCGGCTGACCATGACGGCCTGGCAGGTGCGCTGCAGGTAGTCGCGGTCGCGCATGGCGGCGGCCGCCCCTGCCTGGGCCAGGCGATCGAGCGGATAGGAGTTGAAGCTGTTCTTGACCCGCTCCAGGCCCTGAATGAGATCGGGATGGCCGATGGCAAAGCCCACGCGCAGCCCGGCGAGCGCGCGTGATTTCGACAGCGTCTGCACCACGAGCAGGTTGGGATATTGCTCGATCAGCGGCACGGCCGATTCCGCGCCGAAATCGACGTAGGCTTCGTCTATCACCACGGGCGCATCCGGATTGCCCGCGGCGATGCGGGCGATGTCGTCGCGGCCGAGCGCCCGGCCCGTGGGCGCGTTCGGGTTGGCCAGGATGATCGCGCCGGCGCGCGGCTCGCGCAGGTAGTCGTCCGGATCGACGCGAAAATCCTCGGTCAGCGGGATCTCCCGGAACGCGACGTCGTACAGCCCGCAATACACGGGGTAAAAGCTGTAGGTGACGTCGGGAAAGTACAGTGGCCGGTCTTGGCGCAATAGGGCCTGGAAGGCGTGGGCAAGCACTTCGTCCGAGCCGTTGCCGACGAACACGCATTCGGGCCGGGTGCCGCACGCCTCGGCGATCGCCTGGCGCAGATCGTCCGAGCCCGGATCCGGATACAGGCGCAGGCTGTCGGCCGCGGCTTCGCGTATGGCCTGCAGCGCCAGCGGCGAGGGTCCGTACGGTAATTCGTTGGTGTTGAGCTTGATCAGGTTTTGCAGCTTGGGCTGCTCGCCCGGCACGTAGGGCTGCAGCCCATGCACCCGCGCGCTCCAGTAGCGCCCTGGCGCGGGACTATCCGTTCGATCCATTACTTGCCGTCCACATACGGATTGCGTGAAGACTTGAACTCGATGCGCAGCGGCGTGCCGGTCAGTTTGAAGGCCTGGCGAAAGCGCGTCTCCAGGTAGCGCCGGTACGAGTCGGGCACGGCATCGAGCGCGTTGCCGTGAATGACGATGCGCGGCGGGTTCTGCCCGCCCTGGTGCGCATAGCGCAGCTTGGGCCGGAAGATGCCCTTGCGAGGCGGCGGCTGTTGCTCGACCGCGGCGTGCAGCTCGCGCGTGAGCTTGGGCGTAGACAGTTTGGCGAACGCCGCGGCGTGGGCGGCCTGCACCGACTTCAGCAGCGCGTTGACTCCCTGCCCTTTGAGTGCGGACACCGTATGCATGCGGGCAAACGACAAAAAGCGCAGCTTGCGGTCGAACTCGCGCATGATGCGCTCGCGCCGCTCGGTGTCCAAGCCGTCCCACTTATTGATGGCCACCACCAGGGCGCGGCCAGTCTCGAGCACGAAGCCGGCGATGTGCGCGTCCTGCTCGGAGATGTCCTGCTGGGCATCGAGCATCAGCAGCACCACATTGCTCGCTTCGATGGCCTGCAGCGTCTTGATGACGGAGAACTTCTCTATCGCTTCGAAGACCTTGCCGCGCTTGCGCAGGCCGGCCGTGTCGATGAGCGTGTAGCGCACCCCTTCTCGCTCGAAGTCGATTTCGATGGCGTCGCGCGTGGTGCCAGGCATGTCGAAGGCGATGACGCGCTCCTCGCCCAGCAAGGTATTGATCAGCGTGGACTTGCCCACGTTGGGGCGGCCGACGATGGCCAGCTTGATGCGGTGCTCGACCCGAGGCGCCTCGGCCGCCTCGGCGGCATCGCCGGCGGCCAGCTCGGCCTCGATCTGCGCATCGGTCTTCTCGGGCAGGTCGTACGCCAGTTCGTCCTCGGCCTCGCCCAACCCGGCAAGGGCGGTGTCGATCAGGTCGGCCACGCCGTCGCCGTGCGCGGCCGATATGGCCATCGGCTGGCCTAGCCCCAGCTCGTGGAATTCGGCGATGGCAGCGCTGTGCGCCATGCCTTCGGCCTTATTGACCGCCAGCACCACCCGCCGGCCGGTACGGCGCAGCAGGTCGGCGATCTCCTGGTCGTGTGCGTTCAAGCCGGCGCGCGCATCGACCAGGAAAATCACGGCGTCGGCTTCGGCGATGGCCTGGCGCGTCTGGCGCGCCATCTCGACCAGGATGCCCGATTTGGCCACGGGTTCGAAGCCGCCGGTATCGACCACGATGTAGGGCTTGCCGCCCACCCGGCCCTCGCCGTAATGGCGATCGCGGGTCAGGCCGGAAAAATCCGCGACCAGGGCCGCACGCGAACGCGTCAGGCGGTTGAACAGCGTGGACTTGCCCACGTTGGGGCGGCCCACGAGTGCGACGACAGGCTTGAGCGGCACGGGCTTACTCTACCGAAATGAAGGCCAGCTCGCCGTCGCTGTCCTGTACGACCACGCCCGAAGGCGTCGCCACGGGCGGCGCGATGATGGGATCGCCGCCCACGGAGATACGGCCGAGCAGGCGTCCGTCCTGCGCGGACAGGAAGTGCACGTAGCCTTCGAAGTCGCCGACGGCGACCACGTTGCCGACCACCGCAGGCGCCGACAGGCGGCGGTTGCGCAGGGCATCCTGCTTCCAGATATTGCCGCCGCCTTCCAGCGCGAATCCGTGCACGACGCTGTGCTGGTCGGCCGCGAAGGCGAAGCGGCCACCCACGGCCATGCCCGAGGCGCTGGAGAATTCCTTGGACCACAGCGGCCGGCCGCCGGCCGACGCGTCGAAGCACACGATGCGGCCCTGGTAGGCGACCGCGCACAGCAGGCGGCCGGCCAGTTGCGGCGCGCCCACCACATCGTTGACCCGCTCCAGGTCGCTGGAGCCACGCGGCGTGGCGACGGTACCTTCCCACTGTACGTTGCCCGTGGCGGTGTTCAGCGCCATCAGCCGCCCGCCGGGCATGCCGGTGATGACCAGTCCTTCGGCCATTTGCATCTGCGTGGGCGCCCGCAGCGCCAGGGCCGGGCCGGGGCGCTGCACGCTCCAGATGCGCTCGCCAGTTTCGGCGTTGAACGCCTGTATGCGATAGTCGCCGCTACGTACCACGACCACGCCGAAGCCCACGGCCGGTGCGATGCTGACTTCGCTGGTAGCCTGGGCGCGCCATTTTTCCGCGCCGTTTTCGTCCAGCGCGATCACCTGGCCTTGCGGCGTGGCCACCGCCGTGATCCGGCCGTCGGTGCCGACGCCTGCCGACAGGCGCACGTCGGTGCCGCGCCGCCAGATCACCTTGCCGGTGGCCAGGTCGTACTTGGCGACGTGGCCGTCGGCGGCCGCCGCGTACACCGCGCCGTCGAGCACGACCGGTGCAAATCCTATGCCGGCGCCGCTGCCGACGTCGGCACGCCAGGCGATGCGCGCCGATACCCCGGGCGGATAGTCGGTAAGGGGTTGCGGCGCATAGCGCGCATCATCGTCGGAAAACATCGAGCAGCCGGCCAGCGCCGCGGCGCACGCCAGGGATGTCAGGCCGCGCAGGGCGCGACGCACATTTGCAGGGACCATCACGATTGCGCTCCGCTCAAGGCGTCGAGTTTCAGTTGCACGACCGGGGCCAGGGGATGCTCGCTGCCCATGGTTTGCAGCGCGGATTCCCACGCCTTGCGCGCTTCGTCGGCCTTGCCTTGCGCGGCCAGCACATCGCCGCGGCGATCCTCAAATAGCGCGGCAAAGGCCTGGGGCGGGTTGGCCAGCTGGCCCAGCGCCTGGTCGTATTGCTTCTGGTCCAGCAGCAGGCCGGCCAAGCGCAGGCGCGCGACCGCGGCCAGCGCCGGATCCTTGCCCTTGGCGACCCATTCCAGCTGCTCACGCGCCGCGTCCAGGTCCTTTCGCTCCTGCAGGGCCTGGGCGGCCACCAACGCGCCACGCGCCGCATACGCGGTGCCGGCGAAATCCTCGCGCAGGGTGCGGGCCGCGGCCTTGAGCCGCGCGGTGGAGTCGTCGCCGCTATGCCGCGCCGCGTCCTCGAGCGCCTCGAAATACCCCATGGCTTGGCTGGCGCGGTGATTTTCGTACCACTGCCAGCCGCGCCATCCGGCGAAGACGGCCAGCACGATGGCAGCTGCGCTCAGGATGGGCGTGCCGTAGCGCCCCCACCACTGCTTGATCGCGTCCAGCTTTTCCTGTTCTTCCAGATCGTATGCCATGAATCAAATCCCCGATTGCAAGACGGCCGCCAGGTCCTCGAGCCGGACCTGTTCCTGCACCGGCCCGTCGCCGGACCGGCCACGCAGCCACTTCACGCCGGCCACGCCGGCGGCCACTTCGTCGGCGCCAAGGATAACCGCTACCCGGGCCCCGCTGGCATCGGCACGCTTGAACTGCGACTTGAAGCTGCCGCCGCCGGCGTGCACGACCACGTCCAGGCCGACGTCGCGCAGCGACTCGCCTACGGCCGCGGCGCGCCGGGCGGCTTCGTCGCCCTGGTGCACCACGTAGACCTGGCATTCGGGGCGCGCAGCGCCGGCACCGGCCTGTTCCCACAGGTCGAGCAGGCGCTCCATGCCGATGGCAAACCCCACCGCCGGCGCCGGCTTGCCGCCCAGCAGCTGGATCAGGCCATCGTAGCGGCCGCCGCCGCAGACCGTGCCCTGCGCGCCCAGGCGGTCGGTCACCCACTCGAAAACGGTCAGATTGTAGTAATCCAACCCGCGCACGAGCCGCGGATTGAGTCGGTATTCGATGCCTGCATCGGCCAGGCGCTGGCAGACCCCGTCGAAATGCGCGCGCGACTCCGACCCCAGGAAGTCGAACAGCCGCGGCGCGGCGTTGGCCATTTCCTGCATGGCCGGATTCTTGGTGTCGAGCACGCGCAAGGGGTTGGTGTACATGCGACGCAGCCCGTCTTCGTCCAGCACGTCGCGGTGGCGCTCCAGGTGCTCGATGAGCGCCGCGCGGTGGGCTGCCCGCTCCTCGGGCTGCCCCAGGGAATTCAATTCAAGGCGCAGGTCGGTCAGCCCCAGGCGCCGCCACAGGCGGCGCAGCATGACGATCATCTCGGCGTCGATGTCGGGGCCGGCATAGCCCAGCGCCTCGACGTCGATCTGGTGGAACTGGCGGTAGCGTCCGCGCTGCGGCCGCTCGTGCCGGAAGACCGGGCCAATGGCGTAGACGCGCTGCGGGCGGTCATACAGCAGATTGTGCTCGATCACCGCCCGCACGATCCCGGCCGTGAACTCGGGCCGCATCGTCAGCATGTCGCCATTGAGCGAGTCGGTGAAGGTGTACATCTCCTTCTCGACGATGTCGGTCACCTCGCCGATGCCGCGGGCGAACAGCCGCGTGTGCTCGAGCACGGGTGTGCGCAGGCCGCGATAACCGTAGCTGCGCAGCCAAGCGCGGACGATGTCCTCGAGTTCCTCCCAACGGCTGCTCGCGTCGGGCAAGATGTCGTTCATGCCGCGGATGGCGGACACTTTCTGGAAGGGTTGCGTCATGAGTCGTAAGAAAAACGCGCCGCGCCCGGCTGGGGCAGTCCGCGCGGCGCCGTCGCTTGCTTTATTGGGTATGGTTTGCGGTTGCCGCGCCGTAGCGGCGCGCCACGTAGTCTTCGACCAAGGCCTGGAATTCCTCCGCGATGCGCTCGCCCTTTAGCGTGACGGTGCGCTCGCCGTCGATGAAGACGGGCGCGGCCGGCACTTCGCCAGTGCCCGGCAGGCTGATGCCGATGTCGGCATGCCGGCTTTCGCCCGGGCCGTTGACCACGCAGCCCATGACCGCCACGTTGAGGTTTTCCACGCCCGGATAGCGGCTGCGCCAGACGGGCATTTGCCGGCGCAGGTATGACTGGATGCTGTCGGCCAGTTCCTGGAAAAACGTACTGCTGGTGCGGCCGCACCCCGGGCATGCGACGACCATGGGCGCGAAGGCGCGCAAGCCCATGCTCTGCAGGATTTCCTGCGCGACGATGACTTCGCGCGTGCGGTCTCCGCCCGGCTCGGGCGTCAGCGATATCCGTATCGTGTCGCCGATGCCTTCCTGCAGCAGCACCGCAAGCGCTGCGGTGGAGGCGACGATGCCCTTGCTGCCCATGCCCGCCTCGGTCAATCCCAGGTGCAGCGGATAATCGCAGCGTGCGGACAGCTCGCGATAGACGGCGATCAGGTCCTGGACATGGCTGACCTTGCACGAAAGCACGATGGCGTCGCCCGGCAAGCCAAGCGCTTCGGCCCGGCGCGCGTTGCCGATGGCCGAGACGACCAGCGCCTCGCGCATGACCGCCTGGGCATCCCAGGGCTCGGCGCGACGGCTGTTCTCGTCCATCATGCGTGCCATCAGCTCGTGGTCCAAGCTGCCCCAGTTCACGCCGATGCGCACCGGCTTGCCGTAGCGGCAGGCCACTTCGATCATCTGCGCGAAGTTGTCCTCGCGCTTTTTTCCGCCGCCCACGTTGCCCGGGTTGATACGGTACTTCGACAGCGCCTGCGCGCACTCGGGGAACTGGGTCAGCAGCTTGTGCCCGTTGAAATGGAAGTCGCCCACCAGCGGCACGGACACGTTCATGCGGTCAAGCTGCTCGCGGATGGCGGGCACCTCGCGCGCGGCTTCCGGCGTATTGACGGTGATGCGCACGATTTCGGAACCGGCCTGGGCCAGCTCCTTGACCTGGATGGCCGTGGCGATCGGATCGGCCGTGTCGGTGTTGGTCATGGACTGCACCGCCACGGGCGCCGCCCCGCCGATGCGCACCACCGCGTCGTTCCAGCGCACGGTGACGCAACGGGTGGCACGCCGGGCGGCGGGACCGACCGGGGCGGGCGCGCCGGCCGCGGGGCAGGAGGAATCGGAAACTTGCATCAAGAGGCCGAAGGAGAAAGCCAGTCCAGGCTCAGCCACTGCGCGGGCAGCCAGCCGTGCCAGAAAGCATAGCCCAGCGCGGCAGCCAGCACCGCCAGAATGGCGACGATCCAGGCAATCGAGCCGCCGCCCGAGCGTTCCTCGTGCTGCATCACGCCGCGCCCCTGCACGGACGGCCGCACCGGCGAGGCGGCCGGGGCGCCGAGGTGCGGCTGCAACGCGCTCAACATGGCGGCCGGATCCACGCCCAGCAGGCGCGCGTAGTTGCGCACCAGGCCACGCAGCGACACCCCGGTGGGCAGCTCGTCCCAGCGCTCGTTTTCCAGCGCGTCGATCTGTCGCGGAGAAAACTTCAGCCGCACCGACACGTCGGCCAGCGTCCAGCCGCGGGACTCGCGCAACTGCCGCAGGGCGGCTCCGATCGCGGCTGCCGGAACGGAATCATCGACGGATGCCTGGACGACGGCCGGATCGGGAGCGTTCATGCACGCAGCTCCTTGATGGGAATGGGCCCGCGCACCGCGGCCCGCTCGCGCAGGCGGGTACGGTCGCGCACTTCGCCAGCCAGCTGGCCGCAGGCGGCAGCGATGTCATCGCCTCGCGTCTTGCGGATTGTGGTCACCACGCCAGCGTCCATGAGCCGCTGCGCAAAGGCGTTGACGCGCGCCGGGGGCGAGCGCTTCAGCCCGGACTCGGGGAACGGGTTGAACGGAATGAGGTTGAACTTGCACGATACCCGGCGCGCGATGTCGACGAGTTCGCGGGCATGGCTGTCGGCATCGTTGATGCCGTCCAGCATGACGTATTCGAAGGTGATGAAGTCGCGCGGCGCGTGCGCCAGGTAGCGCTCGCACGCCGCCAGCAGGTCGTCCAGCGGATACTTGCGGTTCAGCGGCACGAGCTGGTCGCGCAACGCATCGTTGGGCGCGTGCAACGACACCGCCAGTGCCACCGGACAATCCTGGGCCAGGCGATCCATCATGGGCACGACGCCCGAGGTCGACACGGTGACGCGCCGGCGCGACAGCCCGTAGGCGTTGTCGTCGAGCATCAGCCGCAGCGCGACCAGCACCTGGTCGTAATTGAGCAGCGGCTCGCCCATGCCCATCAGGACCACGTTGCTGATCACGCGGGCGTCCGTGTCGGGCTTGCCGCCGTCGCGTGGCAACCGGGCGCTGGCCCGGTCGGCCTGCAGCACGCGCATGGCGTGCCAGAGCTGGCCGATGATCTCGGCGGCGGTCAGGTTGCGGTTGAACCCTTGGTGACCGGTGGAGCAGAACCGGCAGTTCACCGCGCAGCCGGCTTGGCTGGAAATGCACAGCGTGCCACGGTCATCCTCGGGGATGAAGACCGCCTCCACGGCATTGCCCTGCCCCACGTCGAACAGCCATTTGCGCGTGCCATCGGCCGAACGCTGTTCGGCGATCACCGGCGGCGCGCTGATGATGCAGCGCTCGGCCAGACTGGCGCGGAAATCGCGCGCCAGGTCGGTCATGACGTCGAAGTCGGCCGCGCCACGCTGATGCACCCAGCGCTGCAGTTGCCGGGCGCGAAACGGCTTGCCGCCCCACTGGCCGACCAGGTCGGCCAGCGCGCCGGCATCCATTCCGAGCAGGTTCAGGCGCTGGGCGGTTTGCATGTCTGTGCCTTCATGTGCCTGCGATGCGCCCGGCATCGGGCGCCGGGGTTCCGGTGCTGCCGCCGTGCAGCACCGCCAGCGGGCGGGGCACGGCGCACCGGCCCATCGCTATCGGCTGTGGATGTCGATTTCCGGGAAGAAGAACGCGATTTCGGCACGGGCGGTTTCGGGCGCGTCCGAGCCGTGGACAGCGTTGGCATCGATGCTTTCGGCGAAGTCGGCGCGGATCGTGCCGGGGGCGGCCTTCTTGGGATCGGTCGCGCCCATCAGGTCGCGGTTCTTCTGGATCGCGTTCTCGCCTTCGAGCACCTGCACGAACACCGGGCCGGATACCATGAAGTCGACCAGGTCCTTGAAGAAGGGACGCTCCTTGTGCACGGCGTAGAAGCGCTCGGCGTCGCCGCGCGACAGCTGCACCATGCGCGCGGCCACCACCTTCAGGCCGGCCTGTTCGAAGCGCGCCACGATCTGGCCAATGACGTTCTTGGCCACGGCATCGGGCTTAATGATCGACAGGGTACGTTCAATGGACATCTAGTCACTCCAGGTATGTGCAAAAAAGCCCGGCGACAAACGGCCTGGGCGTTGGCGCCCGGGCCGCCGCAGGGCTAGATTTTTGTAAAAGCGGGAAAATCTGAAATCTTTCAACAACCTGGCATTTTAGCATGCCGGCCATCCTGCAACCATTTTAAAATTGTCGGCTTGCCCTTTGCGCCGCGACTGCCGCGGCGCGCCGCTGCCGGAACTTGCAATGACCTCAGATTCGCAGAAAGAGACCCGCCAACTTTCCAAGAGCTTCGAACCCGCAGAAATCGAATCGCGCTGGTACGCCGAATGGGAGGCACGCGGCTATTTCAGCGCCGGCCGTCACGTCCAGGAAGGCACTGGCGAACCCTACGTGATCCAGTTCCCCCCGCCCAACGTCACCGGCACCCTGCACATGGGGCATGCCTTTAACCAGACGATCATGGACGGGCTGGTCCGCTACCACCGCATGCGCGGCCACGATACGGTATTCGTGCCGGGCACCGACCATGCGGGCATCGCCACGCAAATCGTGGTCGAGCGCCAGCTCGATGCGCAGAAGGTGTCGCGCCACGACCTGGGACGCGAGCGCTTCATCGAAAAAGTCTGGGAATGGAAGGAGCAGTCCGGCAACACCATCACGCGCCAGGTGCGCCGCCTGGGCGCGTCGGCGGACTGGCCGCGCGAGTACTTCACCATGGACGAGCGCATGTCGCGCGGCGTGGTCGAGGCCTTCGTGCGACTGTATCGCGAGGGCCTGATCTACCGTGGCAAGCGCCTGGTCAACTGGGACCCGAAGCTGCTGACCGCCGTCAGCGACCTGGAAGTCCAGATGGAGGAAGTCGACGGCTACATGTGGCACATCTGCTACCCGTTCGTGGACGGGCCGCAAACCATCGTCGACAAGGACGGCAAGACGGTCACGCTGCGCGGCATGACGATCGCCACCACGCGACCCGAGACCATGCTGGCCGATGGTGCGCTGGCCGTGCACCCCGATGACGAGCGCTACCGCCACCTGGTCGGCAAGATGGTCGAGCTGCCGCTATGCGACCGCAACATCCCCATCATCGCCGACGATTTCGTCGACCCGGACTTCGGCACCGGCTGCGTCAAGATCACCGGCGCGCACGACTTCAATGACTACGCGTGCGCGCAGCGGCACAACCTGCCCATGATCGTGATCTTTACGCTGGATGCGCGCATCAACGAAAACGGGCCCAAGCAGTTCCAGGGCATGGACCGCTACGAGGCGCGCAAGGCCGTGGTGGCGGAGCTGGAAAAGCAGGGCTACCTGGTCAAGGTCGAGCCGCACAAGATGATGCAGCCCAAGGGCGACCGCACCGGCGTCGTGCTCGAGCCCATGCTGACCGACCAATGGTTCGTCGCCATGAGCAAGCCGGCGCCCGAGGGCACGTTGCACCCGGGCAAGAGCATTACGGAGGTGGCGCTGGAAGTGGTCGCCGACGGCCGCATCAAGTTCTACCCCGAGAATTGGACAGCCACCTACAACCAGTGGCTGGAGAACATCCAGGACTGGTGCATCTCGCGCCAGCTCTGGTGGGGCCACCGCATCCCGGCCTGGTATTCGTCCGACGGGCAGGTCTTCGTGGCCCACAACGAAGAGGAGGCGCTCGCCCAGGCGCGCGCGGCCGGCGTCGAAGGGCCGCTGGCGCGCGATCCCGACGTGCTCGATACCTGGTTCTCGTCGGCGCTGGTGCCCTTCACCACCCTGGGCTGGCCGGACCGCACGCCGGACCTGGAGCGCTACCTGCCATCCAGCGTGCTGGTCACGGGCTTTGACATCATCTTCTTCTGGGTCGCCCGCATGGTCATGATGACCACCCACATGACCGGGCAGATCCCCTTCCGGCACGTCTATGTGCACGGCCTGATCCGCGACGCCGACGGCCAGAAGATGAGCAAGTCCAAGGGCAATACGCTGGATCCGGTCGACCTCATCGACGGCATCGACCTGGAGTCGCTGGTGGCCAAGCGCACCTACGGCCTGATGAACCCCAAGCAGGCCGGCGACATCGAGAAAAAGACCCGGCGCGAATTCCCCAACGGCATTCCGGCCTACGGCACCGATGCGCTGCGCTTCACGATGGCCGCCTACGCCACCCTCGGGCGCAACATCAACTTCGACCTCAAGCGCTGCGAAGGCTACCGCAACTTCTGCAACAAGCTGTGGAATGCCACGCGCTTCGTGCTGATGAACACCGACGGCCACCTGCCCGGCCCGCAAGGGCTGGCGCCCGAACCCGGGGCGGCCGACAAGTGGATCGTCAGCCTGCTGCAGCGCCTGGAGGCCGAGGTCGAGCGCGGCTTTGCCGACTACCGCTTCGACAACATCGCCAACGCCATCTACCGCTTCGTCTGGGACGAATACTGCGATTGGTACGTGGAACTGGCCAAGGTCCGGCTGCAGCAGGGCACGCCCAGCCAGCAGCTGGCCACGCGCCAGACGCTGATCCGCGTGCTCGAGGCAGTGCTGCGGCTGGCCCACCCCATCATTCCCTTCATCACCGAAGAACTCTGGCAGCAAGTGTCAGTGGTCGCCGGCAAGCGCCGGCCGGATGAGCAGACCAGTATCAGCGTCCAGCCCTACCCGCGCGCGGACCTGTCGCGCGTCGACGAACAGGCCGAGGTCTGGATGGCCGAACTCAAGGCCCAGGTCGAGGCGGTGCGCGCGCTGCGCGGCGAGATGAACCTGTCCCCGGCGCAGCGGGTGCCGCTGCTGGCCGAAGGCAATGGGCAGGTCCTGCGCGACAACGCCCCCTACCTGGCCGCGCTGGCCAAGCTCAGCCAGGTCGAAGTGGTGGACAAGCTTCCGGAGCTGGGCGCGCCGGTGCAGGTCGTGGGTAACGCGCGGCTGATGCTGCGCGTGGAAATCGACGTGCAGGCCGAGCGCGCGCGCCTGGACAAGGAAATCGCGCGGCTCGAGGGCGAGATCGCCCGCGCCAATGGCAAGCTGTCCAATCCCAGCTTCGTCGAGCGCGCCCCGGCCGCCGTGGTCGAGCAGGAAAAAACGCGGCTGGCGCAGTTCACCAACACGCTGGCCAAGGTCCGCGAACAGCGCGCCCGGCTCGGTTAAGGGAGGCCGCGCGGCTTGGCGCCGGCCGCTGCGGCCCGGTGCCGCCGCGTAGGCCGGTGGTCATCGGTGGCCCACGCGGGGCGGTTCAGGCCGATCGTCCCTGCGCTTGGGCCAGCGTCGCCAGATGGCGCTCGTCTTCGCGGTCGAGCAAGCCTTGGGCGCGCGCGCGCTCGATCAAGTCCGGGCGGCGCAGCCAGGTCAATTCCAGCGAGCGCTTGCGCCGCCAGCGCGCAATCTGCGCATGGTGGCCAGAGAGCAATTCGGCCGGTACGGCCATGCCCTCGTAGACTTCCGGGCGGGTGTAATGCGGGCTATCGAGCAGGCCGCCGAGCGACGGATGGAAAGAATCCTGCTGGGCCGAATCGCTGTCGTTGAGCACCCCAGGCAGCAGGCGCACGCAAGCGTCCATCATGGCCATGGCGGCAAGCTCGCCGCCGGACAGCACGAAATCGCCGAGCGACCATTGCTCGTCGACGCTGCGGTCGATGAAGCGCTGGTCCACGCCCTCGTAGCGCCCGCAAATGAAGATCCGGCCCGGCCCGGCAGCCAGTTCGGCGGCTGCGGCCTGGTCGAACCGGCGGCCGGCCGGCGAAAGTAGCGCAACCGGGAGCCTGGGCAGGCCAGCGGCCTGGTGGGCTGCGCGGATCGCCGCCACGGCCTTGTCCAGCGGGGCAGCCATCATGACCATGCCTGGTCCGCCGCCATAGGGCCTATCGTCGACAGTACGGTGCACATCGGTCGTGTAGTCGCGCGGGTTCCAGGTGTGCAGCGCCCAGCGCCCCTGTGCGTGGGCACGCCCGGTCACGCCAAGGTCGCGCACCGCGGCAAACATTTCCGGGAACAAGGTGACCACGTCAAAGCGCATGGCGTCCTGCCTGGGATGAGGTGGGCCGGCCCCGCCGCGCACGGGCCTGGCCGGTCAGAAATCGGCGGGCCAATCGGTGTCGATGCGCCGCGCAGCCAGGTCGACGCTGCGCACGTGGGCGCCCACGAACGGCACCAGCACCTGCACGGGCCGCCCCTTGGCATCGCATACGGCTTGTCCGTCCTCGGACAGCCTATGCACGTTGAGCACCGCGTGCGCGCCGTTGTCGGTCACTTCGGCCACGCGCCCGATGAGCACCGACCGGCCGTCCTGCTCGCCAAAGAGCATACAGCCGATCAGGTCGACCCAATAGTATTCATTCTCGCCGGCCGGGGGAAACTCCCGTCGGGACACATATACCCCCATGCCGCGCAGGGCATGGGCAGCTTCGCGCACGGCTACGCCCTCGAGGCTGGCCACGACGGTCGCGCCATGGACGCGGCTGGCCGCCACCTTGAACGGCTGCGCCTGGCCGAAGGCGGGCGACGTGGCTTCGCTGGCCACCGGCGGCACGACGCCCGCCGGGCGGCATAGCCACCAGCAACGGGCCGCGAGCAGGACTTCGGCTTGCGCCGAGTACGGCTGCACCTTGACCCATCCGCGCACGCCGTAGGCCGAAACGATGCGGCCCAACTCGACCAGGTCGGACGGGACTGCCGGTACGACAGCAGCCGTGGGCATGCGCGGCCTCAGGCCGCGGCGGCGCCGACTTGCTTGGAGTAGTCTTTAACCAGACGCGCGACGGCGGGCGACAGCTGGGCGCCGTTGCTGGTCCAGTGCGTGACGCGGTCGAGCGCGATGCGCAGGCGCTCGTCGCCTTCCTTGGCAACGGGGTTGTAAAAGCCGACGCGCTCGATGAAGCGCCCATCACGGCGATTGCGCGAGTCGGTCGCAACCAGGTTGTAGAAGGGCCGCTTCTTCGAGCCGCCGCGTGCAAGGCGAATCACCACCATAGGTAATCCTTTGAAAATGTTCGGAAAAGCCGCTTAGCATAGCACGGTCCCAACGAATGCTCAACCGAAAAGCCGTGCCGCTGGCGCCCGCCGCTAGCGTCGGCGCAGGAAATGCACCGCCCGGCCGTCCGATTCTTGCTGGGCGAGCAGCGCATTGCCCGTCTGCTTGCAGAAAGCCTGGAAGTCACGTACCGCATTGCGATCGGTGGTGACCACCTTGAGCACCTGCCCGCTTTGCAGCTGGGCCAGGGCCTTCTTCGCGCGCAGGATGGGCAACGGGCAGGCCAGGCCGCTGGCGTCGATTTCCAGGTCGGCGCCCGGCAGGCCGTTCGGATCGGGACTGGATGACTGGTCCATGATGGTCTCGGTCGCAGCACCCGGGCGCAAGACGCCCGGGTCATGAAGGGTTGGCGCGCAAGCCGCTTACAGGCGCTCGTCTATCCAGCGCTGCACGCTGGCGATCGCCGCCGGCAGCGCCGCGGCGTCGGTGCCGCCACCCATCGCCATGTCGGGCCGCCCGCCGCCCTTGCCGCCAAGCTGTCCGGCCACGTAGCCGACGAGCTCGCCGGCCTTGATGCGGTCGGTGAGGTCCTGCGTGACACCGCCCACCACGCTGATCTTGCCGTCGGACGGGCCTGCTGCGAGCACGACGATGGCGCTCTTTAGGCGATCCTTGAGCTGGTCGACCATGCCGCGCAGTGCCTTGGGATCGGCGTCCTTGACGCTGGCGGCCAGCAGCTTGACGCCCTTGACCTCGATGGCCTGGGCGGCCAGGTCGTTGCCTGCGCTGGCGGCCAGCTTGGCCCGCGCCTGGTCGAGCTCGCGCTCGAGCGTGCGCACCTGCTCCTGGACCTGGGCGATGCGCTCGGGCAGCTCGGCCGGCTGGGTCTTGAGGGCGCCGGCCGCGCGCGCCAGCGTGGCGGCCAGGTTCTGCACCCAGGCCAGCGCGTTGTCGCCGGTGATGGCCTCGACGCGGCGCACGCCTGCGGCCACGCCGCTTTCGGAGACGATCTTGAACAAGCCGATGTCGCCGGTGCGCGCCACGTGCGTGCCGCCGCACAGCTCGCGCGAAAAGCCGATGTCCAACACGCGCACGGTGTCGCCGTACTTTTCGCCAAACAGCGCCATCGCGCCGCTCCTGACCGCTTCGTCATAGGGCATGACGCGCGCCTCGGTGGGCCGGTTGGCCAGGATTTCGGCGTTGACCAGGGCTTCGACCTCGGCGATCTGCGCGGCGGTCAGCGGCGCATCATGCGCGAAGTCAAAGCGCGTCTTGTCCGCGTCGACCAGGGACCCGCGCTGCTGGACGTGATCGCCCAGCACCTGGCGCAGCGCCTTGTGCATCAGGTGGGTGGCCGAGTGGTTGCGCATGGTGCGCGCTCGGCGCACGGCATCGACCGTGGCCTGCACGGCGTCGCCCACTGCGAGCGTGCCGCTTTCCAGGCGCCCGTGGTGGCCGAACACGCCGGCTTGGATCTTCTGGGTGTCGGCAACCGCAAACCGCACCCCTTGCGCCTGCAACACGCCGGTGTCGCCCACCTGCCCGCCCGATTCGGCGTAGAAAGGCGTGGTGTCGAGCACGACGATGGCGTCCTGGCCGGCCTGGATGCGGTCAACCTGCGTGCCACCGACGTACAGGGCCACCACCTTGCCCTGCCCTTGCAGCGAGTCGTAGCCGACGAACTGCGTCTGCACGCCGTCATAGGACAGGCCTTCGGCCGCCTTGAACTTGCCCGCGGCGCGGGCCTGCTCGCGCTGGCGCTCCATGGCTGCGTCAAAGCCTTCCAGGTCGACCTGCACGCCGCGCTCGCGGCAGATGTCCGCGGTCAAGTCCACCGGGAAACCGTAGGTGTCGTACAGCGTAAACAGCGTCGTCCCATCGAGCGTGCCGCCCTGGGGCACGCCGGCCAGGGCGGACTCCAGGATGCGCATGCCGTTTTCCAGGGTTTCGCCAAACCGCTCCTCTTCTTGGCGCAGCACCTGCTCGACCCGTTGCTGGGCCTGGGCCAGCTCCGGATAGGCCTCGCCCATCTCGGCCACGACGTCGGCGACCAGGCGATGGAAGAAAGGCTTGGTCTGGCCCAGCTTGTAGCCATAACGCAGCGCCCGCCGCACGATGCGGCGCAGGACGTAGCCGCGCCCCTCGTTGCTGGGAATGACGCCGTCGACCACCAGGAAGGAACAGGCCCGGATGTGGTCGGCGATGACCTTGAGCGAATTGTCGGCCAGGTCCTGGCAGCCCGTTTCGCGGGCGGCGGCGGCGATCAGCCTGCGGAACAGGTCGATCTCGTAGTTCGAATGCACGCCTTGCAGCACCGCGGCCATGCGCTCCAACCCCATGCCAGTGTCCACGCAGGGCTTGGGCAGCGGTGTCATGTTGCCGGCCGCGTCGCGCTCGAACTGCATGAAGACTAGGTTCCAGATCTCGATGTAGCGATCGCCGTCTTCCTCGGGCGATCCCGGGGGGCCGCCCCAGACTTCCGGACCATGGTCGTAGAAGATCTCGGAGCAGGGGCCGCAGGGGCCGGTGTCGGCCATCTGCCAGAAATTGTCGGAGGCGTAGCGCGCGCCCTTGTTGTCGCCGATGCGCACGATGCGTTCGGCGGGCACGCCGATCTGCTTGGCCCAGATGTCGTAGGCCTCGTCGTCCTCGTGGTAGACGGTCACCCAGAGCTTTTCGGGCGGCAGCATGTAGACCGTGGTCAGCAGCTCCCAGGCGTACTGGATGGCGTCGCGCTTGAAATAGTCCCCGAAGCTGAAATTGCCCAGCATTTCGAAGAAGGTGTGGTGGCGCGCGGTGTAGCCGACGTTTTCCAGGTCGTTGTGCTTGCCGCCGGCCCGCACGCTGCGCTGCGCGGTCGTTGCACGCGTATAGGGCCGGGTTTCCTTGCCGGTGAAGACATCCTTGAACTGGACCATCCCGGAGTTGGTAAAGAGCAGCGTCGGATCGTTGGCCGGTACCAGCGACGAAGACGGCACGATGGTATGGCCCTTGGACGCGAAAAACTGCAGGAACTTCTGGCGGATGTCTGAGGATTTCATCGCAAGGCTAAGGCGAAATTCGGGCGAATTTTCGATTATAGGGTGGCCGGCGCCCGGCAAAGGGTCCGGGCGGCGGCCGGCTGGCGGGTGGACGCTAGCGCCTCGGTGCGGGCTTGCGCGCCACGCTGCGCGGCGGCGGCGCACGGCGCGACATTTCCGAATCCAGGATCAACCGTCCGCGCAGCTTGCCGTTGAGCTGCTTGACGAAACCCTTGGCCTCGTCCATGTGCTCGGACATCAGGCGGCGCACGGCTTCGGCGTCGCGCCGCCGCGCGGCCTCGACGATCTTCTTGTGCACGCTGACGTTGGCGTCGCCGAAGCGGCGCTGGATGCGCACCGGGGTGTCGTTTTCGAACACCGTCAGTTGGCGCAGCATCTCGTTGATCATCTGGCAGACGAAGCGCAGGAAGGAATTGGGGTTGGCCTGGGCGAGGATGTCGTGAAAAGTGAGGTCTTCCTTACGCTGGGCGACCACGTCGGGCATGCGCCCGGATGACGGGTCGCAGCAGTCGATGCTGTCCTCCAAGGCCTCGAAATCGGCCTCGGTCAAGTAAGGCACGGCGCCTGCGGCCAGTTCCGGCTCCAGCAACCGGCGCACCGTGTAGATGTCGTCGATCGTGACTTCCTTGAAGAACAGGTAGTTTTGCACCAGCTGGAAGGTGCGATCGAGCGGCACCTCGACGATGCGCCCGCCGCCCGACGGGCCGGTGCTGACCTGGATCAGGCCCTGCACTTCCAGGGACTTGAGCGCCTCGCGGATGGTGCTCTTGCTTACGTTGAACAGGGCCTGCAGCTCGCTTTCGCGTTGCAGCTTGTCGCCGGGCTTGAGGTCCTGCTCCGTGATCATGCGCTTGATCTCCTCGGCCACGAGATCGGCGCGCTTCGGCTTGTTCAGGTCCACGCGCGGCTGTCGCGCGCCGGCTTGCGCCATGCTGTGCTCCTTGTTTCTTGCGTGATCGTAGGCGCCGGCAGGTTATCGTTGAGGCCTAGGGTTTCACCTGATGCCGACGCGATTGACGTCGTTTTTTTCCGGCCGATATTATCCCATTCGTTGTATTTATCATGATAAATATGATGAATACAAAGCGGGCCCGCCCAAGCGCGCCCGGCCTTCGCCAACCGCCGCCCTGACGGCACCGGAACAAAAGGGGAATACTTTGGATCGTCGTGACCTGCTCAAACTGGCCGCCGCATCGGCGCTTCCCGGTTGCCTGCCCCTGCGTAGCGCGTGGGGCGCCGAAGCCGCCATCGAATTCGGCTGCCCCGTGCCCGTCTCGGGCGCGTTTGCGGCCAACGGCAAATATGCCGACCTGGGCATGAAGCTTGCCCTGCAGCAGCAAGGCAAGGTGCTGGGCCGCCCGCTCGCCTACACCCTGCTCGATACCGAAGGCAAGCCGGCCACCGCCGTGCGCAAGGTGCAGGAACTTGCTCAGCAAAAAGGCGCGAAGTTCTTCGCTGGTGGCATCCTGTCTTCGGAAGCGCTGGCCATGGCCAAGGAAACCGAAAAGGCCGGCGGCATCTTCATCACGACCGCGGGCGCCGACGAAATCACCGGGTCCGATTGCAACCGTGCGACCTTCCGCTGGTCGGTGCCGACCTACGGCGCCATCGAGCGCACCGTCCGCCCGCTGATCGAAGAGCATCCCAAGGCCAAGCGCTGGTACACCATCACGCCGCAATACGTGTTCGGCGAAGGCCTGCTGACCGCAGCCAAGAACATCTTCGCCGAAAAAGGCATCGAGCACGTCGGCAACAGCTACCACTCGCTGACGGAAAAGGAATTCAGCGGCTACCTGACCAATGCCATGGCAGCCAAGCCGGACGTGCTGCTGCTGCTGAACTTCGGCTCGCAGTCTTCCGACGCGCTGCGCCAGGCGGTCAGCTTCGGCATGAAGCAGAACACCATCATCCTGATGGCCTGGGCCTCCGGGCTGGAACAGTTCGAAGCGCTGGGTGCGGACCTATGCGAAGGCGTGTACTTCGGCGCCCAGTACTGGCACGGCATCGACACGCCGGGCAACCGCGAGCTCGTCAAGCTGTGCCAGGAAACCTTCAAGGCCAACCCGAACTACAGCCTGGCCGGCTCCTACACCTGCACGCGCATCCTGCTGGCCGGCATCGAGAAAGCCGGCAGCGCCGAGCCGGCCAAGGTCATCGAGGCGCTGGAAGGCATGCAGTTCGAGGGGCTGACCGGTGAAGAGGAAGTCCGCAAGGAAGACCACCAGGTGCTGAAGAACTACTACCTGATCCGCGGCAAGGCCAAGTCCGCCATGAAGGACAAGGACGACTACGCGGACGTGCTCAGCTACGGCAAGTCTTTCCTGCCCGTGGACAAGACCGGCTGCAAGATGTGACCCCGGGGCATAGGCCTCGCGCCGGCGGGCGTTGCCTCGCACGCCCGCCGGCTGCCCATGACCGAGACCTGCTTTCAGGGCACGCATGAACGTCTACCTGCTTCAAGTCGTCAACGGCATCGGCATCGGGATGCTTTATTTCCTGCTTGCCGTCGGCCTGTCCATCATTTTCGGGCTGCTGCGCTTCGTCAACTTCGCCCACGGCGCCTTCTATTTGCTGGGCGCGTATTTCTGCTACCAGGCAGTGCAATGGGGCATGGATTTCTGGCTGACACTGGCCGTAGTACCCCCGCTGGTGGGCGTGCTGGCCTGGGCAGCCGAGCGGCTGCTGCTGCGGCGCGTCTATGACAAGCCCCACGAGTTCCACATCCTGGTTACCGTTGGCCTGGCGTTGGTGCTGCAGGAAGCGGTCATCATCGCCTGGGGGCCCCTGGGCAGCAACGTGGCCACGCCCGACGCGCTGCAAGGCGTGGTGATGTGGGGCAGCTTCATCTATCCCAAGTACCGGCTGTTCGTGATCGCCTTCACCGCGGTCTTCGCCGTGCTGCTGTGGTGGCTGCTCGAAGGCACGCGGCTGGGCAGCGCCGTGCGCGCCGGCAGCGAATCGACGGAGATGGTCACGCTGCTGGGCATCAACGTCTACCGGGTGTTCGGCCTGGTCTTTGCGCTGGGCGCGGCCACTGCCGCATTGGCCGGGGTGCTCGCCGCCCCCATCCGCGGCGTCGAGCCTTTCATGGCGCTGGAAGCCCTGGGCGTAGCCTTCGTCATCGTCGTGGTCGGGGGCATGGGCAGTTTCGGCGGCGCGCTGATCGGCGGGCTGCTCATCGGCGTGGTCCAAAGCGTCATGAGCACACTGTGGCCGGAAGGCGCACGATTGATGATTTACGTGGCCATGGCGGCGGTGCTGCTGCTGCGTCCGCACGGCTTGCTGGGGAGGGGGTGATGCGCGCATTGCAACGGCACGGCGGCCTTTTGCTAGCCTTGGCGGTCGTGGCGCTTTTGCCCGCCACGCTTTCGTCCGGCACCCTGGCCACCGAAGTGCTCGTCTATTCGCTTGCGGTGCTGGGCTGCAACCTGCTGCTCGGCTACACCGGACTGCTGTCCTTCGGGCAGGGCATTTTCTTCGGCATGGGCAGCTACGCGCTGGGCATCCTGATGACGCGCGCGGGGCTGCCGCTGCCGGCATCGGTGCTGGCAGCGACCGCGATCGGCGCGCTGACCGCGGCAGCGGTCGGCTGGTTCGCCATCCGCCAGCGCGGCACCTACTTCGTCATGCTGACGCTGGCCTTCGCGCAGCTGTTCTACTTCCTGGCCTACAGCCTGCCGCAATGGACGGGCGGCGACAACGGCCTGCTCGACATCCCCCGCCCGCCGCTGTCGCTGTTCGGGCTGGCCGAATTCCCGCTGGATACGCCGTGGCGCTTCTACGCCCTGGTGGCGGTGTGCTTCCTGGCAGTCTTCTGGCTGCTGGAGCGGGTGACGGCCTCGGTCTTCGGCCGCACCCTGCTGGCCATACGCGAAAACGAGGCGCGCGCCCGCGCGATCGGCTACGACACCAACCTCTTCAAGCTGGCGGCATTCGCGCTGTCGGGCGCGGTCACGGGACTGGCCGGCGCCTTCCATGCGCTGATGACGGGCATTGCCCCGCTGTCGAACATCGAATACCACGCAAGCGAGATGATCCTGGTGATGACCGTCATAGGCGGCACGGGCAACCTGTTCGCATCGGTGCTGGGCGCGGCGTTCTATGTGCTGGCCGCTGACTGGCTGTCCACGCTGTGGCCGCGCTGGCTGATGCTGCTGGGCTTTTTGCTGGTTGCAGTCAGCCTGTACATGCACCAGGGGCTGTGGGGCCTGCTGCAGCGCGCCTGGCAGGCGGCGACCCGCGCCAAGACAGCCGATCCGTCGCAGGAGCAAGCATGACCGCCCCGACTGACCGCGAACCCATCCTGCACGCACAGGGCATCGTCAAGCGCTACGGCCGCTTCACCGCGCTGGCCGGCGTCGACCTGCGCGTCATGCCCGGTACTGTGCATTCGGTAATCGGGCCGAACGGCGCCGGCAAGACCACGCTGTTCCACACGCTGACCGGCACGGTGCCGGTCTCCGAAGGGCGCATCGTCTTTGCCGGGCACGACGTCACCGGTGAACCCGATTACCTGCGCGTGCGCCGCGGCATTGCCCGCTCGTTCCAGGTCACCAGCCTGTTCGCCAACCTGCCAGTGCGCGAGAACCTGCGCCTGGCGGTACAAGGCGCGCAGCCCCAGGGCGCCTTCGACATGTGGCACGAACCGGGCCGGCGCGCCGCCGTCAACGAACTGGTCGACGCCATCCTGGCGCGCCTGGCCCTGCAATCGCGCGCCGACGTGCCCGCGGCGGCGCTGTCGCACGGCCAGCAGCGCCGGCTGGAGGTCGGCATGGCCATCGCTGCCCGTCCCAAGGCGATCTTCCTGGACGAACCGACCTCGGGCATGGGCGTGGACGACCTGGATGCGATGAAGTCGCTGATCCGCGGGCTGGCCACCGACCACACCGTGGTGCTGATCGAGCACAACATGGGCATCGTGATGGACATCTCCGATACGATCACGGTCATGCAGCAAGGCCGCGTGCTGGTCGAAGGGCCACCGGCGGCGATCCGCGACGACGAGCGGGTGCGCGCCGCCTACCTGGGCAACATGATCACCGGAGGCCGGCAATGATGCTCGAACTGTCCGACGTGCACGGCTACTACGGCAAGAGCCACATCCTGCAAGGCGTGAGCCTGACGGTGAAAGAAGGCGAACTGGTCACGCTGCTGGGCCGCAACGGCGCCGGCAAGACGACCACGCTGAAGGCGATCGCCGGCGTGGTCAGGCCCAGCCAGGGCGCGGTGCGCTTCGCCGGCCAGGACATCGCCGGCCTGCCTACCCACCGCATCGCCGCGCGCGGGGTTTGCCTGGTGCCCGAGCACCGCGGCATATTCAAGCTGCTGACGGTGGAAGAGAACCTCAAGCTTGGCGCACGCCGCGACTCGCCTTGGCAGCTGCAGGATGTCTACCGGATATTCCCGCGCCTGAAGGAGCGCCGCCGCAACGGTGGCGGCCAACTCTCCGGCGGCGAGCAGCAAATGCTGGCGATCGCCCGGGCGCTGATGAACCACCCGCGCCTGCTGATGCTCGACGAGCCGGTGGAAGGGCTGGCGCCCGTCATCGTCGAGGAGATCGTCGCCCAGCTCAAGCAGATCCGCGAGCAAGGCATTTCCATCCTGCTGGTCGAACAGAACCTGGAGGTCTGCACCCAGTTGGCCGACCGGCATTACATCATCGAACAGGGCCGCATCGTCTACGAAGGCAGCAACCGGCAGTTCATCGAAGACGACGGCATCAAGGACCGCTACCTGGGAGTGGCCGTCTGAACCCACCCCGGCGCCGGCGCCGGGCTTCTCGAGCAGTACCGAACCGCCATGCACAACACCATTGCTTCCCCATCGCCCCTCGCCACGGCGACGTTGCCGCGCGTCGACGGCAAGCGCCTCTGGCAGTCCCTGATGGAACTGGCCCGCATCGGCGCCACCGACAAAGGCGGCGTATGCCGCCTGGCCCTGACCGACCTCGACCGCCAGGGACGCGACCTCGTGGTCGGCTGGGCGCGCGAGCTGGGCTGCACAGTGCGGGTGGACGCGATCGGCAACATCTTCATGCGGCGCGCCGGGCGCCGGGCGGACCTACCGCCCGTGGTCACCGGCAGCCACATCGACACCCAGCCCACCGGTGGCAAATTCGACGGCAACTACGGCGTGCTGGCCGGGCTGGAAGTGCTGCGCACCCTGAACGACCACGGCATCGTCACCGAGGCGCCGGTCGAGGTGGCCGTCTGGACCAACGAGGAAGGCTCGCGCTTCGTGCCGGTCATGATGGGATCGGGCGTTTACTGCGGCGCGTTCACGCTGGAGGATGTGCTCGAACAGCGCGACCGCGACGGCGTCAGCGTCGGGCAGGCGCTGCGCGCCATTGGCTACGACGGCAGCGAGCCTGCCGTGGCCTCGCCAGGCGCGGTGGCCGCATACTTCGAGGCGCACATCGAACAAGGGCCGGTGCTGGAGGCCAACGACACGGTCATCGGCGTGGTCGAAGGCGCGCTGGGCCAGCGCTGGTATGACGTCACCGTCACGGGCATGGAGGCGCACGCAGGGCCGACTCCCATGGCACTGCGCCGCGACGCCCTGCTGGCCGCGTCGCACGTCGTGCAACTGGTCAACCGCATCGCGCTCGATCACGCGCCGCATGGTCGCGGCACGGTCGGCTGCCTGGACGTGCATCCCAATTCTCGCAACGTAATTCCAGGAAGCGTCAAGCTAACGGTGGACCTGCGCGCGGCCGACAACACCACCCTGTCTTCGATGGACCAAGCGCTGCGGCGCGGGTGCGCCGAGCTGGCCAAGGGCGTGTCGATCGAGGTCGCGCAGGTCGTGTACTTCCCGCCCCAACCCTTCGACGCTGGCCTGCGCGCGGGCCTGCACGAGGACGCGAAAGCGCTTGGGCTGGGCGCCATGGACATCGTCAGCGGCGCCGGCCACGATGCGGTCTACCTGGCGCGCATCGCGCCCACCGCAATGATTTTTGTGCCGTGCAAGGATGGCATCAGCCACAACGAAATCGAAGACGCGCGCCCCGAGCACCTGGAGGCGGGATGCAACCTGCTGCTGCACGCCGTGGTGCGCGCCGCTGGCATCGCCGCCGAGGAGACCGCGGCATGAAAGTCCTGATCGCGCGCATGAACCACGAGACCAATACGTTCTCGCCGGTTCCCACCCCGTTGTCGTCATTCGGCCGCAACGGCCCTGCCTGCGACGAAGAAGCGTTGCGCGAAAACCTCGGCGCGCGCACCGCGATGGCCGCCTTCATCGACCTGGCGCGCGCGCGCGGCGCGCAGATCGTCACGCCCCTGTCGGCGTGGGCCAACCCCAGCGGCCCAGTGCATGCCGATGCCTATGACGCGATGTGCGAGCGGATACTGGCGCAAGTGCCAGGGTGCGATGCCATTTTCCTGGACCTGCACGGCGCCATGGTGGCCGAGAACAGCGACGACGGCGAAGGCGACTTGCTCGCCCGCGTGCGTGCCGCTGCGCCCGGCGTACCGATCGCGGTCGCCCTGGACCTGCACGGCAACATCACGGCGCGCATCGTCGAAAACGCTGACGTCGTCGTCGGCTTCAAGACCTACCCGCACGTCGACATGTACGAGACGGGCGAGCATGCCGGGCGGCTACTGTGGGACATGATAGCGGGCCGCGGCCGGCCGGTCATCGCCTGGCGCCGCCTGCCGCTGATGAGCCACACGCTGCGCTCGACGACCGAATCGGGTGCCATGCGCGACGCGGTCCAGGCCGCCCGCGCCGAAGAAGCCGCCGGACTGGCCGCCGCGTCGGTGTTCGCGGGATTTGCGCTCGCAGACATCCCCTACCCTTGCGTCAGCGTCGTGACCGTCGCCGACGGCGACCGCAATGCAGCCGAGGCCGCCGCCGACCGCCTGGCCACCCGCATCTGGGCTAACCGTGAAGGCTTCGTCTACCACAGCGAACCGCTGTCGGACAGCCTGGACCGCGCCTGTGAAATGGCACAAGGCAGCGACCGCCCCATCCTGCTGCTGGACCACGGCGACAACTGCAACTCCGGTGGCACGTGCGACACCACTGCGGTGCTCGAGACCGCGCTGGCAAAGGGCATGAGCGGCATCCTGGCGGGTCCGCTGTGCGACCCCGAAGCCGTCGCGACCATGATCGCGGCAGGCGTGGGTGCGCGCGTGACGCTGCCGCTGGGCAACAAGCGGTCGCTGGCGGCCATCGGCGTGCATGCCCGTCCCATGCAGGCGACTGGCATCGTGCGCGCCATCACCGACGGCGAGTACGTCATCACCGGCCCCACCTACACGGGCATGCGCGTGGGCATGGGCCGCTGCGCGGTGCTCGACATGGGCGCGGCATGCGTGACCGTGTCCGAGCAGCCGCACGAGCCCTGGGACCTCGGCGTATTCGAAAGCGTCGGTCAGGATCCGCGCCGGGCGCGCTTCCTGCTGCTGAAGTCGCGCATGTACTGCCGCCCGGTGTTCGTGCCGATTTCGGGCGGTTTGGTCGAATGCGACAGCCCCGGTGTGACGACATCCGATTACGGCGTGTTCCCGTATCGGCGCCGCAGCCGCCCCTTGTATCCGCTCGAGTCCGCCAGCTGGCCGGACCCGGACGGCGTCGTGCGCCAGCGCTAGCGCAGGCATACGGCCTGGCAGGCGGTGGTGCCCGTGTCGGCGCGCACCGCCAATTCCCATTGCCCTGCGGCGCTGCGTTGCACGCTGCAGGCGTGCGCGAAGTTATAGCCGTCGTGAATCAGCGAATTGACGGTGAAGAAGTGGTGCGCCAACGCGCAGAACCTGGCGCCGGCAGCCAGGCCAAACGTCCTGGTGACGGGCTGGGTACCCGCTGACACGCTATAGGCGGGGCTGAGCCATGCGTTGCCGCCGGGCTTTCGCCAAACGCCGTCGCTGCATGCCAGTAACGCACCGGCCGCATCCCGGGAAACCAGCCCGGGCGCCTCGCAGGCGGTACCTTCAAGGGCTGCCGAGCGCAAATGCAGGAATTCGCCGGCAGCCACCCGCCCCTGCGCGCTGATACCCGCTTCGCTGGCGATATCGCCCTCGGCGCGGATCGCCGCGCGGGCGTGAACCTGCCCATCGACGCTGAAATCGCCGCGCAGCGCCGGGTCGCGGATATCGCGCATGCGCACGAAGCGGTCGAACTGCGTCAAATCCAGGCTGGCGTAGACGGCGACGGCGCCTGCCGGCAGCGCAGGCGCCCCTGGGACGAGCGGATTGGGCAAGTCGAAAAGCGCCCCACGCACCCGGTTCGGATGCGGCGGCGCGACGCTGCCACCGTAACCCGAGGTCGAGAGCAGCACTTGCCCGACGCGCGTCGGATCGAGGCCCGGATCGCCCGGCAGCACGGTCGGTGTCGCCGCCAAGGCTTCCAGCCTGCAAGCCGCGCCGGGACAGGTGCCGCTGCGCAGTAGCTGCAGGCTCGCGCCCAACCCAAGCGGGGAACGCTCCGGGTAGCCTTGCGCCAGGTGTCCGGCCGCCTTGAGCTCGGCCATCGTAGGCGCCATGGGGTCGGCATAGCGGCCGGAATGCGGTTCGACGCCGGACAAAGCGTCGTATTCACGCACGAGCATTTGCTCCAGCGCCGAACGCAAACCCAGCAACCAGCGGCCCGTCGCCTCGGAACGGGCGTCGTCGATCCGCTCGAATACGAGGCTGGCGGTCCACACGGCAATCAGCGAAGCAAGGGCGGCGGCGATCGCCAGCTCCAGCAGGGCAAACCCCGCCTGGCCGCGCACGGCGCGTATCGGGCGTCGCATGGGCTACCGCACGGTAAAGACGAAGGTGTTGTTATCGCCGGCTGCGCACTGTGTTTCGGCCTGGCCGGCGTTATAGGTCAGTGGCGGATTGGCTAGCGCATCCTTGACCACCACCGCGCCGCCGGCGCCGGTAATCGTGATGACGTCGGCCACCCGCTGCATGACCGAGGCCAGCGACGGACATGCGGCATCGTTGACGTCGGTGAAGGTCAGCGTAAAGGCTGACCCGATGCCGCCGCCGGCCGCCGCGGCAGGCGCCAGCTCCACGGTGCCGCTGCCGTTGACGCCGCTGCCGCCCAGCCCATGCGCCACCTGGGCGCCGCTGCCCTGCCCACTGACGGCCAGGACGCTGGAATTGCGCAGCGCATTGGCCAGCGCCGGCGTGGTGATGCCGGCATACGGATTGACGCCGGCGCCTTGGGCATTGGCCTTGAGCCTGGCCACGAAGCGCTGCATTTCCTCGCCCACGCGCGGCACCTTGTTCTCGATGACGTAGTTATTGATGGCCGGAATGGACGCGATCGAAATCAGCAGGATGATCGCCGTCACGATGGACACTTCCACCAAGGAAAATCCCCGTTGGCGGAATACGCCGGCAACGCCGGGCAAGGCAGGAATCTGCGGCAGGTTCATGGCGGGGTCCGGTTATCGCAAGAAAGTTCGCCGAAAGTCTCATCGGCCGGCATGGAAGTTGACGAGCGCGCGACGCATTTCGTCGACCACTGCGTAATGCCAGAGGGCCAGGCCGAGCAGCGCAGCCAGTGCACCCAACAGCAATACCCAACGCAGCACCTGCGCGCGGCGGGCCACCGCACGCAACGCGTGCGTTTCCAGCCTGCGGCTGGCGCATTGCAAAGCCTCGTCCATGCCGCGCGTGGCAATCATGTCGGATAGGAACCACCACGTCTCGCGGTCGACCAGGCCGGTGTCGAACGTACCCGCGCCCACGCTGCCAGCGCCAATGCGGCCTAGCATGCGCTGCAGGTGCCAGGCGAGCCAGGGGCTGGCGCCGGGAAGCTGGGCCTGCAAGGCTTCGCGCAGGCGCGGGCTGGCCGCGCCGTGCCGGCGCAGCAATACCGCCAGCAGGGCAAGGAACCGTATCGCCTGGAAATCCCGATATAGGCGCCACGGGCCATGGCGATCCAGCCATGCCCGCACCGTGCCCGTCAGGTTGGGCAGGGACCATGCCACCGTCCACGCCGCCCCACCGATCGCGCACGCCAGCAGCAACCCGTTGGATTGGACGGCATCGGCCAGCCGCAGCAGCGCGCGTGTCAAGGGGCCGTAGTAGTCGGCCGGCACCGTCACGAACGTGCGGCGCAGCTGCGGCACGGTATAGAGCGGCACGGCGGCCAGCAGCGCCGCAAGGACGGCGAGCGCGACCGCAGCCGCCGACAGGGTGGCCGTCACCACGCGCCGTGCCGCCTCGGTCAGGCGAACGGCACGCGCCAGGTCGCGCAATGTGCGCATCAGCGCATCGCTGCCGGCACGCTGCGCCGCGCCAGCCAGGCGCACGTCCTCGTCAGGCAGCGTGCCGTGCCACGCCTGGAAGAGGTCTCCGCCGGATTCTTCGTAGGCGCGTAGCCAGTGCGTGCATAGCGCGCCACGCGCTGTGGACGGCCCATAGCGCCTGGCATCGTCCTGGAATATGTCGCGCAAGGTCTTGCGCCCGCGCGCGCCTTCCATCAGGTCGGCGAGGTAGTCGTAATAGTCGGCACGCAGCACCCGAAAGCGCCAAGCCGCCAGCGTCAGTCGCCAATCCCTGCTAGGCATGGCGTCGCCTTTCGATCTCCACGGTGCGAAAGGCGCGAAAGCGCGGCTCGACATCGCGGGGGTCGATCTGGCCGAGGCTCATCTTGTAGACCGCGCATTCCATGGCGGTCTTGCCCTCCATGTCGGGGTCGTCGTAGCGGGCGGTGCGGCGCTCGGCAAACCTGCGCCGCAACGCCAGGTTGTCGCGGCGGCGCAGGCATTCCAGGTAGAAATCATCGCTGCCCGGTTCGAGCATTTCAGCCACAACGGTGCGGCCGCGCGTGCCGTTTAGTTGCGGCAGATGGGGCGCCGTGCAATGCCGGCAGCCTTGCGGATTGCGCACCCGCAGGCGCGCCAAGTCCAGGTCGTACAGCCGCGCGATGCGATCGGCCCACGCGCGGCGCTGCGGCTCTTCGTCGAACAGCGCCTGCAGCGGCAGCGCACAGTGCTCGCACAGCCGGGGCAGCAGCGCCTGGTAGACCAACAACTTCAGGATGCCTGGCGTGGCAAGGAAGTCGCGCGAGATGCCGATGAATTCGGATGCCAGGCGCTCGCCTATGAGCAGCGCCGAGCCCGCGTGGGTGGTGGTGTACAGGTTGATCCCTGATCCAGCCAGATCGGTGAACGCGCGGCCCGTTTCAGCGTCGCGGATCTCGCCGATCATCAGGTCGTTCATGGCCGATCGCTTCAGCGTCTTGAGCTTGCTGTCGAAGGCCGTGCCGTCAGGCGCGTCGAGGTCCCTTCCTATGGTGCTCTGCAGCGCGTTGGGGATGAGGTATTCGACAGGGTCTTCCAGCGTAACGACCTTGCGGTGCGCGGGAATGGACCGCAGCATCGCGGCGATGGTGGTGGACTTGCCCGACCCCACGGCACCAGCCAGCACGATGGCGCCTCCCTCGGACAAACGGGCGCGATCCATGGCGTCTATTTGTCCCGGCAGATAACCGAGCGATTCGAGGCCGTCCGCGTGCAATTGCGCGTCCAGGCGCAAAATACGCAGGCAGACAGAGGGGCCTGCGTCGGCCGCCAGCGAGGCCCAGCGCAGCATCAGCGGCCGGCCATCGGCCTCGAGCCAAATGCGGCCCTGCTGTTCGCGGGTAGGGTCGAACACCGCGCCGTTGCCGCCTCTTACGTCCATCCACGCCACCGATACGATGTCCATCAGCGTGGCGGTGGAAATGCTGCGATAGGGCTCGGGCGTGAGGTAGCGTCCGCCCACGGTGGCGCGCACCTCGGATTCGGAGCGGCCCAGCCGTATGTTCAGGTGCAGGTCGCTCGCGTCGTGGCGGGCCGCCCAAGCGACCATGTCATGGAAGGCGGCAGCCAACGCGGTGCGTGCCGGGTCGGCCAGGACGTCACGGCGATTGCGCAGGCTGGCGCCGTCGATCTGGCCGCGGGCGACGGCCAGCAACAGGTGCGCCGGCAGCACGCACACCGGGCTACTGGCCAGCCTGTACCCGCGTCGTACCAGCATGCGCGTCAATTCGCCGGCGGCGGCGCTGCCGACATAGTCGGCCAGCATGAACACCGCTGCCGAACCGTCCTCGAGCAGGACCGGGCACAGTCGTCCGGCAAGCGCCGCCAGGTCGAACTCCGCCGCCAGCGTGCGGTCCAAGGCCGGCGACATGCGCGCCAGGTCATCGCGATGCGCCAGTTGGACTGGTTGCGCATCGAAGGCCTCGTCCGGCTCGATGCCGGCAGGCTCGCGCAGCACGCCCGATGCGCCACCTTGCCCGAACCATCCCGATAAGCGTAGCGACGGCAGGATCATGGCGCCTCCCCTGCCCCTTTTGCCAGGCATAGCCGCTGCGGGCCATCGCCGCGGTCGAACTCCGCGCATGCGCCGGCAATGCGCGTCATCCTGGGCAGGCCGAACCCGTGTGGCACCCCCACCGGCAATGGCCGCCCCGCCCGGTAAGTGTGCAGGGCACCATCGATCACCACATCGGCGTGCAGTCGGCCGGATACGCCGTAGATCGCCGCCAGCCGCAGCGATCGCGCGGGCGCATCCGGCGTCGGGGCGGCACCGGACCCGGCGTATCCCGGCACCGGACCTTCGGGCGGTGCGGCGCGGCGGCGCTCGGCCGCCAAGGCGGCCTGGGCGTCCAATTCCAGAAGGTCTTGCACCAGCCGCACGTCGCGCTCGACCGCCTGCATGGCTACTATGTCCGGCTGTGCAGCGGCTGGCGCCGCCAGCCAGCACGCAGCGGCGTGCCAGGCGGCCAGGCGCCGGCCTCCCAAGCGCAGCAGCCGCCACCAAACCGGCTCAACGTTTTTCATAGACGACTCCTTCCAAGCGAGCCATCAGCT
Organism: uncultured Alcaligenaceae bacterium; assembly: GCA_937908115.1. Lineage (GTDB taxonomy): Bacteria > Pseudomonadota > Gammaproteobacteria > Burkholderiales > Burkholderiaceae_B > CALEQZ01. The sequence goes on along the minus strand of CALEQZ010000003.1, from coordinate 15,392 downwards.
GGCTGCCTTCCAGCCCCGGACGCCGATCCGGGGCGACCTCCAACGTCAGCCGGCGCCAGGCGCCGGGCGGCGGCCGGTGTGCCAGCAAGGCAAGCGAGCGCAATGGCCCCTGCGCGCTCAAGGGGCGGCTGCGCGGCTCGATCATCCCTGGCGGCCGGACCAACGGCACCCCGCGCTCGTCGTGGGGTGCTGCCACCGGTACGGGCACGGGCGCGCCCAGATCGATGCGCAGGAAGGCAGCGCGCGCGGCCTGCAGCCGGGTGGCGTATTCGGTTTCGATGATCGGCGACGCCGGCCAGGCATGGGGATCGACCGGCGCGCCGACGGCCGGCACGCGCCAGGACAGCGCGGCCTCGTCCAAGGTCTTGAACTCGGCCCGGAACCCTGGCGCCAGTAACGCCGCCAGGCCGGCGTTGCTCGCGCCGCGCGCGTTGCGCAGGTAGACCGCCGCGCATTGCCAACCGCCGGGGCCGGCGTCACACGCCGCGCGGCGCAAGGCCCAGCCGCCGATGGACGCCGGCAAGCGGCGCAAGCCGTACAGCAGTGCGGCCCTATCCTGTGCGGTATGCAGGGGCAGGCCCGCCACGGCTCCAAGCAACGCTTGGCGCCATGCCAAGCCTGCGTCGACCGCGGGCGCGGCTGTATCGGCGCGGACCAACTCCATCACCGCGCGGGGTCCGCTTTGCGCCGCATAGGCCGCGCAAAGCAGCAGCGGCAGCACGCGCATGGGCAACGGCAGGCTGCGCCAGCGCGACGCGGGCTCGGACAATTGCGTGGCCGGCGCGCGCGCGGCGGCCAGTTCGGCCAGCCCCATCGCCTGCACCGACGGGCCGCGATGGCGGGCGACCAGGGACTGACCATGGCTGCGGGCCCGTTCGACGTCGGCGCAGACGCAATCGCCCTCGGGCAATACGGCACCGGCCTGCACGGCGACCACCCATGCCCGCCCGTCGGGCAGGTCGAACACCCCGACGGCCACGCCGTGCGGGTGCAGCCGGGCAAATACCAAGGCCGCCGCATGCAGGTTGCGTCCGCGAAGCGCCTTCGGTAGCCGCACGCATCCCATGGTGGCAACCTGCGCATCGGAGACCACGTAGTGCGTCGCACGCGCCTTGCGGGCGCGACGCCGCGCCTGCGCATGGGAATCGGCGCCCATCAACGGCGCCCAGTGCATGCCCAGGACCAGCACCGGTGCGTCCGCGCCCGGCACCGAAACCCAGGCCGGTTCCGTTTGCGCGCACGCCGCGCCAGCACGCTCGACCGGCACGCGGCGGCGCATCCTCGCCAGCATCCCCCGCATCAGTTGCCCTCCTCGGCCCGCGCAGTCAACACCAGCAAGGTCGTGCGGCGCTCTTCGTTGGCACTGTCACCGCCGCCCACGGCCAAGGGCGCGGAACGGTCCAGCCGCCTGCGGTCGTATTCCTGCAAGCTGCGGTCAAAGCCCGATATGACCACGGGCTGGCCGGGCCGCAGTTCGACCTGCTGCACCGTCCCGTTGCCGTCAATGGTGATCTGCTGGATCTGCACCTGGTTGTCCTGGCTGCCGAAAGTGACCGTACGCAGCGGCTCGGCGACGGTGTTGTCGTAGGAGACCGACAGCAGGATCTGGCCGTTTTCCTGTACGTCCGGCACCAGCGTCAGCAACGTGCCCACGGTCTCTTCTTTCTGGCTGATCGATACCGACGGCAGCGCGCCCTGCACGCCGTCGGCCCCCACCGTGCCGATCGACGTCGTCTGCACTTGGTCGATGTAGGAGAAGGTCGTGCGCACCGCATGGGTGACCGGGCGCCTGTTCAGGGTCAGCACGGGCACGCTGGTATGCCTGACGACCGTGCCGATTTCGCTCAGCGCCGCCACCAGCGCCCGCGAATCGGCAAAGGGTCCGTCGTCGATGCCGGCCGACAGCGCGGCCGCACCGGCCGGCGTGGGCGCGCCGGGCATGGCGCCAGCCAGCACAGCCTTGCCGGCTGCATAGATGGCGCCCCAGTCGATCGCCATCGCCCCGCGGTCATGGCGTGCCAGCGTGATTTCCTCGAACACCAGGCGAACCCGCCGCGTCAGGGCGCGGTTCTCCCGCTCCAGGAAGCGTGCGACCTCGGAAAGCGCGCGCGGGGTATCGGTGATGACGATCGACGTATCGGCGCCGGGCTGCGCAGCGATGACGCCTGCCCGCGTCAAGAACGGCTCGATGCGGGCCCTGACGGCCCCCAGCGTGTCATGGTCGCCCACGGTCAGCGTGGTATTGGATGCATTCTCGAAGCCGCCCTCGGCCGCGTGGGCCGTGCGCCCCAGCCGGGCATCGGCGCGGGCGGATTGGGTCAGGCTGCGCACGTCGAACACCCGCGTCTCGGTCCGGTAGAACTCGATCGCGCCGTCGCGATAGCGCCAATGCACGTCCAACCGGGCTGCCAGCGCATCCAATGCCTGCGGCAGCGGCCGCGTCCCGCCGTCGAAATCGGCCGCCGTCGACATGGCCACGACGGGTTCGGTCTCGGTCGACAAGCGCGACAGGAACGCTTCTGCCGGAAGCAGGCATTCCGGCCTGACCCGCACCGGGATGCCCGTCGCCCGCATCAGCCGCTGCGCCAGGACGGGCAACCCGGCCGGACCGTCTGCGAACATGAGCGTGGTATCGACGTCGGCGCGCAGCGCGGCAGGCAGCGTCACTTCGCGAGCAAGCGGCTGGGCCGGGCCGGCCAGCCACGGCCGGTCGACCTCTTGCGCCGAGCGGCGATCCGCCTGCCCGCGTATGCCGCGATCGAAGGCGGCGCGCCGCGCGTCCAGGTCCTGGCGCACCGCCGCCTCGTGCCGGGCGATCTCGTCGCGCTGGTCGATGACGCCGCAGCCCGGCAGCGCCGCCAGGGCCAGCATCGCCAGGATGCGAGCCGCGCTCATGCGCCGTCTCCAACGGCCGCGCTGCGGTCGCACGGCTGGGACCAGGGCACCACGCGCAAGACCTGGTTGGCATAAAAGCAAGGCTGCAGCGGACGGTCCGACAGTTCGGTGGCTGCCAGCAGCTCGCGCACGGCCTGCTTGAAGTCGGCGGGAAAGCGCGCAGTTGCCGTCAGGGGGATATCGACGTCGACCGCCCAGTGTTCCGGTGCGAACGTCCAGCCGGCCGACTTCGCCCAGCGCGCGAGCGTGCGCCGCATGTTGCCGTCGGACGGCCCGGCGTCGAAGCCTTGGGCGGCCCTTGCAGGCGACGCAGCGGCTGCGGCCGGCGCCGGTGCATCAGCCGCTTCGCGCGCGGCTGGTCCCTGGCCCGCCGCGACCCCGTCCTGGGCCGCCGGCACACGCACGGGCAGGGCCTGCGCTTGCGGCGTCGGACCCGGTGCGCCGCCTTGCACATGCCCGGCCACCGGCGCAGGTCCCTCAGCCGATCCAGCATGGGCCGCGTCGCCCGAAGCAGCCAACGAGCGGGCATGCGCCTGCAGGCCACCTCCGCGCAAGAGCAGGTGCGGCCAGACGCCGGCGATGCGCACGTAAGGGTCGCGCCTGTCGTACGGCAGGAGGATTTCACCGCCGTCGCGCACGGCAAAGATGGCCGGCAGGGCTTGGCCGGGCGTGAACTGCAGCCAGGTATCGCGGCCATCATCGAATACCTGTAGTGGCGCCACGGCGCGATGCCCGGATAACCGCCAGTCGAAGCGATAGCGGCCAGGCGCGGGCACAGGCCAGCCGTCTTCTTCGCGCGGGCCGGCGCAGCCGGTTGCGGCTGCCACGCAGATCAACAGGATGAGCAACCCTCGCATGGACCACCTTGCAGACAGACAAGCACCCAGGCTTTGGATGGCCTGCATGGTGGCCCGCGGCCGCCGCGCCAACAAGCGTGACTAGTACGCATGGAGCAATCGGTCCGCAGCCAAGCTTGGCCGATGCCTGCAAGACCGGCGCCGGACGCAGCGCAGGCGGTGCCGAATCGCGCGGCGACAAAAAAAGCCGGCGCGCGATGCGCGCCGGCCCCTCGCCCATCAGTGTGCGCGATCAGCGGCGCTGCTGCATGATGGCCTTGCTTTGGTCCGAAATTTGGTTGAGCACCTGCATGGGTGGCGCACTGCCCTCGAGCGCTGCATCGAAGCCCGTGGCCAGCAACGACGCCACGCGCGGATAGTTGGGCAGCCGGAACCCGCGGCTGGTTTCGCCGGGGCTCGTGCGCATGGCGGCGATCACACTATGCGCGCCGGGAATGCGCTGGTAGAACGACACGTCCGAAGCCGCAAAGGCCGCCTGGGTCAACGGCAAGAATCCGGTGCGCTGGTGCCAGCGGGCGGCGACCACGGGCTTGGCCAGGAAAGCCAGGAATGCCGCCGTAGCCTTGTCCTCGTCCTTGCCATGGCCAGCCAGCGCCCACAGTGCCGAGCCGCTGACGAAAGGCTGGCCAGCCTCGCGCGAAACCTGCTCGTAATAAGGCAGCGGCGCCACGCCGAACGACAGCCCCTTGGCTTGCAGGAAGGTGCCGAGCGCGCCCGTCCCGGACGTCAGCACGGCGCATTCACCCTTGGCGAACCGGGCGTCCGCGCCGTTGTCCGGCGTGTGTGCTGCCAGCAGCAGCGAACGCTTCCACGTGACCATCATCGACAGGTGGCGCATGTACAGCGAATCGAAACGCAGCGCGGGCGCCCCCTTGCCAAAACCGTTGTCGTTGGTCGAATAGGGCTTCTTGTTGACCGCGGCCAGGTTCTCGAAGTGCACCGCCACTTCCTGGCTGGTCGCGTAGGGGCAGGCGTAGCCGGCCGCGCGCAGCTGGATCAGGTCGGTCTGCAGCGCCACCCAAGTGCGCGCCGGCCGTTTCGGGTCCAGCCCGGCCTTCTTGAAGGCGTCAAGGTTGTAGAACATGACCGGCACTTCGGCCATGAAAGGGAAGGCCAGCAGCTGCCCTTTGGCGTCGCGCACGAAGCTCGTCGTCTGTGGCAGGAACCATGCCAGGTCCTTGATGGGATGGGCGGCCAGCAGGCGATGCATGGGCAGGATGGCATCGTGCTCGGCGATTACCTCGGGCGAGTGGTTGTCGCTGAGCTGTACCAGGTGCGGCCGCTGCGACTTGCCTGCCTTGGCCGCTTCGGCGCGCAGCGCGTCCTGGTCGGCAAATGCCTTGAGGACCACGCGGACGTCCTTCTGTTCCTTGTTGAAGTCCTTGGCAAGCGCTTCGAACTCCTGCCGGTGCGCGCCTGCCAGCGTATGCCAGACGACGACGTCGGTGGCGGCATGCGCCGCCGGGGCAGCTGCCAGCGCGGCAGCCAGTGCCACGCGCCGGCTGGCTCGCAGCGTACGGGCCTTGCCCGCGAAAGTCGGATGATTCATGCAGACCTGCTAAGCGAGAAAGGGAAACTCAGGCTCGGGCCGGCGGCCACTGATGATGTCGGCAAGCGCGCGGCCCGAGCCTGCGCCCATCGTCCATCCCAGTGTGCCGTGACCCGTATTGAGGTACAGGTTGGCAACGCAGGTCCGGCCGATGAGCGGAACGTTGGACGGGGTCGACGGCCTCAGGCCCGACCAATAATTGACGCGCTCGAAATCGAGCGCGCCGGGAAAAAGCTCGCGCGCAAGCGCAGTCAGCGCCTCGCAGCGCGTGGTGTTCAAGGCGCGCGAATAGCCCGACAGCTCTGCGGTGCCCGCCATGCGCAGCCGGTCGCCCAGCCTGCTGAAAACCACCTTGTGGCTGCTATCGGTCAGGCTGACGGTGGGCGCGGCCTGCGCGTCCACGATCGGGAAGGTGGCGGAATATCCCTTGGCGGGATAGACCAGGCACGGCACGCCCAGCGGGCGCACCAACTGCGGGGTATGGCTGCCCAGGGCGGCGACGTAGGCGTCGCCGGCGATGACCCCGTACCGGCCATCCGGCTCGATGACTTCGACGCCATTGACGCGGCCACCCGCGGCGATCAGGCGCGTGACGCGGGTGTTGAAGCGAAACTCCACGCCAGCGGCCTCGGCGCGCGCAGCCAGCGCGCGGGTGAACAGGTAAACATCGCCGCTTTCGTCGTCCGGCGTGTAGTCGCCGCCAACGATGCTTTCGCGGTGCGGCGCCAGCGCCGGCTCGATGGCCACGACCTCGTCTGCCGAGACAATGCGGCGGTCCACCCCAAAGTCGCGCATCAAGTCGGCGGCCTTCTGCGACACGTCGAACTCTTCCGGATCGCGGTAGAAGTTGAGGATGCCGCGCTGCAGCTGATCGTATTCGATGCCGAGTTCGGCGCGCATCGCGCGCAGCGTGTCGCGGCTGTATTCGGCCAGCCGCACCATGGCCTTGACATTGCCCGCCAAGCGCCCCGGCAGGCACTCGCGCAGGAACGCCAGCCCCCAAACCCATTGCCGCCAGTCGAGCTGCGGGCGGAACAATAGCGGGGCGTCGTCGCGCAGCATCCACTTCAGGAGCTTGAACGGCGCCTGGGGGTTGGCCCAAGGTTCGGCATACGACACGGAGATCTGCCCGCCATTGGCGAAGCTCGTCTCTTGTGCCGGGCCGCCGGCACGATCGACGACGACGACGTCATGGCCGGCCTGCCTCAGCCACCATGCCGTGGACGTGCCAATGATGCCGCTGCCCAAAACCACTACTTTCATGCCTGTGTGACTCCTGGCACATGTGCGTCGCGCCGCTTGCGCAGGCGGCATGCCGGCACGCCCGCAAGGCGCGGCAACGGCTGCTGCGCCAGTTTACCCTGAGCGCGGCCGCGCATCGCGCAGGCGGCAACCGCCTGCAGCGCGCCCGCCTCGCCGGTCTTACGCATGACGTCTGCCGGCCGCCGCGCGCGGGTCAGTCCTTGACCGCCGCCACGTCGGCTTCGGACGTGAAGGCGTCAGCGTAAAACTCGTCACCGGGCAGGCCACACCGGGCGGAGAAATCGCGCCGCGCCGCCTCTACCATTACCGGCGCGCCGCAAGCATACACCTGCCAGCCCGACAGGTCGGGGATGTCCTGCATGACCGCCTCGTGCACGAAGCCGGTGCGTCCCGTCCAGCCATCCTCCGGCAGCGCGTCGGACACCACGGGGGTGTAGCGGAAGTCGGCCAGCTGTCCTTCCCAGCTGCGCGCCAGCTCGTCCATGTACAGGTCGTGCGGGCGGCGTCCACCCCAGTACAGCCGCACCGGACGGCGAATCGCCTTGTGGATCATGTGCTCGACGATGGCCTTGACCGGGGCAAAGCCCGTGCCGCTGGCCAGCAGCACCACGGGCTTGTCGCTGTCCTCGCGCAAGAAGAACGAGCCGAACGGCCCTTCCAGGCGCAGGATTTCGCGCTCCTTCATTTGGGTGGCACCCGCGCCGAACACGTGGTCGGTGAACACGCCGCCGGGCATGTGGCGGATATGCAGCTCCAGCGGGCCGCCCTTGTGCGGGGCGCCGGCCATGGAGTAGCTGCGCCGCCTGCCGTCCTTGAGGATGACTTCGACGTATTGGCCGGCGTAATACCGGAACGTTTCGGTGGCCGGCAGCTGCAGCGACAGCACCATGACGTCGGGTGCCGCGCGCGTCATCGCGATGACACGCGACGGCAGCTTGCGGATCTCGATGTCGCTAGCCAGACGGACCTCGGTCGATTCGATGACCAGGTCCGAATCCGGCCGCACCTGGCACATTAGCGTATAGCCGTCGGCCAACTCCTCGGCAGTGAGCAGCTGCCCGGGCGCAGGACCAGCCTCGAAGCTGCCCGACACGACCTTGCCCTTGCAGGTCGAGCACGCCCCGTTGCGGCAGCTGTACGGCAACACGATGCCTGCGGCCAGGGCGGCGTCCAGCACGGTCTGGCCCGGCTCGACGGAAAAGCGGTGATTGCTGGGAAGGACGGTGACCTGAAAGCTCATGGCGTATCGGCTGACTGTGCGCGCCCGAAGGCGCGCCGGCTGGGATTGGCTAAACGGGCGATTTTATATTGCGCGGCCGCCGGCGGTGCCGGCCGCCTAGAACGCCCATTCGACGTCCACGGGATCGCCCGCGCGCAGCATCGCGCCAGCGGGCGCTTGGACCACGGCGTTCTGGCCGAACACCACGCCCTCCTGCTGGGCGCGATAGGCCGCAAGCACCTTGCCGACCGCGCCACCCTGCCGGGCGGTCGCCTGGTCGATGTCGGGGATCGCGCAACGAGTGCAAGGCTTGACCAACGCGAAGCGCACCTCGCCACAGGCGACCATGGCCAGGTGGTCTTCGTCATAGGCCTGCAACCCGTCCAACACGATGTTGGGCCGAAAACGGTTCATCGGCACAGGCTCGGCACCGGCCGCCGCCAGCCGGGCGTTCAGGTCATCCAAGGAAGCCTGCACCGCGATCAGGAAGGGATAGCCGTCGGCAAAGCCGAACGCGTGCTCGCCGGGCAAGGCGGGGGCCATGCTGCCGTGGCGATCCTTCCAGGCCGCCACCCGGCCGGGTCCGGCCAGCCGGCGCGCATCGTCGGCGATACGCACCAGCCGGCACGGCCGGCGCAGGAAATCCGACAGCCAGGTTGCGGCATCGTCGCCCTCGTCCTCGGCATCGACCTCATCACGCCAGACCGTGACCCGGCGCCGCGGGCCTGGCGCGGGCCCTGCCGGCACGCATAGCACCGGCATGCCGGGCGCGCTCAGGCGCAGCCCATCGTCCGACAGCGCGGGACGAATCAGTGCCATCGCGGCAAGCGCCCGCTGGGTCAGGAAGGTGCCGCTCGCATCGACCACCATCCAGCGCCGGTCGCCGGCCAAGCCCCTTTCATCGAGGGCGCTTTGCGCCAGGTCGATCCCGGCGCAGGATTTGACCGGATAGATGTGCAGGCTGCGAATGACGGCGCCCATGGGCGAACTCCGGAAACCGCGAAGTGCGCCAGCATAGCAAAGGCGCCACAGCCCGCGCCGGCCGCCCCGCGTTGGCCGTCAGCCGACGGCCTTGAGCGCATCCAGCGGCGTCAGCGCCGAGAAGTTCGAGCGCGTGGCAATGTACTCCGGCCGCGGCGCCAACCCGTACTTGGGCGCGCCCAGCGCGTTTTCGACGCTGTTGTAGACCATGAACACGTTGGCGCGCGGCCAGGGCGAAATGTTGCTGTTCGACCCGTGCATGGTATTGCAGTCGAAAAACACCACCGACCCGGCTGGCGCAGTCATGGCGCGGATACCGCCTTGCTCGACCAGCAGCTGCAGGCTGACCGGATCGGGCACGCCGTATTCCTGCTTCTTCAGCGACTGCTTGTAGTGGTTCTCCGGCGTCTGGCCCTGGCACGAAATGAACTGGTGATGCGAGCCCGGCACCAGCATCAGCGGGCCATTGCACTCGTTGTTGTCGGTCAGCAGCACCGAGCAGCTCAGCGCCCGCATCGCCGGCATGCCATCCTCGACGTGCCAGGTCTCGAAATCGGAGTGCCAGTAGAACTCCTTGCCCTTGAAGCCGGGCTTCATGTTGGCGCGCGACTGGTGGATGTAGACCTCCGAGCCCAGGATCTGCCGGGCCACGTGGATGAGGCGCGGGTCGCGCGCCAGGCGCGACATCAAGGGGCTGAGCACGTGCACCATGAAAATGGACCGCACGGCGTCGCTGCCTGGCTCGGTGATGGCTTCCTCGCGCCGCACGATGGCCGGATCAGCGGCCATGCGGCGGATTTCCGCGAGCATGGTCTCAACCTCCTCGGCAGAGAACAGCTGCGGCAATAGCAGGAAGCCGTCGCGCTCGTAGCCGGCCAGCTGTTCCTCGTCGAGCGCGCTGGCGTATCGGCCGTCGCCGTAAATGACCGGGTCCTGCCGGGCGATGATGGCAGACCCCCGGTCGGTGCGTGAGGCGTAGATGTCCTTCGCGGGTGTAATCATGCCGTCTCCTTGTTCGTGGTCAAGCCGCTGCCGGCTGGTCGGTGACCAGGGGATAGACGCCGTCGGCGTCGTGCACTTCCTGACCGGTCAGCGGCGGGTTGAATACGCAGATCACGCGCAGCGGCTGCTTGCCGCCGCGCAGCCAATGCTCGTCGTGCTTGTCCAGGGCGTAGACCACGCCCGGCTCGAGCTTGTACTTCTTGCCATCGGCGATGGTTTCGACTTCGCCGTCGCCTTCGACCACCCACACCGCCTCGAGATGGTTCTGGTAGTGGATATGCGTTTCGGTGCCCGGGAAGATCACCGTCTCGTGGAAGGAAAAGCCCATGCCGTCCTTCTTGAGCAGCACCCGGCGGCTGAGCCAGTTCTCGGTCTTGACTTCCAGATCGGTCCCGATCACGTCCTTCACATTGCGTACGATCATCGACGGTTTCCTCCAAACTTCAACACACGGGCGCCTTCGCCGCGCTCGGCCAAGGCTTCGGCCAGGGCGCCTTCGATCACTTCCAGGCCGCGTTTCAAATGCTCGTCCTCGATGGTCAGCGCCGGCAGGACCTTGAGCACTTCGTCCTGCGCCCCGGCGGTCTCTATCACCACCCCGCCCTCGAAAGCCTTGCGCGCCACGATGCCGGCAAGCTCCGGGTCGCCGGCGGTGACCAGGCCCTGGATGAGCCCGCGCCCGCGCGCGCTCAAGCCCGCCTGCGGGTAGCTGTGCACCAGGTTCTCCAGCCAGTCACGCACGATGCGCTCCTTGCGCTGGATTTCGTTGGCGAAGGCATCGCTGGTCCAGTAGGTTTCCAGTGCGGCGGTGGCGGTGACGAAGGCCAGGTTGTTGCCCCGGAAGGTGCCGCTGTGCGCGCCGGGCTTCCACACATCGAGCTCGGGCTTCATCAGCACCAGCGACATGGGCAGGCCGAAGCCGGACAGCGATTTCGACAGCGTGATGATGTCGGGCCGGATGCCGGCGGACTCGAAGCTGAAGAAGCTGCCGGTACGTCCGCAGCCGACCTGGATGTCATCGACGATGAGCAGCATGTCGTGCTCGCGGCACAACCGTTCGAGTTCCTTGAGCCAGCGCAGCGTTGCGACGTTGACGCCGCCCTCGCCCTGGACCGTTTCGACGATCGCGGCGGCCGGGCGGTCCACCCCGCTGCTGCGGTCCTCCAGCATGCGCTCGATGTAGGCGATGGTGTCGACATCTGGGCCGAAGTAGCCGTCGTACGGCATGAAGGTCGTATTGCCCAGCGCCACGCCCGCGGCCTCACGGAACTTGGCATTGCCCGTGGCCGACAGCGACCCGCCAGTCACACCGTGAAAGCCGTGCGTGAACGAGATGACGTTGGGGCGGCCCTTGACCTGGCGGGCGATCTTGAGCGCGGCCTCCACGGCATTGGTACCGGTCGGCCCGGTGAACTGCAGGGTGTACTTCCAATTGCGCGGCTTGAGCAGCACCCGGTCCACGGTTTCAAGGAAACCCTTCTTTGCGCTGGTCGCCATGTCCAGGCCGTGCACCACGCCGTCGCCGGCCAGGTACTCAAGCAGCTTTTCCTTGAAAACGGGATTGTTGTGGCCGTAGTTCAGCGTGCCCGCGCCGCTGAAGAAGTCGATGTATTCCATGCCGTTTTCGGCCACCATCAGCGATCCGCGGGCATGGCTGAAAACGACGGGAAAGGACCGGATGTAGCCTCGGACTTCGGACTCCATTCTGTCGAAGATTTTTAGATCCATTGCTTTCTCCCTTGTCAGAGGTGTAGTTGCGGCGGTCCGAAAAGACCTGGCCGGGGCGCGGCCGCACAATGCGACGACACCGCGAGTCGTGGGGCAGGCGTGCCCCGGCGCGTCAGGCGCGTTCGCCCAACGGCCCTATCCGCAGGAGCATTTCTTCGTCGTGCGACGAAGCACCGAACAGGCGGCGGTCGAACAGCGGTGATTCGTCACAGCCGGCGCCGTACTGCCTGGCCAGGCCGGCGAACATGCGGCGCGATGCCGCATTGCCGGGTCCCACGGTGGTTTCGAGATAGGCCACCCCATCGAGCACGGGACGACCCAGGATTTCCTGGAGCATGGCGCGCCCCAGGCCGCAGCCGCGCGCGTTTTCGTGCACGGCCACCTGCCATACGAACAACACATCGGCCCTGCCGGGCGGAACGTAGGCGGAAACGAAGCCTTCGATGTCGCCGTCGCGTTCAGCGACGACGCAGGTCTCGGAAAAGTGCTCGCACAGGAGCAGATAGGCGTAGACGGAATTGCAGTCCAGCGGTGGGCACTGCGTCACGAGGTGGTGGATGGCCGCGCCGTCGGCGCGGCGCGGCCTGCGCAGGATATGCGTCGGTCCGGTCTGCGCCCGGGCCCCGGATCGCGCGGCGGTCGTTGCCGCTGCATGGTGTGGCTGCGCGCCCAGCCTCATACCACCAGCCCCGACTCGGGGGGCGCACCGCCGGTGGGCACTTCCAGGATGGGCGATGCCGCATCCTGGGGTTCGGGCTCGGCCGGCGGGCCGCCCGCTTCCATGAGATCCACGATGCGCTCGAGCGACAGAGTAATCGTGGCCTGCTCGAGCTCGGGTAGCGCGTTGAGCGCATCGGCCAGCTTTTTCTGCAGCGGCGACGGCGCAGCCGCCGCCAACGCGCGCCCGGCCTCGGTGGCCGAGACAAAGACGATGCGACGGTCCTCCCGACCGCGTTCGCGCCGGATCAAGCCCTTGTCTTCCAGGCGGTCGAGTATGCCGACGACCGTACTGGGACTGACATGGATTTCACGGCTGATCGCGGTGGCCGTCATCGGACCATTGGCAATGACCGCACGCAGGCAGATCAGCTGCGGCGCGGTGATCTGGCTGCAGGCGGCCAGCTGGCGCGAATGCAGCGCGATCGACCGCGTAATGCGGCGCAGCGCGCGCAGGATGCGCAAGTCGTACTGTTGAGAGCCTGCGGCTGGATTATTCATGATCAAACCAGTTCAATAAGATTAATTTCTACTCAAATAATATGGCTGGTACCTATCCTTGTCAAACAGGCATTGCGGCTATTTCCTGTAATCGCCCCCGAATTCGCGACTAAATTCGGGAAACCCCCTATAAAAACAATTGTTTTTTCACCGCGGGAAAGATGTAGCATATGTTTTTTACATCTCTCCCATGGCCCATTTCGATTCCGACGACCCTCGCGAAAGGCTGCAGGCCGTGTACGCGCAACTTCCGCCGGAACTGCGCCGGGCCGCCGGCTGGGTCGCGGCCAACATGCCGCAGGCGGCCCTGTGGTCGATGCGCCGCCAGGCCCAGGAGGTCGGCGTCGCGCCCGCGACCATGCTGCGCCTGGCGCGCGCGGGTGGCTATGACAGCTACCAGGCGTTTCGCGCCGCCTGCCAGCAGGCGGCCACCGGCGGGCTGCGCCGCAAGGCCGCGCGCCTACAGGCCGCGCAATCCGAGGCGCCCATGCTGGATGCGCTGACCGCCCAGCAGACGCAGGCCGTGCAATCGGTGCGCCAGGCCACTCCCGCCCCGGCCATGGATGCGGCCGCAGACGCGCTGCTACGCGCGCGGCTGGTCGGGTTTCTCGGCACCCGCTCCAGCTTTGGCATCGCTTCGCAAATGCATTACGGCTACCAGCTGCTGCGCGGCAACGGCCTGCTGCTCGATTGCGTGGGCGGGGCCCCGGCCGAGCAGGCCGATGCCCTGCAGGCCGGCGATGCCTTGGTGGCGATCTCGCAGGCTCCCTACACGATGCTGACGGCGCACACTGCCCGGCGTTGCGCGCAGCGCGGCGTCGCAGTGGTCGCGCTGACGGATTCGGCGCGCTCGCCCGTGGCCGAGCACGCGGCCCATATCCTGCTCTTTACACCGCCCGGGCCCTTGCAGGGGCCGGCATCGTTCTTTCACACGACCACGGGACTGCTGGCGCTGGCCGAGCACCTGCTCGCCCGGCTGGCCGCACGCGGCGGCGACGCGATCTTGACGCGGCTGGCCGAAGTCGAGGCCCGCCTGCACGATGAACACGCCTATTGGGCCGCGGCCGCGCCAGGGGCGGCGCACCGCGCAGCCCCTTCCTCCCCTGCTGCCCCTACCCTGACTTAAGACGGATCTCACCATGAACCAAACCCGCGTGCTGCATCGCTCGCTGCGGCATACGCCAGCGCCGGCCGTTTCCGGCAAGGGCGCCTGGCTGTACGACAGCGACGGCAAGGCCTACCTCGACGGCTCGGGCGGCGCGGCCGTGTCCTGCCTGGGCCACGGCCATCCCGACGTGCTGGCGGCGATGCACGCCCAGATCGACCGGCTCGCCTATGCCCACACGAGCTTTTTCACGACCGAAGTCGCCGAGCGCCTGGCCGAGCGCCTGGTCGAAGACGCCCCTGCCGGCACCACGCACGCCTATTTCGTGTCCGGCGGCTCGGAGGCCGTCGAAGCGGCGCTGAAGATGGCGCGCCAGTATTTCGTCGAGATCGGCCAACCGCAGCGCCGCCACATCATCGCGCGGCGCCAGAGCTACCACGGCAACACGCTGGGCGCGCTGGCCGTCGGAGGCAACGCATGGCGCCGCGCGCAATTCGCGCCGCTGCTCATCGACGTCAAGCACGTCTCGCCCTGCTACGCCTACCGCGACCGCCAGCCGGGCGAAACGGACGAACACTATGCGGCCCGCCTGGGCGACGAGCTCGAAGCCGCGATCGACGAACTGGGCGGCGAAAACGTCATCGCCTTCGTGGCCGAGCCCGTGGTCGGCGCCACGCTGGGCGCCGTGCCGGCCGTGGCGGATTACTTCCGGCGCGTGCGCGAGATCTGCAACCGTCACGGCATTTTGCTGATCGCCGACGAAGTCATGTGCGGCATGGGCCGCACCGGCACGCTCTACGCCGTCGAACAAGAAGGCATCGTCCCGGACCTGATCACCATCGCCAAGGGGCTGGGCGGCGGCTACCAGCCCATCGGCGCGGTCATGGCCCAGGGCCACGTGGTCGAGGCGATGAGCCGCGGATCGGGCTTCTTCCAGCACGGGCATACCTATCTGGGCCACGCCACGGCTTGCGCCGCGGCGCTGGCGGTGCAGGAAGTCATCCGCCGCGATGGGTTGCTCGAACGGGTGCGCAAGCAGGGCGAAGGGCTGCGCCAGCGTTTACAGGATGCGCTCGGTGAACACCCCCATGTCGGCGACATCCGCGGCCGCGGGCTGTTCATGGGCGTGGAGCTGGTGGCAGATCGTGAAACAAAGAAAACGTTCGATCCCGAAAAGACGATCCATGCCCGCGTCAAGCGCGAGGCCATGGCCCGGGGCTTGATGTGCTATCCGATGGGCGGCACCATAGACGGCCGCCACGGGGATCACGTGCTGCTTGCCCCGCCTTTCATCATCAGCGACGATGAGCTCGATCAGCTCGTCGAACGCCTGGCCGGCGCCATCGACGCCGCCGTGGCACAGGCTTGACCGATCCCGTGCGCCCGCAGGCCCGTCCGGCGGGCGCGCTACGACCAACCGGCCGGGATCCGGCCGACAACAACGGGGAACGCCCCCAGAAGGAGCATCCATGGCAAAGCAATTTGCAATGAATAAGGGCCGTACCAAGCTGGCCCTGGGCGCCGCGGCCGCGGCGCTGGTTGCGACGCTTGGCGCGCCGCAGCCGGCGGCGGCGC
>CALEQZ010000002.1 GCA_937908115.1 uncultured Alcaligenaceae bacterium | reverse complement strand
CCAGGTCGTCGATGCCGGCGTAGCCCACCGCGGCCAGGATGCGGCCCAGGTTGGGATCCGAGGCGTAGAAGGCCGTCTTGACCAGGGGGGAATGCGCCACCGCGTAGGCGACCTTGAGCGCCTCCTCGGTGGATCCGGCTTCTTCCACGCGCACGGTGATGAACTTGGTCGCGCCTTCGGCATCGCGCACGATCTTCTGCGCCAGGTCCTTGGCGGCTTCGGCCAGCGCCGCGCGCAACGCGCCGTAGTGCGGGTCGGATTCCGATTGCACCGAGACGCCGGCTGCGCCGGTGGCGACCAGGACGAAGGAGTCATTGGTCGACGTGTCACCGTCGACCGTGATCCGGTTGAACGACATGTCGGCGATCTCCCGCGCCATGCGTGCCAGCAGGGCAGGCGCGATGCCCGCGTCGGTGGCCAGGAAGCTGAGCATCGTGGCCATATTGGGCCGGATCATGCCCGCGCCCTTGCTGATGCCGGTGACGGCAACGGTCGCATCGCCCAGCTGCACGCGCCGCGAATGCAGCTTGGGCAGGGTGTCCGTGGTCATGATGGCGTGCGCGGCGGCCATCCAGTTGGCCGGCGACAGGTCCGCGACCGCGCGCGGCAGCGCGGCGGCGATGCGATCGACCGGCAGCGGCTCCAGGATCACCCCGGTGGAAAACGGCAGCACCTGCTCGGGCCGCAGGCCGAGCAGCCGGGCGGCTTCCTCGCAGGTGCGTCGGGCGGCGTGCACGCCGGCCTGGCCCGTGCCCGCATTGGCGATGCCGGTGTTGATCACCAGCGCGCCGATGTCCGGGCCGGCGGCCAAGTGGGCCTGGCAGACCTGTACCGGCGCCGCGCAGAAGCGGTTGCGCGTAAACACCCCGGCCACCGCGCTGCCCGCGGCCAGGCGCATGACCGTCAGGTCGCGTCGGTTCGCCTTGCGGATGCCGGCCTCGGCGACGCCGAGCTCGACGCCGGCCACGGGATGAATATCGGATTCGGCGGGTATATGCAGGTTGACGGCCATGGTGGTGTGCGCAAAGGATCAGGGCGTAAAAGATTCCCCGGGCGCGCTGCCCGGGAAACCGACCATTATTCCCCAATTTGGCGGCCTCTGTCAGGCCGGCTGGCGCGCCGGGCTATGGCCGGCCCCGGCCTGGCCGGGCGACGATGCCCAGCTTCAGTTCGCCCAGCGCCTGGTACAGGCGGTTGCGTCCGTCGTCGCTGAGGCCGGCGAAGAGTTCCTTGACCCACTGCTCGTGGGCGCGGGCCATGCGCGTGAACGCCCGCTTGCCGCGCGGGGTCAGCCGCAGCAGCGAGCTGCGGCGGTCCGTGTCGGACCGGGTGCGCATCACCAATCCTTCCTTTTCGAGCTGGTCGGCGATGCCGGTGATGTTGCCGTTGGTGACCATCATGCGGCGCGACAGCTCGCCCATCTTCATCCCATCTGGCGCGCGGTCCAGCTGTGCCATCAGGTCAAAGCGGGGCAGGGTCGTGTCGAATTCGGTGCGCAGCCGCGAGCGGATCTGCGCTTCGATCAGGTTGCAGCAGGTCAGCAGGCGCAGCCACAGGCGCAGCGCCTGGTGGTCGTCGGGCGCCGCGCGGGATTCGAGATCGGGAGAATCGGTCATTTGGGCGACGTCCGGCGCACCTCAGGTCGATTCCGCCCCGCCTGCGCGGGGCGCGGCCAAGCCCATCTGCCGGAACACGGCTTGCGCCAGCGCGCTGTCCGGGTCGTTCAGGGCAAGGACAAGGTCGAAGTGATTGGTGCCTGGCATGTCGACGTATCGGCCTTCGTGGCCGAGATCGCGCCAGGCCTGCAGGTAATCGCGCGACTGGCGCTTGAACTCGTCGGTCTCGTTCTCGCCGCAGCTGACAACGATGGGGCAGCCGCGACGCGGCAATGCGAAGAGCGGGCTGTTGCGCCGGGCGTCCTCGTGCGTCATGCGCATCCACTCGTTGATGTGGGTGTGCACCAGCGGCGTGATGTCGAACAGGCCGGATAGCAGCACGGCGCCACGAACGGCCTCGGCCGTCACGCCGTAGCGCGCGTGCCACCCCTCGGCCAGCAGCATGGCAGCCAGGTGCCCGCCGGCAGAGCTGCCGCCCACGTGGATGCGGCTTGCATCGCCGTTGAACCGGGCGGCATTGCGCACGAGCCACGCGAGCGCGCGGCGGACTTGGTCGACGATCTGGTCCAGGTTCGCCGCTGGTGCCAGCGAATAGTTGATCGCCGCTACCGTGGCGCCGGCCTGTACGAACGCCGGCGCCATGAAGCTGGAATCGTCCTTGCCGAGTGCGCGCCAATAGCCGCCATGGATATACATGAACACCGGCGCCGGCTGGGTCCCGGCGGCCGGAAAGATGTCCATGGTCTCGTCCGGGTGGTCGCCGTAGGCGACGTCGGTGGCGCATTCGAGCACGGCGCGCGCGTGGGCGCTCAACTGCGCGTACTGGTTGAGATACGGGCCGATGTCGGGTACTGTCGCGCGTGCGTTGTACTGCGCGTCCAGCGCCGGCTGGTCGTAACCGCGGTAAAGTGCGCCGCTTCCGGCGGGTGGCTGGCCTGTCATGGGTGGCGGAATAATTGGTAAAAACCCTAGACTTGTCGTCACAGATACTTTAAACCTAAACTATACGCGACACCAGTCTTTCCTTTGCTGGTGCGGCCTTGCGGCGAATCGCCCCGCACCTTTCCAACCACCGTCGCGCTCTAGCGCTGGGAGCCATCCGCCATGCGTTCGTTCAAGCCGCTCATATTGGCCGCCGTGCTCGTCTCGGGCACCGCGGCGGCGCAGGACCCGATCAAGGTCGGCATCGCCAACGATATTTCGGGGCCCTTCGCGGCGCTGGGCGCCGAAGCGCGCGACGGGTTCAACCTGGCGATCAAGGAGCTCGGTGGCAAGTTGGGCGGCCAGCCGGCGCAATTCCTGCAGACCGACATGGGCGGCAACCCCGATCAGGCGCGCCAACTGGTCAACCGTTACATCCAGCGCGAGCGCATCGATTTCTTTACCGGCCCGATCGGGTCCAACGTCGCCTTGGCGGTCGGTCCGGCACTCTTTGCGGCCAAGGTGCCGTACCTGTCCAACAATCCCGGTCCCAGCCAGTTTGCCGGCAAGCAGTGCAACCGCTTCTGGTTCGGGCAGTCGTACCAGAACGACGCCTTCCACGAGTCCGCCGGCAAGGTCGCGGCAGACCGCGGCTACAAGAACATGTTCATCATGGCCCCGGACTACCCTGCCGGCAAGGATGCGCTCACCGGCTTTAAGCGTGGCTACAAGGCCGAGGTTGCGCAGGAGCTCTACACCAAGCTGGGCCAGATCGACTACGCGGCCGAGCTCGCTCAATTGCGCGCAGCCAAGCCCGACGCGGTCTACATCTTCCTGCCGGGCGGCATGGGCATCAACTTCATCAAGCAGTTCGTGGCCGCAGGGCTGAACCAGGGCATCACCCTGATCGGTCCGGGTTTTTCGGCCGACGAGGACGTCATCCAGGCCGTGGGCGAACCCATGCTGGGCATGTACAACACCGCGCAGTGGGCGCACGACCTGGACAACCCGCGTAACAAGCAGTTCGTGGAGGCTTTCCGCAAGGAATACGGCGGCCGGTATCCGTCGGTGTATGCGGCCCAGGCCTATGACGTCATCATGGCCATCGACGCGGCCGTGCGGCAGGTCGGTGGCAAGGTCGATGACCGCGATGCCGTGGTCGCAGCCCTGGCCAAGGCGGACTTCGAGTCCGTGCGCGGCAAGTTCCGCTACGGGGCCAACCATTACCCCATCCAGGACTACTACCTGCGTGTGATCGAAAAAGACGCCGAGGGCAAGATCACCAACAAGCTGGTCGGCAAGGTATTCGACGACTACCAGGACGCGTACGTCGGCGAATGCAAGATGTAGGCGGCCTGGCGATGCCGGTACGCGCAGCCTGGGCGGGATCCGCGCCATGACGTCGATACTGCTGGTCGAGCAGCTGCTCAACGGGCTGCAGTTCGGGCTCATGCTGTTTCTCATCGCGGCCGGGCTGACGCTGGTGTTCGGCATCATGGACGTGATGAACCTGGCGCACGGCTCGCTGTACATGGCCGGCGCCTACCTGGCCGCCGAGGCCATGCAGCACAGCGGCTCGTTCGCCGCCTCGGTGCTGCTGGCCATGTTGGTCACCGGGTTGGTTGCCGCGGTGCTGGAGGTCGCGTTGGTGCGCAAGCTGTACCAACGTGATCACCTGGCCCAGGTGCTGGCCACCTTTGCCTTGATCCTCATCGCCAACGACCTGGTCAAGATGATCTGGGGGCCGGCGCCGGTGATGCTGGGCTTGCCGCCGGCGCTGTCCGGTCCGGTCCAGCTGTTGCCGGAACTGATGTACCCGGCCTATCGTCTGCTCATCATCGGCGTGGGCGCGCTGGCTGCGCTGGGGCTGTATTGGTTCGTCGCGCATACGCGCGCCGGCGTGCTGGTGCGTGCCGGCGCGTCCAACCGCCAGATGGCCACGCTGATGGGCGTGCGCGTACCGCTTCTTTTCCTGGGCGTGTTCGTGCTCGGCGCGATGCTCGCGGCCGCGGCCGGCGCGCTGCTCGGGCCGGTCACAGCCGTGCAGACGGGCATGGGCGAGGAAATCCTCATCCTCGTGCTGGTGTGCATCGTCATCGGCGGCATCGGCTCGGTGCGCGGCGCGTTCGTCGGCGCGCTGCTCGTCGGCATGGTCGACACCGCCGGGCGGGCCTTCCTGCCCATGTTGCTGCGCGAGGTTTTTCCGCCGGCCATGGCCGCCAGCCTCGGCCCGACCTTGGCGGCGATTTCGATCTATGTGCTGATGGCGGCCGTGCTCGCCTTTCGTCCGGCCGGGCTGTTTCCGGCCAGGGGGTAGGGCGGCCGATGCGCGCATCCTGGATCGTCTGGCTGGCGCTTGCCCTGCTCATGGCATTTCCCTGGATCGCCGCGGCGTGGGATGTCTCGTTCTACGTTTCGCTGGTGCGGCGCATCCTGATCTACGGCCTGGCTGCGACCAGCTTGAACTTTATCCTGGGCTACGGCGGCATGGTGGCGCTCGGGCATGCGGCCTTCCTTGGCGCGGGTGCCTATGTCGTGGCCATCCTGGCCGAGGCTGGCGTGCATTCGGCCCTGGCAGCGTGGCCCGCTGCCGCGGCGCTGGCCGCGCTGCTCGCGCTCGTCACGGGTGCGATCTCGCTGCGCACCCGGGGCGTGTACTTCATCATGATCACGCTGGCGTTCGCGCAGATGATCTATTACGTGTTCATCTCGCTGCGCCAGTATGGGGGCGAGGATGGGCTCAACTTGGCGGGCCCGTCGACGCTGCCCGGGCTGGACCTGGGCGACGACATGGTTTTCTACTATGTCGTGCTCGCCATCTTCGCCGCCGTGCTTGCCCTGTACGGGCGCGCGGTCGATTCGCGGTTCGGCGCGGCGCTGCAGGGCATACGCGAGAACGAATCGCGCATGCAGGCACTGGGCTATCCGGTGTATCGAATCAAGCTGGTGGCCTTCACGCTGGCCGGGGCCGCGGCTGGGCTGGCCGGCGCCTTGCTGGCCAATCACAACCTGTTCGTTTCGCCCAGCCTGATGCACTGGACCCAGTCGGCCAACCTCATCATCATGGTCATCGTCGGTGGCATCGGTTTGCGCTACGGCGGCGTGGCGGGGGCGGTGGTCATGCTGCTGCTCGAAGAATTCCTGCGGCTATGGACGGAATACTGGCACCTGCCGCTGGGCATCCTGCTGCTGGTGGTCGTGCTGGTCGCGCCCAGGGGGCTGGCCGGCATGTTTGCGCGCCGCCGCGTGCAGGGCGAAGGCGCCGGAGGGCGGGCATGAACGGCCGCGAGCGCGCTCCGTGGGACAAGCCGGCCCGATCGGGCCAGCCTCCCGCGCTGAGGGCGACCGGCCTGGTGCGCCGCTTCGGCGCGCTGCTTGCCACCGACGACGTCAGCCTGGAGATCCTTCCCGGCGAGATCCACGCGTTGATCGGGCCCAACGGCGCGGGCAAGTCCACGCTCATCCACCTGCTGGCCGGCACGCTGGCAGCCGACGCGGGCAGGCTGGAGCTAGGCGGCGCCGACATTACCCGCCTCAATGCCCACCAGCGCGTGGCGGCGGGGCTGTCGCGGTCGTTCCAGATCACCAACATCTTCAATCGCCTGTCCGTGCGGGAAAACCTGCTGCTCGCGGTTCAGGCGCACACGGGTAGCAGCATGCGCTTTTGGCGCCCGCGCAATGCCGAGCCTGGCTTGCACGAAGCGGCGCAGGCGCTTGCGCGCCAGTGCGCGATCGATCCTGCGCTGATGGACCATGAAGCGGGCACGCTGCCGCATGGCGAACAACGCAAGCTGGAGTTTGCCTTGGCGTTGGCCGGGCGGCCCAAGGTGTTGCTGTTGGACGAGCCCATGGCCGGCATGGGGCCGGATGAAACGCTGCGCCTGACCGAGCTGATCGAGTCGCTGCGCGGCCAAGCCGCGATGCTGTTGGTCGAGCACGACATGCAGGCGGTGTTCCGCCTGGCCGACAGGATCTCGGTGCTGGTGTACGGCCGCATCGTCGCGACCGGCACGCCCGAGGAAATCCGTGCCCATCCCGACGTGCGCAGCGCTTACCTCGGCGAGGACGATGCCAGGCAGGGCATGACGTCATGAGCGAACCGATGCTGCAGATCCGCGCATTGCAAAGCGGCTACGGGCCAAGCCAGGTCCTGTTCGGCGTGGACCTGGACGTCGGTGCTGGTGAAGTCGTCACGCTGCTCGGGCGAAATGGCATGGGCAAGACGACGCTGCTGCGGACCATGCTGGGGCTGCTGCCGGCCAAGGCAGGGTCCGTCCGCTTTGCCGGGCAGGACATCACCGGCTGGCCGACCGACCGCATTGCCCGCGCCGGGATCGCCATCGTGCCGGAGGGGCGGCAGTGCTTTCCCAACCTGACCGTGCGCGAGCACTTGACCGCCTTTGCCGCTCAGCGCAGCCCCATGTCGGGGCCACCCTGGACGGCGCAACGGGTGTTCGAACTTTTTCCGCGGCTCGCGCAGCGCCAGCGCAACCTGGGCAACCAGCTCTCCGGCGGCGAGCAGCAGATGCTGGCCATCGGCCGCGCACTGGTGACCAATCCCCGCCTGTTGATCCTGGACGAAGCCACCGAAGGCCTGGCGCCGCGCGTGCGCGAAGAAATTTGGCAATGCCTGGCGCGCCTGCGCGCAGCCGGGCAGACCATCCTGGTCATCGACAAGTACGTCGAGCGCCTGCTGGCCCTGGCCGACCGGCATGTCATCCTGGAGCGGGGCAAGGTCGTCTGGACGGGCGGCTCGGACGCCTTGGACGCCGACCGCAGCCTGTGGAGCCGCTACCTGGGCGTGTAGCCCGCCCCGTGCGAGGAAGGGGTTTCGGGCTATTGCCGCCCATTTTTTTCGCGTATATAGTTGAAGCCTAAAATATCAAGACTCAAACTAATCACCGTCGCCACGGCGAGCCACGCCGCCGTGCGGGGGGCAAGGACGGACGCCAGGTCGCTATGAACATCGTCTGCATAGGCGGAGGCCCCGCCGGCCTGTACTTCGGGCTGCTCATGAAGCTGCGCGACCCCGCCAACGAGGTCGTGGTCATCGAGCGCAATCGTCCGTACGACACCTTCGGTTGGGGCGTGGTGTTTTCCGACGCCACGATGGGCAACCTGCAGGCCGCCGATCCGGTCAGTGCCCGGCAGATCAGCGAGGCCTTCAACCACTGGGACGACATCGAGATCCATTTCAAGGGTGAGCGCATACGCACCACCGGCCACGGATTCATCGGCATTGGCCGCAAGCGCCTGCTCAACATCCTGCAGGCGCGCTGCGAGGAACTGGGCGTGCGCTTGGTCTTCGAAACCGACGTCCAGGACGACCAGGAGATCGCGCGCCGTTATCACGCCGATCTTGTCATTGCCTCCGACGGCATCAACAGCCGCGTGCGCAGCCGCTACACCGACGCCTTCCAGCCCGACATCGACCTGCGGCGCTGCCGCTTCGTGTGGCTGGGCACGACCAAAGTCTTCGACGCGTTCACGTTCGCCTTCGTGCAGACTGAGCATGGCTGGTTCCAGGCCCATGCCTACCGGTTCGAACCCGGCCTGTCCACCTTCATTGTCGAAACGCCCGAACAGGTTTGGCGCGCGGCTGGCCTGGATGCGATGAACCAGGAGGAAGGCATCGCCTACTGTGAGCGCCTATTCGCGCCCTGGCTGGATGGCCACCGGCTGATGAGCAATGCGCGCCATTTGCGCGGGTCGGCCATCTGGATCCGCTTCCCACGCGTGATCTGCAAGCGCTGGGTGCACTGGACCACGCCGCAATACGGGGACAAACGCCACCGCGTACCGGTGGTCCTGATGGGCGATGCCGCGCATACCGCGCACTTTTCCATCGGCTCCGGTACCAAGCTGGCGCTGGAAGACGCCATCGAACTGGCCGCCAAACTGGACGGCATCGACAGGCTCGAACAGGCGCTGGCCGACTACGAGGCCACGCGCAGCGTCGAGGTGCTCAAGATCCAGAACGCGGCACGCAACTCGACCGAGTGGTTCGAAAACGTGGCACGCTACGCCGGCCTGCAGCCGCCCCAGTTTGCCTATTCGCTGCTGACGCGGTCACAGCGCATTTCCCACGAGAACCTGCGCCTGCGGGACCCGCATTGGCTGGAATCCTACGAAAGGTGGCTGGCAGGTGCGGCCGCCCCGGCAGGCGGTCGTGCGCCGCTGCCCATGCTCACGCCCTACCGCTTGCGGCAGGTGGAGCTGCCCAACCGCATCGTCGTCTCGCCGATGGCGATGTATTCCTGCCACGACGGTGTGCCCGGAGATTTCCACCTCGTCCACCTGGGCAGCCGGGCGCTGGGCGGCGCCGGGCTGGTCATGGTGGAAATGACCTGCGTCTCGCCCGATGCGCGCATCACGCCGGGCTGCCCCGGGCTGTGGAACGACGAGCAGATGCAGGCGTTCAGGCGCATCGTCGACTTCGTCCACGGCAATACGCCGGCCAAGATAGGCATACAGCTCGGCCACGCCGGGCGCAAGGGTTCGACCCAGGTCGGCTGGCAGGAGATGGACCATCCCTTGCCGCAGGGCAACTGGCCGCTGCTGTCGGCCTCGCCCCTGCCTTACCTCGAAGGCATTTCGCAGGTTCCCCGGGAAATGACCCGTGCGGACATGGATCGCGTGCGTG
The DNA here is from genome assembly GCA_937908115.1 of uncultured Alcaligenaceae bacterium. Taxonomy (GTDB): domain Bacteria; phylum Pseudomonadota; class Gammaproteobacteria; order Burkholderiales; family Burkholderiaceae_B; genus CALEQZ01. Next base: position 265,362 of record CALEQZ010000002.1, on the reverse strand, counting down.
ACGATTTCGTCGCCGCGACGCGGCGGGCGGCCGCTGCTGGATTCGACTGGCTGGAGCTGCACTGCGCGCACGGCTATCTTCTGTCCAGCTTCATTTCCCCGCTGACCAACCGCCGCAGCGACGAGTATGGCGGCAGCCTGGAGAACCGCTTGCGCTATCCGCTGGAAGTGTTCGCCGCGGTGCGCGAGGCCTGGCCCGGGCACCTGCCCATGTCCGTGCGCATCTCCGCGCACGATTGGGTCGAAGGCGGCATCACGCCTGACGATGCGGTGCAGATCGCACGGATGTTCCAGCAAGCCGGTGCCGACATGATCGATTGCTCGTCCGGGCAGGTCAGCCCCGACCAGCAGCCGGTCTACGGGCGCATGTACCAGACGCCGTTCGCCGACCGGATCCGCAACGAAACCGGCATGCCGACCATGGCCGTGGGGGCGATCTTCGAGGCCGACCACGTCAACGGGATCATCGCGTCGGGACGCGCCGACCTGTGCGCGTTGGCGCGTCCGCACCTGGCCGACCCGGCATGGACGCTGCACGAGGCGGCGCGCGTGGGCTACACCGACGTGCCGTGGCCGCGCCAGTACCTGGCCGGCAAGCGCCAGCTCGAAACCAATCTGGCGCGCGCCGCCGCTGCGGCCGCCGCGCCTGCGGAGCCATACAAATGAACCCGGTCCAGCCTTTGTCCGGCAAGCACGCGCTGGTCACCGGCGCTGCCCGCGGTATCGGCCTGGCCTGTGCCAGGCGGCTGCTTGCCGCCGGCGCGCAGGTCACGCTGCTCGGCCGCAACGAAGACGCGCTGCGGCAGGCGGTGGCCACCCTGGGCGACCCGTCGCGCTGTCGGGTGCAGCAGGCTGACGTCGCCGACCGCAATGCCGTGGATCAAGCGTTTTCGCGCGCTGCGCAAGATGCCGGACCGATCGACATCCTGGTCAACAACGCCGGGCAGGCGACGAGCGAGCGTTTCGAACGCACCAGCACCGAGCTGTGGCGCACCCTGATAGAGGTCAACCTATCCGGCGTCTTCCATTGCAGCCAGGCGGCGCTGCCGGCGATGCTGCAGCGTGGCTGGGGCCGCATCGTCAACATCGCCAGCACGGCGGGCCTGACCGGCTACCCCTATGTCAGCGCCTATTGCGCCGCCAAGCATGGGGTGGTGGGCCTGACGCGCGCGCTGGCGCTGGAGACGGCGCGCAAGGGCGTGACCGTCAACGCCGTCTGTCCCGGCTACACCGAAACCGACATCGTACGCAGCGCCGTGCGCAACATCGTGGAAAAGACGGGCAAGGACCCCCGGCAGGCGCTGGAGGCGCTCGTCGCGCGCAACCCGCAGGGGCGGCTGGTGCAACCCGAAGAAGTGGCCGAGGCGGTGCTGTGGCTGTGCCTGCCGGCATCGGCAGCCGTGACGGGGCAGGCGCTGCCGGTCGACGGCGGCGAGGTGATGGCGGGATAGCGCAGGCAGTCGCGTCGACCAATGGCAAGAAGGAGCATGGCAGGCATGAGCGAAACCGAACACGGCATGGCGCACCACAAACAGCCCTGCGCCGGATACCAGGCCAGGCATTTCCTGTGGCAGGCAAGCGCCGACGGCAAGGTCGCCACCATCACGCTGAACCGGCCGCAGCGCAAGAACCCGCTGACGTTCGATTCCTACGCCGAGCTGCGCGACTTGTTCCGTCGGCTGGTCTATGCCACCGACGTCAAGGTGGTCGTGATCACGGGCGCGGGAGGCAATTTTTGCTCGGGCGGCGACGTGCACGAGATCATCGGGCCATTGACGCGCATGGACATGCCGGGACTGCTGGACTTCACCCGCATGACCGGCGACCTGGTCAAGGCCATGCGTGCCTGCCCGCAGCCCATCGTCGCCGCGGTCGATGGCGTGTGCGCAGGCGCCGGCGCGATGATTGCGCTGGCCAGCGACATCCGCCTGGGCACGCCGGCGGCACGCACCGCCTTTTTGTTCACCCGCGTCGGGCTGGCCGGGGCAGACATGGGCGCTTGCGCGTTGCTGCCGCGCGTCATCGGCCAGGGCAGGGCGAGCGAACTGCTCTATACCGGGCGCGCGATGTCGGCCGAAGAAGGGCTGCGATGGGGGTTTTTCAATTCGCTGCACGAGCCCGGCGCCTTGCTGGCGGCCGCCGGCGAATTGGCCGCCCAACTGGCCGCCGGCCCGGCCTTCGCCCATGCGATGACCAAGAAGCTGCTGCACCAGGAATGGGCGATGGGCTTGGACGAGGCGATAGAGGCCGAAGCCCAGGCCCAGGCCATCTGCATGCAGACCCGCGACTTTCATCGCGCCTATGAGGCCTTCGTGGCCAAGCGCAAGCCGGTATTCGAAGGCGATTAAGCATGTACGCAGACCGCAGCTGGCTGGATTGGCCGTTTTTCGATCCCGCGCACCGCACCCTGGCGCGCGACCTCGACGCGTGGTGCAAGCGGTCCCTGCAGCCGGCGGACCATGGCGATACGGACCAGGCGTGCCGGCGCCTGGTGCGCAGCCTCGGCCAGGCCGGCTGGCTGCGCTACTGCGTGCCGGCCGGCCCGGACGGCGAGTGGGGTGGGGCCTTGTCCGGGGTCGACTCGCGCGCCCTGTGCATTTTGCGCGAAACACTCGCGTGCCATGACGGCTTGGCCGACTTCGCGTTCGCCATGCAGGGCCTGGGCAGCGGGGCGATCGCCCTGGCTGGCGACGACGCCCTGAAGCGGCGCTACTTGCCGCGCGTGGCCGACGGCCACGCCATCGCCGCCTTCGCGCTGTCCGAGCCCGAGGCCGGGTCCGACGTCGCCGCCATGGCCTGCCAGGCCCGAACCGAAGGGGACCATTACGTCCTGGATGGCCGCAAGACGTGGATATCCAACGGGGGTATCGCCGACTTCTATTGCGTGTTCGCGCGCACGGAGCAGGTGCCGGGCGCGCGCGGCATCAGCGCCTTTGTCGTCGACGCCGGCACGCCGGGATTGCGCATCGCCGAGCGCATCGACGTCATGGCGCCGCATCCGCTGGCGACGCTGGAATTCGTCGATTGCCGCATTCCTGCGACGCAGCGGTTGGGCGAACCCGGGCAGGGATTCAAGCTCGCCATGATGACGCTGGACATATTCCGCGCATCCGTGGCGGCGGCCGCGCTTGGCTTTGCGCGCCGGGCGCTCGCCGAGGCGCTCGCCCGCGCGCGCTCGCGGCGCTTATTCGGCGGTGCGCTGGCCGACCTGCAGCTGACGCAGGCGGCACTGGGCGAGATGGCTGCGGCCATCGACGCGTCCGCGCTCCTGACTTACCGGGCCGCGTGGATGCGCGACGTGCAGGGCGTACGCACCACCCGCGAGGCGGCCATGGCCAAGATGACCGCCACCGAGTCCGCGCAGGCCGTCATCGACCGGGCCGTGCAGCTCTTCGGCGCAGCCGGCGTCGTTTCCGGCGCGCCGGTCGAGCGCCTGTACCGGGAGATCCGCGCGTTGCGCATCTATGAGGGCGCAACCGAAGTCCAAAAACTGATCATCGCACGCGAACTGCTCAAGGACGGCAGCGCCGGGCCGCCCGCCCGGTAGGCGCCCGACCGAAAAGCGATAGGCAAGGGGAACGTCACATGGAAGCTTCCGCGCACGTCGACACTTTCGCCCGCGACCATCTCCCACCTCGGGAACAATGGCCGGAACTGTTGCTGGATGAGCCGGATTTCGCCTATCCGCCCAGGCTGAACGCGGCCGTCGAACTGGTCGATGCCATCGTGGCGCGCGGCGACGGCGAGCGCATCGCGCTGCGTTGGGCCGACGGGCAAGGCCGGCAGGCGATGACCTACCGGCAGTTGCAGTCACTGGTGGATCGCATCGCCCGAGTGTTGGTCGAGGACATGGGCCTGGTGCCGGGTAACCGCGTGCTGCTGCGCGGGCCCAACAACCCGATGATGGCGGCATCGTGGCTGGCCTGCGTCAAGGCCGGCATGGTCACGGTCCCGACCATGCCGCTGTTGCGCGCAAAGGAGTTGAAGCAGGTCATCGACAAGGCGCGCATATCGGCCGCGCTGTGCGACGCGCGCCTGGCCGACGAACTGAACGCCTGCCGGGACCCGGGCAACGAACATCACGCGCCCGACCTGGTCCAGGTGATGCTTTTTAACGACGCATCGCCGGACTCGCTGGATGCGCGTGCCGCGGCCAAGCCGGAAGGATTTGACGCATGCGACACGGCTGTGGACGACGTCTGCCTGGTCGCTTTTACCAGCGGCACCACCGGCAAGCCCAAGGGCTGCATGCACTTTCACCGCGACGTGCTGGCGATGTGCGATTCGTTTTCGCGCCATGTGGTGCGCCCGCAGGCCGACGACATATTCTGCGGCACGCCGCCGCTGGCCTTCACCTTCGGCCTGGGCGGGCTGCTGTGCTTTCCGCTGCGCGTGGGGGCAAGCGTCGTCCTGTCCGAAAAGCTCACGCCGGAGACGCTACTGCAGACCATACAGGACTTTCGCGCCACCATCGTGTTCACGGCGCCGACCTTCTACCGGCAGATGGCGGCGCTCGCATCGCGCTTCGACCTGGGCTCGCTTGCCAAGAGCGTCTCGGCCGGCGAGGCCTTGCCCGACGCCACGCGCCAGGCCTGGAAGGCGGCCACCGGGCTGGAAATGATAGACGGCATCGGCGGCACAGAAATGATCCACGTGTACATTTCCAGCGCCGGCGACGAGGTGCGTCGCGGCGCCATTGGCAAGGTCGTGCCCGGCTACGTCGCGCAGATCGTCGACGAGGACATGAACCCCGTGCCCGACGGCACGCCCGGTCGGCTCGCGGTCAAGGGGCCGACCGGCTGCCGCTATCTGGCCGACGAGCGCCAGCGAAATTTCGTGCAGCAAGGCTGGAACCTGCCGGGCGACACTTTCATACGCGACGCCGACGGTTACTTTTTCTACCAGGCGCGCAATGATGACATGATCGTTTCGGCCGGCTACAACATCGCCGGTCCCGAAGTCGAGGATGCACTGCTGCGCCATGAGGCGGTCGCCGAATGTGGCGTGGTCGGGGTGCCCGACGAGGCGCGCGGCCAGATCGTCAAGGCTTTCGTCGTGCTGCGCCCCGGTTACCAACCTGGGCCTGATCTGGTCCTGGCACTTCAGGACTTCGTCAAGAACACCATCGCGCCGTACAAGTACCCGCGCCAGATCGAGTTCCTCGATGCCTTGCCGCGCACCGAGACCGGCAAGCTGCAGCGGTTCCGGCTGCGCCAGCGCGAGCACAACGACTAGACTGACCCGTAGGATGAAAGGAAATGAAGATACTGCAGCCGCCCGCCTGGGCTTCGCCGCGCGGCTACGCCAACGGCATTTTGACGGAATTTTCGGCAGGCAGCCGCATGATTTTCGTCGGCGGGCAGATTGGCTGGGACGGCCAGCAGCAGTTCCAAACCGATGACTTCGCCGGGCAGGTCCGCCAGGCGCTGGTCAACGTGGTGCAGGTGCTGGCCGAGGGCGGCGCCCGGCCCGAGCACATCGTGCGCATGACCTGGTACGTGCGAGACAAGAAGGAATACGTGGCGGCCTACCCCGAGATCGGCCGCCACTACCGCGAAGTGATCGGCCGTCACTTCCCGGCGATGACCGCCGTGCAGGTGGCCGATCTCATCGAAGACCGCGCCAAAGTCGAGATCGAGGTGACGGCGGTCGTGCCCCCGCCGGGCTGATCACGCCTGGCGCAGCTTGGCGAAGGCCCGTTCGGCCGCTTGCAGCGTTTGGTCGATGACGTCCTCGTCGTGGGCCGCCGATACAAACCCCGCCTCGAAGGCCGAGGGGGCGAAATGCACGCCCTCGTCGAGCATGGCGTGGAAGAATCGGCTGAACGCCTCCGTATCGCAGGACGAGACCTCGGCGAGCGTCTTCGGCACGTCTTGCCGGAAATAGATGCCGAACATGCCGCCGATGGCATCCGCACAGAACGGCACGCCGGCAGCGCGGGCGCGCTCGGTCAGGCCGCTGGCCAGCCGGGCGCTGAGCGTGCCCAGGCGCTCGTAGAAGCCGGGTTGTGCCAGCGCCTGCAGGGTAGCCAGGCCCGCCGCCACGGCTACCGGGTTGCCCGACAGCGTGCCGGCCTGGTAGACCGGGCCCAGGGGCGCGATGTGCCCCATGATGTCGGCGCGCCCGCCGAAGGCGCCGACCGGCATGCCCCCGCCGATTACCTTGGCCAGGGTGGTCAGGTCGGGCGTGATGCCGGTCAGGCCCTGCACGCCTTGCGGGCCGACCCGGAATCCGGTCATCACTTCGTCGAAGATCAGGACCGCGCCGTGGCGCGTGCATTCCTCGCGCAGGGTTTCGAGAAAGCCGGGCGCCGGCTTGACCAGGTTCATATTGCCGGCGACCGGCTCGACGATGACACAGGCGATGCTTTGGCCATGGCGGGCGAATGCCTGCTTGACCGCGTCGCTGTCGTTGTAGTCCAGCACCAACGTGTGCGAGACGAACTCAGGCGGCACGCCGGCCGAGGTCGGATTGCCGAAGGTCATCAGCCCAGAGCCTGCCTTGACCAGCAGGCTGTCGGCATGGCCGTGGTAACAGCCCTCGAACTTGACGATGGTCGGGCGTCCGGTAAAGCCGCGCGCCAGGCGGATGGCGCTCATCGTCGCTTCGGTGCCGGAGCTCACCAGGCGCACCTGTTCGAGCGAGGGCAGGCGTTCGATCAGCAGCTCGGCGATCTTCACCTCGGCCTCGGTCGGCGCGCCGAAGGACAGGCCGTGCACGGCCGCTTCCTGTACCGCCCGGACCACGTCCGGATGCGCGTGCCCCAGGATGGCTGGGCCCCAGGACCCTACGTAATCGATATAGCGCTTGCCATCGGCGTCCCAGACATAAGGCCCTTGAGCCCGCTCGATGAAGCGGGGCGTGCCGCCAACCGAGCGGAAGGCGCGTACCGGCGAATTGACGCCGCCGGGGATGGAACGCATGGCGCGGGAAAAGAGTTCGGCGTTACGGGACATGGGATGACGATGCGATCGATGACGGGTTGGTCCGGCCGCAGCCGGGGGATCAGGAATACAGGGCGGCGCAGCGCCGCGCCGCGGCTTCGATGTCGCCGGCTTCGAACAGCCCGGAAACCAAGGCGATGGCGTCAGCGCCTGCCCGCACCACGGGTTCGGCATTGGCCGGCGTGATGCCGCCGATGGCCACGACCGCCGGGCGCGGCGCGGGCATGGCTTGTACAAGCCCGCGCGCCTCGGTCAGCAGCGCCAGCGGCGCGCGTACCGCCTGCGGTTTGGTGGGCGAAGGATATACCGCGCCGAAGGCGATGTAATCCGCGCCTGCCTGCAGCGCCAGCCGCGCGCGCTGCGGCTCGTCGTAGCAGGACGCGCCGATGATCATGGTGGGCCCGATGCTGGCGCGCACCGCCGCGATGTCGCCGTCGTCGCGCCCCAGGTGCACGCCGTCGGCCCCCGACTCCAGCGCAAGCCGCCAGTGGTCGTTGAGGATGAAGGTCACCCCCAGCGACCGGCACAGGTCCCCGACGGCGCGTGCCTGCAGGTGCTTGTATGGCAGCGAGGCCGTCTTGCGCCGCAACTGTAGGGCCCGCATGCCGCCACGCGCCGCGGCGCGTATCGCCTCGAGCAGGCGATCGGTATCGTCCCACTCCGGCGTGATCCCGTATAGGCCGGCGGGAAAGCGCAACGCTGGCGTCGCGTCCGGGGCATTCATCGGCGCAAGACCCTGTTGGGGATGCGGTTGCCCATGCCAGGCTGGAAGGCCGCAGCCATGGCCGCATCGGAATACGCCAGCGCCGCCTCCACGGCCTTGGGTACGGCCAGGCCGTGGGCGAGCTGGGCGGCCAGGGCGCACGACAGCACCCCGCCGGTGTCGGTGCTGCGTTCGGGCGGCGCCTGCCAGGGAAAGCTCGCGGTCCGGTTTTCCGGGCCGACGAGCAGGTTGGTGCGATGGCCGGGCCGTACCGGGTTGCCGGTGGCCAGCGCCCACTGCGCGCCGGCAGCCAGCAGTGCGTGCAGCGGGCTGGGCAGCTCGCCCGGCTCGACCAGGCCTTCGGCCACCCATTGGTTCAGGCGCACGTGCTCGATCACCGCCACGTGGGCCTGCGGCAGCAGCAGCTCGAACGTGGCCGCCAGCAGTTCGTCGGCATCTTCCTGGTCGGCCGCATCGCGCGGGGCCGGCCCGCGCGGGCCCAGGTGCAGCACCAGCGGCAGGTGGCTGTAATCGGCCGCAATCTGCGCGACTGCGCTGACCGATTCAGCGCTGAACAGCGCGCCGACTTTGATCGCCTGCACGGGCATGTCTTCGAGCAGGCAACGCGCCTGGTCGTCGAGCAGCTCCGGCGGCTGGACGTGGACTTCTTCTATGCCTGCCGTGTCCTGTACCGTCACGGCGGTCAGGGTGCTGATCGCGTGGCAGCCCAGCTGCGCGCACGTGACGGCGTCGGCCGGCAGGCCATCGGCCCCGCTGGGGTCGAAGGGGCCGAAAAGCAGGACGAGGGGAGGAGTTGCAGATGCCACGGCGGACGGCGTCGGTTCAGGCTCGCGCGGCGTCGGCCGCGTCGGCACGCCATCCGCGCAAGCCGGGTAGGGTTTTCGGTAAGATTGACCCCATTGTATGAGATGCACGTCGGCTCCGGGGGGGCGGCGGGTCAACACGAGAGAACTATGCGTACCTGGATGTGTCTTATTTGTGGCTGGGTCTACGACGAGGAGGCCGGCCTGCCCGAGGAAGGCATTCCCCCGGGCACCCGCTGGGAAGACGTCCCGCCTAACTGGGTCTGCCCGGAATGCGGCGCCCGCAAGGAGGATTTCGAACTGATGGAAATCTGAGCCGGCCCTCTGCGGCCGGCTCGCATGCCCGATACGGCCAATACTGTTTCAGGGGCAGCACATGAACGACAGCAGCTCACGCGACGAATCGCCCACCATCGATCTGTCGAACCAGTTCCTCATGGCCATGCCAGGCATGGTCGGCGGCGAGCTGGCCGGTTCCGTGATTTACATCTGCGAGCACACGCCGCGCGGTGCGCTCGGGTTGGTCATCAACCGTCCCACCGACCTGACCTTGGGGTCGCTTTTCGAGCGCATCGACCTCAAGCTGGAGATCGCCCCCGTCAAGGATGCGCGGGTGTTCTTCGGCGGGCCGGTCCAGACCGACCGCGGCTTCGTCCTGCACGCGCCGGCCGGCGAATACAACTCCAGCATCAAGCTGGGCGACATGGCGCTGACGACCTCACGCGACGTCCTGCAGGCGGTCGCCGAAGGCAGCGGGCCTTCCCGCATGCTGGTGACGCTTGGCTATGCCGGCTGGGGAGCTGGCCAGCTCGAGGACGAGCTGGCCCAGAACGCCTGGCTGACCGTGGCGGCGGATCCGCGCATCATCTTCGACGTGCCGCCCGAGGAGCGCTACCCTGCCGCCCTGCGCCTGCTGGGCATCGACCCGGTCATGCTGGCGGCCGGCGCCGGGCATGCCTGAGGCGGCCGGCGCCGAGGGTTACGAGACCCTGCTGGCCTTCGACTTCGGCACGCGCAAGATCGGCATCGCCATCGGCAACACGCTGATCCGGCAGGCGCGCCCGCTGGAAATCCTGACGCCGCCCACCCGGGCGGCGCGCTTTGCGCGGGTGTCCGAACTCATCCAGGAGTGGCGGCCCGATCGCCTGGTGGTGGGGCTGCCGTTGGCCAGCGACGGCTCCGAGCAATACGCCACCTTGCAGGCCCGGCGCTTTGCCAACCAACTGCGCGGGCGCTACGGCCTGCCCGTGGAATTGGTCGACGAGCGCGGCTCGAGCATGCAGGCGCAGGAAATGCTGCCTCGCAACGCGCCCGACGACGCCCTTGCAGCGGCTATCATTCTGCAACGATACTTCGACAGCCTGGCGCCCCGCCCGGTGTTATCTCCCCATGAACCCTGAACCTCCCGTTTACCCGGCGCACGGATTGCCCGACGCCGAAACGCTCTACGGCCGCCTGCGCGAGGCGGTCGCCCAAGCGCTGCAGGGGCTGCCGTCCGAGCGTACCCATCTGGTCGGCATCCACTCCGGCGGCGCCTGGCTGGCCGAACGGCTGCACCGCGACCTGGCGCTGCCCGCCCCCATGGGCACGCTGGACATCAGCTTCTACCGGGATGATTTCGACCGCATCGGCCTGCATTCGCAGGTGCTGCCGTCCGATATCTCCTTTCCCGTGGCCGATGCGCACCTGTTGCTGGTCGACGACGTCCTATACACCGGACGTACGATACGCGCGGCCATGAACGAATTGTTCGACTACGGGCGCCCGGCCTCGATCAGCCTGGCCGTGCTGCTCGACCGCGGCGGACGCCAGCTGCCGATCTACGCGTGTGCCGTGGGCGCGCGCGTCGAAGTGCCGCCGGGAGGCAACCTGGTGCTGGCGCGCGATGCCGAAGGACGCTTCACTCTCGCCCTGGAACAGGAGCCGGACCATGCATAACCCCCAGCTCAACCGCCATGGCGAGCTGACCCACCTGCTTAGCACCGAAGGCCTGCCGCGCGACATCATCACGCACATCCTGGATACGGCGCAGACCTTCGTGCCGCTGGCCGAGCGCGACCTCAAGAAGGTGCCGCTGCTGCGCGGCAAGAGCGTGTTCAACCTGTTCTTCGAGAACTCCACGCGTACCCGCACCACCTTCGAGATCGCCGCGCAGCGCCTGTCGGCCGACGTGTTCAACCTGAACATCAACGTGTCCTCGACCGCCAAGGGCGAGTCGCTGCTCGATACCATCGCCAACCTGTCGGCGATGCAGGCAGACTTGTTCGTCGTGCGCCACGAGGCCAGCGGCGCGCCCTACCTGATCGCCCGCCATGTCGCGCCGCATGTGCACGTGATCAACGCCGGCGACGGCCGCCATGCGCACCCGACCCAGGCGCTGCTGGACATGTACACGATTCGCCACTTCAAGAAGGATTTTTCCAATCTCACGGTGGCCATCGTCGGCGACATCCTCCATTCCCGGGTCGCCCGCTCGGACATCCATGCGCTGACCACGCTGGGCGTGCCGGAAGTCCGTGCGGTTGGGCCGCTGACCCTGCTGCCAGGCGGCCTGGAGCAAATGGGCGTGCGCGTGTTCACCGACATGAAGGCCGGGCTAAAGGACGCAGACGTGGTCATCATGCTGCGCCTGCAGAACGAGCGCATGCGCGGTGCCCTGCTGCCGTCGGCGCACGAATACTTCAAGCAGTACGGCTTGACGCGCGAAAAGCTCGCCCTGGCCAAGCCGGACGCCATCGTCATGCACCCCGGCCCCATGAACCGGGGCGTGGAAATCGACTCGGCAGTGGCCGACGGCAGCCAGGCGGTCATCCTCGACCAGGTGACCTTCGGCATCGCCGTGCGCATGGCCGTCATGAGCATCGTCGCAAGCGCCGGCTGACCGGCCCAGGAATCCGCATCGGACAAGGCAAAACGTGAAACTGCACATCAAGAACGGCCGCCTGATCGATCCCGCGTCTTCGGTCGACGCGCAAATGGATCTGTTCGTGGCGGCCGGACGCATCGTCGGAGTCGGCCAGGCGCCAGCCGGCTTCGAGCCCAACCGCACCATCGACGCCTCGGGCCTGGCCGTGCTGCCCGGCCTAGTCGACCTGGCCGCGCGCCTGCGCGAGCCCGGCTTCGAATACCGCGCCACCCTGGAAACCGAAATGCGCGCGGCGCTGGCCGGCGGCGTGACCAGCCTGGTGCTGCCGCCAGATACCGATCCCCCGCTGGACGAGCCGGGCCTGGTCGAAATGCTCAAGCACCGTGCGCGCCAGCTCAACCACGCGCATTTGTATCCGCTGGGCGCGATGACCATCGGTCTGAAGGGCGAAGTGATCACCGAGATGGCCGAGCTGACCGAAGCCGGCTGCGTGGCGTTTTCCCAGGCCGACACGCCGGTGACCGATACCACCGTGCTGCTGCGCGCGATGCAGTATGCCCATACCTTCGGCTATGCGCTGTGGCTGCGCCCGCAGGACCCATGGCTGTCGCGCGGCGGCGTGGCCGCCAGCGGCGCCTATGCGTCGCGGTTGGGGCTGCCCGGCGTGCCGGTACAGGCCGAGACGATCGCCTTGCATACGCTGCTGGAACTGCAGCGCAGCGTGGGCGTGCGCCTGCACCTGTGCCGCATTTCCAGCGCGCCCGCGCTGGAAATGGTGCGTGCGGCCAAGCGCGAGGGGCTGCCGGTCACCTGCGATGTCTCGGCCAACCATGTCCACCTGACCGACGTGGATATCGGCTTCTACGACAGCAATTTCCGGCTGGAGCCGCCGCTGCGCGGCCAGCGCGACCGCGATGCGATCCGCGCGGCGCTGGTCGACGGCACGATCGATGCCATTTGCTCGGATCACACGCCGGTCGACGATGACGGCAAGATGCTGCCCTTCGGTGACGCCGAACCGGGCGCCACGGGGTTGGAGCTGCTGCTTTCCCTGACCTTGAAATGGGCCGACGAAGCTGGCGTTCCGCTCGTGCAGGCGCTGCATCGCGTGACGGCCGGGCCCGCGGGCGTGCTGGCCGCCAGCGCGCCTGCCATGCCCGCCAGCGGACGACTGGGCCCGGGGTCGCCCGCGGACTTCTGCCTGGTGGACCTCGATGCGCGCTGGCAGGTGGGGCGCGAGACGCTGCGCAGCCAAAGCCACCACACGCCGTTTGCAGGGATGGAGCTACCCGGCCGGGTGCGGTGCACGGTGGTCGGCGGGCGGGTCGTCTGGGAGCAGGCCGCTTGAGGCTGGTGCGATTCCTGTTGCGGTTGCCCCTGGTCCTGCTGCTGCTGATCGGCGGGCTGCTCATCTTGGGCACGTTCTACCGGCTGCTGCCCGCGCAAGGGCGGGCCTGGCTCAACCGCAACTGGTCGCGTTGCCTGCTGGCGGTGTGCGGCGTGCGCACCCTTGTGCGCGGGGCGCCGGCCATGCAGGGGCCGATGCTGTGGGTGGCCAACCACGTCTCCTGGATCGACATCTTTGCGCTGTGCGCGGTCAGGTCCGTTTGCTTCGTGGCCAAGGCCGAGATCCGGCGCTGGCCGCTAGCCGGTTGGCTGGCCGTCGGCGCGGGTACGGTGTTCATCGAACGCCGTCGCCGCCATGCCGTCCACGAGGCCGCCACGGCCATGCAGGCGCGCTTCGACAGGGGTGAAGTCGTCGGCCTGTTTCCTGAGGGCACGACGTCCGAGGGTTTCGACGTGCAGCCCTTCCATGCCAGCCTGTTCGAGCCTGCGCGCGGGCTGGGCGTGGCGGTCCAGCCCGTGGCGCTGCGCTTCCTGCATCGCGGCCGGCGCAGCGGTTACGCAGCCTTCGTGGGCGAAGAGACCTTGGTGGCCAATATGTGGCGGGTGCTCGGCACCACCGGCGTGGCTGTCGAGGTGATTTTCTTGCCGCCTTTACCCACAACGGCGCCGGACGGCCAGCCCTGCAGCCGCACGGCGCTTGCCCAGGCTGCGCGCGAAGCGATCCGGGCCGAGTTGCTGGACACCGCGCCGCAGGTCCAGGCCCAGGCGGCCTGAGCCAGTACGCGCCGCGGCCCGGCCGCTATTTGCGATGCGGGTCCTGCGCCTGCTCGCAGGGGATTTGCACCACGCGGCGATCGTGCATGCGCACGGCGGTGAGCTGCCCGCCCCACACGCAGCCGCTGTCCAGGCAGATGGCGTCGGGCCGCAGCATCAGCCCCAGCGTCGACCAATGGCCGAAAACCACGGTGATGTCGCGTGTGGCGCGGCCGGGCACGTCGAACCAGGGGATGCGCCCGGGCGGGATGCGGCCGGGCTCGGCCTTGGCTTGCAGGTCCATGTGCCCCTTGAGGTTGCACAGGCGCATGCGCGTCAGCGCATTGATGATTACGCGCAGCCGCTTGCCGCCGCTAAAGCCGTCCTTCCAGCGGGTCGGTTCGTTGCCGTACATCTTCTGCAGCGCCTTCTGCCAGTTCGGCCCCTGCAGGGTTTCCTCGACCTCGGCGGCCAGCGCAAGGGTTCTTTCGACCGTCCACTTGGCCAGCACGCCCGCGTGGACCAGCAAGTGGCCGTGCTCGAAGTGCGCCAGCGGCCGCGTGCGCAGCCAATCGATCAGCTCCGCGCGGTCCGGGGCAGCCAGGATCTCGTCCAGCGTGTCGTGCCGGCCAGGTTTGCGCACGCCCGCGGCCGCAGCCAGCAGGTGCAGGTCGTGGTTGCCCAGCACGGCCACCACGCGATCGCCCAGCGACATGAGACGGCGCAGGGTGGCCAGGGACTTCGGGCCCCGGTTGACGAGGTCCCCCGCGAACCACAGGCGCGCATCGGGGTCTGCGGCGACTTCCGGGTGCTCGAGCAGGCGCTCCAGGGGGTCGCAGCATCCCTGCAGGTCGCCGATCATCCAGACGGTGTCCGTCATATCGCCGATTTCCTCCATGGCCAACGCGCCTGGATGAGGCGGCTCAGGCTATGGCGCGATTCCATGACCAGCAGGGCGCCCAGCGCGAGCAGGACCGCTGCCAGGTTAGGGCCGAGCGCGGTCAGCCAGGGTGGCCAGCGGCTGAGCATGCCGACGTTCAGCGCGAGCTGGTTGACCATGAAGAACGCCACGCCCAGCAGGATGCCGATGAAAACCTTGGCGCCCACGCCGCCGCGGCGCGTCTGCATGAACCCAATCGGCGCGGCGATGGTCATCATCACCAGCAGGGTGAACGGGTAGGCCAGCTTGCGCCAGAGCGCGACGACCTGGCGGTCGGCCTGCAGCTGGTTGGCGCTCAGGTAGTCGATGTAGTCCAGCAGGGTGAGCATGGACATGCGCTCGGGCACGAGCACGCGGGCCAGCAGCCGCTCGGGTGTCAAGGTGGTGTCCAGCTCGCGCCGGTCGACCTTGTGCACCGAACTCATCGGTACATCGGGCACCTTGGCGTCGGCCAGGCTCGACAGTGCCTGTTCGCCGATGCGGTTTTCGACCACGTTCTCCAGGATCAGCTTGCCGTCGGCGAAGGTGCCGGTCTTGGCGCGCGACAGTGTCGTCAGCTGTTGGCCCTTCTTGAACTCGTACATCGTCACGTTCTGCACATTGCCGCTGGACAGCAGCGTCTTGACGTTGAGGATGCGCATGCCGCCGTCGGCGGTCGGCTCGCGGAACCAATAGCCGCTGGCCATGCGCCCGCCCTCGGCGCGGCCGCGCAGCAGCAGGTTGGCCTCGCCGGACTTGATCTCGGCCATGGGCGTGACGTATTCGGACAGCAGCAGCGCGACCGCGACCAGGGGCAGGGTAGCCACCCACAGCAGCCGCAGCAGCTTCATGCCGCTGACCCCCGATACCCGCAGGATCACCAGCTCATTGCGCTGTGCCAGGCCTGCCAGCGCCAGGATCGCCCCGATCAGCAGGCCGATAGGCAGCAGGTCGTACAGGCGCGTGGGCAGTGCCAGCGCCTGCAGGTACATCAGCGACACCAGGGTGAAGTTCTCGCCCAGGGCATCCAGCTCGTCGATCAGCGCGAAGAAGGTGAACAGGCCCAGCAGCGCCAGCAGGACGACGGTGCATGAGCGGTAGATCTCGCGGGCCAGGTAGCGGCGGGCTGTGCGCATGAAGCTTGTGACTCGGACGGCTAGGAATCCGTTATTTTCCGTGTTTTTGGCCATTCTTGCCGGGCGAGGCCGGCGCTACGGGATTTCCACCAGGCGCATGCGCCGCTGCAGCGTCGCGGTGCGCGAGTTCAGGTAGGCGGTGGACCGGTTGCGGTCATAGAAGCGCGGGTTGGGCAGCATGGCCGCCAGCTTGGCCGCTTGCGCCGCGGTCAGGCGCGAGGCATCGGTGCGAAAGTAGTGGCGGGCGGCGGCCTGGGCGCCGAAAACGCCCTCTCCCCATTCGGCCACGTTCAGGTACAACTCCAGGATGCGCCGCTTGGTCATGACGTGCTCGATCATGTAGGCCAGCACCAGCTCCTGGCCCTTGCGCACATAGCTGCGGCTTGGCGACAGGAAAAGGTTCTTGGCCAGCTGCTGGGTGATGGTCGAGCCGCCGCGGATGCGGCCGCGCTCGCCTTTGCGCGCGGCCTGCTCCTGGTTGTACTGCCAGGCCTTGCGGATGGCGTCCCATTCGACCCCGTCGTGGCCGACGAAATTCGAATCCTCCGCCGCGACCACCGCCCGCTTCAGGTTGTCGCTGATGCGCTCGTAGGGTACCCATTCGTACTGCAGCGCGATGCCGGGATCGCGCGCCTGTAGCCGGGTCAGTTCCTGGCGCATGATGGACGTACTACCGGGCTCCTGGTAGGCATACCAGACCACCATGCAGAACAGCCACAATTGATACAAAATGAAAAGCGAGGCAGCGGCCATGAGCGCGCCGGTGGCCACGCGCCACCATGAGACTTTTCGGCGGGCGACGGCGTTCACGGGGCGTCTCTCCGTATCGCTGGGGGGCCTACGCGGCGGCCGACAGTTCGGCGCGCAGCCGTTGCAGCACGGGCTCCGAGTCCGGTCGCACGCCGTGCCAAATGCGAAAGCTCTCGGCCGCCTGGCCGACCAGCATGCCCAGGCCATCGGCGCACAGCGCTGCACCGTCCGCGCGCGCCTGGACCAGGAAGGGCGTGGGTTTGGGGCCGTACATCATGTCGTAGGCCACGCCCCCCGCGGCGTACAGGCCTGACGGCAGCTGCGGAGCTTGCCCGGCCAGTCCCGTCGAGGTGGCGTTGATCACCACGTCCCACCCTCCGTCGACAGCCGCGTCGGCCAGCCCGCCGGCCTGCACCGGCGCCACGCCCTGCCAGGCTGCTGCGAGCTCGTGCGCACGCGACGCGTTGCGATTGACGATGCGCAGCAGCGTGCATCCGGCATCGATCAAGGGCTGCAGCACCCCGCGCGCGGCGCCGCCAGCGCCCACCATCAGCACGCGCGCGCCGGACAGTCGAACGCCCAGCCGGACCAGGTCGCCGACCAGCCCGACGCCGTCGGTATTGCAGCCGTGCAGCCGGCCGTCTTGCATCCATAGCGTGTTGACTGCGCCCGCGGCCTTGGCTCGGGCGCTGAGCACGTCGGCCAGGGTATAGGCCTGCTCCTTGAACGGCACCGTGACGTTCAGACCGGCGCCGCCTTGCGCGAAAAACGTGCGCACGACCTGGGCAAACCCGTCCAGTTCGGCGGGCAGCAGGCCGTACTCCAGCGCCTTGCCGGTCTGCTGCGCGAACAGGGCATGGATGCGCGGCGACTTGCTGTGCGCGACGGGATTGCCGATCACGGCGTAGCGGGGAGGGCGAGCGGCGGTCATGGGGCGTGCGTATCCAGCGAATCGTTGACGAAGTTCCAGGTGCGCGTGATCGAAAGGATGTCGGTCTCGGCGGCGATATCGGGCGGAAAGGGCTCGAACGGCGAAGCCAACTCGACGATGCGCCGGGCGGCCTGGTTCAGTATCGGCTGATCCGAGGGCTGGTCGATTTCCACGTCCAGCACGGTGCCGTCGGCGCGCAGCGTCACCGTCATGCGCAGCGACCCGTAGATGCGCCCGCGCGCCTGTTCCGGGTAATGGCGCGTACCGACGGTCTCGACGCGTGTGCGCCAGGCATCGACGTATTGCGCATAGCGCGACGGCGAGGTCGATGGCGCAAAGAAATGCTTGCGCGGGCGCTGGCTGTGTTCCTCGATGCGCGCGGCCAGGGCGGCGATGCGTGCGTTTTGCAGCACGGCGTCCTGGTCGTCGTCGTCGCGTCCGGGTTCGGACGATTCGTTCCAGGCGTATTCGGCCTGCCGCTCGGCCGGCGCGCGGCGCGGCGCGCGCAACTGGGTCAGCAGGCGCTGCTGTTCGGCCTGTAACTGCAGTTCGCGCCGGTGCAGCGCTTGCAGGATCGCCGTCTGCGCCGACTCGCCGGTGCGCGGCAGAAGGGAGGATGCGGTCCCCCGCTCGGCATCGCCCCCGCCGTCGACCGGGTTCTGGGCCAGCATCCTGGCTTGTACCGGGACAGACTCGGTGCGGGCGTTGACCAGCACGACTTCCAGCGCAGGCGCGGGCCTGGGCCGCTGCACGGACCGCATCTGCGGCAGCAGCATCGCCGCGGCGTGCACGGCCAGGGATACCGCGATCCCGACACGCAGGTAGTGACGGGACGGCGATCCCAGCCGACGCAGCGTGCGCATCAGGGGAAAGTCGCTCAGGGCAGGCACCGGGGCATTTTAGGACGGTCGGGGGGCGCGCGTTCAGCCGGACGCGACGGTTTCGACGTAGCGGCAGTCCACCTCCAGGGAAAGTTCGTCCATCCCCATGATGTCGAGCGAAATCTCCTGGCCGCGCTCCAGTTCGGGCAGGCCGCCGACGCGCACGACCAGCGGCGCGCACGCCAGCCGCACCAAGTCATCGCGAAGCACGTGCGCGGTGGTGCGCGTCACGTTTTGCTGGCGCAGCCAACGCAGGCACCAATAGCGCTCCATGGTGTTCTGGAATTCGTTCCAGGCGGCATATTGCGCATCGAACGCCCCGATGATGGCGTAGAGGTCGGCGTCGCGCGGCTTGAACGGCGCCACGAGCCGGGCCGATACGCCGTGGCGCACGGTGGCGATCAGCTGGCGCTGGTTGACCAGGTCGACATAGCGGCGCAGCGGCGAGGTGCACCATGCGTACTGCGGCACCCCGATGGCTTCGTGGGGGAGCGCCTGGGTGCTCAAGCGCACGCGGCCGGCCTGCTGCGACCGGTAAATGGCGGGCACGCCATGCTGGGCGAGCAAACCGCCCCACAGGTTGTTGGCCAGGATCATGTACTCGGCCACCAGGCGGTCCAGCGGCGCGTCGCGCCGGCGCGGCACCAGCCGCACGGTGGCGTCGGGATCGTCGGGGTCGCCGTCGATATAGAAGCTGTATTCGACCCGGGTATTGTTCTCGGGCTTGCCCCGCGCCTGGTCGCGCCGCTCAGACAGGGCTCGCGCGACGCGCCACAGCGGGCGCAGCCAATGGCCGTAGGGCAAGGCCGCCTGCTCGTCGGCCAGCGCCTGCTCGGTGACCACGTCATCCAGGTCGCCATGGCGCAGGTTTTCGCGCACGACGATGCGCTCGAGCACGGTCTGCGACTCGAGGATCTCCCCGCTTGACGGGTCGGCGTCTACATACAGCGACACCGCCGGGACCTCGCGGCCGGCATCCAGCGAGTAGGCGGCGATCAGGGCATCGGGCTGCATGGGGATCTTGCCGCCCGGCATATAGACCGTGGACATGCGCGCGCGCGCCAGCTGGTCGAGCCGGCTTTCCCGCTCGACGGCCAAGGCCGGCGCGGCCACGTGCACCCCGATGCGGATGCGGCCGTCGGGCTGCACCGCGACCGACAGCGCGTCGTCGATTTCCGTGGTGGTGACGTCGTCGACCGAGTAGGCTTCGACGTCGGACAAAGGCAGTTCGCCCAGGTCGATCGCCGGCAGGTCGATCTCAGGGAAACCGGTGCCCTGCGGGAAATACGTCGCCAGGAAGCGCTGCTTGTGCAACGCCAGCGCATGTGGCCACGCGCCCAGGTCCAGCAGCAGCCTGTCCGGCGATTTCTGCAGCTGCGTGCAGGCCGCATCCAGGGCCTTCCACTGCAGGCTGTTCTTGTCGGGCTTGACCAGCAGCGACAGCGCCGCCGCCGCGATGGGCTCAGGCAGGCGCCCCTCGGCCATCTCGCTGACCCATTGCTGCTGCTGCTCTGCCTGCTTGCGCTTTTTTTCCAGAGCGGCCAGCGCCGCGGCCAGGATGTCGGGCGGCGCCGGCCGGTACACGCCTTTGCCGCGCCGGTGGAAATAGGCGGGCGCGCCGTGCACGCGCAGCAGCAGCGCGGCTTTTTCCACCGGGCTGGGGTCATGGCCGAAGTATTCGGCGGCCAGGGCCGGGACTTCGAACTCCTCCTGTGGGGCGCATTCCCAAAGGAAGTCCAGGTCGATTTCCTGGGCCATGGCGCGCGCCTGCTCCATCAGCACGTCCGGTTCCGGGCCGTCGAAGGCAAAGAAGGCATTGGCGCGCTTGATCTTGCTGCGCTTGCCGCTGGCGGCCTCGACCTGCAGGCTGGCTTCGTTTTCCGACAGGATACGGCCGGCCTTGACATCGCCGTCGTCTTCGTAAAGCAAATACATTCGCGTCAATCCGTGCGGTGAGGCGGCGCCCTCAGGTATCCAGGGCGAAGGACAGGACTTCCGGCATCCAGCGCTCGAAATCGGAGATGCCGTGGTCTCCTCCTTCGATGATGCGCTGCCGGCAGCCCGCATAGCGGGCGGCCATCTCGCGCCAGTCCAGCACCTCGTCGCCGGTGCAGGCCAGCAGGAAATAGCGATCGGGGCGGGTCAGTTCACCGACCTGCAGCTCGCGCAGCTCATCGAGATACCGAGGCAGGAACTCGAAAGGCACGTCGTCGTGATACCCGCGCTGCGTGCCGACGTGGGCGGCCAGGTCCCGCGCGGGATCAACCGCTGGGTTGAGCAGTACCGCCTTGCAGCCGATGCGCTGCGCCAGCCACGTGGCGTAGTAGCCGCCCAGCGATGAACCCACCACCGTCAGTTGCTCGGGCCGCGCGCCGGGCACAAGCGCCAACAGCTCGGCCGCTTGCGCAGCCGCCAGGTCCGCAGCCTGCCGCGGGCTGGGCGGCAGCTGCGGGCAGCGCCATTGCTGCGCGAGCCCGCGCTCGGCCATGGCGCGGGCCATCAGGGTCGCCTTGAAGGAACGGGGCGAGGAGCGGAATCCGTGCAAATACAGGATCATGGCGTCGCGGCCAATGCTTGCAGCAGGCGTTCGTGTATGCCGCCGAACGCGCCGTTGCTCATCACCAAAATGTGATCCCCGTCGCGCGCGTCCGTGGCCAGGCGGGTCACCAGCGCGTCCAAGTCATCCCAGGCGGTCGCGCGCGTGCCCAGCGGCGCCAGCACCGCGGCAGGATCCCAGCCCAGGGCGTGCTTGCCGCTGCGTTCGCCATAACAATAGACCAGGTCCGCGCCGGCCAGGGCGCCGGGCAGGCGCGCCGCCATGGCGCCCAGCTTCATGGTATTCGAGCGGGGTTCCAGCACGGCCAGGATGCGCGCCGCACCCACGCGCCGGCGCAGCCCGTCCAGCGTGGTGGCGATGGCCGTCGGATGGTGGGCGAAGTCGTCGTAGACGGTCACGCCGCGAACCGTTCCGCGCACCTCCAGCCGCCGCTTGACGCCGGAAAAACTGCCCAGCGCGGCGATCGCCGCCTCGGCCGGCACGCCGGCATGCTCGGCCGCGGCCAGGGCCGCCAGCGCGTTGGCGCGGTTGTGGGCGCCGACCAGCTGCCAGCGCACCGTGCCCACCACGCGGCCGTCGCGCAAGACCTCGAAGCTGTCGTCCTCGGCAGGCTCGCCGGCTTGCCAGAACCCCCCCGGCCCGACGCGCACGGTTTCGGACCAGCAGCCCTTAGCCAACACTTCGTCCAACGCAGGTTGGTCGGTTGGCACGACGATGCGTCCGCTGGAGGGGATGGTCCTGACCAGATGATGGAATTGCGTCTGGATCGCCGCCAGGTCGGGAAAGATATCGGCGTGATCGTATTCCAGGTTATTCAGCACGGCCGTTCGCGGCCGGTAATGGACGAACTTGGACCGCTTGTCGAAGAAGGCCGTGTCGTATTCGTCGGCCTCGATCACGAAGTGGCGCGCCCCGGGGGTGTACTGGGCCGACGCGCCCAAGTCCGGCGCAACGCCGCCGACCAGGAATCCCGGACGCAGGCCGGCCTGTTGCAGGATCCACGCCAGCATCGAAGTGGTGGTGGTCTTGCCATGCGTGCCGGCCACGGCGAGCACGTGCCGGCCGGGCAGCACGTGCTCGCCCAGCCATTGCGGCCCCGAGACGTAGGGCAGCCCGGCGTCCAGGATGGCCTCCATCAGCGGGTTGCCGCGGGTGACGACGTTGCCGACCACGTACAGGTCGGGGCGCAGCGACGTCTGGCCGGCGTCGTAGCCTTCGATCAGTTCGATGCCTTGCTCGGCCAGCTGGGTGCTCATGGGCGGGTAGACGCCCGCGTCGCAGCCCGTGACCCGGTGGCCGGCCGCCCGGGCGATCAGGGCCAGGCCGCCCATAAAGGTGCCGCAGATGCCCAGGATGTGCAGATGCATGGTGTTCTCCTGCCGCGCATTGTAGAGGCTGCGGCGGCGCGACAGCCTGGCCGGCGCCAGGCGTTATCATCGCGGCATGAACCGTCGCGTATTTCTATCGGGCGCCGCCGGCGTGGCGGCTATGCTGGGCGCCGGCTGGCTGGCCTGGCGCGAATCCGCGCGCCGTGCCGGCGGAGCGGCGGCCTCGGCGCGTGCGCCGTTTTTCGACCTGACCTTGCCGGATCCGGACGGACGCGCCCAGCCGCTGTCGCAATACCGCGGCCGGCCGCTGGTGGCCAACTTCTGGGCGACTTGGTGCGCGCCCTGCGTCAAGGAAATGCCCGACCTGGACGCTTTGCACCGCCGCTTCACGGGGGTGCAATTCGTCGGCATCGGCATCGATACGGTGGACAACATCGTCCAATTCATCCGCAAAGTCCCTGTCGGCTATCCCCTGCTGGTGGCGGGGACCGAAGGGGTGGATATTTTGCGCCAGCTGGGAAATACCAGCGGCGGGCTGCCTTTTACCGTCGTGTTCGATGCAGATGGCGGCATCCGGCGCAGTATCCTGGGCCAGGTTTCGCCCCAGGACCTGGCCCAGACGCTGGCGCGGTACGATCGCGCTGGCTAATGGACAATTAGCCCCTTTTGGCGTTAAAAAGGCGGTCTGTTCACCATTTAGCCGCAAAAATGGCCCAACGCATCCTGGTGCTGCACGGCCCGAACCTCAATCTGCTTGGTACGCGCGAGCCCGGGATATACGGCACCCAGACGCTGGCCGAAATCGACGACCGGCTGGTTGCCTTGGGCAAGGAATTGGGTGCGGTCGTGACCTGCTGGCAAAGCAATCACGAAGGCGCCCTGGTGGACCGCATCCAGCAGGCGGGCCGGGACGGAACCGAATTCATCATCATCAATGCCGCCGCGTATACGCACACTAGCGTGGCGCTGCGCGATGCGCTGGCGGGGGTGGGCCTGCCTTTCATCGAAGTGCATTTGTCCAACGTGCATAAGCGAGAGCCGTTCCGCCACCATTCGTACCTGGCGGACCTGGCCGTGGGCCAGATCGCCGGCCTGGGTGCCGATGGCTACGAGGCAGCCCTGCGCTACGCAGTCCGTCATTAGCTAGCCTGGCCGCCAGGGCAGACAAGCGCGTTTTCATACAATAGCCACCACGGCTTCCTGACGGCGCACCGTCGCCGCGAACCTTTCGGAAAGCATTTATGGATCTCAGAAAACTCAAGACCTTGATCGACCTCGTGGCCGAGTCCGGTATTGCCGAACTGGAAATTACCGAAGGCGAAGGCAAGGTGCGCATCGTCAAGTTTTCCCAGACGCCCCAGGTAGTCCAGGCGCCGGCGTCCGCGCCGGTGGTCGCCGCGCCGACCGTCGAGGCCGCGCCGGCCGCTGCCGCGGCGCCGGCCGCGCCGCCTGCGCCCGAAGGGCACGTGGTCAAGGCGCCGATGGTCGGCACCTTCTACCGGGCGCCCAACCCGGGCGCGCCCCCCTTCGTCGAAGTCGGCCAGACGGTCAAGGAAGGCGATGCCCTGTGCATCATCGAAGCGATGAAGCTGCTCAACGAGATCGAAGCCGACAAGGCGGGCGTGATCAAGGAGATCCTGGTCGAGAATGGCGAACCCGTCGAATACGGCCAGCCCTTGTTCGTCATCGTTTGAATGAACCCGCCTTCGGGCGCCTCGCGCATACGCCATGTTTGAAAAAATCCTCATCGCCAACCGTGGCGAGATCGCGCTGCGCATCCAGCGCGCTTGCCGCGAGCTGGGCATCAAGACGGTCGTCGTGCATTCCGAGGCCGATCGTGACGCCAAGTACGTGCGCCTGGCCGACGAGTCGGTATGCATCGGGCCGGCCGCCTCGCGCGACAGCTACTTGAACATGCCGGCCATCATTTCGGCGGCAGAAGTCACCGACGCCGAGGCCATCCATCCCGGCTACGGGTTCTTGTCCGAGAACGCCGACTTCGCCGAGCGGGTCGAAAAGAGCGGCTTCGTTTTCATCGGCCCCAAGCCCGAATCCATCCGACTGATGGGCGACAAGGTCAGCGCCAAGAAGGCCATGATCGAAGCCGGCGTGCCGGTGGTGCCCGGTTCCCCGGGGGCGCTGCCCGACGATCCGCAGGAAATCCAGCGCATCGCCCGTGAAATCGGCTACCCGGTCATTATCAAGGCCGCCGGTGGCGGCGGCGGGCGCGGCATGCGGGTGGTCTACACCGAGGCGGCGCTGCTCAACGCGGTGGCCATGACCAAGTCCGAGGCGCAGGCCGCGTTCAACAATCCTGAAGTCTATATGGAGAAGTTCCTCGAGAACCCTCGCCATATCGAAATCCAGGTGTTGGCCGACGGCGGGCGCAATGCGATCTGGCTGGGCGAGCGCGACTGCTCCATGCAGCGCCGGCACCAGAAGATCATCGAGGAAGCGCCGGCGCCCGGCATCCCGCGGCGGCTGATCGAGCGCATCGGTGAGCGCTGTGCCGACGCATGCCGCAAAATGGGCTACCGCGGCGCGGGCACGTTCGAGTTCCTGTATGAGAACGGCGAGTTCTATTTCATCGAAATGAACACGCGCATCCAGGTCGAACACCCGGTCACGGAGCAAATCACCGGCATCGACCTGGTCCAGCAGCAGATCATCATCGCTTCCGGCGAAAAGTTCACCCTGCGCCAGCGCGACGTGGTCTTTCGTGGCCATGCCATCGAATGCCGCATCAACGCCGAGGATCCTTTCCGCTTCGTGCCCAGCCCGGGGCGCATCACCAACTGGCATACGCCCGGCGGCCCGGGCGTGCGTATCGATTCGCACGCCTATAACGGCTATTTCGTACCGCCGAACTATGATTCGATGATCGCTAAGGTGATTACCTTCGGCGATACGCGCGAGCAGGCGCTGGCGCGCATGCGTACGGCGTTGTCCGAGATGGTGGTCGAGGGCATCCAGACCAACATTCCGCTGCACAGGGAACTGCTGCAAGACGCCCGCTTCATCGAGGGCGGCACCAGCATCCACTACCTGGAACAGAAGCTGTCGCAGCGCCCGTAGGCGCCTTTGCGCCGGCTGGCCTTGCGCCGCCGGCGTCCAGCAAGAGTGCATCATGCGTGAACTGGTATTGCTGTGCCCGGGCGACCAGGCCGAAGTCCTATCCGATGCGCTGCTCGATGCCGGCGCGCTGTCGGTGTCCGTGGAAGATGCCGACAGCGATACCGACGCCGAGCAACCGTTGTTCGGCGAGCCGGGGCTTGAGCCGCCGGGCCACGCCTGGCGTCGCAACCGGATCGTGGCGCTGCTGGCCGACGGCAGTGACCCGGCGCAGCTGCTGGCGCAGGCCGGCGAGCAGGCCGAGCTGGCGCCTTCGCTGCTGCAGGATTGGTCGCTGCGCGACGTGCCCGATGCCGACTGGGTGCGCCTGACGCAATCGCAGTTCGGTCCCATCGAGGTGGGCGGGCGCATCCGCATCGTGCCGAGCTGGCATGTCGGCGACGAGGCGCCGGCCGACGGTGCCGAGGGCATCACCATACAACTCGATCCCGGGCTGGCCTTTGGCACCGGCAGCCATCCCACCACCCATTTGTGCCTGGAATGGCTGGCACAGAGCCTGCCCGCGGGTGCCAGCGTGCTGGATTACGGATGTGGTTCGGGCATCCTGGCGATCGCCGCCCGCAAGCTGGGCGCGGGCCTCGTGCAGGCCGTGGACATTGACGAGCAGGCGGTTCAATCCACGCGCTACAACGCCGAGGTCAACGGCGTTGAACTGTCGGCCATGCTGCCCGACGCGCTGCCGCCTGGCGCCAGCGACGTCGTTGTCGCGAATATCTTGTCCAATCCGCTCAAAGTGCTGGCCCCGATGTTGGCGGCACGCGTGGCCCAAGGCGGCTGGCTCGTGCTGTCCGGCGTGCTCTCGCGCCAGGCCGAGGAAGTCGCAGCCGCCTACCGTCCTTGGCTGGCGTTGACCGTTTGGCGCGAGCGCGAGGGCTGGGTTTGCCTGGCGGGGCGAAAGACCTGAGCGCGCCGAGGCGGCCATGGCGATGATCACCCGTTGCCCGCAGTGTGCTGCCGCGTTTCGCGTGGTGCCCGACCAGCTGCGGGTGCGCAGCGGCCTGGTGCGTTGCGGGGCCTGCGGCTCGGTGTTCGATGGCTATGCCGGCCTCATATCCGAGGACGAAGCGGCCGGGCCCGTGCGCCGCCAACCTCCCGCAGTTTTCCGCAACCGTGCCGACATGCTGCGCTGGCAGGCGTCGCAGGCGGGGGATGACGCGCGCCAGGCCGAGGGCGATGAGGCGCGCGACGAAGACGATGGGCCACCATGGCGCGCAGACGAGAGCGCGTCGGACGACGGCCCTTCGCTGCGCGCCGATGTCGACCGGGCTTTGCCGGTGACGAGGGGCGACGGCGCCGAGCCGGTGCTGCGCACGCCCGAAGCGGGCGACGAAGGCGACGAAGAGGATGCCTTCCGGCCGTGGTATGGGGCCGACGACGCTGGGCCAAGCCCGGCGCCGGCGCAGCTCGATGGGGAGCCGGCCATCGGACCCATCGTCGGCGAGCAGCGCGTGGCGCACCGCCCGGTGCCGGAATTCCTGGACGAGGACTTGCAACGCCGCCGGCGGCTGGTTGGGCGATTATGGGCGCTCGCAGCTGCAATCGCCCTGGTGGTCCTGGTCGTGCAAATTTTGGTGGTCTGGCGCAACGCGTTGGCGGCAGCGCTGCCTGTGGCACGGCCGGCGTTGTCGCTGCTGTGCCGGCCCGTGGGGTGCGCGGTCGATTATGAACGCCGCATCGAGCGCATTGCCATCATGTCGTCGTCCCTGCAGCCCGATGGCGAGCGCGCGGCGCACAATGCCACCGCCTCCGGCGGCGTGAGCGCGCAGGGCACGGGGCACCTGGTGCTGAACGTGGTGCTGCGCAACCGCTATCACCGCGCGCAGGAATGGCCGGCGCTGATGCTGGATCTGCGCGACTTCTCGGATACCGTGGTCGTGCGCAAGGTATTGATGCCGCATGACTACCTGCCGCCGACCCTTGTGGGCCAGCCTTTCGCGGCTGGCGCCGAAGTCTCGCTGGCCGTGGCGCTGGAAGTCCGCGCCGCAGGCATCAACGGCTATCAGATCGACAAATTCTTTCCTTGAGGACGAAGATGACAGACTCCGTGCTGGTATGCGGTTCCATGGCGTTCGACACCATTGCAGTGTTCGAGGGTCGCTTCAAGGACCACATCATGGCCGACCGCATCCACGCGCTGAGCGTGTCTTTCCTCGTGCCCAACATGCGCAAGGAGTTCGGCGGCTGCGCGGGCAACATCACCTACAACATGCGGCTGCTCGGCGGCCGCCCGGTGCCGGTCGCCACGCTGGGCGACGATGGCAGCGAGTACCTGGAGCGCTTCAACGGCATGGGCGTGGATACCTCCTGCCTGCGGGTCGTGCCGGGCACGTTCACCGCGCAGTGCTTCATCACCACGGACCTCGACGACAACCAGATCGCCGCCTTTCATCCGGGCGCCATGGCGTTCTCGGCCGACAACGATTTCAGCGGCCGGCAGGCGGCCTGGGGCATCGTCGCGCCCGACTCCAAGGCGGGCATGTTCGCCCACGCGGAGCGGTTTCGCGCCATGGGCGTGCCGTTTGTTTTCGACCTGGGCCAAGCCATGCCGCTGTTCGACGGTGACGACCTGGCGCGCATGCTGGACATGGCGCAGGTGTTGACCGTCAACGACTATGAAGCCGGCGTGGTCGAGCAGCGCATGGGCCGCAGCATGGCAGATATTTCGCGCGGCATGCAGGCCGTGGTCGTCACGCGCGGCGCGCAGGGCTCGACGCTTCTGGTCGACGGCGCCGAACAGCACATCCCGCCGGTGCAGCCCGACGCGGTGGTCGATCCCACCGGTTGCGGGGACGCGCATCGGGCCGGGCTGCTCTATGCGCGCACGCTGGGCTGGGACTGGCCCGATTGCTGCCGCCTGGCCAACCTCATGGGCGCGATCAAGATCGCTTCGCGCGGCCCGCAAAACCACGCGCCGACGCGCGAGCAAATCGCCGAGCGGCTGCACGCGGCCTATGGCCTGCGTCTGCCGGCGTGAGTTCGACAAAAGTGTTGCACGCTGTTGCGAACCCGACGCGAAACCGCGCCGCGCCGGGGTATCATTGCCCGCGGACGTACCCTTGCTAAGGAGTCATGACATGTCCACGATTACGCTTTCCCGTCCCCAAGGTGCGCGCTGGCTGGCCCTGGGCGCGGCCGTCGTTTCGCTCGCCGTCCTGGGCGGGTGCGCCAACCGCAGCGCTTCCAGCGCGGTGTATTCCTATGACCAGGCCCAGCGCGAGCAAATCGTGCGCACGGGTACTGTCACGGGGGTACGCCCCATCACCATCCAGGAAGACAAATCCAGCGGCGCCGGCGTGGTGGCCGGCGGTGCCCTGGGCGGAGTGGCCGGCAACGCCGTCGGCGGCGGTTCCGGCCGCGCCATTGCCACGGTCGGCGGCGCCATCCTTGGCGCCCTGGCGGGCAACATGATAGAGAACCGGGTCAATCGCGCCTCGGGTTACGAGATCACCGTCCGGCTGGATAACGGCGAAACCCGCGTGGTGGCGCAGGAAGCCGACGTGCCGGTCAGCGTCGGCCAGCGCGTGCAGGTCATCAGCGGTTCCGGCCCGACGCGCGTCGTGCCCCTGTAGCAGCCGCGCCCATTCCATCCTGGCCGGGGTCGCATGCGCACCGTGCAGCATGCCCCCGACTGGGGGCGCCGTTGTCGGCCGGTCGCAAAAAAACCCGTCCAGGACGGGTTTTTGCATGCAAGGCAGTCGGTGCCAGGCGCCTCAGACCCCGAACAGGCCAAAGCGCATGTGGCCCAGCACCATGACGGCAATCTGGGCGAATATCAGCAGCACCAGCGGGGACAGGTCCACGGCACCCAGGTTGGGCATGATGCGGCGAATGGGGTCAAGCAACGGCGCGGTCAGCGTCTGCAGTACCGGCATCAGGGGAGCGAGCGGGTTGACCCACGACAGGATCGCCTGAAAGAGCGTTACCCATACGATCAAGTTGGCTCCCCACTTGGCCACGGTCAGGAAAGCGGCGCCGAGGGCGGTGGGCAGCAACTGGACGGGCATGATGGCCGACGCAACGGACGTCCACATCAGCACCAGGTAGACCAGCGCAGCCAGCCATGCGCCGAACAGGCTGGCCCAATCCACCATGTTCGAGGTGGGAACGATCCGGCGCAAGGGCATGACCAGCCAATTGGTGGCCTGGTAGACGGCCTGCGCGAAAGGGTTGAACGGGTGAAGCCGCACCGCATGCATCCACGCGCGGGCGATCAGTGCTGCGCCAAGCAATGTGAACGCAATTTCGAGCAAGAATCGGAAGATGTCGCCGAACATGTTTGGGTGATGGATTTCGGTGTCGCCGGACATTGTCGCATGAGTCGACGAGCCAGCATGGCAGCGTCGCCGCGCGCCACGCCATGGCAGCCGGCCACGACCTCGGCATAAAAAACCGCCCGGCGCGAGGCCGGGCGGTGATCGAAGCGGCGGTCAGCTTACGGACGACCGCCGGTCGGGAAGGGCCAAGAAGCCGCCGGGTTCAGCGCGGTCTTGGCGCCCGGGGCTGCCGCCGTGGAGGGCGGGGTGGCCGCAGGCTTCTTGGGGGCAGCCTTCTTGGCCGGGGCCTTCTTGGCGGCCGCCTTCTTCGCAGGCGCCTTCTTGGCTGCGGCCTTCTTCGCAGCCGCCTTCTTGGCCGGAGCCTTCTTGGCGGCGGCTTTCTTGGCCGGAGCCTTCTTGGCGGCTACCTTCTTGGCGGCGGCTTTCTTGGCCGGAGCCTTCTTGGCGGCTACCTTCTTGGCAGCGGCTTTCTTGGCCGGAGCCTTCTTGGCGGCTACCTTCTTGGCAGCGGCTTTCTTGGCCGGGGCCTTCTTGGCGGCTACCTTCTTGGCGGCGACTTTCTTGGCCGGGGCCTTCTTGGCCGCTACCTTCTTGGCGGCGACTTTCTTGGCCGGGGCCTTCTTGGCCGCTACCTTCTTGACGGCGGCCTTCTTGGCCGGGGCCTTCTTCGCGGCGGTTTTCTTGGCCGCTTTCTTGGCAGCCTTCTTAGCTGTTGCCATGGTTTTGCTCCTTAGGTTCAGGGGTCCCAGAACATAAACCCGCGCGCCCGCCGATATGATGGCGACGGGCGTCCGGGCTATTCATCGGCGCAAGCCACTGTCCACGTACGGGCAACAGCACAACGGTTTGCGCTAATGAATATGGCACAGCCATTTGATATGACCCCCGCTGGGCGCGAGTCATCTCAAATGGCACTGGCAACCGGGCGGGGCACCTTGCCCTGCCGGTTGCCATACGTCCTGCCGCGTACCGAGCCCTGACCGGGATCATTCCCAGCTCAGCGTGCCTCCGGTCTGGTACTCGATCACGCGCGTTTCGAAAAAATTGCGCTCCTTCTTGAGGTCTATCATCTCCGCCATCCACGGGAAGGGGTTTTCTTCCTGCGGGAACAGAGGCTCGATACCGATCTGCTGGCACCGCCGGTTGGCGATGAAGCGCAGATAAGACTTGAACATGGGAGCATTCAGGCCCAGCACGCCGCGCGGCATGGTGTCTTCGGCGTAGGCGTACTCGAGCTCGACCGCCTTGCGGAACAGCTCGCGAATCTCCTCGCGGAATTCGGGCGTCCACAGGTGGGGGTTCTCGAGCTTGATCGTATTGATCAGGTCGATGCCGAAGTTGCAGTGCATGGACTCATCGCGCAGGATGTACATGTACTGCTCGGCCGCGCCGGTCATCTTGTTCTGCCGCCCGAGGGCAAGGATCTGCGTGAAGCCGACGTAAAAGAACAGGCCTTCCATCAGGCAGGCGAACACGATCAGCGACTTCAGCAGCTTCTGGTCGTTTTCGGGCGTGCCGGTATGGAAATTCGGGTCGGCGATCGTGTCGATGAAGGGGATCAGGAACTCGTCCTTGGCCCGGATGGACGGGATTTCATGGTAGGCGTTGAAGATCTCGGCCTCGTCCAGGTCCAGGCTTTCGACGATGTACTGGTAGGCGTGAGTGTGGATGGCCTCCTCGAAGGCCTGGCGCAGCAGGAACTGCCGGCATTCGGGAGCCGTGATGTGCCGGTACGTGCCCAGCACGATGTTGTTGGCCGCCAGCGAGTCGGCCGTCACGAAGAACCCCAGGTTGCGTTTGACGATGCGGCGCTCATCCTCGGTCAGGCCGTTGGGGTTCTTCCACAGCGCGATGTCGCGCGACATGTTGATTTCCTGCGGCATCCAGTGGTTGGCGCAGGTGGCCAGGTATTTTTCCCAGGCCCATTTGTACTTGAACGGCACCAGCTGGTTGACGTCCGTCTTGCCGTTGATGATGCGCTTGTCGGCCAGCTTGACGCGGCCGGTGCCGCCTTCGGCGACGGACGGCTGGGCAGGCAGCGGCGAGGGCAGCGCGGAATCGCTGAACACGCCGGTGGTTGGACGCACGGCGCCTGCCGCGCCGCCGGCGGCGGGCCGGGCGGCGGGCGTTTGCACCGGTTGCAGGGCGATGTCTTCGTCGTCCCAGTTAAGCATCGGTTTCTCCGGTAGCGGTTTACTGGCAGGCTTCGCACTCTTCGAAGCCGGGGTCACCCGGCCTCATCGTGCAAACCGCTCCGACGATTTCCGGTTCCGGCAGCGTGGGGGCTGCCGCCTGGGCGGCCGCCCCCGCAGACACTGCCGGCGCTGCAGCCGTGACGGCGTTCAGTTCGCCGCCGCGGCCGGTGGATTTTTCGGCGCTGGTCGCGCCCAGCGTGCGCAGGTAGTACGTCGTCTTCAGCCCGCGGCGCCACGCCAGCTTGTAGGTTTCGTCGAGCTTCTTGCCCGAGGCGCCGGCCATGTAGATGTTCAGCGACTGGGCCTGATCGATCCACTTCTGGCGGCGCGCCGCGCATTCGACCAGCCACGCCGGCTCGATTTCGAAGGCGGTGGCGTAAAGCTTGCGCAAATCTGCGGGCACGCGATCGATGCGGGACAAGCTGCCGTCGAAGTACTTGAGGTCGGCGACCATGACTTCGTCCCAGAGACCGAGTTTCTTGAGGTCACGCACCAGATAATCGTTGACCACCGTGAACTCGCCAGAGAGATTCGATTTGACGTACAAGTTCTGGTAAGTGGGTTCTATGCACGCAGACACGCCAATGATATTGGAAATCGTCGCGGTTGGGGCAATCGCAATGCAGTTGGAGTTGCGCATGCCATATTGTTTGATGCGCGCGCGCAACGCATCCCAATCCATCGTGCTCGACATGTCGACCTCGACATGCCCGCCGCGTTCTTCTGCAAGCATTGCGATGGTGTCCTGCGGCAGGATGCCGCGGTCCCACAGCGAGCCGCGGAACGACGCATAGCGGCCGCGTTCTTCGGCCAGTTCACTCGACGCCCAGTACGCGTAGTAGCACACCGCTTCCATCGAGCGGTCGGCGAACTCGACGGCGGCTTCCGACGCATACGGCACGCGCATCAAGTGCAGGCAGTCCTGGAAGCCCATGATGCCCAGGCCGACAGGGCGGTGGCGCAGGTTGGAATTGCGCGCCTTGGCCACGGCGTAGTAGTTGATGTCGATGACGTTGTCCAGCATGCGCATGGCCACCGAGATGGTGCGCTTGAGCTTTTCGTGATCCAGCTCGTAGCCGCCGTCGGCGGTCGGGCGCATGTGCGCGACCAGGTTGACCGAACCGAGGTTGCACACCGCGATTTCGTTCTCGTTGGTGTTCAGCGTGATCTCGGTGCACAGGTTCGAGCTGTGGACCACGCCGACATGCTGCTGCGGCGACCGGATGTTGCACGGATCCTTGAAGGTGATCCAGGGATGGCCGGTCTCGAACAGCATGGACAGCATCTTGCGCCACAGCGTGACGGCCGGCATTTTCTTGTAGAGGGTGATCTCGCCGCGGGCGACCTTTTCCTCGTAGGCGAGGTAGGCCTTCTCGAACTCGCGTCCGTACTTGTCGTGCAGGTCCGGGCAGTCCGAGGGCGAGAACAGCGTCCATTCGCCGTTTTCCATCACCCGCTTCATGAACAGGTCGGGAATCCAGTTCGCCGTGTTCATGTCGTGGGTGCGGCGGCGCTCGTCGCCGGTGTTCTTGCGCAGCTCC
The DNA here is from genome assembly GCA_937908115.1 of uncultured Alcaligenaceae bacterium. Taxonomy (GTDB): domain Bacteria; phylum Pseudomonadota; class Gammaproteobacteria; order Burkholderiales; family Burkholderiaceae_B; genus CALEQZ01. Next base: position 232,282 of record CALEQZ010000002.1, on the reverse strand, counting down.
AGGAACTCCTCGATGTCCAGGTGCCAGGTCTCGAGGTAGGTGCAGACCGCACCCTTGCGCTTGCCGCCCTGGTTGACCGCCACGGCGGTGTCGTTGACCACCTTCAGGAAGGGCACGACGCCCTGGCTTTCGCCGTTGGTGCCCTTGATGTGGCTGCGCAGGGCGCGCACCGGCGTCCAGTCGTTGCCCAGGCCGCCCGCGTACTTGGCCAGCAGGGCGTTTTCCTTGATGGCTTCGTAAATGCCTTCCAGGTCATCCGAAACCGTGGTCAGATAGCACGACGACAGCTGCGAGTGCAGGGTGCCCGAATTGAACAGCGTCGGCGTCGAGCTCATGAAATCGAACTTGGACAGGATTTCATAGAACTCGATGGCCCGCGCCTCGCGGTCGATCTCGTTGAGCGCCAGCCCCATGGCCACGCGCATGAAGAAGACCTGCGGCAGCTCAATGCGCTTGCCGCGCACGTGCAGGAAGTAGCGGTCGTACAGGGTCTGCAGGCCGAGGTAGCCGAATTGCAGGTCGCGGCGCGCGTCCAGGGCCTTGCCCAGGCGCGGCAGGTCGAACTGCGCCAGCTTGGGATCGAGCAGCTGGGCCTCAATGCCCTTCTTGATGAAGCGGGGGAAGTACTCCGCATAGCGCTCGGCCATGTCAGCCTGGCTGACTTCCTCGCCCAGCACTTCCTTGCGGATGGTGTGCAGCAGTAGGCGGGCAGTGACCTTGCTGTAGGCAGGATCCTTTTCGACCAGGGCACGCGCGGCCAGGATGGCCGACTTGAAGACTTCGTCGACCGGGATGCCGTCGTACAGGTTCTTGACGGTCTCCTTCAGGATGGCGTCGGTGTCGATGTACTCGGACAGGCCTTCGCCGGCTGCCTCGATGGTCGAGCGCAGCAGGTCGACGTCCAGCGGCTTGCGCTCGCCGTTGTCAGTGACGTGCAGCGACGAGGGCTGCAGGGCTGCGACCTGTTCCTGGCCGGCACGGGCACGTTCTTGGGCGCGCTTCTCGCGATACAGCACGTAGGCGCGCGCCACGTCGTGCTCGCCCGAGCGCATGAGGGCGAGCTCGACCTGGTCCTGGACGTCTTCAATATGGAAAGTGCCGCCGTTGGGGCGGTTGCGGGTCAGCGCGCTGACCACTTGCTGGGTCAGCGTCTCGACCAATTCGCGGATGCGGGCGGAGGCCGCGCCCTGTCCGCCGTTGACCGCCAGGAAGGCCTTGGTCATGGCGATCGCGATCTTGCTCGGTTCGAAACCGACCACAGCGCCGTTGCGCCGGATGATGTGGAAGTTGGCCCACTTGCCGGCGCCGGCAGCGGCGCCCTGATCGGCTTGTACTTGCGGCGGCGTGGCCTCGGGCCGGCTCACAGAGGCGATCGTAGTTTGCATGGTGGCTCCTGTGCATGGGGACCCGGCAATGGCCGGATCCGGGATATCGAAATACTGCAGAAGGGATGGGGGAACGCGGCCAGTGCCGACGGGTCATGCCGCGCCGGACTGGGTAGTGCTTTCCGACGCTAACCACAATATGTAGTGTGTCGCCCTCCTGTAACTACTAATTCTAGTTATTCCGTTGCCTTCGAGCAAGCAACGAAAAGCTTGGAAACAGTCCGGCGCCAACGCAGTGTCCATGCGGCCTGGCACCGACGCGGCAGGCACCGGCCGTACGGCGCGCGCGGCGACCTGCGGCCGGTTCACCGCTGGCGCCGGCCCCTGGCGAAGGCGCCTCGCGATGCTTCTCTATCTATATATAGAGGCGGTGACGCGGCCCGCTCGGGGTGCGCCGGTGCGATCGAATGGCATTGCGCTGGGTGGACGGGCGCGGCGGCATGCGCCGGCGCCTGGCGTCGTTGACGCGCCATGCCATCGGCCAGCCCGCGCCTGGATCGGCGGCCCTGGCGGCACGCTGTGGTGCAAATGCAAAAGCACGTTTCAGCGATTGATCTGTGCCAGGCGGACGGCTAGATTGCGAAGGCAAAACCCGCTTGCCCCGCATCATCGGCTTGCGGGTTTTGTCCTATCGCAAGGAAGCATCATCGATGAGTCGTTTCGCAGCCTGCGCCGCCACCGCGAGCCTCGCGGCGGCGGTTGCCGCATGTACCGTACAACCTCCCCAACCGGCGCAAGCGCCTGCACCTACCCCGGCCGCACAGGCCAGCCAACCCAAGCCGTGTACGCCGGCGCCGGCCGGCAGTCCGCTGGTCGGCACCTGGTACGCCGTGTCCACGCAATCCGGGGTGAAAGGGCGCCTGCATACGCTAATGGTGCTGCAGCAGGACGGCACGATGCGCTTGATCAACCGCGTCGCCAACGGGCGCGATATACGCGCCGAACTGCGCGAATCGGGGTGCTGGGAGGCTTCGGGCGACATCCTGGTCACGCGGGTGACGCATTCGAACGGCGAGCCGGTGGCGGGCGACGAAGCCATTTACCGCAACCAGTACCGCATCGAGAAAGCCGACGGCAGGCAGCTCGTCTATCGCGAGCTGCGCGCCGGCGGCCCGCGCCTGGCGGCCAAGCGCATGCAGGATGGCTGGCGCCTGCCTTAAGCGGCAGGCGGCGCCCCTAGGCCGTGCCGCAGGCGCGTTCCAGGCGCTCCAGCACGGCCTGCTTGCCCAACAGTGCAAGCACTGCATCGATGGCCGGTGTTTGCGTGCGGCCGGTCACCGCCACGCGCAGCGGCAGGCCGATCTGCGGCATCTTCAGCCCGCGCTCGGACAGCAGCGCCTTGATGAGCGTCGCAATCGCGTCCCGCGTCCACTCGATGCCCGAGGCACGCGCGGCGAACTCGCGCAGCAACTCGCGCGCGCCGTCGGTCAGGTGCTGGGCGGCAAGCTCGGCCGGTGCCGGCTCGAAGGGGGCACAAAACAACATGGCGCCCTCGGCCAACTGTTCCAGCGTCTCGGCCCGGTCCTTGAGCAGGGCCATGACCGCGGCCAGGTCCACCGCCTGGGGATCGCCGCCGCGGCGGGCGATGCGCGGGGCGACTTTTTCGGCCAGCGCGGCGTCCGGCGTTTGCCTAATGTAATGGGCGTTGACCCAGTTCAGCTTCTTGGGATCCCACTGCGCGGCCGATCGCGACAGGTGCCCGCCGTCGAACCATTGCACCAACTGGTCGCGGCTGAAAATCTCGTCGTCGCCATGGCTCCAGCCCAGCCGGGCCAGATAGTTGACCATGGCTTCGGGCAGATAGCCCTGCGTTTCGTATTCCATGACGCTAACCGCGCCGTGGCGCTTGGATAGCTTTTCGCCATCCGGGCCCAGGATCATGGGCACGTGGCCGTACTGCGGTACCGGCGCGCCCAGCGCCCGCAGGATGTTGATCTGGCGAGGCGTGTTGTTGACGTGGTCATCACCGCGCAGCACATGGGTGATGCGCATGTCCCAATCGTCGACCACGACGCAGAAATTGTAGGTGGGCGTGCCGTCTGCGCGGGCGATGACCAGGTCGTCGAGCTCGGCGTTGTCGAAGCTGATCGGCCCCTTGACCAGGTCATTCCAGGACGTAGTGCCTTCCTGCGGGTTCTTGAACCGGACGACCGGCTTGCGTCCTTCCGGGATGGGCGGCAGCACCTTGCCCGGTTCCGGGCGCCACGTGCCGTCGTAGCGCGGCTTGCGCCCGGCGGCCCGTGCCGCCTCGCGCATGGCCTCGACTTCCTCGGGGGTGCTATAGCAATAGTAGGCCGTGCCCGCCGCGAGCATCTGGGCGATGACTTCGCGATAGCGGTCCATGCGCTGCATTTGATAGAAGGGGCCTTCGTCCGGCGTCAGGCCCAGCCATTGCATGCCGTCCAGGATGGCCTGCACGGCTTGCGGCGTCGAACGCTGCAGGTCGGTGTCTTCCACGCGCAGGATGAAGGTGCCGCCATGGTGGCGGGCGTACGCCCAGGAAAACAGCGCGGTGCGCGCGCCGCCCAGGTGCAGGAAGCCGGTGGGCGAGGGCGCAAAGCGGGTGCGGACTTCGGAGGGGGCGGGTGTCGTCATGTTATCGGGTGATGGGCGCCGCCGGCGGCGGCGCAGGTGCTCGCCGTGGCGCGCGCGGGTGTATCGTTGCGGGTGGCATCGATTTTAGATGAGTCGCGCATACGCCCATGCAGCGCCACGCCCTCGCCCCATTGTTCGAGCCCCGTACGTTGCTGGTGGCCGCGGACCGCCCTCTCGCGGTGCGGGACTTCTTGCCGGCCGGGCGGCGGGATGCGCTCACGCAGGTCCTGTGCGGCGTCGGCGATGTGCCGCAGTTACCCGATCGCCTGGCCGGCGTGCCTGCCGATGGCAGGGTGGACGCCGTAGTGCTTTGCGTGGCGCCCGACGCCCTGGCGCCGACGCTGCAGGCGTTGTCGCGCTGGCGGCCGCGCGCGGCCATCGTCCTGCCGCACGACAAGGACGATCCCGATCCGTCGGGTACCGCCCAGCTGTGCCGCGATTGGGCTTGGCAAAACGGCTGCGCGCTGCTCGGGCCCAACTCCTTCGGATTGCAGCGGCCGCATGCCGGCCTGAACCTGAGCCAGCACCCGACGCTGGCCAACCAGGGCAGGGTGGCGCTGGTGGCGCAGTCGCGCGCCATCATGGCCGCCGTGATGGATTGGGCCGAGGATGTGCAGATCGGCTTTTCGACCGCCGTGGCGCTGGGCGACGAGGCGGTGCTCGGCTTGCCGGACGTGCTCGATTTCCTGGCGACCGACGCGCGCACCGACAGCATCGCGCTCTACGTCGAAGACATCGGATTTGCGCGGGAATTCATGAGCGCGCTGCGCGCGGCGGCCAGCGTCAAGCCGGTCGTGGTGCTGCGCGCGGGACGCTCGCGCGATCCGGCCGGCGCCGACGCGGTGTTCGACGCGGCGCTGCGCCGCGCCGGCGCCGTGCGCGTACGTTACTTCGTGCAGCTGTTCTCGGCGTTGAAGGTGCTAGCCTACACGCGGCGCCCGCGCGGACGGCGCATCGCCCTGTTTTCCAATGGCAGCGGCCCGCCCCAGCTGGCGCTGGACTTGATGGGCGAGGATGCGCCGGTGCTGCCCGCGCAGCTATCGGCAGCCACGGTGAGGGAGCTGTCCGGCCTGCTCGGGCCGGGGGCGGCGGTGGCCAACCCGGTCATTACCCATGCGCCGCTCGACGGCGCTCGCACCCGCGCGGTGCTGGAATGCCTGCTCGACGATCCGGGCGTCGACGGCGTGCTGGCCGCACTCGCGCCCGACCCGCGTTCGGACCTGGCCGGCGTTGCCGACTGCCTGGCGGCCGTGGCGCCGAACGCGCGCAAACCGGTGATCACCTGCCTGATGGGCGACGCGGGCATGCGGCCGCTGCGGCGACGGCTGGATGCGGCCGGCACCTCCGCCTTTCGCACGCCCGAGTCGGCGGCCGATGCATTCGGCGTCCTGGCGACGCACCATTACAACCAGCAGCTGCTGCTGCAAACCCAGCCGCCAGTACCGCTGGGCCGCCGGCCGGATTTGGCGGCGGCCCGGCAAGCCATAGACCAGGCGCGCCGGCAGGGGCGGCGCACGCTCGATGTCGAATCGTGCCGGCGCCTGCTCGCCGCCTTCGACGTGCACGTCCTGGTCGACGCCGAGGCGGCCGCGGCGCACCGCCAGGCCGAGGATGCGCTGCCCGAAGCGGCGATCCGGCTGCATACCGATGCCCGCTTCGGGCCGGTGCTGCACCTGGGTGCTGGCGGCGCCGGTTCGTCGCTGGCGGCAGCCGACCGAGGCATGGACCTGCCGCCGCTCAACGGCTACCTGGCGCGCCAGCTCATCGAGCGCAGCCGCATTTGGCGCCGCGTGCTGCAGCCGCGCACCAGCCCAGCTGCCTTCGAGGCGTTGCGTTCGGCGCTGGTGCAGCTGTCCGAGTTAGCCACCGAGCTGCCCGACGTCGAGCGCCTGGAACTGGATCCGCTATACGTGGCCGATGACGGGCTCGTGGCCGGCGGCGTAGTCGTCGTGCTGACCGAGCATCCAGCCTGCAGCAATCCCCAGGGCGCCGGCTATCCCCACATGGCCATCCATCCTTACCCGTCGAACTGGGTGCAGCAGCGCCAGTTCGCCGATGGCACGCCATGGGTGATCCGGCCGATCCGGCCGGAGGACGCCGAACCGCTGCAGGCCTTCATGCGCGGCTTGTCCGAGCGCAGCCGCTACATGCGCTTCATTTCCATGATGCGCGAGCTGACTCCGCGCATGCTGGCACGCTACACGCAGGTCGATTACCACCGCGAACTGGCGTTGGTGGCGACGGTGCAGATGCCTAACCCGGCGCATCGCGGCCATCCGCACGAGGTAATCATCGGCTTGGCGCATTACCTGCGCAACCCGGACGGGCGCGGCGCCGAGTACGCGCTGGTCATCGGCGACGACTGGCAACGCAAGGGGCTGGGCCGCGAGCTCATGCAAGTCTTGATCGCGGCCGCGCGCGAGCAGGGCCTGATGTACTTGGAAGGCGTGGTGCTTTCGGACAACCGGCCCATGCTGCGCTTGATGGAGAGCCTGGGTTTCGTCAACGACCCCGACGCCGAGGACCCCGGCATGCGGCGCGTCTGGCTGCCCTTGCCTGGCGTGGGCCAGGAAGCCTAGCGCATGATGAGGGTTGCCTGCGCGCGCGGCCAACGCCTGCGTGCGCAGGGCGACCGCACCGCGTCAGGCGAGGACTTCGCGCAGGAACGCCGCGATGTCGGCGATTTCGGGCGGGCACACCGCGTGTGGCATCGGATAGGTACGCCAGCGCACGTCGTGGCCGAGCCGAGCCAGCAGGGCGCGCGAAGCATCGGCGCGCTCGATCGCCACCACCGGATCGAACTGTCCGTGCGCAAGGAAGATGGGTGTGTCGGCGTTGGCCGCGCAGCGCTCGGACTCGCACAGGTCCAGCAGGGGCAAATAGCCCGAAAGCCCGATCAGTCCTGCCAGGCGCTCGGGGTAGCGCAGGCCGATATGCAGCGTCATCGCGCAGCCTTGGGAAAAGCCAGCCAGAACAATATTGCGGGCCGGTACGCCGCGCGCATTCTCGCGGCGGATCAGCTCGCACACCGCCTGTTCCGAGCGCCGGATGCCGGCCTCGTCTTCGCGGCGCACCAGGTCCATCGTCAGGATGTCGTACCAGGCGCGCATCGCCATGCCGCCATTGATGGTGACCGGCTGCACCGGGGCGTGCGGAAAGACGAAGCGCACGGCCGGCGCATCGGACAGGCCGAGCTCGGGAACGATGGGGGCAAAGTCGTGGCCGTCGGCGCCCAGGCCATGCAGCCAGATGACGGAATGAGTGGGGTGGGGGGCGGTTTCCAGTTCGACGCAGTCCAGCATCATGACGTTTCCAGCAAGGTCTTGAGCGCCTGGTACAGCGCCCGGTAATGTTTACGCTTCGGCTCGGCGCCGGGCGGCAAGGCCTTGTTGGCGGCCGCTTCGCTACGCGCGGCGCGTATGGCTGCGCGCAGGGCCTGGCTGTCCGCACCCGGATGTTCGTCCAGCAGCCGTGTCAGGGCGCGGTCGTCGGCCATCAGGTCTTCGCGCAGCGCCTCCAGCCGATGCAGCTGCGCGGCCTGCTGGCGCGAGCCGTGCTCCCATTCGTGCAGGCGCGCCCGGATCTCGTCGGCCGGTGCATCGCGCATCAGCTTGCCGACGTAGTGGACCTGGCGGCGCCGGCCCTCGCGGCTGGTGATGCGTTGGGCCTCGCGTATCGCTTCGTAGAGCTTTTCCGACAGCGGCAGCTGCTTGAGGCGCTCGGGCGATAGATCGACGAGCTGCTTGCCCAGGTCGAGCAGCGCGTGCATCTCGCGCTTGACTTGTGACTTGCTGGGGCGGGTGTCGGCCGGGTCGGGTGCGCCGGGGTAGTCGGGAAGGGAATCGCGAACGGGTGGGGTCATCGGGGAAAAGGCATAGGCGGACTTGGCTATGATACCGAGTCTGATCAAATTGGATTGCAATGGCCGATTCCCTTCCTCCCCTTCCCATCGCCGCTGACCAAGCGCGTTTCCGCGAAATCGTGCAGCAGGTGCTAGCCCATGCGCGCGCGCTCGGGGCCAGCGACGCCGCCGCGGAGGTCTCGGAAAGCCAGGGGCTGTCCGTGACCGTGCGCAAGGACGACGTCGAAACGGTCGAGCAGACGCGCGACCGTTCGCTGGACGTCACCGTTTTCGCCGGGCAGCGGCGTGGGTCGGCGTCCACCTCGGACTTCTCGCCGGCGGCGTTGCGCGAAACCGTGGAAGCCGCCTGGCACATCGCCCGCCACACCGCGGAAGATCCGGCGGCCGGACTGCCCGAGGCTGAGCTGCTAGCCACCGATTACCCCGACCTGGACCTGCACCACCCGTGGGCGCTGGACACCGATTCGGCGATAGCGCTCGCGCTGCGCGCCGAGCGGGCCGCCCGCGACACCGACCCGCTCATCACCAATAGCGACGGCGCCAGTGTCAGCACCTACGAAGGCCATTTCGTGCTGGGCAATACGCGGGGCTTCCTGGGCGGCTATCCGTATTCCCGGCACAGCGTGTCCGTCGCGCCCATCGCAGGACACGGGGCACGCATGCAGCGCGACTACTGGTATACGTCCGAGCGCGATCCGGCGCGCCTGGCCGCGCCCGAGGCCGTGGGCCGCTATGCGGCCGAGCGCACGCTGTCGCGCCTGTCGGCCCGGCGCATCCCCACCGGCAAGTTCCCCGTCCTGTTCGAGGCGCCGCTGGCGCTGGGGTTGCTGGGTGCGTTGACGCAGGCAGCCAGCGGGGGCGCGCTCTACCGCAAGGCAAGCTTCTTGGTCGATGCGCTGGGCCGGCAAATCTTTCCGTCGCACATCAGCATCGACGAAGATCCGCACGTGCGCGGCGCCACCGGCAGTTCGCCCTTCGACGACGAGGGCGTGCGCACGCGGGCGCGCCGGGTGGTCGCCGACGGCGTGCTGCAAGGGTATTTCTTGTCGACCTACACGGCGCGCAAGCTTGGCATGCAGACGACCGGCAATGCCGGCGGCTCGCACAACCTGACGCTGCGCTCGACCCTGACGTCGCCGCACGATGACCTGCGGGCCATGCTGCGCAAGCTCGACCGCGGCTTGCTGGTGACCGAGCTCATCGGGCAGGGCGTGAACTACGTCACGGGCGATTATTCCCGCGGCGCATTCGGCTATTGGGTCGAGAACGGCGAAATCCAGCATGCCGTGGAAGAGATCACCATCGCCGGCAACCTGGCCGAGATGTTCGGCCAGATCGTGGCCGTGGGCGCCGACACGATCACGCGCGGCACCAAGACCTGCGGCTCGGTGCTGATCGAGCAAATGTCGATCGCCGGCAGCTAGTTGCGACGCAGCATCCCGTCCGAATATTTGACAAGGTGTAATATTCCCGGTGACGGCCGCCTGCCGCGTGCCGAGTTCATTTCCAAGCTTCCCGGAGGAGATCCGCAATGCAACGTCGTTCCTTCCTGAAAAAGGCCGGCCTGGGCGCGGTGGCCGGCAGCGCGGCCGTGGCCGCGCCTGTCTATGCCCAGGATGCCCCCACGCTGAACTGGCGCATGGCCTCGAGTTTTACGCGCGCGCTGGATACCCTCTTCGGGACCGGTGAAATCTTCTGCAAGTTCGTGTCCGAGGCGACCGGCGGCAAGGTCACCATCCGCCACTTCCCCGCGGGTGAGATCGTCCCGGCGCTGCAGGTGCTGGACGCCGTCTCGAACAACACGATCGAGCTCGGCCATACGGTGGGCTATTACTACTACGGCAAGGATCCCATCCTGTGCTTTGACGCGGCGGTGCCCTTCGGCCTGAACGCGCGCCAGATGAATGCCTGGATGTTCGAGGGCGACGGCCTGAAGCTCACCCGGGAAATGTACAAGCAGTACAAGATCGTCAACTTCCCGATGGGCAACACCGGCACGCAGATGGGCGGCTGGTACCGCAAGGAAATCAAGTCGGTCGACGACCTCAAGGGCCTGAAGATGCGCACGGCCGGCTTTGCCGGCGAAGTGCTCTCGCGCCTGGGCGTGGTGCCGCAGCAGCTGGGTCCGGCCGACATCTATCCGTCGCTGGAAAAGGGCACGCTCGACGCCGTCGAGTACGTCGGCCCCTACGACGACGAGAAGCTGGGCTTCAACAAGGTCGCCCAGTATTACTACTACCCCGGCTGGTGGGAAGGCGGCCCGCAGGTGTCGCTCTACGTCAACGAATCCGTCTGGAACGACCTGCCCAAGACCTACCAGGCGATCATCGAGGCGGCCAGCCGCACCGCCCACGTGGCCATGACTGCCCGCTACGACGCGCTGAACGCCGCCGCCCTGCGCCGCCTGATCGCCGCCGGCGCGCAACTGCGCGCCTTCCCGCGTGCGGTCATGGACGCCAGCTGGGATGCGGCCAACAAGGTGTACGCCGAGTTCGCGGCCAAGGATCCGAAGTTCAAGGCCATGTATGAAAACTACATGGGCTACCGCGACGAAGTGGTGCCCTGGTTCCGCGTGGCCGAAGGCTCGTACGACCAGTACCTGAGCACCGCCCTGGGTCGCGGTTCCAAGTAGGCACGCTTGCGGCATGGGGCCGGCCCGGCCGGCCCCCCGCCAGCGGCCCGCCTTGCCGGCCAGCGCCGGGGGGGTGGGCCGTTTTGTTTTGCGGACAAGGGCGGGCGCCTTCCTGGCGCCAAAATGTGCTAGAATCGCCGGCTTACCTCTTGGTTTTTGCGCTTTGCACGGGCGGGTTGACAACGCTTTCTGGCAAACGTGCAGCTGGCCGTCGCGGGTTTTGCCGTGTCCGGGCGGGGCTTTCGGGCCCTGGGACGCAGGCGCTTCGTGCGGCCTTGCGCCAAGGGGAGGCCAGGCCGGATGTCCGGCCCGGAAACTCTTTACCAGGAACCATCATGAAGACCTTTGTGGCCAAGCCGCATGAAGTCAAGCGTGACTGGTACGTGATTGACGCCAAGGGCAAAGTCCTCGGTCGTGTGGCCAGCGAAGTCGCACGCCGTCTGCGCGGCAAGCACAAGCCCGAATTCACGCCCCATGTCGACACGGGCGACTACATCGTCGTCATCAATGCCGCCGACCTCGTGGTCACCGGCAACAAGTCGCTGGACAAGAAGTACTACCGCCACACCACCTATCCGGGCGGTATCCGCGAGACCACTTTCGGGAAAATGCAGCAACGCTTTCCCGGCCGCGCCCTCCAGAAGGCCGTCAAGGGCATGCTCCCCAAGGGGCCGCTGGGCTACGCCATGATCAAGAAACTCAAGGTGTATGCGGGATCCGAGCATCCGCATACGGCCCAACAGCCCAAGCCGCTGGAAATCTAAGGAAACGCCATGATCGGTAACTGGAACTACGGAACCGGCCGCCGCAAGACCTCGGTGGCGCGCGTGTTCCTCAAGAAGGGTTCGGGCAAGATCATCGTCAACGGCAAGCCCGTGGACGAGTACTTCGCCCGCGAGACCGGCCGCATGATCGTGCGCCAGCCCCTGGAGCTGACCGGCCACTTGGAGTCGTTCGACTTCCACATCAACGTGCACGGCGGCGGCGAAAGCGGCCAGGCTGGTGCGGTGCGCCACGGCATCACCCGCGCGCTGATCGACTACGACGCCTCGCTCAAGCCGGTGCTGTCGCAGGCCGGCCTGGTCACCCGTGACGCCCGCGAGGTCGAGCGCAAGAAAGTCGGTTTCCACAAGGCACGTCGCCGCAAGCAGTTCAGCAAGCGCTGACCCTGCCGCGCCCGCGTCCCGGCGCTGCTGCAGCGCCTGTGGCGACACGAAAAAGCCTTCCTTCGGGAAGGCTTTTTTATTCATCGCCCCGGGGAGGCGCAAAATACTCCTGCGGAATACCTAAATAGAAACAAAGTATTTCGCCTGTGCAGCGCCATGCACTATCTTGAAAACTGCTATCCGGGCAGTTGTCGGCAGCTCACCCGTCATTGCGGGGACGTTCACGACATTGGTGCCGAGGGCACCGTCATGGTGTGCCCGAGCCTGGTATTGAGCGGCTCAGCTATTTTTCGTAGGCTGTTCACGACCGTCCCGCCCTGGTGAACCGTCTACGCGATGAAGGCCTTTTCCCCCTCCCCCCAGGATATTGCCGGCTCGGCCGAGGCGGCCGACGGCGGCGCACGGCCGCTGGGGGACCAGGCTTTCCTGCGCTTGCGCCAGGACATCATTGCCTGCCGCCACGCCCCGGGCAGCATGTTGACCGAGGCGGCTGTCATGCAGGCCTACGGGCTGGGGAAGGCCACCTGTCGCGTCGCCCTGACCCGCCTGGTCCACGAAGGCTGGCTGAAGTCCGTGCCGCGCCATGGCTACCGGGTCGCCGTGGTCACGCTCAAGGACGTCGAGGAAGTGTTCGCGCTGCGCCTGCTGCTGGAGCCCTGCGCCGCGCGCAACGCCGCAGGCCGGGCCAATGTGAAGAAGCTGCGCCTGCTGGAGCACGCCTGCGACGCCAACCGGGTGCCGCGCGATGCGGGCAATCGCCTGGAAGTCTTCCTGGACGCAAACAAGGCGCTGCACCTGGCCATTGCACAGGCCGGCGGCAACGAACGCCTGACCCGCGCCCTGACCCAGCTTCTCGATGAGATGTCCCGCCTGCTGTCGCTGGGTTTCGTCAGGCAGGACGGCTGCGGCCCGGACTGCCAGGCTCACGGCCCGCTCATCGATGCCATCGCCGCTGGCGACGGCAAGCGGGCCGAGCAGCTCGCACGCCGCCACATCGAAGCCGCGCGCGACAGCACCATGGATTGCGTGGTCAGCAGCCTGGCTCGCGCAAGCGCCCCATTGCCCATACCCCTAGACATGGCAGCCCAGAAATGAATGCTTCCCTGCATCCCTCTCCGGCCCCGACGCAGGGCGCCGAGGCCGCGCCGTCCAGCGACTACGCCGTCGATGCCCGCCGCATCAGCAAATGGTTTCCCACTCCGGACGGAGAAAGCCTGCTGGTGCTCAAGGACGTCAGCTTCTCGGTCGAGCGAGGCAAGATCGCTGCCATACTGGGCGCCTCCGGCTGCGGCAAGAGCACCTTGCTGAACATCGTCTCGGGATTGCTGGCGCCCGATCGCGGCGAAGTCTTCCTCAACGGCATCGCTTCGCGCGAATTCCGGCAGTGGCGCTCGATCGCCTACATGTTCCAGGAAGACCGGCTGCTGCCCTGGCGCACAGCCATCGACAACGTGGCTTTCGGCCTGGAGGCGGGCGATATTCCGCGTGCCGAACGCATGAGGCGGGCGCGCGAGACGCTGCAGCTCGTCGGCCTGGAGGGCTTCGAGAACGCCTATCCCTACCAGTTGTCGGGCGGCATGCGCAGCCGCGTCGCCCTGGCCCGCAGCCTGGTCGTCGAGCCCATGCTGCTGCTGATGGACGAGCCCTTCTCCAAGCTCGATCCCATGATCCGATCGCAGATGCATGCCGAACTGCTGCGCATCCAGGAAATGAAGGGCGTCACCGTCGTATTCGTCACCCACGACGTCGACGAGGCCGTGGTGCTGGCCGATCACGTCACGGTGCTCATGCCGCGTCCCGGCCGAGTCAAGGAGGTGGTACCCATAGACTTGCCGCGCCCGCGCGAGCAGACGCGCCAGGACGTTATCGAATACGTGCGCAAGCTGCGCACCATGGTCTGATGCAAGAGCGAGCAATGGAAACCGCCATGAACTCCAATACCACCCTGGCCGGACAGCAGCCTACCCCCCAGCCCCAGCGTCGGCGGCGCAAGCTGGCCTTGCAGCGGCTTGCCCTGCTCGTACTGCTGCTGGGCGTCTGGCCGCTCGCCTCCCTTGGCACGCCGGCCTTCGTGCTGCCCAGCCCGGCCAGGGTGGTCCAGGCGCTGATGCGCCTGATCGAAAACGGCACGTTCTTCGCCGACCTGGGCGTGACGCTGGGCAGGGTGCTGGTCGGCTTCGTGCTGGCGGCCCTGACTGCCGCGCCCCTGGGAATACTGCTGGGGTCGAACCGGCGCCTGGGCGAGTTCTTCGAGCCGGTGCTGCCGATCATGAACACGGTTTCATCGGCGATCTGGGCCATCTTCGCCATCATTTGGTTCGGCATCTCCAATGCCACCACCATCTTCGTGGTCTACATGACGGCGATGCCGCTCATCCTGACCAACGTGTGGCAGGGCACCCAGACGGTCAATGCCGAATTCATAGAGCTGGCGCGCACCTTCCGCATGTCGCGCGCCAAGGTCATGCGCAAGATATACCTGCCCACCATCCTGCCGTACTTCTTCTCCGGCGCACGGCTGGCCTTCGGCTTCGGATGGCGCGTCAGCCTGGTGGCCGAAACGCTGGGCTCCAGCAATGGCGTGGGCTACCGCCTGCGCCAAGCGGCAGACCTGGTGCAGACCGACCAGGTTTTCGCCTGGACGGTCACGCTGGTGGCCATGATGGCCCTGCTCGAAATGGGCATTCTCAAGCCGCTGGAGAACCATCTGTTCCGCTGGAAAAAGAGCGTCGCCAACGGCTGACATCCCCGTCGGGCCGCCCTGGTGGCCCCGCGTTTCCGAAACTGCTTGCCATGGAGTACATCATGAGCGTTGCAGCACACCTGAAGAAGTTGTTGCCCCTCTTCGCGCTGGCCTTGGCATGCCAAGCGCCGGCCCACGCCGAGAAAATCCGCGTCGGCTACTGGACGAGCGGCGTGAGCCTGGGCTATGGGGCCTTGCTGGAAGACGGCAAGTTCCTGGAAAACCAGGGCCTGGAGGTCGAGTACATCAAGTTTCCCGACGTCAACGGCCCGACCAAGGCGCTGGCCGCCGGCGCGATCGATTTCGCCTTCGGCAACAGCGCGGCCGGCGCCTTCTCGCTGGCCGCCCAGGGCGTGCCGGTGAAGATCGTGCTGGCCACCCAGCTCGCCGAGGTCCAGTTCGTGACGCTGGAAGACTCCGACGTCAAGTCGCTGGCCGACCTCGCGGGCAAGAAGGTCGGCATGTCGCCGCCGGGCAGCGCAGTGGCTTCCATCGCTGCGGCCGTGCTCGCCGCCAACCACGATCTCACGCCCGGCAGCTTCTCGCTCGTGCCGGGCAACGAATCCCGCCTGGCACAGTTCCTGGTGCAGAAGGACGTGGATGCGGCGGCGCTGCGCTCGGTGACCATCGCGCAGCTTCCCGACGTCAAGCTGCGCAAGCTGAGCTCCTTCGCCCAGGAGTGGCAGACCATGACCAAGACCGACGGCCTGCCCTACATCGGCGTGGGAGTGGTGCGCAGCGACTATCTCGAGAAGAACCCCGCGGCCGTGGCCAAGACCATAGCGGGCATGCGAAAGGCGCTGGAATACGGCGCCCAGCACACCGACGAGGTTGCGCAGATCCTCCAGAAGACCGCCAACATTCCCGAGGCTGACGCCCGCGCCTATGCTGGATTCTGGGACCAGATGTACCGCGTCACAATGGAGCCGGTCGACGTGCAGACCCTAAACCGCATGTTCGAGATATTCAAGGAGTCCGGCTCGGTGGAAGGCACGCTGCCCGAGGGGACCATGGACACTGCTCCCTATGAAGCGTCCAAGGCGATCAAATAGCGGAGCAAAATAGTGTAAGTCCACTGGTGGTGGCATGACACCGCCGCCCGGATTGCCGGCAGCCGTAAGCCGGGATCCGGGCGCTTCTTTTTCGTATGCTGTAGTCAAAGGATTCTCCATGCATCTGCGAACCTGCCTACTGGCCGCGGCCGCGGCGCTGGCCGGCGCCCCGGCCTTGGCCGCCGACGAAGTCACCGTTGCGCTGGCCATCCCGCCTGCGGTCCACGACGGCGCCCCCTATGCGGCAGCCGAGGAGCTGGGCTTCTTCAAGGAAGAAAACCTGGCGGTCAAGACCATCGTGTTCCAAGGCGCGGGCGCGCTGCTGCCGCAGGTCAGCAGCAAGCGCGTCACGTTCGGCTATCCCACTTCCGAGCCGGTGATCTCCAGCTACTTCAACAACAAGGACCTGCTGCCGCTGCGCTACTTCTACAACGGCGTACCGACCAACACCATGGAATTCGCCGTGCTGGCCGATTCGCCCGTCAAGGACCTGGACGACCTCAAGGGCAAGCGCGTAGGCGTCGGGGCGCTGACCTGGGGCACCATCCCCGGCGGGCGGGCCGCGCTGCGCACGGCCGGGCTCACTCCCGGCAAGGACGTCAATTACGTGGCGGTCGGCGCGCTCGCCGCGGGCTTCCAGGCCCTGCGCAGCCGCCAGGTCGATGCGCTGAACTTCAACAGCAGCTGGCACGACATGCTGGAGATGTCCGGCACTCCCATCCGTCGCATTGCCTATCCTGAGGTGTTCCGCGAAACGGCCGGCAACGGCTTCATCGCCCACGTCGATACCTTCCGCGAACAGCCCGAACTCATCGTGCGCTTTGCGCGCGCCTACACCAAGGCGCAGTTCGCCTGCGAAGCCAATCCCGCTTTCTGCGTGGAGGCCTTCTGGCGCGCCTATCCCCAGGCCAAGCCCAACGGCGCGGACCCGGGCAAGGCGCGCGCCGAGGCGGCCGAGCTGCTCAGCCGCCGCCTCAAGCGCGTGCTGTATACGGCAGACGGCAAGCCGCGCGTGCCGGGCTACTTCGATATGGAGGCGATACGCAACGGCATAGCGGCCATGGCCAAGGCCGGCGAGTATCCGAGCGCCGACGTGCCGGTGGAGGAAATCTTCTCCAACCAGTTCATCGACGCCATCAACGATTTCGACAAGGCCGCCGTGCGCGCCAAAGCCGAGGCGGCGCAATGAGCGGACAGCAAGGCCCGCGCGTGCTCGTCGAGCCGCGCGACGACCGCCTGGATGTGCCTCGCCGCATCGTGCTGTCCGGCTTCGGCGCGGGCGAGCTCACGGTAAGCGCCGAGCTGCGCCATCCCGACGGCAGCCTGTGGCGCAGCCAGGCGGTATTCCGGGCCGACGGGCAAGGCAGCGTGGACCTGTCGGCCCAGGCGCCTGTCGCGGGCGATTGGCAGGAGCCGGATGCTATGGCGCTGGTGTGGTCCATGCAGCGCATCGAGCCGCCCGCCGATCCGGCGGCTACCGACGGCGTGGTCCCGCTGACGGTGAGGGTGCGCGCACAGGGCGCCGGGGGCGCCGAGGCGCAGGCCGATTTCGTCCAGCGCTACCTGGCGCCGGGCGTCGCCCGCCGCGAGGTCCGCGACGACGGCCTGGTAGGCACGCTGTTCACGCCGGCCGGCGAGGGGCCGCATCCGGCCATCGTCGTCTTCAACGGTTCCGGCGGGGGCATCCCCGAGCAGCGCGCGGCCTTGTGGGCCGCCCACGGGGTGACGGCCTTCGCGCTGGGCTACTTCAAGGCGCCGGGGCGGCCCGCCCATATATCGGGCACGCCCCTGGAATACTTCGAGCAGGGCCTGCGCTGGGTGCACGACAAGGTACAGCCGCACCGCGGCTTCGTGGCGGTCACCGGTCAGTCGCGCGGCGGCGAGCTTTCCCTGCTGCTGGGCGCGCGCTTCGCGCCGCTGGTCTCGGCCGTGGTGGCCTATGTGCCCAGCTCGATGATCCACGGCTCGCTGCGCGCCGGCCGTCCCGACGAGCCGCGCGACACGCCGGTGTGGACCTGGCGCGGCCAGCCGCTGCCCAATGTGTGGCAGGGCAATCCGCAGGCCGACTGGACGGCCTTCGACGCGCCGGCCGAGCCCGGCCAGCCCATACGCCAGGCGGCCGCCTTCCATAGCGTGCTGCGCAATCCCGATGCGGTGGCCGCCGCGCGCATCCCGGTCGAACAGATCGCCGGCCCGGTCATGCTGATATCGGGCACCGACGACGGCTTCTGGCCGTCCACGCTCTACAGCGAAACCATGGTGCGCGAGCTGTCCGAGGCCGGGCACGCATGGCCTGTCGAGCATGTGCGCTGCGAATCGGCCGGCCACGCCATAGGCATTCCCTACGTGCCCACCACGCTGATCGCCAAGCCCCATCCCGTGGCGGGCGTGGTGCTGACCGGCGGCGGCACGCCGCAGGCCAACGCGCGCGCCAACGAGCAGTCCTGGCGCGCGGCCCTGCGCTTCATCGAGCAGGCCGTGCACGCCCGGGAGGCGCAGCAATGAGCGCCGCAACCCCATCGGACGGCATCCAGGCGGCGGCACCGGCCGCCGCAGGCGCGGCGCTGGACTTTCGCGGCGTGGGCCTGACCTACCAGACCCGTCGCGGCAGCATAGACGCGCTGGCCGACGTAAACGTTTCCATCGCCCCGGGCGAGTTCGTGGCCATCCTCGGCCCCTCGGGCTGCGGCAAATCCACGCTGCTCAAGCTTGCCGCCGGCCTGCTTGCACCCACGTCCGGCGAAGTCAGCCTGGCTGGCGAGCCGGTGCGCGGACCCAGCCCGCGCACCGGCGTGGTTTTCCAGAAGCCCAGCCTGCTGCCCTGGAAGACCGTGCTGGCCAACGTGCTGCTGCCGGCGACCACGCGCAGGCTGCCCGCCGAGGCCTCGCGCCGGCGCGCCGATCGCATGCTGGAACTGGTGGGCCTGTCCGGCTTCGCCCAGAACTACCCCGGCGAGCTCTCCGGCGGCATGCAGCAGCGGGTGGGCATTGCCCGCATGCTGCTGCCCGACCCGGACGTCCTGCTGATGGACGAACCCTTCGCCGCGCTGGATGCACTCACGCGCGAGGCCCTGACGCTGGAGCTGCAGCGCATCTGGAGCGAGCAGCGCAAGTCCGTGCTGTTCATTACGCACAGCATCCCGGAAGCCGTGTTCCTGGCCGACCGGGTGCTGGTGATGTCGGCCCGCCCTGGACGCATCGTCGAGGAGTTCCGGCCCGAGCTGCCCCGCCCGCGCACCCTGGAAACGATGAACGACCCGGTCTTCACGGCCGCATGCCACCATCTCAGACGCCATTTCACCCATGTTCAAGACGTTTAGTCCCACTGCCGTCATCTACCCGCTGATCAGCCTGGCGGTGCTCGTGCTGGCCTGGCACCTGGGCGTGCGCTGGCTGCAGGTGCCGGACTACATCCTGCCCGCTCCAGCGGCGGTGTTCCAGGCGCTGTGGTCGGGCTTTGCCGATGGCTCCATCTGGACGCACATCGGCGCCACGCTGGCCGAGACGCTCTACGGATACGCCATCGGCTGCACGCTGGCCGTGCTGTTCGGGGCGGCGCTCGCCGAATCCCGGACCTTCGAGCGCTTCGTCTACCCACTGCTGATCGGCCTGCAGGCCATGCCCAAGGTCGCGCTGGGTCCCATCATCCTGGTCTGGTTCGGCTTCGGCATGGCCTCCAAGGTGGTCCTGGTCGCGCTGGTGTGCTTTTTCCCGCTCTTCATCAATACCGTCAACGGCATACGGCGCACCGATCCCGACCTCCTGGACGCCTGCCGGGCGTTCTCGGCCTCGCGCGCCTACCTGCTGCTGCACGTCAAGCTGCCGGCGGCGGCGGGAGACATCTTCTCGGGCCTGCAGATCGGCGTGTCGCTGGCGCTGATCGGCGCCGTGGTGGGCGAGTTCCTGTCGGCGCAGCGAGGCCTGGGCTACCTGATCGCATCGGCCTCGGTCAGCATGAGCGTGGCCACTATGTTCGCCGGCGTGATCCTGCTTGCCGTCATCGGCCTGACGGGTTCGCTGCTGATGCGGGCCGTGCACCGCCGCGTCGTGTTCTGGGAAGGCCGGCAGAACGAAGGTCGGTGAGCGCGGGCGCCAGGATCTTGAATCGAAGAAAAATTCTTTTGTTTCCGTTTTAGCAGAAAATTTTTCTATTCGATCCCGAAATAGTCGGTCAATTCACAAGCCATTTTTCAGTGTTCAGCCGCATAATTTCTTCTGGATCCGGTCCGGCCGGGGGCGCTTTTGCGGCCTGGCGGACCGGGCTGCCCGAGCGCTGCAGCATGGCCGCGCCCCGCCCGCACGGGCGGGTTCCGGCCTGCCGGCACCGGCGCTTGCGCACACTGGAGGGAATGGCCATGAACACCGTCGTCGACGATCTCGTGCAATTGCCGCTGGAACTGCCTCTGGCCGATCTGGTGGCCGAGCTGGACGAAGCCTGCGTCCGGCCCATCGCCGAAACCCCGCAGCGCGTGTGCGGGGCGCTGCGGCGCTGCGCGGCCCGCGCCGAGCTGCGCCCGGAGGCGGCACCCCGCCAGGCGGACGAGCGCAGGCCGGGCTATCGCCGCCACATCCTTCACGCCGACCCCGGCGGGCGCTATACCGTGGTCGTGCTGGAATGGGATCCGGGGCAGTTCAGCCCCGTGCATGCCCACCACACATGGTGCGGCTATGCGGTGGTGGGCGGCTGGCTGCGCGAAGACCTGTACGAGTGGGACGCGCGCTCGGACTGCGCGCGGCGCTCGCACAGCGAAGCCCGCATCCCGGGCCAGGCGCAGTTCTCCTTCGCCGGGCACGAGTACATACATAGCCTGGGCAACCCGGGCAGCGCCAAGGCGTATTCGCTGCACTGCTACGCCGTGGACGGCGCGCGCGTGGGCACCCACGTCAACCGGCTGCTGCAGCAAGCCGGCGATCCCGTTTAATCTTGTCCTTTTGGAATCACAACCTGGAGCAATGCATGTCGAAGGCAACCATGAAGGCGCTGGTGCTCAAAGAGCACGGCGGTCTGGATAATCTCGAAGTCGTCGCCGACTACCCGCGGCCCGAAGTCAAACCCGGCCACGTGGTCATACGGGTGCGCGCCTCGTCGTTCAACTACCACGACGTCTTCACGGTGCGCGGCATGCCGGGCATCAAGGTGCCGCTGCCTGTGATCATCGGCCTGGACATGGCCGGCGAGATCGCCGAGGTCGGGCCCGACGTGTCGGGCTGGCGCGAGGGCGACCGCGTGCTGGTCAACCCGCTGAACAAGGCCAAGGGCCTGATGGGCGAGATGCTCGACGGCGGCATGGCCGAATACTGTCTGGTCGATGCCGCGCAGCTCATCCGCATGCCCGCTGACGTCAGCTTCGAGCAGGCGGCATCGCTGCCGGTGGCCTACGGGACCGCCCACCGCATGCTGATCACCCACAACACCGTCAAGGCCGGCGACAAGGTGCTCATCCTGGGCGCCAGCGGCGGCGTGGGCACGGGCTGCGTAATCCTGTCCAAGCTGCTGGGCGCCGAGGTCATCGCCTGCGCCGGCGGGGCCGAGAAGGCCGAGCGCCTGAAGGCGCTGGGCGCCGACCACGTCATCGATTACAAGACCACCGATTTCTCCAAGTGGGCGATCGCCCAGTACGGCAAGCCCCAGCGCCGCTCCTACGAGGGCGGCGTGGACGTGGTGGTCAACTTCACCGGCGGCGATACCTGGGTGCCGTCGCTCAAGTGCATCAAGCGCGGCGGCAAGCTGCTGGTGTGCGGCGCGACCGCCGGCCACGATCCCAAGGAAGACCTGCGCTACATCTGGAGCTTCGAGCTGCAGGTGATAGGGTCCAACAGCTTCTACGACGACAACCTGTCCGGCCTGATGGAACTGATCCAGCAGGGCAAGATGCAGCCCGTGATCGACAAGGTCTTCCCGCTGGACCAGGCCAAGGAGGCGCTGCGCCTGATCCAGGACCGCGAGGTGCTGGGCAAGGTCGTGGTCACGCCCTGAGCGCCGCGCAAGACAGATCAACCCGACATCGACACGGAGCCATACATGCCGGAAACCGGAAAACCCGCCCTGCCCACCAAGGAAGACGTGCAGGCGCGGCTCACTCGCGGGCCCTTCCACCAGTGGCTGGGCATAGAAGTCCAGGACGTGGGCGAGGGCACCATAGAACTCACCGCCAAGTGGCGCGAGGAGTGGGTGGTCAACCCGGATCGCCGCTACACGCACGGCGGCATCCTCGCCGCGCTGGTCGACCTCACCGCCGACTGGGCACTGGTGTCCAAGACGGGCCGCGGCGTGCCCACGGTGGACATGCGCGTGGACTACCACCGCGCGGCCATGCCGGGCGACCTGCGCGCGCGCGGCAAGGTGGTCAAATGGGGCAGCCAGTTCTCGGTGGCCGAGGCCGAGGTGCTCGACGCCGACGGCAAGCTGCTGGCCAGCGGCCGCGGCGTCTACCTGACCACGCCGCCGCAGGCTTGAGCCCGCCGGCGCCGCGCACCGGGCCGTGCCCCGGCGCGGCGCGCCTGCGCGTGCGCAGCGCCGCCTTCGTCCTGCCCGCCTACGCCGAACCGCCATGACCCAGCCTTGCAACCTAGGGGACCTGATCCCGCCCGACATCGCTCCGGAGCGCATCGCCATCATTTCGCTGGACGCGGACATGGCCGAGCGCACCTACACCTACGGCCAGCTCGACGCCACCGCCCGCGCGGTGGCGCGCGGGCTGCTCGCGCGCGGCCTGAAGCGCGGCGACCGCGTGGCCATCCTGGCCGCCAACAGCGGCGATTACCTGGCCGCCTGCTTCGGGATCATGCGCGCCGGCCTGGTGGCCGTGCCGGTCAATTTCAAGTTCCCGCGAGAGCTGATCGACTTCGTGGTGCGCGACAGCGGCGCGGCCCTGGTGTTCTGCGACGCCGAGCGCGAAGCCGCCTGCCCGGCCGGCGTGCCGCACGTCACCTTCGGCAGGCAGGGTCCGGACGGCCTGGACGCGCTGCTGGACCCGGGCGATTTCGAGACCGTCGTGCCGCGGCCCGACGAGCCGGCGATGTTCCTGTATACCTCGGGCTCGACCGGCCGCCCCAAGGGCGTGGTCCTGTCGCACCAGAGCCACCTGTGGGTGGTGCGCACCCGTCTGGCCGAGCGCAGCATCGCCGACGAGCGCTACCTGATCGCGGCGCCCCTCTACCACATGAACGCGCTGGCGCTCAGCCAGCTCGCCTGCGCCGGCGGGGCCAGCATGGTGCTGCTGCCGCAGTTCACGGCGCGCAACTATCTGCTGGCGATCAGCCGCTACCGCTGCACCTGGCTGACCTCGGTGCCGCCCATGATCGCCATGCTCTTCCAGGAAAAGGAGCTGCTGGCGCAAAGCGACCTGTCCTCGGTGCGCAACCTGCGCATGGGGTCGGCACCCGTCAGCGAAAGCCTGCTGGCCAAGATCCACGAACTGCTGCCCGATGCCGCGGTGACCAACGCCTACGGCACCACCGAGGGCGGCCCGGTGGTCTTCGGCAGGCATCCTGACGGCCTGCCCACCCCGCCGCTGTCGGTCGGCTACCCGCATCCCCAGGTGCAGGTCCGGCTGCGCCCGGGGCCGCAGGACCCGCCCGACACCGGGGTGCTGGAGCTGCGCAGCCCCGCCATCATGCTGGGCTATCACAACCGCCCGGACCTGGCGCGGCCCATCACCGGGGACGGCTACTACATCACGGGCGACGTGTTCCGGCGCGACGAGAACGGCTTCTACTATTTCGTGGGCCGGGCCGACGACATGTTCGTCAGCGGCGGCGAGAACATCTTCCCCGGGGAAGTCGAGAAGATGCTCGAGCAGCATCCGGCCGTGCAGCAGGCCTGCGTGGTGCCGGTGGACGACGAAATCAAGGGCCAGAAGCCGGTGGCCTTCCTGGTCGCCGTGCCCGGCGTGCAGCCGCCCGGCGAGGATGAGATCAAGCGCTACGCGCTGGCCCATGCGCCCGCGTACCAGCACCCCCGCCGCGTGTGGTGGCTGGACGCCCTGCCGCTGGCATCGACCAACAAGATCGACCGCAAGCTGCTCAAGGACATGGCGGCGCGGCGCGTCGCCGGCGGGGAGGCGGCCGGCGCCGGATTGGTGCGCACCTGAAAGGAGTGGGATAATCCGCCTTCGTTCCCAGGAAGGTGAATCATGGCCCTCGCTCCCAATACGCGCATCAAGGCGGGCATCGTCGGCGGCACCGGCTATACCGGCGTCGAACTGCTGCGCCTGCTGTCCCAGCATCCGCATGTCGAACTCGCCGCGATCACCTCGCGCAAGGAGCACGGCATGCCCGTGGCCGACATGTTCCCCAGCCTGCGCGGGCGCGTCAGCCTGGCCTTTTCCTCGCCCGACGAGGCGCCGTTGGCCGGCTGCGACGTGGTTTTCTTCGCCACGCCCCACGGCGTCGCCATGAGCCAGGCGCGTGAACTGCTGGCAGCAGGCACCCGCATCATCGACCTGGCGGCGGACTTCCGCCTGAAGGACACCGCGGTGTTCGAGAAGTGGTACAAGATCCCGCATACCTGCCCGGACATCCTCGCCGAGGCCGTCTACGGCCTGGTCGAGCTTGACCGCGCCGGCATCGCCCGCGCGCGCGTGATCGCCAATCCCGGCTGCTACCCGACCACCGTGCTATTGGGGCTGGCGCCGCTGCTCGAGGGCACCGTGCGCATCGACATCTCGGGCGTCATCGCCGACTGCAAATCCGGCGTCACCGGTGCCGGCCGCAAGGCCGAGCTTGGCCTGATCTATTCCGAGGTCAGCGACAACTTCAAGGCCTACGGCGTGGCCGGCCACCGCCATCACCCGGAAATTTCCGAGCAGCTGCAGCGCGTGGCGGGGCAGTCGGTCAACCTGACCTTCGTCCCGCACTTGGTGCCCATGGTGCGCGGCATGTTCACGACGCTCTACGCGCGCATCTTGCCCGAGCATCGCGACGTCGATTTCCAGGCGCTGTACGAGCAGCGCTACGCCAATGATCCCTGCGTGGATGTGCTGCCTGCAGGTAGCCTGCCCGAGACCCGCTCCGTGCGCGCTTCCAATATGCTGCGCATCGCCGTGCACCGCCCGCAGCTCGACCAGCTGGTCGTGCTGGTGGTGCAGGACAACCTCGTCAAGGGCGCGGCCGGCCAGGCGGTGCAGAACATGAACCTGATGTTCGGCCTGCCTGAAACCGCCGGGCTGGACCAAGTTGCCATCCTGCCCTAAAAGGGGCGGTCCGCATGGCAGGCGTGTCGTCCACCGCGGTTCGCCTGCGCGACTGGGCCTGGCAGGAACGCTGGTTGCTAGCGATCGCGCTGCTCGCGCTGGCGCTGGGTATCGCGCTCGGTTATCGCTATGCCCAATATCGGTTGTACGCTGGGGGTGCACCCACGCCCCGGCAGGCGGCCCTGCTGGCGCAACGGGCCGAGCAGGCCGAGACGCAAAGCCAGGCCCTGCACCGGCAGCTCGATCACGTTCGCGCCGAGCTCGCGCTGGCGCAAGGCGCCCGCGCTGCACTGGCGGGGGAGCTGCAGTCGGTGCAGGACGAGCTCGGCCGCCTGCGCGACCAGCTCGCGTTCTTCGATCAACTGTTGCCGGCAGGGCCCAAGGGCTCGCTGGAGATCCGCGGCGCGGCGTTCGAGCGCCACGGTGCCGCGCTGCGCTACCGTGTGCTGTTGCTGCGCAATCCCGCGCAGGCAGGCAAGGCTTTCCAAGGCCGGCTGCAATTCGTCGCCTCGGGCATGCGCAACGGCCGCCGGGTGACGCAGGAGCTGCTGCCCTTGCAGGTCCGCCCCGACGGCAGTGCCGCGCCCTCGGCCGAGGCGGCCAGGGAACTTTTCGCCCTGCGCTTCGATCAATACCAGCGTAGCGTAGGCGTGCTGGCGTTGCCGGCCAGCTTCATCCCGCAGTCGATTTCGGTGCGGGTGCTCGAAGGCAAGATCGTGCGCGCCGTGCGCAGCGTCGACGTCGATTTCTGAATCCAGCCGTTTCTGCGACCCGGATGTGGCCCGGCCTGGGCCGTTTGGCGGCGCCTCGCGGCTGCGCTATAGTGGACGCATGTCCGGCTGCGCATGGCGCAGCCATCGTCGCCGCCAACCGCCGGCGGCTCCAGGAGTCAAACATGAATGCTGTCACCGAAACCGTGGATCTGCAGGCCCCGCCTGCCGAGCCGCTGATCTTTACCGATTCGGCCGCTGCCAAGGTCAAGCAGCTGCTCGACGAAGAGGGCAACCCCAACCTGAAGCTGCGCGTCTTCGTCCAGGGCGGCGGTTGCTCCGGCTTCCAGTATGGGTTTACGTTCGACGAAGACGTCGCCGAGGATGACACCAAGCTCGAGAAGAACGGCGTGCAACTGCTGGTTGACCCGATGAGCTTCCAATACCTCGTCGGCGCCGAGATCGACTACAAGGAAGACCTCGAAGGCGCGCAGTTCGTCATCCGCAACCCCAACGCCACGACCACCTGCGGCTGCGGCTCGTCGTTTTCCGTCTGACGCAGCAGCCCGACCCTGCCGCCGCGTTGATGCGGCAAAAAAGCCATGGCAGTACCATGGCTTTTTTCATGCGCGCTCTCGTCATGCTCCATGAAAGGGTCCCGTAATTCCCTGACCTCGCTGCGCATCTTCGCCGCTGCGGCGAGGACGCTGAACTTCAGCCGCACCGCCGAAGCGATGCACCTGACGCAAAGCGCTGTCAGCAAGCACATCGCCGCACTGGAAACCCGGCTTGGGTGTGCGCTTTTCAAGCGCATGTCCACGGGGTTGCGCCTGACTCATGCCGGCGCGGTCTACTTGGAGCGGATCGCTGCAGCGCTGCGGCTGATCGACGAAGCCGAGGCCATGGTGTCCCATCCGAATACCCGGGTGGCGTTGAACTTGGCGGTCTCGCCGTCCTTTGCCCAGTTTTGCCTGATTCCAGCCTTGCCGGAATTCTTCGAGCGCCATCCTGGGGTTCGGGTCAACGTGCGCCCGCGCCTGCTGTACGGGCGCGACCGCACCGAGCGGTTCGATGCGGAGATCCAGCTGCACACTGGGCATGTCTCGGGCATGTCGGCCCAATACCTTTGCGGCAGGGAGATGGCGCTGGTGGCTGCACCCGCGCTACTGGCGCGTACCCCAGTGTGCTCGGTGGCCGACTTGGATAAGGTGACGCTGCTCAAGCGCGCCCAGCGCGGCTACGGCTGGGATGAGTGGCGAGCCGAGATGGCGCCGATGTGGCCAGGCCCGCCGGCGTCGGCGCCGGAATTCGAAGGTTTTTCAGTGCTGCTGCCGGCCGTGCTCAATGGGTTGGGGGCGGCGGTCGTACCCCTATGCATGGTGCTGCAGCAATTGCAGGACGGGCGGCTGGTGCGTCCACTGGGCGAGGCGGTGGAAGGGCGCTACGGTTATTTCCTGCTGCAGCCTCGCCCCAACGTGGGCGGTCCCTACGCCGAAGCCCTGTGCGCCTGGGTCGCCGAGCGGGCCGAGAAGCTGAACCAGGAGGTGCGGCGCTTTCTCGGTCGCTGAAACACGGTGGGTCCGCCGAATTGTTTGCCGAGCCGCTATTCCGCAATGGAATAGCGCATGCAGATATATCGCTTGGGAGCTGGCGGGGTGCGCCCCAGAATGCAGGCGTGTCATGACCCTTGTCCACAACACGCCTCATACCGAGTCAGCCATGAATCGCCTACGCAAGATCCTCGCGGCCGCATGTGTGCCCGCTGTGTTGGCGGCGGCATCGCCCGCCCAAGCTGCCTATCCTGACAAACCCGTCAAGCTGGTCGTGCCGTATTCGGCAGGCGGCAGTTCGGACGTATTGGCCCGTGCCATTAGCGACCAGCTCGCCGAAGCGCTCGGCCAGCCCGTCGTGGTGGAGAACCGGGCTGGGGCAGGCTCCATGATCGGTACCGCCTATGTCGCGGCGGCTGCGCCTGACGGCTACACGCTGTTGATCGCCGACGTGCCGTTCACCATCGTGCCAGCGCTGTACCAGGAGCGCGTCAAGTACGACGCGCGCAAGGATTTTGCGCCGGTAGCCTTGTTGGGGGTCTCGCCCATGTACCTATTCGTCGGCCCAGGCTCCCAGTTTCGTACCGTCGCGGACCTGGTCGCCGCGGCCAAGGCCCAGCCGGGCAAGCTGTCGATCGGCTCGGGTGGCAACGGATCGTTCACGCACTTGATGGCCGAGCTTTTCATGCTGCAGACCGGCACGCGCCTGACGCACATCCCCTACAAGGGCGCCTCGGCATCGGTCAGCGACTTGGCCGGCGGCCAAATCGACACCAGTTTCACCACCATGCCCACGGCGGCGGCGCTTTACCAGGCCGGGCGCATCACGCCAGTCGCGGTCTCCTCGCCCGAACGGAACCGCGATACGCCGGATGTGCCCACGTTCGCCGAGCTGGGCATGCCTGAGCTAACCGTACAAAGCTGGTGGGGGCTGGTTGCGCCGGCTGGCACCCCCAAGGAAGTCCTGCAGCGCCTGGAGGCAGCCGTGGGCAAGGTGCTGCAGTCCGACGCGGTTAAGCAGCGCCTGGCAAGCGTGAGCGTGGTGCAACCGGCCGATTCCGGTGCGGCAGCCCTGCAGGCTTTCCTGACCGAAGACTTCGCGCGCTGGCAGGACGTGGTGCAACGTGCCGGCATCAAGCTCGAATGACGCGGCTTGCAGGAGACGCCGCGATGAGCACGTGGTTGGCCGCCGCAAGTACCGACGCGGCGTTGATGGATGATTTTCGGGCGATCTGCGGTTTTGGCGGTCGCCTGTCCGGTTCCGGCCAGGATGAGGCAGCGCTGGACTGGGCGCTTGGGCGCCTGCGCGAAATCGGTGCTGGCCGCGTCAGCCGGCTGGCCGTGCCCTATGACGGCTGGCGCTGCCTAGGGGCTAGCTTGAGCCTGATCACACCCGGCGGCGGTGAAGCGTTCCTGGCCTGCAAGCCGTTGCTGCGCTCGGCATCCACCGAGGCGGGAGGGCTGGTGGCGCCGGTGCTCGACTTGGGCACCGGCCGGACCGAAGACTTCGAGCGCATGGCCGGGCGCATTCCTGGTCACATCGTGCTGGTGCGCCACGAGTACCCGTTTTCGCCGACTCACCTGCATCGCCGGCGCAAGTACGACATGGCCGTGGCTGCCGGGGCGGCGGGTTTTCTTATCGCCAATCCGTTGCCGGGCGTCGGCCTGCTGTCTGGCTCGTCCGGGCGGCCACGCAACGGTCACGGCATCCCAGCCGCATATATCGACGCCGAGTCGGCGCAGCGCCTGGCCGGGGCACCGGCAGGGACATTGGCCCGGCTGGTGATCGAAGGCGAGGAAGTGCCCGATTCGCGTGCCGCGGTGGGTGTCTTCGACCTGCCAGGGGGGCGGGACAGCCGCATCGTGATTAGCGCACACGTCGATGGCCACGACCTTGGCGTCAGTGCGCTGGACAACGCCACGGGCGTGGCGGTGGCGCTGGCGGCCGCCCGCCTGCTCGCGCCGCGGGTCGGCCCGGATACGGCGGGCTTGCGTGTGTGCCTGTTTTGCGCCGAGGAATGGGCCCTGGCCGGATCGGCCCGCTACCTGGATGGCTTGGAGCCGGCCGAGCGCGCCCGTTTGAAGCTGAACATCAACCTCGATACGGTAGCGGGCGACGCCAGCCTGACTGCGCTGATCAGCGGCTTCGAAAAGCTCGGCCCGCTGGTTGGCCGTGCAGCGCAAGCTGCCGGCGTGCCGGTCGAGACGTGGCTGCCCTTGATGCCCAATTCCGACCACGCCAACTTTGCGCGCCATGGCATTCCGGCGTTGCGGCTGGTGGCCGGCTTCGGCAAACCGTCTTCGCGCGTCAACCGCATCCTGTCAGCGGGCGACGTGCCGGCCTTGATCCGCGAGGACGAAATGCGACAGGCGTTGGCGGTCACGGCCGCGCTGGCCGATTTGGCCTTGGCCATGGGGGAGCAAGAGCTCGACGCGCTGCGCGGCCCATGACAAGGCCGGGCGAGCGAGGCTCAGGCCGGATACCAGGCGCCGAGCACGCGGCTGCCGCGTGCGCCTGTCACCGATGGCAGGCCGGCAGGCACTCGGTTGACGTGGGCCCAAGCCAGCCAGGCGAATGCCAGCGCCTCGACCAGCTTGGCGGGCACGCCGGCCTCGTCCGTGGCGCGCACCGGCCGTTGCAGGCAGTCGGCCAGGTCGCGCATCAGGCCGGTGTTGTTCGCGCCGCCGCCGCAGACCAGCACTTCCTCGACGTCCACGCCGGTGGCGCGCACCGCGTCGGCGACCGTGCGCGCGGTCAGCCGCTGCAGCGTGGCCTGGACGTCGGCGGGCGCTAGCCCCTGGCCGTGGCGGGCCAGGCCGCGTTCGAGCCATTGCATGTTGAATAGGTCGCGGCCGGTGGACTTGGGCGGGGCCAGGGCGAACCAGGGCTCATCGGCGACCAGCCCTTCGAGCAGCGCGAGGTTGACGCGGCCGGCGGCTGCCCAGCGGCCTCCCTCGTCATAGGGCCTGCCCTGGTGCCTGGCGCACCACATGTCCAGCAGGACATTGGCCGGTCCCGTGTCGAAGCCCATCGGATCGCGCCCCGGCTGCAGCAGGGTGACGTTGGCGATCCCGCCCAGGTTGAGCACCGCCACGGGCCGGTCGGCGCTGAACTGGGCGGCGTGGAAGGCCGGGGCCAGCGGGGCGCCCTGGCCGCCGGCGGCGATGTCGCGGCTGCGGAAGTCCGACACGACGGCGATCCCCGTCAGTTCGGCAAGCAGCGAAGGGTTGTTCAGCTGGATCGTGTAGCCCAGGTCAGGCCGGTGCCGCACCGTCTGGCCATGGGCGCCGATGGCCACGACCTCGTGCGCCTCGACCTCGCCGCGGTAGAGCAGGGCGGCCACCACCTGGGCATACTGCTGGGCCAGCTGTGCGGCGGCCAGGGCGCTACGGGCGAGCTCGTCAGGCCCGGGGCTGTTCAGTGCCATGAGCTCTGCGCGCAGCGCAGCGGGCAGGGCCAGGCTGGCTTCGGCCACGACGTGGATC
Organism: uncultured Alcaligenaceae bacterium; assembly: GCA_937908115.1. Classification (GTDB taxonomy): domain Bacteria; phylum Pseudomonadota; class Gammaproteobacteria; order Burkholderiales; family Burkholderiaceae_B; genus CALEQZ01. Next base: position 201,907 of record CALEQZ010000002.1, on the reverse strand, counting down.
TCGGCCCGCGGGGGCGCTTCCGGCTTCTCGGCAACGGCCGGCTGGCTTTGCCTGTCGCCGCGCGCCGAAGCAGGCGCGGAGAACTCGGCCAGCACGCCGTCCACGCCGTCCATGCTCGTGCCGGACATCAGCCCGATGTAGTAGCGGCGTTGCGTCGCCATGGCGGTAAGCGGATCGGGCAGGGTGCAGTCGTTGCGGGTCGCGGATGCGCGGCGGCCGGCGGTCAGCGCGCCGCGACGGTCTCAGCAGGCTCTTCCAGCGGCGTCTGGTGCAGTTGCGCCAGCATCTGGATTTGCTGCTTGTACGGTTGGACCGCCTGCGCGAAGGCCTTGGCTTCGCGCGGCTCGAGCTTGCGAGCCACCGGCAGCGTGACCGACAGCGGGTCGACCGGAGTGCCGGCGATGCGGAATTCGTAATGCAGGTGCGGGCCGGTGGCCCAACCGGTGGATCCGACGTAGCCGATCACCTGGCCTTGCGAGACGCGGTCGCCTTTCTTCAGGCCGGGCGCGATGCGGCTTTGGTGTGCATAAAGGGTGGAGTACTTGCCGGCATGCTGCAGGATGACGACGTTGCCGTAGCCGTTCTGGCGGCCGGCGAATTCGACGACCCCGTCGGCCGTGGCGTGGATCGGCGTGCCTGTGGGCGCGGCGTAGTCCACGCCTTTGTGGCCGGTCCATCGCTTGTGGATGGGATGCATGCGCATCCCGAAGGTGGAGCTGATGCGCGAGAACTTGATCGCGTTGCGCAGGAATGCGCCGCGCAGGCTGTTGCCTTCGAAGTCGTAATAGCTGCCGGACTTGCCATCCGGGTTGAACCACACTGCGGTGTGGCTCTTGCCGCGGTTGATGAATTCCAACGCCAGCACGCGCCCGGCGCCGGCGTAGCGCCCTTCGTGGCTGCGCACTTCATAGACCAGGCGGAACTGGTCACCCTGGCGCAGGTCACGCAGGAAGTCGATCTTGCTGCCCAGGATCTCGGCCATCTGCAGCGTGATGGAGTCGGGCACGCCGGCCGCATCGGTGGCGCCGAACAGCGAGCTGCGTATGGTGCCCACCGCCACGCGCACCTGCCGTTCGGTTTCGTGGGTGAGTTCCTGCGCCTTGAAGCCGCCGTCGCCGTCAGGCTCGATCAGCAGTAGGCCGGTGTGGACCTGACCGTTCTTTTCGGCGCCGGGCGTGTGCACGTAGCGTAACCAGACGAGCTTGCCATCGGCGTCGACGGCGGCCTGGACCGACCGGCCCGGATACAGGCGATAGATGCTGCGCGCCGATTCGTCCTGTGTCAGGAAGGCCTGCAATCCAGGCTCGGACACGCCCAGCCGCGAAAGAATGGCAGCCAAGGTGTCGCCGGGCCGGATGCGGGTTTCGCTGATGTAGGGATGGCTGCCGCTTTCGCCGACTTGCATGTCGGCCGACGAGATGTCGAGCACGTCGCGGACCTGGCGCTGCGGCGGCATGTCGGTATAGTCATCGGGCGCCTGGACCATGCCCAGGGCGGCCGCGGCGCCGAACAGGCCGACGGCGGCAGCCAGCAGTGCGCGGCGAAAGGTCTTGCCACGGCGGGACGTGGTGGTGTGGGTGGTGCAAGCAGCGGACTGGACGTTTACACGAATCGGGGTGCTGTGTGGATCGTTGGTGCCACGGGTCATCGTGTATAAGCCCTCTGCTATAAGAAAACGTCCCGCGCGGTGCGGGCGATGCCGCATGCGGGAGACGGCGTCTTCCATGTGGACGCCGGCGTCGTGAAGCGATGTTTGGTGGAGCAGCCGAGGAGGCTGCGCGGGTTGGCCGGATACCCTAGCCCATAGGGTTTGGGCCGTATGGTCTAGAATTTTCGGGTTTTTAACATTTTTTCTTGTGCGCTGGCTAGCCCTTGGCCGGCATTTTTCATGATGAATCTGCCTTCTCACCCCATCACGCCCGAGGTCGAGGCCGACCTGCGCATTGCCCGCCGCGGCTGCGAGGAGTTGCTGGTCGAGGCCGAGTTTGCGCAAAAGCTTGCGCGCAGCCGGGCCACCGGGGTGCCGCTGCGCATCAAGCTCGGCCTGGATCCCACGGCGCCCGACATTCACCTGGGCCATACCGTGGTGCTGAACAAAATGCGCCAGCTGCAGGATCTCGGGCATACCGTGATCTTCCTGATCGGCGACTTCACGTCCATGATCGGTGATCCCAGTGGGCGCAATACCACCCGCCCGCCGCTGACGCGCGAGCAGATCGAGGCCAACGCCGCCACCTATTACGCCCAGGCGAGTAGGGTGCTGGACCCGGCCCGCACCGAGATCCGCTACAACTCCGAATGGTGCGACCCCTTGGGGGCGCGCGGCATCATCCAGCTGGCCTCGCGCTACACGGTGGCGCGCATGATGGAGCGTGAAGACTTCACCAAGCGCTTCAAGAACGGCGTGCCCATCGCAGTGCATGAATTCCTGTACCCGCTGATGCAGGGCTACGACTCGGTGGCGTTGCGCGCCGACCTGGAGCTTGGCGGCACCGACCAGAAGTTCAACCTGCTGGTCGGCCGTGAGCTGCAGAAGGAATATGGGCAGGAGCCCCAATGCATCCTGACCATGCCGCTGTTGGAGGGCTTGGACGGCGTCGAGAAGATGTCCAAGTCCAAGAACAATTACATCGGCATCACCGAGCCGCCCAACGAGATGTTCGGCAAGCTGATGTCGATCTCCGACACCTTGATGTGGCGCTACTACGACTTGCTGTCGCTGCGGCCGGCCGCCGAGATCGAGGCCTTGCGCGCCGAAGTCCAGGCCGGGCGCAATCCGCGCGACGCCAAGGTGATGCTTGCGCAGGAAATCGTCGCGCGCTTCCATTCGCAGCGCGCGGCCGAGGAGGCGCTGGCCGCTTTCGAGGCGCGCTTTCGCGACGGCGTGCTTCCCGAGAACATGCCCGAGGTGCGGGTCGGCCCGGCGCCCATGGGTATCCTCAAGGTGCTGCGCGAGGCGGGCCTGGCCGCCAGCGCCTCCGAGGCGCAGCGCAACGTCGAGCAGGGCGGCGTGCGCATCGACGGCCAGCGCATCGAAGACAAATCGTTGCAATTATCCGCCGGCACGTATGTGATGCAGGTCGGCAAACGCAAGTTCGCTCGTGTAACCTTGACGGCTTGAAGAACGAAACCGGCAAACAGATAGGAGCACGGCATGAAACTTTCGAGTTTGTCCTTCTCCGACTCGGAGCCGATTCCGGAACGCTATGCGTTCGGCAAGATCGATCCGCAATCGCACGTCGCGCTGGCCGACAACTACAACCCGCACTTCGCGTGGGACGACGTCCCCCAGGGTACACGCTCGTTCGCGCTGATCTGCCACGATCCTGACGTGCCCAGCAAGCCTGACGACGTCAACCAGGAGGGCCGGGAAATCCCGGAAGACCTGCCCCGCGTGGACTTCTTCCACTGGGTGCTGGTCGACCTGCGCGCGGACGTGCGCGCCATCGAGGAGGGCGCCTTCTCCAACGGCATCACCCCGCGCGGCAAGGGCGGGCCCTTGGCCCCCATGGATGCGCGCCAGGGCGTCAACGATTACACCGGATGGTTCGCCTCCGACCGTGACATGAGCGGCGATTACTTCGGCTACGACGGTCCGTGCCCGCCCTGGAACGATGCCCGTGTACACCGCTACGTGTTCACGCTGTATGCGCTGGACATCGAAACCGTGCCGGTGGAGGGCCGGTTTACCGGCGCCGACGTGCTCAAGGCCATCGAAGGCCACGTGCTGGCCAAGGCGTCGCTGACGGGGACTTACACCCTCAACCCGCGGCTGGCACCCCGGCAGATCGGTACGACCTCGGCGTAGGCACCGGCAGGCCGGCGCCGCCTTTGCACAAAAAGCCGCCCCGCGTGGGCGGCTTTTTTCATTTCGGCTGCGTGCCCGTACGGCCGCGTGGGTCACCGCATCTTGGCAGCTACAAATATGCATATACATGCAAATAGTTTGACAGGTGACCTTGCGCTCATTAAGATGCATGCACATGCAAATAAATGCGGCATGTCAACCCGTCAACCCGTCTAACCGAAAGGAAGCTTCACCATGAGCTGGCTATATCTGGGCATTGCCATCGCTTTCGAAACCGCCGTGAGCATCTCCGCCGGAAATGCAAAAGGCTTCACTCGCTTGGGCTGGACCATCGCCACGCTTGTCACCGGGGCGATCGCCACCTATTTCCTTAGCCTTGCCCTACTGACCATGGACGTGGGCGTGGGATATGCCATCTGCACCTCCGTGGCCAGCGCAGCGACCGTCATCCTGGGCACGCTTTTTTTCGGGCAAAGGCTGAACCTGGGCAAGCTATCTGGAATCGCGCTCGTCATCGGCGGCGTGGTCGGGCTGCGGCTAAGCGGTGCGGCATGACGACGGCACCCCGATCTCATTCCTTCCCCATGACCAAGATCACAAAGGATTCCGAAATGACGACTTCCAACGACGCAACCCGCCAAAGCAACGCGCGCGCATGGATCATGCTGTTGTTGGCCGGTGCCTTCGAGATCGGCTATGCCCTGAGCGTAGGAGGCAGCCAGGCATTTACGGTGCCCGGCTGGTCGATCTCGGCCGTCGTGTTCTTCCTGCTCACGCTCTATGCCCTTAGCGTGGCGCTGAAATCGATCGATGTGGGCATCGGCTATGCCGTATGGGTGGGCATCGGCTCGGTGGGCGTGGCACTGCTGGGCGGCGTACTGCTTGACCAGCCGCTGACGCCGGTCCGCGCATTCTGGCTCGCCGTCATCATCGTCGGCGTGGTCTGGCTCAAGCTTGCCGACAGTGCCGCGCTGCGGGCCCGTGGGCAGCCCGCGGCATGACGGCATGATTGTCCTGCGTGCCTGGCTCAAGGCATGCGGCAAGCGGTCGCCGAGCCGGTCGAGCCCGTCCATGCAGGCGGAATGCCCATCACCGCATTGGGACGCACAGACGCCAGGCATGGCCGCAGGGCGTGCAGCCTTTCCTGCTTTCCGCGCCGACACGGTCGGGCGCTGAAAGCAGCCCTCCAAGTGCTCGGTGCGCATGCCTGTGAGAAAATCGGCCATCCGGTGGTCAAGGGAAAGGCGTGACGGTGATGCCGAAGAAAAGCGACGCATGGCTCAAGCTGATCCAGGTCGTCGCCAGCGTCGAGGCCGACTTGGGCAAGTTGCTGCAGGCCCGGCATGGCCTGGGCCTGTCGGAATACCGCGCGCTGGATGTCTTGGCGCGGGCCCCGAACTCCGAGCTGCGCATGCAGGAATTGGCTGCACACCTGCACCTGAACCAAAGCTCGGTATCCAGGCTGGTCGAGCGCATGGAGCGTTCCGGCCTGACCACCCGGGACCTGTGCCCGGTCGACAAACGTGGCGTGTACACCGTCCTGACGGCCAAGGGGCGGGCCTGCCTGGAACAGGCCCAGCCCGCCTACGAAGCGGCGCTCGACGCCGCCATCAAGCAGCATGGCGCCGAAAAGCTGCTGGGCCTGAAGGCCAGATAGGCGCCCCGGGCGGCCGCAGCCGTTGCCATCAGCCAAGCTGCCGCGCGATGGCCTGGGCGTCCCGTCGCTTGGGGCCCGGCGGCAAACAGGTTCGGCCGGCGGCGTGGTGCGCCGGCTGTCGGCCGCGGCAGGCAGGCTACTTGAGTCCGGCTCAAGTTTTGCGGCAGCGCTGCTCAAGCTTAAGCCGAAGCACCGTGGCCGGCGCCGCATTTTGGCGAAAAATCCCCGTCGAATCGGGCATTTGCCGCGCCCGCACCCCCTGCGGCAGAGTAAACTAGCCGGCTTTCGATACCGCCTTTTCCGCTTCAGGACCCGTCTCATGTTCGACCGCACTCGCACCATTGCCCAAGTGGATCCCGAGGTTTGGGCCGCCATCCAGCAGGAGGACGCCCGGCAAGAGCAGCACATCGAGCTGATCGCCTCGGAGAACTACGCCAGTCCTGCCGTCATGCAGGCCCAGGGCACGCAGCTGACCAACAAATACGCCGAGGGTTATCCCGGCAAACGCTATTACGGCGGGTGCGAATATGTCGACATCGTCGAGCAATTGGCCATCGACCGGCTCAAGCAGCTGTTCGGGGCCGAAGCCGCCAACGTGCAGCCCAACTCGGGCTCGCAGGCCAACCAAGGCGTGTACCAGGCGGTCCTCAAGCCCGGCGACACCGTGCTGGGCATGAGCCTGGCCGAAGGCGGGCACCTGACCCACGGAGCATCGGTCAACCAGTCCGGCAAGCTGTACAACTTCATCCAATACGGCCTGGATGAGAACGAAGTGCTCGACTATGCCGGGCTGGAAGCCCTGGCCAAGCAGCACAAGCCCAAGCTCATCGTGGCAGGCGCTTCGGCCTATTCGCTGCGCATGGACTTCGAGCGGCTGGCGCGCATCGCCCGCGACAACGGCGCGCTGCTGATGGTCGACATCGCCCATTACGCCGGGCTGGTGGCCGGCGGCGTCTATCCCAACCCCGTGCCGTACGCGGATTTCGTCACCTCGACCACGCACAAATCCCTGCGCGGGCCGCGCGGGGGTGTCATCATGATGAAGGCCGAGCACGAAAAGGCCGTCAATTCCGCCATCTTCCCAGGCATCCAGGGCGGTCCGCTGATGCACGTGATCGCCGCCAAGGCGGTGGCGTTCAAGGAAGCGCTGTCGCCGGAATTCAAGACCTACGCCGCGCAGGTGGTCAAGAACGCGCAGGTGCTGGCCGAAACCCTGGTCAAGCGCGGACTGCGCATCGTGTCTGGCCGTACCGAAAGCCACGTCATGCTGGTCGACCTGCGCGCCAAGGGCATCACCGGCAAGCTGGCCGAAGCCGCGCTGGGCAAAGCCCACATCACGGTCAACAAGAACGCCATTCCCAACGATCCGGAAAAGCCCTTCGTGACCAGTGGCATCCGCCTGGGTACGCCCGCCATGACCACGCGCGGCTTCAAGGAGGCCGAGGCTGAGCTGACGGCCAACCTGATCGCCGACGTGCTGGATCGTCCTGAGGACGAGGCGAACATCGCTGCGGTGCGCGAGCGCGTCAATGAATTGACCGCGCGCTTCCCCGTCTACAAGTAGCAGCCGGCCTGCGCAGCCGGCCAAGCCGGGCAGGCGGCGAGCCTTGGCGCGACGCGGGCCGCCGCCGGCCTCATCCTACGGAGGACGACAATGAAATGCCCGTTCTGCGGGGGCGAGGACACCCAAGTCATCGACACCCGCGCCTCCGATGAGGGCGACAGCATCCGCCGCCGTCGCCGTTGCTCGGCTTGCGACCGACGCTTCACCACCTATGAACGGGTCGAACTGTTGATGCCCTCGGTGGTCAAGCGCAACGGCAGCCGCACCGACTATGACGGGACCAAGCTGCGCGCGAGCTTCAGCCTGGCGCTGCGCAAGCGTCCCGTGAGCACCGAGGACGTCGATGCCGCGGTGGCGCGCATCGAGGAAACCCTCCTGACCAGCGGCCGTCGCGAGGTGCCCAGCGAATACCTGGGCGAGCTGGTCATGGGCGAGCTCAAGAAGCTGGACAAGGTCGCCTATGTGCGCTTTGCCTCGGTCTACAAGAGTTTCGAGGACATCGGCGAGTTCATCGACGCCATCCGCGAGATGCAGGGCCCGCCCGTGCCGGGCAAGCTAAGGAAGGACTGAAGGCCGCCTACGCCCAATCGCCGCGGCCATCCCGCAGGCTGCTGGGCGATCCCTGCGCATGGCGGCGCCACACCCGCCGCAGATGGTGCGCCGAGCTGAAGCCTGCGCGTTCGGCCACCCGCTCCATGTCCAGCCGCGTCTCGCGGATCAACTCGCCCGCCAGCGTCAGGCGGATGCGGTTGACGTACTCCATGGGCGTGCAGCCCACGTGTTCGGCGAACAAGCGGTTCAGGTGGCGCGCGCTGGTGCGCGCCTCTTCGGCCAGGCGCGCGGCCGACCAGGGCGCGGCCGGGTCGCGCAGGACGGCGTCCTGCACACGGTGCACGCGCGTGTGCAGGTGGTTGCGGCCATCCAGCCACGGCGAAAGCGCCGGATCCTGTCCGCTGCGGCGCAGGTACACCACCATGTGGCGTGCTACCGCGCTGGCGACCTGCGGGCCGCAGGCACGGGCCACCAGGTGCAGGGCCAGGTCGATGCCGGCCGTGATGCCCGCGCTGGTGACGATCGGTCCGTCCTCGACGAAGATGCGGTTGTCGAGCACCTTGGCCTGCGGCTCCAGTCGCGCCAGGTCGGCCAGGCAAGTATGGTGGCTGGTACAGTCGCGACCGCGCAGCAGGCCGGCGGCGGCCGCCAGCAGCGCGCCGGCGCAGACCGACATGACGGTGCAGCCGTCGCGCGTGCCGCGTTCGGCCAGCCAGCGCACCACGGCCCGTACTTCCGGATCTTGCCAATCGGGGTGGCTGCCCACCAAGCCGGGCACGATCACCAGCGCGCCGGGCGGCAGGTGCGCTGGCAGGGGTCGCAGGCCGCACAGGCTGAGCCCGGGCAGGCCGCTCTCGATCTCTCCCTGTACCGCGCAGTAGTGCGTCTCGAACGACCCCGGCGCAAACAGGTTGGCCGAGCGGAACACCTCCGCCGGGCCGGCCAGGTCCAGCAGGACGATGCCGCGCATGACGACGAAATAGACCGGAGTCATCATCCTCCCCAGCGTGCCCGCAGGCGGCCGGTCAGCCGGCCAGCGCCTGCGCGGCCGGCAGCACCTTGGCGAAGCGGCCGGCAAGCACCAGCTCGGTGTGCGCCTTGATCTCCTGCGGGGTATAGCGCCGCCCCGAGGAGGGACTTTGCATCGCGAAGGTCAGGGTGGCATCCAGCGCGTAGCGCACCTGGAAGCCCGCGTCCGAGGCGTGTCGCGCCGTGGTTTCGCAGCACTGCTCGGTGCGGATTCCGCAGATGATCACCTCTTCGATGCCGTTGCGGACAAGCCAGTCCTGAAGGGTGCCGCCCTGGGCGTCGCGTGCGTACAGCGCCGAGTGCACGGTCTTGTGGAAGGTTTCCGTAGGCTGGATCGATAGCCCGGCCAGCGTCCTGGCCAGGCCGGCAGACGGCGAGAACGCGTCGGCAGGGTCGTCCGTTTCGCTCAAGTGGAACACTTGCAGGATGGGAATGCCGCGCGCAGCGCAGGCATCGACCAGCCCCTGGGTGGTGCGCAGGAACGACGGCAGTTCGCGATCGTCCCAATACGGACGCAGGCGGAAGGATTCCTAGATGTCGATGGCAATAAGGGCTTGTTTCATGGTTGTCGGCCTAGGGTCCAGTGAAAAAAGACAGGAGCAGCAATGGTGCATCGTGCCTGGCCACCCTTCGAGGCGGGGAATAGACCTCGAACGTACGGATTCGGACATCGTACCAGCCGCGTACCCCGCATGCGGCCGACGGGAAAGTGCACCGCGCGCCGGCATACAATCCGCGCATGACCCACCCCGCGCCCCAAGACATCGCCTGGATGCGCCGTGCCCTCGAGCTGGCGCGCGGCGTGCTCTACGACACCTCGCCCAACCCGCGCGTCGGCTGCGTCATTGTGCGCGATGGCCAAGTGATCGGGCAGGGCGCCACGCAGCCGCCCGGCAGCGCCCACGCCGAAATCATGGCGCTGCGCGATGCGGCAGCGCGTGGCGCGTCGGTGCAGGGGGCGACGCTGTATGTCACCCTGGAGCCGTGCAGCCACCATGGCCGCACCCCGCCGTGCGCGGATGCCGTCATTGCCGCGCGGCCGGCGCGCGTGGTGGTGGCCATGGCCGATCCCAATCCGCTGGTCCGCGGCCGTGGGCTTGCCGCCTTGCGCAGCGCCGGCATCGAGGTCGTCACCGGCGTGTGCGCAGAGCAGGCGCTGGAGCTGAACCCGGGCTTTGTCGCGCGCATGAGCCGCGGCACGCCTTGGGTATGGCTCAAGCTCGCCGCCTCGCTTGACGGACGCAGCGCGCTGCATAACGGCGCGTCGCAGTGGATCACCGGCGAGCGTGCGCGCGCCGATGGCCACCACTGGCGCGCGCGCAGCTGCATGGTCCTGACGGGCATGGGCACGGTGCGCGCCGATGATCCGCAGCTGACCGTGCGCCATGTCAGCACGCAACGGCCGCCGCGCCGGGCGGTCGTCGACGGCCGCTTCGAGATTCCCGAGACGGCGCGCCTATTCGACGCTCCGGGCGAGGTCGTCATCTTTACCGGCCGGGACGACCCGGCCAAGGCCGGGCGCCTGGCCGCACGCAACGTGCGGGTGGTGCGCCTGCCGGAGATCGCGCCCGGCCGCGTCGACCTGCGCGCCATGCTGGCTTGGATGGGCGAGAACCACATCAATGAAGTCCATGTCGAGGCAGGCGCCGGCTTGTCGGGCGCCTTGCTGGAGGCGGGCTGCGTCGACGAACTGCTGGCCTACCTGGCCCCGGTGTTGCTGGGCGATGCGCTCGGCATGGTCCGGCTGCCGCTGCTGGAGCACTTGGACCATGCCCGGCGCTTCGCCTTCACGGAGGTGACTCTGGTCGGCGAGGACGTGCGCCTGCGGGCGCGCGTGCCGGCGCGCTGGGAAGCGCTCAAGGCCGCGGTCGCCGGCATATCCTGAGGCCGTCGCGCAAGGTGCTGCGCCAGCCGCATGCGCGGCCGGGCTGGCGTATCATCGCAGCATCGCAAGGCCGCCGCCGCGGCGGCATGGCAACACCATCGATATGCAATGGGCGCGCCACGGTGCGCCGCAGGAGAGATCATGTTCACAGGCATCGTGGCCGCCATCGGCCGCATCGTCAGTGTCCGCCCCCTGGGCGATACCGGCTCGGCCGGCGTGCGTCTGGAAATCGACGCAGGCAGCCTGGGCCTGGACGACGTCGGCCTGGGCGATTCCATCGCCGTGCAGGGGGCCTGCATGACGGTCGTGGCCAAGTCCGGCAATCGCTTCGAGGTCGACGTTTCGCGCGAGAGCCTCAACCGCACGACGGGCCTGGACCGCGAGGGCGAAGTCAACCTGGAGAAAGCCCTGCGCATCGGCGACCCGATCGGCGGGCACCTGGTGTCGGGACATGTGGACGGGCTGGGCACGGTGGAGCGCTTCGACCAGGTGGGCGAATCCTATTTGCTGGTCGTGCGCGTGCCGCAGGCGCTGGCCCGCTACATGGCGTACAAGGGTTCGGTGGCGATCAACGGCGTTAGCCTGACCGTCAACCGCGTGGAGGACGAAGCCGACGGCTGCCTGGTCAGCATCAATCTCATCCCGCATACGTTGGAGGCCACCACGCTCAAGCACGTGCGGCCAGGTGTGCAGGTCAACCTCGAGGTCGATACGATCGCGCGCTATGTCGAGCGGATGATCTCGGCCACGGGCAACCCAGGGTCGATCGCAGCGGTCTAGCGGCTGGCGGGCCGATCCGCGCATTCAGAAAGTCTGCCAGATCATGTGCAGGCTGATCGCCGTCATCACGACCTTGAAGCCCAGGCGGAAGGTCGATTCCGGCATCTTGTCCAGGGTGCGCGTGCCCACCCAGGTGCCGGCCACGCCGCTGGCGATCATGGCGGCGATCAGCGGCGCCCACTCGGCGTAGGCAAAGCCCAGCGTCCCGAAGGCGAGGATCTTCATGCCGTGCTGGATGACCATGCATGCCGCGTGCGTGGCCACCAGCGGCTGCTTGACCAGGCCGGTGCGTGCCAGCAGCGCAGCCACCAGCGGACCGGTGGCGCCGACCAGCATGGTGCAAAAGCTCGATACCGCGCCGCCCAGGGCGAAGTAGGCCTTGCCGTGCCGTCCGGCCTGGGCGCTGGATTTCTTGCGGTAGATCGACCAAAGGATAAATAGCGCCAATGCCCACTTCGCCAGCGCGTCGGGGATGTTGACCACCACCGAGGCGCCGAGTGCGATGCCGGCCAGGCTGCCGAGGGCGAACCACAGTAGGACGGGCCTGACCAGATGGCGGCGCTGGATGATGACGCGTCCGCTGTTCGATCCCAGTTGCACCACGCCATGCACCGGTAGCACGCTGGTCACCGGCAGGCCCAGGCTCAGGATCGCCAACATGGCCACGCCGCCGCCCAGGCCCATGGCGGCGGTCAACGCAGAGGTCAGGAAGCTTGACGCCACCAAGATGGCGGCAAAGGTGGAAGTGATTTCGGCCGGGACGAAGGTCATGGCGGGCATCCTTGGACGCTGCGCAGTGTAGCGTTTCCGGGCCGCAGGCATGGTCGCCCGTCCCCGGCCGGGGACGGGCGACCATCCGGTCAGTGGTTGTGCCGGGGCATGCGTTGCGCGATCTGGCGAAACGGCAGCGCGTCTTCCAGCACCGCGCCTTCGGCCAGCGATCCCACGCTTTTGCGGTAGATCCTCTGCCAAGGCGTGGCGTCGGGCGGCACGGGCGGAATGCCGTCTTCGCGCTTGCGGCGGGCGATTTCGGCCTCGTCGACGAGCGCGTCGCAGCGGCCTTCGTTCAGGTCGATGCGGATGATGTCGCCGGTGCGCAGCCAAGACAGGCCACCGCCGGCGGCGCTTTCGGGCGAGGCGTTGAGAATGGACGGGCTGTCGGACGTGCCTGACTGCCTGCCGTCGCCCAGCGTGGGCAGGCTGGTGATGCCGCGGCGCAGCAGTGCGTCGGGCGGCTGCATGTTCACGACTTCGGCCGAGCCCGGCCAGCCGATGGGGCCGGCGCCGCGTATGACCAGGATGCAGCGCTCGTCGATCTGCAGGGAGGGATCGTTGATGCGGCGGTGGTAGTCCTCCGAGCCGTCGAAGACGATGGCGCGGCATTCCAGTATCCCTTCTCGGCCCGGCTCACTGAGGTAGCGCTGGCGGAACTCGGGCGAGATCACGCTGGTCTTCATGATCGCAAAGTCGAACAGGTTGCCCTTGAGCACGAGGAAGCCCGCGCGCTCCTTGAGCGGGGCCTCATAGGGCAGGATGACTTCGCGGTCGGTGCTTTCGCGCCCCTGCAGGTTTTCGGCCATGGTCTTGCCCGTGACCGTGCGGCAGCTGCCGTCGAGCTTGCCATGCTGCAGCAGTTCCCACATCACCGCCGGCACCCCGCCGGCGCGGTGGAAGCGTTCGCCCAGGTATTTGCCCGCCGGCTGCACGTTGGCCAGCAGCGGCAGGTCATAGCCCTCGCGCTGCCAGTCGTCCAGCGACAGGTCCACTCCGGCATGGCGCGCGATGGCCATCAGGTGTGGCTGCGCGTTCGTCGAGCCACCGATGGCGGTGTTGACACGGATGGCGTTCAGGAAGGCCGCCCGCGTCAGGATGTGGGACGGACGAATGTCTTCGAGCACTAGCTCCACTGCGCGGCGGCCGGTGCGGTAGGCCATTTGCCCACGTTCGCGGTAGGCAGCCGGGATGGCCGCACAGCCGGTCAGCGACATGCCCAGCGCTTCGGCCATGGCGTTCATGGTCAGCGCAGTGCCCATCGTGTTGCAGTGCCCGACCGACGGCGCCGAACTGAGCGCTGCCTGCAGGAAGGTTTCTTTGTCGATCTCGCCGGCTGCGTACTTGCGCCGCGAACGCCAGATGACGGTGCCGGAGCCGACCAGCTCATTGTCGTGCCAGCCGTCGAGCATGGGGCCGCCCGATAGCACGATGGCGGGGATGTCCACCGTCGCCGCGGCCATCAGCGCCGAGGGCGTGGTTTTGTCGCAGCCGGTGGTCAGCACCACGCCGTCTATCGGGTAACCGTAAAGGACTTCCACCAGCCCCAGGTAGGCCAGGTTGCGGTCCAGGGCGGCGGTGGGACGCTTGCAGTTTTCGAACAGAGGATGCGTGGGAAACTCGATGGGGATGCCGCCGGCGTCACGGATGCCGTCACGCACGCGACGGACCAGTTCCAGGTGCACGCGGTTGCACGGCACCAGGTCGCTGCCGCTTTGCGCGATGCCGATGATGGGCTTGCCGCTGCGCAGTTCCTCGGGCGTGACGCCGTAATTCATGAAGCGCTCCAGGTAGAGCGCGGTCATGTCGACGTGATCGGGGTTGTCGAACCAATCCTGTGAACGCAGCCGCCTGACGGAAGGGTTGCCATGGCTCATGGTGTCTCGCTCCTGTGTCCGGTGCCTGGCGCCGCCTGCCTACGGCAGCCTGCCGCCCAGCTCGTCTTCGATGTGCGCGCGGATGATCTCGTCGAACGACGATTCCGCGACGAATCCCAACTCACGCGCGCGCGTGGCGGCAAAGCCCGGAGCCCAGCCCCGCACGATCTCGGTGATCGCGGGGTCGGGCTCGCGCCGGATCAGGCGAACGGCCTTTTCGCCCGCCACGCGGCGCAGTGCCTCGATCTGTTCGCCGACGGTGACGCTCACCCCCGGCATGGTCAGGTTGCGGCGCGGCCCGACGCGCGCCAAATCCAGCGTGGCGGCATGGCGCAGGAAACCCACGGCCGAGCGTGGCGACGCATGCCAGTGCCGCACGTCCTCGGGCACCGGCAGCACGGCTTCCTGGCCGATCAGCGGCTCGCGCACGATGCTCGAGAAAAAGCCCGATGCGGCCTTGTTCGGCTTGCCGGGGCGCACGCATAGGGTGGGCAGCCGGATGCCGATGCCGTCGAAGAATCCGCGGCGCGAATAATCGGCCAGCAACAGCTCGTCGATGGCCTTTTGCGTGCCGTAGCTCGTCAGCGGCGTCTGGTGGTAGTCGTCAGGGATGGGATAGGGCAGCGGCGCACCATAGACGGCGATCGACGAGGCAAAGACCACGCGGGGATGGTAGCCGTCTGCCGACAACTGGCGGATGGCTTCGAATAGGTGGCGCGTGCCATCGAGGTTGACGCGATAACCCTTGTCGAAGTCCAGCTCGGCCTCGCCCGATACGACTGCCGCCAGGTGCACGATGAGATCGGGCCGCTGCGCAACCAGCGCTTGCGCCTGGGCGGGGTCGGCAAGGTCGGTGCTTAGGCAATCGACGCGTCCGGCAAAGCCGGCGGGCGGCTGGGGCTGGACCACGTCCCACAGCGTGAGCCGTTCGACGGTGCGTGTGCCCAGCACGGGATCACGGGCCACAGATTCGGCGAACTTGCGGCCGACCATGCCGGCTGCGCCGGTGATGGCAATGTGCATGGTGTCTCCTTCCTGGACGTCGGCGCGTCCTTCTTGGCTCCCTGGTATCAGGGAAAACCATGTTATCGGATGTCCAATTATAGGGTTGTCCGGCAACCTGGCTACTGGTAAAAACCGAACGACAAGAGCAAAACGCCCAAAGATCAACGACACGGAGACAGCCCATGCCGGCCCTGCCCGGTATCGCGGATTTGCAAGCCCAATTGGTGCAGCGCCTGGGCGCGGCGTCGGTGATCACCGATCCCGCCGACCAGCTGCGCTATTGCCGGGACTGGCACGGAGACGTCACCGCCGGCGCAGTCGCGGTCCTTCGCCCAGACTCCACCGATGCCGTCGCGCAAGCCGTGCGGACGTGCGCGGCACTCGGCTTGTCCATCGTGCCCCAGGGCGGCAACACCGGCCTGGTCTTGGGCGCCATTCCCGATGATCCGCCACGCCAGGTGGTGCTGTCGCTCGAACGCATGAACCGCATCCGCAGCATCGATCCCGACGACTTTTCCGCGGTGGTCGAAGCCGGCTGCATCCTGCGCCAGGTGCAGGACGCGGCCGAAGCGGCTGGCATGTTCCTGGGGCTGTCGCTTGGGGCGGAGGGCAGCTGCCACATAGGCGGCAACGTCAGCACCAATGCCGGCGGCATCAATGTGCTGCGCTACGGCATGGCGCGCGAGCAGGTGCTGGGGCTGGAGGTCGTGCTGCCCGACGGCACGGTCCTGGATGCGCTGGGCACCTTGCGCAAGGACAACCGGGGCATAGACCTGAAGCAGCTGTTCATCGGCGCCGAAGGGACGCTGGGCATCATCACGGCGGTGGCCCTGAAGCTGCACCCCCGCCCCGAGCAGGTCGAAACCGCGCTGCTCGCCGTGAATTCGCTGCACGACGCCATTGCCCTATATCGACGCTGCCGGCGTGACTGCTGCGACCTGATGACCGCTTTCGAATTCATGCCGCCGCAGGCCCTCATGCTGGCGCGCGAGGCGGTGCCCAGCCTGGCCATGCCATTTGCTGCCGATCACCCTGGCTACGTATTGATGGAACTGTCCGCGTCGGGGCTGGTGGACTTGCGCGCATTGCTGGACCGGTTCTTGGAAAAGGCCATGGAAGACGCAATGGTGCGCGACGGCGTGGTAGCGGCCTCGCGCGCGCAGGCGGCCAACCTGTGGATGTTCCGCGAGGCCATGAACGAAGGGCAGGCGCGTCGCGGCCTGCACCTGCGCACGGATGTGTCCGTGTCGCTGTCGCGGCTGGCCGAATTCGTCGATCGCGTACAGGGCCAGCTTCGCGCCAAGTTTCCGGATTGCCTGGTGCTGGCTTACGGGCACGTGGGCGACGGCAATGCCCATGTCAACGTCATCCCGCCGGCCAGCGCCGATACCGCCGAGCGCGAGCGCATCATCGGCCAAGCCAAGGATTGCATCAACGCGGTCATCGACGACTTCCGGGGCAGCATCAGCGCCGAGCACGGCATCGGCCGGCTCAAGCGCGAGGAATTCGAGGCGCGTATCGGCCCGCCCCAGCGCAGGCTGCTGGCGGCGATCAAGCGGGCCGTCGACCCCGGTTTCCTGCTCAACCCCAATTGCCAGATCCGGGCCGATGGGCAGGGCGCAGGCCCGCCGCATCGCCATTAGATAAAGCACGAACGCAAGCCATGCCCAATTTCGGACAGGTCCGGCGCAACGAACATCTGCCGGCGCAGATCGCCGCCACCATCGGACAGGAAATCGCCAGCGGCAATCTCAAGGCGGGCGACAAACTGCCCACCGAGCACGAGCTGGCCAAGACCTTCGGCGTGAGCCGGTCGGTGGTGCGCGAAGCCATTGCGCAGCTGCGCAATGAGGGCCTAATCGACACCCGCCAGGGCGTGGGTGCCTTCGTCCTGCCGCCCCAATCCAGGCCGGTGCTGCGCATCGAAAGCGCCAAGCTCGCCAACCCGGAAAGCTTCCGCAGCCTGTTCCAGCTACGCGTGCCGCTGGAGGTCGAGGCCGCGGGGCTGGCGGCCTTGCACCATACCGAGCAGGACTTGGCGCGCCTGGACGAGGCGCTGGAGACCATGCGCGGCATGGAAACGCGCTGGACCGAAGAGGGCATCGCCGCCGACCTGGCCTTTCACCGCGCGCTCGCCCTGGCCACGCAGAACGAGTACTACTCGATGTTCATCGGCTTCGTCGGCGAGAAGATCATCAACACGATCTCGATCGCGCGCGCGCGCATCGAGCTGGAGCACATCGTGCAGGTGACGGTGGCCGAGCACGTCGCCGTGCGCGATGCCGTGGCCGCGCGCGACATGATGGGCGCCCGCGCCGCCATGCGCGCCCACATCCTGGGTGCGGCAGCCCGGCTGGACCTGCAGCTGGAAAGCCCCACCGGCGATCCCGCGCGCGAGCGCAGCGGGCCCGGATAAGCGGCCCGGCCCGGTGGTCATGCCGATTACGTCAACGTAGGAACCGCGCGGCGTGCGCCGCGCATGCAGGAGATACCGAATGGCAGCATCTTCCCCCTCCAGTGGCAAGGCCGGCGCGGCTCGCGCCGCGCTCGCGGCGGCCGACATCCTGCCCGAGGATGCAGACCGGGCGCGCTTGGTGGGCCGGGTTTGGTCCGTGAAGGAGAACGGTCCCTGCCCGGTTTTCGTCCGCGGGGGGCGGATCTACGACGCCGGTAGCCTGGCCTGCACGACTTCGGAACTGCTCGAGCGCGACGACCTGGTCGAGCAGTTCGACCGAGCCGCGGGCTTGCCTGACCTCGGTCCGCTGCAGGCGTTCCTGGACGGGTCGGCCGGCTGGCTGCTGGCGCCGGTCGACCTGCAGGCGGTCAAGGCGGCAGGCGTGACGTTTGCCGACAGCATGCTCGAACGCGTGATCGAAGAGCGCGCCAAGGGGGATCCTGCGCAGGCTGAGGCCGTGCGCGCCAAGCTCAAGCCGGTGCTGGGCGAGAACCTGCGCGGACTGGTGCCCGGGTCGGCCAAGGCGCAGGAGGTCAAGGCACTGTTGCAGGAAATGGGCCTGTGGTCGCAGTACCTGGAAGTGGGCATCGGCCCGGACGCGGAAATCTTCACCAAGGCCCAGCCCATGTCGGCGGTCGGTTGCGGCGCAGCCGTCGGCATCCATCCGGGTTCGAGCTGGAATAACCCGGAACCCGAAGTGGTGCTGGCCCTCGCCTCGGATGGCCGGATCGTCGGCGCCACCCTCGGCAACGACGTCAACCTGCGCGACTTCGAGGGCCGCTCCGCGCTGCTGCTGAGCAAGGCCAAGGACAACAACGCATCCTGCGCGCTGGGGCCGTTCATCCGCTTGCTCGACGACGATTTCACGCTGGCGTCGGTCGAACGCCTGGAGGTGTCGCTGCGGGTGACCGGGCCGGATGGGTTCGTCCTGGAAGGCGTCAGCCCCATGTCGGCGATCAGCCGATCGCCCGCGGACCTGGTCGGGCAGCTGATCAACGGCTGCCATCAGTACCCGGACGGTGCGGTGCTGTTCCTGGGGACTATGTTCGCGCCCACCCAGGACCGGCATGGACCCGGACAAGGGTTCACGCACGTCCTAGGCGACCGCGTCGATATCAGCACACCGGCGCTGGGGCGCCTGGTCAACTGGGTCGACCGCGCCGACGCCTGCCCACCCTGGACATTCGGCGTGCGTGCATTGCTGCGCAACTTGGCCGAAAGGGGGAGGCTGCGCGCAGGCAGTTGACCGTGCTTGCACAACGGCGGCAGCCACCGCCGACACGCTGACGGCATATCGAAGATCGCGCGGCCCGCATGCCAGGCCGACGCCAAAAAGGAAGGAGACGGAATGCAAAAAGCCATCGAGCTGTTTTACCGGTTTCTCGGCCTGGTCGTGGTCGTCCTGCTGACGGCCATGGTGGTCATGGTCTTCGGCAATGTGCTGCTGCGCTACGGGTTCAACTCCGGCCTGCTGGTGTCCGAGGAGCTGTCCCGATACTGCTTCGTCTGGCTGACCTTCGTGGGCGCAGTGCTGACCTTTCGCGAACACGCGCACATGGGCGTGGAAACCGTGGTGCAGCGCTTCGGCCGCCGCGGCCGCCTGGTCTGCATGGCGTTGACCAACATCATCATCATGGCTTGCTCGGTGGTGTTCTTCTGGGGCACAGTCATGCAGTTCGAAGTCAATGCCACCATGTTCGCGCCCGTCACCGGCCTATCGCTCGCGTGGGTATACGGCATCGGGCTGTTTACCGGTGCAGGGTGCTTCTTGATCGCGACAGCGAGGCTGATCCAGGTCCTCAGGGGCAAGGTCAGCGACGAAGACATCGCCCGCTTTGCCGGCGAGGACGGCCAGATCGCGGAGGTGATCTGATGACGCTGCTGATCTTTGTCGGATCCTTGCTCGGGGCCATGGCCATCGGCGTGCCGGTCGCGTTCGCCCTCATACTCTGCGCCCTCGTGCTGATGTGGCACATGGACATGTTCAATGCACAGATCGTGGCGCAGAACATGGTAACTGGCTCGGACACCTTCACCTTGCTGGCCATCCCGTTCTTCCTGCTGGCCGGCGAGCTGATGAATGCGGGTGGCCTGTCGCGGCGCATCATCGATTTCGCGATGGCTTGCGTGGGACACATCAAGGGTGGGCTGGGCATTGTTGCCATCCTGGCGGCGGTCATACTGGCCAGCCTGTCGGGCTCTGCCGCGGCGGACTCCGCGGCGCTGGCCGCCATCCTCATCCCCATGATGCGCGAGGCCGGCTATAACGTGCCGCGCTCGGCGGGCCTGATCGCCTCGGGCGGGGTCATCGCACCAGTGATCCCGCCGTCCATGGCCTTCATCGTGTTCGGCGTGGCAGCCAACGTGTCGATTTCCAAGCTGTTCATGGCCGGCATTGCGCCCGGCCTGCTCATGGGGTTGGCGCTGGTGCTGACCTGGCTGTGGCTGGTGCGCCATTCCGACGTCAAACCTTTGCCCAAGCAAAGCACGCGCGAGCGCCTGAAGGCCACCGGCCGCGGTGCGTGGGCGCTCGGCATGCCGGTGATCATCCTGGGCGGCATCCGGTTCGGCGTGGTCACCCCCACGGAGGCTGCCGTCGTGGCGGCCGTGTATGCATTGTTCGTGGGCATGTTCGTCTACCGCGAACTCAAGCTGCGACACCTGTACGGCGTGCTGCTGCAGGCTGGGAAGACGTCGTCGGTGATCATGTTCCTGGTGGCTGCCGCCATGGTGTCGGCCTGGCTGATCACGGCCGCCGACATCCCCGGCGAGATCACTGCAGTGATCGAGCCGCTGGTCGATCGCCCCAAGCTGCTGATGTTCGTCATCATGGTGGTGGTGCTGATCGTCGGGACAGCGCTGGACCTGACGCCGACGATCCTGATCCTGACACCGGTGCTGATGCCGATCATCAAGCTGGCCGGCATCGATCCCGTTTATTTCGGCGTCATGTTCGTCATGAACAGCTGCATCGGCCTGTTGACGCCGCCGGTCGGCGTGGTGCTCAACGTGGTCAGCGGCGTGTCCAAGGTGCCGCTCGGGCGGGTCGTGGCAGGGGTGCTGCCCTTCCTGGTGACGTACGTGGTGTTGTTGATGTTGTTCGTCGTGTTTCCGGAACTCATCACCGTTCCGATGCGCTGGCTGACTTAACAGGTTGGGCCGAGCCCTTGCGGCACGGCACGCGGTAAGTGGAAAGGCTACGAGCCGATCCATGTTTGTGGGGCCCAAATCCGTAACCACCGGAGGCGGGCATGATGATCAGGTAGAGGAGATGAGCATGAAAAAAATGGGTTTGGCCGCCATCGTGGCAACCCTGGGCGTAAGCGCCGCCCTGCCCGCGACCGCCGCGGGCGATTACAAGAACCGCAATATCCGCTTGTCCAACGGGCTGGCCCAGGAGCATCCGGTCGGTGACGGGGTGAAGGTTTTCAACCAATGCCTGCAGGACAAATCCGGCGGAAAGATGAAGATCACGGCTTACTGGAGCAGCTCACTTGGGGACGACCTGCAGGCGACCCAGGCGCTGCGCTCCGGTACGCAGGAAGCCGTGATCACATCGTCCTCGCCGCTGGTCGGGATGGTGCCGGCGCTCGGCGTGTTCGACCTGCCCTTCCTGTTTTCCAGCAGCGAGGAGGCTGACGCCGTCCTGGATGGCGAGTTCGGCAACTTCATTGCCGAAAAACTCGACGCCGTCGGCTTGGTCACGCTGGCTTACTGGGAAAACGGCTTTCGCAACCTGAGCAATTCCAAGCATCCCGTCAACAAGTGGGAAGACTTCGACGGGTTGAAGCTGCGCGTCATGCAGAACAATATCTTCCTGGATACCTTCCGCACCATGGGCGCCAACGCGACCCCCATGGCCTTCGGCGAGGTGTTCTCGGCGCTGGAGACCGGGGCGATAGACGGCCAGGAAAACCCCTTCGTGACGATCGACACGTCCAAGTTCTACGAGGTCCAGAAGTACATCTCGGTGACCAACCACGCCTACACGCCCTTCCTGGTGCTGTTCTCCAAGCAAATCTGGAATCGCTACACCGACGATGAGCGGGCTGCGCTGCGCGAGTGCGCCATCAAAGGCCGCGACGAAGAGCGCAAGGTCAACCGCACCAAGAACGAGCAGTCGTTGGAGAAGATCCGCAACGCGGGACTGAAGGTCAATACCATCAGCGCCGAGGAGCTCGAACGCATGCGTGAAAAAGTCAAGCCCGTTTACGAAAAGCACAAGGCCAGCATCGGTGCCGACGTCGTCGAGCGCGTGCAAGAGCAACTGGCCGAGCTGCGCGCCAAGAGCGGTACTTAAGCTGGGCGGCAGGCAGGGCGTGGGGGCGCCCCGCCGCTTGAACGCGCCGCGCCTGGGCTTGCGCTACGATGACGCAAAGGGCCGCGCACTTGGCCGTCAAGCCGTAGGAAGCAGCGCATGACAAGCACGCAAGATTTCGACATCGCCGGACTGGGCGAAGCGCTTATCGAGTTCAACCAGACGGTTCCTGGGCAACCCGACTATCGCCAAGGAATCGGCGGGGACACGTCCAACGCGGTGATCGCGGCGGCGCGGGCCGGCGCCCGCGTCGCCTACCTGGGGCGCTACGGCGGCGCCGATGATTTCGGCCAATTGCTGCTGCAAACCTGGCGAGGCGAGGGCGTCGACGTGTCGGCAATGATCTGCGACGCGCAAGCCAACAATGGGCTGTACTTCGTGCGGCATACTGACCAGGGCCACAGCTTCAGCTACGCGCGGCAGCATTCGGCGGCCGCACGCATGCAGCCGGATGACTTGGCGCACGGCATGGTCGAGCGGGCGCGTTTCCTGCACGTATCGGGTATCAGCCTGGGCATCAGCGTCAGCGCTTGCGACACGGTCTTTGCCGCCATGGCGCGCGCCCACGCCGCTGGCACGAAAGTGTGCCTGGATGCCAACCTGCGGCCTCGCCTTTGGCCCATCGCGCGTGCGCGTGCCATATTGCGCGAGGCCATCGCCCAGTGCGATGTCTTCTTGCCCGGCCTCGACGATATGCAGCTTATGACCGGCCTGGACCAGCCCGATGCCATCCTGGACTGGATCCGGCGATTCAACGACCACGCCGTCGTCGTCCTCAAACTGGGCAGCCGCGGCGCCATCCTGGACGAGGGCGGCCGCCGCTCAGAGATTGCTGCCTACAAGGTGAAGAGCGTGGACGCCACCGGCGCGGGCGATTGCTTCGCCGGCAACCTGTTGGCCCGCGTGTGCGCGGGTGATGATTGGCGCCAGGCCTGCCGTTACGCCAGCGCGGCCGCGGCGTTGTCCACCACGGGTTACGGCGCGGTGCCGCCGTTGCCGCGGCCCGACCAGGTCAGGGCGCTGATGGCGGCGCAGGGATAGGGACTTCCACTAACGCCGGCTCGCCGACCCAGCGGTAAGTCCGGCTGGTGCAGTTGGCCATGACTGGTGAATCCGGTTCACAACAGATCTGACCGTCGGGCGATAGATGGGGGCTAGGTTTCGCTCCTATCATCGAAACGATAGGGTACCGGCGGGCAGCAGCGGCAAATCCGTCCGCCGGATCGGACGCATGAATTTGCAGGAGCAGGTGGCGTGGACGATCTGGACGCTTGGAAGCAAATGGCCCGCGAGTATCGCGGCATTACCCAAGAACTGGCGGCGTTCGTTGCCGGGCTCGAACCGGTAGATATTCCCCGCACGACCAGGGAGGTACTTAGTCATGCGCTGGTCGATGCGCTGGGCTGCGGCCTATACGGGTTGACCACGCCCTGGGGCCGCATCATGGCTGATTTCGCCCGGGACTTGCAAGGCGCGCCTGAAGCGGCGCTATGGGGAACCGGCGTGCGGGTAAGTGCAGTCAACTCAGTGCTGGCCGCGGGCACGGCCATCCACAGTTTCGATTTCGATGACCATAGTCGGGCCAAAATTCATCCGGGTGCGCTGGTCGTACCGGTGGTGTTGGCGCTGGCCGAGCGCGAAGGCGCAAGTGGCGACCGGATCCTGACGGCAATGGCAGCAGGCTACGAAACCATGAATCGGATCAGCCGGGCGTTCAATCCGAGCCGCGCCCGCATGCGAGGCTGGCATCTGACTGGCACGACTGGAACATTCGCGGCAGCTGCCGCAGCGAGCGTCATGCTGGACCTGGATGCGGAAACCACGGCAAGCGCGCTCGGCTTGGCGGGCACGCAATCGGCTGGTACGTGGGCCTTTACCGCCGATGGTGGCATGAGCAAGCGCATGCATCCTGGCCGATCGGCGCAGGCTGGGTTGATGGCTGCGTTGCTCGCTCAACGCGGCTTCGTTGGGTCTCGCTACATTCTGGAAGCCGAGGATGGCGGCCTGCTGTTTTGCATGTCAGACACCCCGAGACCAGCGTTGGCGGTCGAGGATCTAGGGCGGCGCTGGTTCTCAGATGAAACCTGCTTCAAACCCCATGCGTGCTGCGGTAGCAACCACGCGTGCGTGGATGCCGTGCTTTCCTTGGTGAAGGAAAACGACCTTTCCCCTGATGATGTCGAGCGCGTCATTGCCGGTGTGGCCAGTGTAGTCAATACGCAGACTGGTTTCGAATACCGGGCCGACTCGGTGCTGAATGCGCAGATGAGCTTGCGTTACAACCTGGCTGTGGCTATCTACGATCGGCAGGCTTATTTGGAACAATTCACGCCGCAGCGCATTGTCGATCCCCAGGTGGTTGCCCTTTCCAAGCGTGTGGAGATCGAGATCGATCCTGACATCGATCGGGCGTATCCGGAGATCTACGGCGGCAAGGTGACCATCGTCACTAAGCAAGGGACAACGCTCACGCGCCAGGTGGACTATTCGCGCGGCATGCCTGAAAACCCCATGTCGCGTGCTGAAATCGATGCCAAATTCATGTCGTTGGCATCGGCGGCGGTCGGAGAACCAGAAGCAGGAGCCATTTTGACGGCGGCGCGGAGCCTGTTTGAAGCCGGATCAGTCAGGACACTGGCGGATTTGTTGGCTGATTCGCGCATCGCCGTGTCACAGGATGCCGTGGCTACGGTGTGATCTTATCCCAGTCGGGATTGCCTGAGATTTCTTCCAGCAGGAAGTTGGCAAAGGCCCTTACCTTTGGCGAAAGGTTGCGGCTGGGCAGATACACCACTGACACCTGGGGGCCCTCGCCTACATAGTCGGTAAGGATAGGTCGTAGCCGTCCTGAACGAATGGCATCGGCGGCGATGAAGTTGCTGATCATGGCGATGCCCATGCCGGCGGTCGCCGCCTCCAGTAGTGATTCGGCGTTATTGACGTTCAGCCTGCCAGAGACGGTCTTGGGACAAGGCTTGCCGTCCTTGACGAATGGCCATTCGCGATAGCGGCCTGTATGCATCAGTACGTAAGCCAAGCAGTGGTGCCGGTCCAGGTCGTCCGGCGTGCGAGGTTCGCCATGCTCGGCCAGGTACTGGGGCGAGGCGCAGGCCATGAACCGCAGATTGCAGAGCTTGCGCGCGATCAGCCGGGCATCAGCCAGCTCGCCGATGTGCACGGCCACATCGATGCCTTCGTAAGCCAAGTCAACGTTGCGGTCGCTCAGTTCGGCATCGAGTACCAAATCGGGATACTGCTTCAGGAACCTGGGCATCATCGGCATGATGACACGGCGGCCGAATCCCACCGGCAGGTGCACGCGCAGGCGTCCGTGCGGCGTGGAAGTGGCTTGGCCGAGCAAGTTTTCTGCCTCCTCGATCTGGCCGAGGATCTGGAGGCAGTGTTCGAAGAAGCTCGCGCCGTCGTTCGTCAGTCCGACCGACCGGGTGGTGCGGTGCAACAGCCGCACGTTGAGCTCCTGCTCTAGCCTCGTGATCGCCTTGCTGACTGCCGATGAGGTTAGGCCCAGGCGTTTCGCGGCCTGGGTGAAGCTGCGCGTCTCGGCCACGCGTACAAACACCCTGAGTGCGTTCAGATTCTCCAAGCGAGTCTCCTCGAATCCGCCCAATCAAATTAGTGAATTAAGTTCAATAGTATTTTGAATGACTGTCGATTGATCTATTTTTATAGCGTAATTAGACTGGTCCAAGCAATAGACACACGCGTGCGTAGCAGGACGCGACGCGAACATGGGAGACAAGAGCATGGGAGACAAGAGCATGGGTACACCAATGGGGGGGGCCATCCGCCAAGGCGCGAAATGGTTGGCGGCTGTCGTGGCAGGAACACTGTGCTGGACCTGTCTCGCATCGGCCAGAGAGGCTGCGCCTCCTTTCCCTGATCGGCCGGTCAAACTGATTGTTCCCTTCCCGCCCGGGGGCGGCACCGATATTCTGGCCCGGCCCCTTGCACAACGCTTGTCAGAATACTGGGGGCAGCCGGTGGTCATCGAAAACCGGGGAGGTGCTGGCGGCAACGTCGGTGCGGCAGCCACTGCCAAGGCGGCGCCGGACGGGTATACGATGCTGTTTACCCCTGTCATCACGCTCGCCGCCAACCAAGCGTTGTACAAGTCGGCGGGCTATGACGCGGTACGCGACTTTGTCGCGGTGACGACACTGGTGAGCACGCCCAACATCCTGACGGTGCCGTCGTCGCTGCCGGTGACGTCGGTACAGGAGCTCCTGGATTACGCCCGATCCCGGCCAGGCGAACTGAACTTTGCGAGCTCGGGTAACGGCGCGCCGCCGCACCTGGCCATGGAGATCTTCAAACGCATGGCCGGCGTCGAGATTACGCACGTGCCCTACAAGGGGGCCGGGCCGGCCGTAACGGACTTGGTGGCTGGACGAGTGCAAGCGATGATGGTCAACGCCCCGGTAGCGTTGCCCTACATACAGTCCGGGCAGCTGCGAGGGCTGGCAACGACCAGTGCGGCGCGGCCTTCGTCGGTACCTGACTTGCCCACCCTGGATGAGAGCGGGCTCAAGGGGTACGAGGCGGATACCTGGTACAGCCTGTTCGTGCCGGCCGGCACGCCCGAGTCCATCGTCGACAAGATAAATGCCGATGTGGTTCGTGCCTTGAACTCCCCGGACATCAAGAAGCTTTATGCGGGACAGGGGGCCGATGTCGTGGGCGACAGCCCCGAGGCCGCATCGGCCCGGGTGCGCGCCGACGTGGCCAAATGGGGCGAAGTCATTGCCAACATCGGATTGAAGTTGGACTGACCATGGCGGCGGCATCCGGAGTGGCTTCGCCTGAAGACAAAGCGGCGCCGTTGGCGTCCGTGCTCGGCACCTTTGTCGCAGGCATGCGCGATGCGTCCCTACCGAGGGACATCGAGCAAGCTGCCTCGTTGCGGGTGCTGGATACGCTGGCCGCAGCTGCCGCGGGGGTACAGCAGGGGGCCCACAATGGCCTGCTCGACCTGCTGCCCGGCGAGGGGAGCGTCCGCGTGTGGGGCACGGCGGCCCGGCGCGGCATGCGCGATGCGGCGATCATCAATGCGGCTTTGTCCCATGCCGCGTACTTCGAGGATGGTTGTCGCTACACCGGCGGGCACCCGTCATCCGCGTTGATCCCGGCGGCATTCGCGCTGGCCTGCGAGCGCCGGGCAAGCGGCGCCGAATTCCTGGCGGCCATCGTCGCGGGATACGAAGTTTTTCTCAGGTTAGGACGAGCAATCTATCCGGCGACGGTACGGCGCGGCTTCCAAAGTACGGCGATACTGGCGGCGCCGTCCACGGCTGCCGCTGCCGCGGTCCTGTTGCGGCTGTCTGCGGAACGCGCGACGCACGCCCTGGCCATCGCGTGCAGCCATGGTGCAGGCTTGAAAGAGGCACTGAAGAATGCCGGCAGCCAGCCCTTGCAGGTCGGACGTAGCAGCGAGGGCGGACTGCTGGCGGCGCTGTATGCCGGGCAAGGTGCGAACGGCGTGGCAGAGGTGATAGAGCGGGGCTTCTTCAAGGCCTACGCCGGCGACGCCGACCGGGACGCCGTGACGAGCGGGATTGGAAGCGGGTTTGGCATTGCGCGGACCTATTTGAAGATGCACGGCGGTTGCCGAGGCAACCACGCACCGATAGATGCCGCGGTAGAGCTTGCACGCCGGTTCGATTGTCCCCCGGAGCGCATCACCTCCATGGAAGTATGCGTGGATACAGTCACCCTGGCCGCGGAGGTCGCCCAGCCAACCAACGCCGACCAGGCGAAGTTCTCCATTGCGTTTTCCATCGCCGTTTGCCTGACAAAAGGGGACGCGATGCCAGCGCGCTATACGCAGGCGATGCTCGAGGACGCGGACGTGCGCAGCCTGATGTCGCGCATCCGGGTGCGGGCCGATCATTCCCTTGACGAAGGCTATCCCGACCGCCGGGGCGCCATCGTGCGCGTCGTGACCACCGACGGCAGGACGCTGGAGCACGCGGTGGAACGCGCTTTGGGCGAGCCCGAACAGCCCTTTTCACGTGGCGACATCGAAAAGAAGTTCGACCTGATCGCCGGCACGCTATACGGCGATCGCGCAGACAGGATCAAGGCGCTCGTTTCGGCATTGCCGTCGTTGCAAGACGTCAATGAATTGAACGAGACGCTGCAAGCCAACCCATCATGATGACAACAATGAAACAAGCCAAGCTGCCCGAATACGAAGTCTATGCCATACGGTATGCCACGCGCGAAGCGAGGCGTGCCAACAACTTCATCGGAGGCGATCCCCATGACGCGCCCATGCCCATGGACTACTACCTATGGGTGGTGCGCGGCGACGGGCGGGAATTCGTCGTCGATACGGGCTTCGGTGCGGACGTCGCCAGCAAGCGCAAGCGCACGCTGCTGCGGCATCCGTCCGAAGGCTTGGCCTTGCTTGGCGTCGATGTCGCCACGGTCAAGGACGTGATCATCACCCACCTGCACTACGACCACGTAGGGACGTTCGATTCCTTCCCCGTGGCGCGCTTTCACCTGCAGGACGACGAAATGGCATACGCCACGGGACGGCACATGTGCCATCGCCAGTTCAACCACGGCTACGAGGTGGACGAGGTGGTAGGCATGGTGCGCCTGGTCTACAAGGATCGCGTGTGTTTCCACAATGGAAGTGCCGAGCTTGCGCCTGGGCTGAGCATCCATCGCATAGGCGGGCATACGCACGGGCTGCAGTGCGTGCGCGTGCACACGGCCCGTGGCTGGATCGTTCTGGCGTCGGACTGCAGCCACTACTACGAGCACTTCGAGAAAAAACGTGTGTTCACGACCGCCTTCCATGTCGGCGAGGTCATAGACGGATACGCCAAGCTTCACATGCTGGCCGACAGCCCGAAGCACATCGTTCCTGGTCACGATCCCATGGTGATGCAGCGGTATCCGGCGGCGTCCCCCGAGCTAGAGGGAATCGCCGTTCGGCTGGACAAGGAACCCAACTACTGAACGCGACCGAATCGCCCAGACGAATCCATCACGGGATAGCAGATGAGCAGCTCACAACCGCCCCTCCTGGAGAACGCCACGCGCGACCTGGCAAAGTTTGCCGCGCAGTTTCGCTACGAAGACCTACCCGATGAAGTCATCGAACGGATGAAGACCAGCCTGCTCGACAGCATAGGCTGCTGCGTATACGGCGTGACCTTGCCGTGGACGAAGCTCGTGCAGGACATGGTCGAAGGCGAAAGAGCGGCACCCGTGGCCAGTATTTGGCGCACCGGCCGAAAAACCTCCATTGCCAACGCCGTGCTGGTCAATGGCACGGCCGGGCATGCGTTCGAGTTGGACGATATCCACAAGGAATCGATCGTGCACGCCGGATCCATTGCCGTGCCAATAGCATTGGCCTACGCCGAGCGCGATGGAAACTGGAGTGGCCGCGACCTGATCGCTGCGATGGTGGCCGGTTACGAGATTGGGACACGCGTCGGGAATGCCGCGACTATGAATTTGTTTTATCGCGGCTTCCACCCGCAGGGCACATCCGGCGTATTCGTCGCCGCGGCGTCCGCGGGCAAGGCGCTCAAGCTGGACGCTCTGCGCATGCAGCATGCCCTTGGCATAGTGGGATCCCAGGCCGGCGGACTGATGGCGGCCCAGGAAGGGGCCATGGTCAAGCGATTCCATGCCGGTCGTGCCGCGCAAAGTGGGGTGTATGCGGCCGAACTGGCGCGTCGCGATTTCACCGGCATCGTGGACGTTCTGGAAGCGGCCTATGGCGGATACCTGTCTTCCTATTCCGGCCAGCCCAATCCCGCGCGCCTGACCGACGACCTTGGCAAGGTCTGGGAAGCGGCCAAGGTGGGCTATAAGCCGCATGCCAGCGTCACGAGCATACACGCGGCCCTCGACGCATTGACCCACATCATGCGGACAAACGGGTTGAAGGTCGACGACATTGCATCCATACGGGTAGGCGTCAGCCACATGACCTATGTCCACTGTGCCTGGGAGTACAAGGCGCAGGGTGTAACGGCGGCGCAGATGAACCTCTACTACGGCCTGGCGGTGATTGCGCACGACGGAGTGGCGTTCGTCGACCAGTATGACGAATCCCGCCTGAAGGATCCCAGGCTGATGGACCTGATACGCCGGATCGAGGCGTACGAGGATGCCGAAATAGAAGGCATGGGTCCGGCCTTCCGACATGCTGCCATCGTGACCGTGCGGACACGGGACGGGCGGGAGCTGGCGCACCGCATCTTAAATCGCCGTGGAAGCCCGGAAAACCCGATATCCGCCGAGGACGTGGAATACAAGTTCCGTAATGTCGTCGGCCGATGTCTCCCTTCACAGCAGATCGATCGGCTGATCGAGTTGTGCCGGAACTTGGACAGCCTTCCAGACCTGAACGAGTTGATTTCCATCCTGAGTGCACGCAGCGCTTGACCTTTCCCTTTCATTGCCTAGAGCAACAACAACCATCATGTCCAAGACCATCGCTGAAAAACTTGCATCGCATTTTGTCAACTTCCAGTACGACGATCTGACGCCAGCCAACCGAACGGCGGTCAAGCGGCTGCTGCTGGACTACCTGGGGGTGGCAGTCGCAGGCAGCCAAACCGGAAGCGGCAAGGTTGCTCGGGAATTCGCCATTTCCATCGGAGGGGTTGAGCAAGCAACGCTGATCGGCGACGGGCGGCGCGTACCTGCGGTCAATGCCGCCCTGGCCAATGCCATTTCCTCGCATAGCGTGGAGCTGGACGACATAGACGTGCTAGCGCTGTTTCACTTCAGCCCTCCCGTATACTCGGCGGCCCTGGCGACGGCCGAACAGACCGGCAAGGATGGACGGGCATTGATGGCCGCGCTGGCTGCGGGATGCGAGATGATGGAACGCCTGAGCAAGGCGGCAAACAATTCGCTGCGCGACCGCGCCTATCACACCACGCCCACTTGCGGGATCTTCGGCGCAGCGATTGCCGCAAGCTTGCTCCTGGGCAACAACGAGGAGCAAATCATCTCCGCGCTTGGGTTGGCCGGTGCGCAGTCAGGCGGCCTGATGGAAATGTACGGACCGTCGATGCAGAAGCGCTTCAACCCGGGCCCGGCCTCCCGTGGAGGCGTGACTGCGGCGGCCATGGCCAACCTCGGATTCACCGGCGCATCGACGATCTTCGAGGGGGAACGC
The DNA here is from genome assembly GCA_937908115.1 of uncultured Alcaligenaceae bacterium. GTDB lineage: Bacteria > Pseudomonadota > Gammaproteobacteria > Burkholderiales > Burkholderiaceae_B > CALEQZ01. The sequence goes on along the minus strand of CALEQZ010000002.1, from coordinate 171,031 downwards.
GGATGGCTGAAAGCCTTCACCGATAAGAACGATCCGGCACAGCTGACGCTGGACCTAGATCGCCCGTACCAGTTGGACATCGAGTTCAAGCCGTACTCCTGTGCGCGGCCGATCCACAACGCCATTGACTGCGCGCTGGAGATCCGCCGCAAGCACGCGCCTGACCTGCATCGCATCAAAGCCATGACGATGGCTCGCCATCCAGACTGGGCGCATTACCACCAGAATGCCAGGCCGAAGACCTATCACGAAGCGCAGGTCAGCCTACCGTACTCGGTGGCGGTGGCCTTCACAGATGGGCAAGCGCTGTTCCCGCAATACAACGACGCGCGCCTGAAAGAGCCCACGCTGGTCCGGCTGGCGGAAATGCTCAATATCACGGTGGACGGCTCGTTGCCCCGTGGGGTGTCGTGCAAGCTCACCGTGGAGATGGACGACGGCACGACGTACGTCTCCCAGGTGGATTATCCGAAAGGTTCCATCCAGAACCCCATGACGGATGACGAGCTGCGCGCCAAGTTCGACAGCCTGGCGGCTCCTGTCATCGGGCCTGCACGGGCGGCCGAGGCGGCAGAGATGGTTGCCGAAATCGAGCACTGCAAGGACGTGAGGCAACTGATGCAGCTGCTGCGCCCGGAGAAGGGTTGAAACAGTCATGGAGAAGATCGTGGCTGGCTTGCCCGCCTACGAGGTTTTCGCACTGAAGTATGCGACGCGCGACGCCAGGCGCGCGCACAACTTCGTCGGCGGTGATCCGCACGATGCTCCCATGCCGCTGGATTACTACCTGTGGGTCGTGCGCAACCGGGATCGCCTCGTTCTTGTCGACACGGGATTCTTCGAAGATATGGCGAGCAAACGCCATCGAACCTTGTTGCGTACGCCCGTGCAGGCGGTTCGGTTGCTCGGCATCGATCCCACCGATGTTCGGGAGATCGTCATCACGCACATGCACAACGACCATGTCGGCACCTTCGATGCCTGGCCGAACGCGCGGTTCCACCTGCAGGACGCCGAGATGTGCTACGCGACTGGTCGGCACATGGCGTGCACCGTGCATAACCGCGCGTACGAGCCGGACCATGTCGCGGGGATGATCCGCCTAGTCTACAAAGATCGCGTGCGGTTTCACGATGGAGATGGAGAAATCGCACCTGGTATCACGGTCCATAGAGTGGGTGGACATACAGCCGGCATGCAGGTGGTCCGCGTGCACACGAACCGGGGATGGGTTGTCTTGGCTTCCGATGCCAGTCACTTTTACGAACATATAAATACACGCAGATGTTTCACGCTTGTATTCCACCTGGGAGAAGTATTTCAAGGCTATGCGCGAATCGAAGCGCTCGCGGAGTCGCCCGACCACATCATCCCAGGGCATGACCCACTGGTGATGAAACGCTATCCACCGGCCAGGCCCGATCTGGCGGGCATTGTGGCAAGGCTGGACGTCGATCCGCTGGGCGACTGATTGACGTCTTAGGTGCCGTCCACGTAGAAGGACGAAATTTTCCGGAAGCCGGGATGCGACGCAACGAGTGGGAAACGACGATATGGATAGGGTAGCGGTTGTCACGGGTGCCGCATCGGGAATCGGAGCGGATTGCTGCCGGGATTTGCTCGAACAGGGCTACGTCGTTTTTGGCTTGGACAAGAACGAAGCAAGCGCTGCGTTTCTGAAAGGAAGCCTAACGCCAGGTAGGTACACCCACGTGGCATGCGATGTGTCCAGCAGTACGAGCGTGGCCGCGGCATTCGAACGCATTGCCAAGGACACGAAAACAGTGAATGTGCTGGTTTGCTCGGCGGGCGTATTCCGTCCAGGCGCGTTGATGGACCTTTCGGAGTCCGATTACGACGCACTGTTCGATATCAATACGAAGGGCTGTTGGCTGACGGCCAAGTCAGCATATCCGTTGCTTAGGAACGCAGCGAGGCCAGACGCTCCCGCACGGATCGTGTTCATCGCCTCAGCCGCGGCGCTGCGCCCAAAAACCGGCGGGGGAGCCTACGCGGCATCGAAGGTTGCGCTGACCTACCTTGCACGGGTGCTTGCCGTGGAATTGGCCAGAAAGTCGATATTGGTCAATGCCGTAGCGCCGGCGACGGTCGACACGCCGTTGGTGCATCGGTTGACAGCCGAAGCAGCCGAAGGGGGATACCGGGTCTCGGGGATATCCCCACTGGGCCGCGTCGCACAGCCGTCCGACGTCACCGCGGTCATCCGCTTCCTGGTCAGCGACGAGTCGCGCTATGTCACGGGTGCCGTCATCCCGGTTGACGGCGGGTCGGCCGCGGCTGTCTTGTCGGCTTGAAGCGACGAGATCCGAGGAGACGGGGATGGGAAGCCTGAAACCGGCGCCGATTTACCAAGCTTTTACCTGGAGCCCGTTGGTTCCGCCATTCCGCGCGGGACTGATGCGGTGATGACTAACGATAGCAATAAAGGAGACCGGGTCGTCGACGGTTGATCGTAACCGATCTGCAACCGGAAGACGCCCGCACGACAATCATGCTTGCCAAAGACTTTCGTTTTTCCCGCCGCTACCTGTTCGCGACCCTGGTGGCTCTTGCGCTGGCTTGTGCCACGGGATCAGCCAGCGGCGCCGATCGTTACCCTGCCAAGCCGATAACCATGGTGGTCGGATTCCCGCCCGGTGGATCGAATGACATCGTGGCGCGCATTGTGGCGCCCAAGCTGGGGGAGATCCTAGGGGTTTCCGTAGTCGTGGAAAACAAGCCTGGTGCCAATGCCACGATAGGAACGGAGTACGTGGCTAGGGCCAACCCGGATGGCTACACCATTACGCTCGGCAGCGTGAGCCCGCTTTTGCTGAGTTACTTCGCCTATCCCAACCTACCGTATGACCCGTTCAAGGACCTGTCGGGGATCACTACTGTAGCGTCCACGCCGGAACTGTTGGCCATCAATCCGAAGATCCCGGCCAACAGCCTGGAAGAACTGGTGGCTTTGTCAAAAAAGCAAGATGTGACACTCGCATCGGCCGGTACGGGCGGCTTGCCTCACCTGGCAATCGAGCTGCTGAAGCTGGAATCCAGAGGTCGGATCGTGCACGTTCCGTACAAGGGCGCCGGGCCCGGCATGATGGACGCGGCAGGCGGCCACGTCACGGGCATCATCGTCGACCTGCCAGCGTTGCACAAGCTGGTCAAAGACGGCCGGTTGCGAGCGATCGCCGTGACGGATGATAAGCGCTCCCCCGCCATGCCGGACGTGCCGACGACGGTGGAAGGCGGTCTGCCTTCGGTTATCGCCTTCAACTGGTTTGCCGTGATGGGGCCCAAAGGGCTATCCATGGAAATTCGCCAGACGCTGCACGAGGCGTTGGTCAAGGCGATTAACGATTCGGAAGTCAAGGCAAAACTGCAAGAGCTTGGAATCGGGCCATTTACCCAGCCGTCCCCTTCCGCCTTCGACGACTTCATGAAGAAGGAAGGGGAACGCTGGGGCAAGCTGATCAAGGACGCCGGCGTGAAGTTCGAGGGCTGATTCCATGGTAGCGGGGTTGCTGATGGCACAGCCGGGCCGTATCGGCCGGTTGCTGCTGAAGAACCGTGTCGTTATGGCGCCAATGGGCACCAACTACAGCACGACGGACGGTTTGTCGACGGAGCGTGACAAACGCTACTACGAGGAGCGCGCCCGCGGCGGCGTGGGTATGATCATGACGGAGGCGATGGTCGTCACCGAGCATGCCCGGCCGCACCACAATTCCTTGTGTTGCTATCACGATCGATTCATTCCAGGCCTGGCCAGCATCGTGGAGTCGATAAAAAAACACGACTGTCACGTTTTTGGCCAGCTCAACCATCGAGGCGGATTGCTGCGCCGGTCGGTCCTGGGCATGGAACCGGTCGGACCCTCTCCGTGGGTCAATCCGAACACAGGGGACAAGGTCAGGCAGCTCGAAGTGTCCGAGATCGTCGAGATCCAGAAGGCGTTCGTAGCCAGCGCTCGACGCCTATGGCTGGCAGGGTACGATGGGGTCGAAATCCACGCAGCCAATGGATACCTGTTCCAGCAGTTCTTCAGCCCACGGGTCAACAAGCGGACTGACGCCTACGGGGGGTCGCTGGAAAACCGCATGCGGATGCTGCTGGAGACCATCTCCCGCGTCCGGGACGCTTTGCCTGACCTGTGCCTGGTGGTGCGGTTGTCGGCAAGCGAATTTGCCTAGGGCGGATACGGGCAGGACGAGATCATTGCGCTGGCCCAGGCGGTCGAGCGGGCAGGTGTGGACGGCATCGATCTGTCGGGTGGCAGCAACGAAAGTCCGCAGCTTTCCAAGTACTGCATCCAACCGCCGTCATTTCCGCGTGGTTGCCTGGCCCCGCATGCCAAGCCGATCAAGCAGGCGGTGCGGATTCCGGTGCTGGTTGCCGGACGGATCGTTGAGCCGCAGGATGCAGAGGCCGTTTTGGCGTCGGGCAGTGCCGACTTCGTATCGGTGGGACGGGCCCTTTACGCGGACCCACACTGGTGCAACAAGGCTTTCGGCAAGATACGCGCGCCGATTCGGCGGTGTATCGCATGCAATGTGTGCTTCGAGCGGCTGACGCTGGAAAAGGACGTGTCCTGCGTCCAGAACCCCATGATCGGAACGGAGTTCGAGGCGCTGGAGTACGCGGAGCCGCAGCTGTTTCCGGCGCCGGCAGCCGGGCGCAGGCGCGTTCTCGTGCTGGGCGGCGGGGTGGCCGGCATGGAGGCGGCTCGCGTGCTCAAAGGCAGGGGGCACGACGTCGAAGTGTGGGAAAAGCGCAATCAGCTTGGCGGCCAAGTTCCACTGGCCGTGGCATCTCCGGACAAGGCCGAGGTCGAGGCGGTCTGGACCTATCGGTGGGAAACCGTGCAGGCGTTGGGGGTTCCAGTTCGCCTGGGTGTCGACGCCGATCTCGAAGCCATATGCACCTTCGCGCCTGACCACATCGTTGTGGCGACTGGGGCGAAGCCGGCTGCACCGCCCATCGACCTCTCCGGACTGAGCAACAAGGTGCGCGTTCTGCACGCCTGGGATGTGTTGTCCGACTTGGAAGCTGTGCGGCCCGGCTTGCGCGTGACGATCGTCGGCGGCGGCATGGTCGGCGTCGAAACGGCGGACGCGTTGCGCGTGCGTGGCGCAAGTATCACGGTGCTGGAGCGGCAAGATCTCATGGCCGTCGGCATGGCACGCAACAACCGGCTGGAGCTAATGGAGCGCCTGGCCGCCGACGGTGTTGCCCTGATTACCGAATGCCGCATCCTGGGCGTTCAAGGGGAACGGGTCGAGATCCAGCGCAAGGGTGGACCGGTAGAAAGTCTGCCGGTGGGCGATTGGTTGGTGTTTGCCACCGGACCCAAGCCCCAGCGAGACATCATGGAGACCGTGCAGGCCAGCGGGGTTCCCTACACCTGCATTGGCGACTGCGCCGTGCCAGGTGATTTTCTGGCGGCCATCCGGGATGGCTGGATGGCGGCCTTGCTCATGGACCAAGTTTCCAGCCGAAATGGGAGAGCCGGCGAGGAGCGCCTAGTAAAAACGGAGGAGAGAAAATCATGAAATCGCCAATCAAATCACTGCTTTTGGGGCTGTTTTCGGCCGTATCGCTGATATCGGCCGCCGAGGCGGCAGACAAGTATCCGAGCCGGCCGATACGTGTGGTCGTCATGTTCCCTGCTGGCGGTAGCGCCGACATCGTGGGCCGCCTGGTCACGCAAAAGGTCAGCGACATGTCCGGGTTCAACTTCGTCGTCGAGAATCGCCCGGGCGCGGGGGGTAATCTCGCCCTGGATACCGTGGCCACCGCTGCACCGGACGGCTATACAGTGGTTTTCGCCACGCCAGGCATCGCCATCAATCCCAGTCTTTATGAGAAAGTCCCATACAAGCTGGAAGATTTCCGGGCGATTTCGCTTGTCGGCGAGGCGCCGCTCATGTTCCTAGCCAGGCCGTCGCTCGGAGTCAAGTCGATCACGCATCTCGTGGAGATGAGCAAGCGGGCACCTGATGCGATTCGCTTCGGCAGCTCCGGAAACGGGAGCTCGTCCCATCTGGCTGCGGAGGTGCTGCGTACCATGACGGGCATGCAGTACTTGCACGTCCCGTACAAGGGTGGCGGCGCAGCCATGGCCGATGTCGTCGGCGGCCAGACCGACATGACGGTCCAGCCGATTTCTGAAAGCTTGCCATTCATCCGGGACCAGCGGCTGCAGGCGTTGGGGCAGACGGGCACGAAACGCTCGCCCATCGCCCCGGACGTCCCGACCATCGCGGAGGCAGGAGTTGAGGGCTATGCTTCCACCACATGGTACTTGCTCGCTGCGCCGGCCAAGGTGCCGCAAGAAATTGTCGACACGTTGGCAGAGAAGTTCTCGCAGGCATTGCGGCAACCTGATCTGCAGCAAAAGCTCCAAAACGTTGGGGTGACGACGATCAACGCTGGTCCGGCCAAGGCCGAGGAGTTCCTGAAGAGCGAGGCCACACGCTGGGAGACCCTGATCAAGAAAGCCGGCATCCGTCTTCAGTGACACAAGGCTGGCCATACGGCACCGTGATGCCATGCAGAGGAAAGGAAAATAATGGAAAAGTCGACCAAGCGAGCGTTACGCCAGAAGGTCGCGCAACGCAATGGGATGATCGTCGCCGGCGCGTTCAATGCACTAAGCGCGAGAATCATCGCAGACCTGGGGTTCGAGGCCGTTTATCTGACGGGTGCGGGCCTGACGAACATGCATTATGGGGCGCCAGATCTCGGCATTATCGGATTGCGCGACGTAGCCGACGCGACGCTTCGCATGCGCGAAGCCGTCACGGATTTGCCGCTTATCGTGGATATAGACACGGGGTTTGGAAACGCGGTCAACGCCTGGCATACCGTGAAGGTGCTGGAGCGTGCCGGCGCAGATGCCGTCCAAATCGAGGATCAGGTCTTCCCCAAGCGCTGTGGGCACTTCGAAGGCAAGTCGGTCGCGCCGCTTGCGGAGATGCTCGACAAAATCCGTGCGGCGACCGACGCACGTACCGACCCTGATTTCCAGATCATCGCGCGCACGGATGCGCGGGCGGTGGAGGGGTTCGATGCCGCAATCGAACGGGCACAGAAGTTTGCCGAGGCCGGCGCCGACATTTTGTTCGTTGAGGCCATGACGAGCCTTGACGAGATTCGCAGGATCCCGCAGCTGCTCAAGCACCCGTTGTTGATCAACATCGTGGTCGGCGGCAAGACGCCGGCGCCGACGGCGGCCGAGCTGGGGCAGCTTGGCTATAGCCTGGTGCTGTACGCCAACGCGGCACTGCAAGGCGCCGTGATGGGGATGCAGAAGGCGCTTTCGGCGTTGCAGCGCAACGGAAAGCTCGACGAAGACCCCAGCCTGCTGGCTCCTTTTTCAGAGCGCCAGCGACTCGTCAGAAAGCCTTTGTACGACGAGTTGGAACGTCGTTACTCGCGGGGCTAGCACGCCTGCGGCTGGACCAGGCCGGCCCTGCCGCGGACGTAGGCAAGCCGTGCCGTTCAAATCGGCTCGGCCAACTGGTACAGGCAATCGCCCCGCTGGGTAAGGGCGGGTACCCGCTTGCACAGCACCAGGCCGGCGCCGGTCGAGTGCACCTCGGTTGGCTCACGGCCGGGGGTGTCCGGGTGGTGCAGGCGGGCGACGACTTGGCCTTCGGTCACGCGCTCGCCCAGGGCCACCAGCGGCTCGAATATGCCGGCCTCGTAGGCATAGACGTGGTGGCGCAGGGCCTCGATTTTCAGGAATTGCATCTGGCTGGACACCGGCGGCGATTCGATCGCGGGGTCCAAGGCGCCGACCTGCTTGAGGAAGTTCAGCACTCCCGTCCAGGCCAGTTCCAGCACCTGCGGCGAAACCATGCCGGCGCCGCCCAGTTCTGCGATGAATGCGATGGCGCCTTGGCGGCGGGCGGCCGATGAGCTGGACACGGGATTGGGGCGCATTAGCAGGCAGGCATGCGGGATGCCGAAATGGCCCATGAGCGTTCGCAGCTCGTCGCGGCGGTCTTCGCCCGGGTCGAGCGCGAGCAGGCAGCCGCCGTGATAGAGCAGCGAGCTGCCGCCGGAGTGCAGGTCGACGACGTAGCGGCAGCCGTGCATCAGCGCCGTTTCGATGTAGTCGGCGATCATCTGCGTGGGCGTGCCGCCGGGATCACCGGGGAAGCTGCGGTTGAGGTTGCCCCCGTCGATCGGGGACACTCGGTTGCCTGCCATCGCAGCCGGGAAGTTGGCCATGGGCAGCAGGATCAGGCGGCCTCGCACTTGTTCGGGCCGCAACTCGCGTATCAACCGCGACACGACGATCTGCCCTTCGTACTCATCGCCGTGATTGCCGGCCATGACCAGGATGGTAGGCCCGTCGCCGTTGCCGATGCAGGCGATGGGGATGGGGATCCAGCCGTACGCGGACCGGTGCACGGAGTGGGGCAGGCGCAGGTAGCCGTACTGCTTGCCGTCTCGGGTCAGGTCGATTTCGCAATGGATGCTGCTTGCCATGATGTGCTTGATGATGGGCTGCGTATGATTCCTGAGAAAGGGCGCGCTTGCGGCGGGTACGGGTGCCCGCCGCAAGCGTGCCTTAGCTGGCCTTGATCAGTCGGCCTTGATGTTTCGTGCCTGGATGATTTCGGCGTTGCGCTTGTATTCGTCGGTGATCTTTGCGGCGTATTGTTGCCCTTGTGCCGAACCGGGCAGCAGGTACAGCTTGTCCAGGAGCTGCTTGAAATCGTCGGTGGCCACGGCGTTACGGAACAGCGCAGCAATTTCGTCATGAGCGGCCTCGGGCATGCTGGCCGGCGTAAAGACGCCGAAATCCGAGTTGTAATCCAGCCCGTCGAAGCCGGCTTCGGCAAGGGTGGGCACGTCGGGCCAGGCGGGCAGGCGCTTGGGCTCGAGCACGACCAGCGCGCGCAGGGAGCCGGCCTGTACGTGCTGCAGTACCGTCGGGGTGTTGACCACCAGCAGTTCTGTCACCCCACCCAATGCGTCCTGTATGGCGGGGCTTTCGCCGCGATAAGGGACGTGCGTCAACGACACGCCGGCGCGCAGCTGCAGCCCTTCCATGGCCAGGTGCGCCACCGAGCCCATGCCGGGCGTGCCGTAGCGCACGGCCTGCGGGTGCGCCTTGGCGTAGTCCAGCATGCCCTTGAAGTCCGCAAACGGCGCATTGCGCGAGGCCAGGATGGCAACCGGCCCGACCGCGGCGCCCAGCACCGGCCGGAAATCACGCAAGGGGTCGTAGCTGACCTTGCGTAGGTTCGGGCCGATGGTCAAGGCGCTGGTCGAGGCCAGCATCACCGTCTTGGCATCCGGACGGGCATTGGCTACCGCAGCCGCCCCGATGGCGCCACCCGCGCCGCCTTGGTTCTCGATCACCAGGACATTGCCGGACTGCTTGCGGATGATCTCGGCCAAGTGCCGGGCGAGCGTGTCGGCCGTGCCGCCTGCCGCATACGGGACGACGAAGGAAATCGTATCGCTGCGCGACTGGGCGTGCGCCGGCAACGCCAGCAAGGCGGCCGCGGCCAGCAGTGACGGAAACAGTTTGACGAAACGATGCATTCGGGCCCTCCATTCCTGAGGTGGATCGACGATGAAGCATACCGAGGCCGCCCCAGGCCGGCAGGGCGGGGGCGCACCGCGAGTGGCACGGATTCTAGGCGGGATGGGGCAGGAATGATAGGATTTTTCCGTGGCCGGGATCCGCTGGCGGGCGTGGGTGGAGGCCGGCAAGAGAGCCTGAAGGGCACTTGGCGCCAGTCCGGGGGGCCCGCGACCGATGTCGGAAGGCCAGCCAGATGCCAGGACGGGCAGGTACGCCTAGCGCGCGCGGGGGAGCAGGCCACAACGCCAGTCGTCTGGCTCGATTCAGGCGTCGATCCGAAACCGGTAATAGATATAACCCTCAGGATGTTCAAAGAAAACTACTCGTCCTCGATCTCCGATCTGCACTTCTCGACTTGCTGGGACATCGACCGTGGCCAACAGACGGACTCCCACGTCAAGTTCGACCAATGCAATCACGACATCCCGCTGTTCGCTTCCTGCGGCCGCGCTTCCGATCATCCCTTCGGTGATTGTATAGACTGTCCCCGTGGAACTGGCTTCCCGCCATTCTAATGTTCGGCGTCCCGTGTAGATGCTGACAGGGCGTGGATAATGTTGGAACGCTTTCGCCACCGGGCAGTATTGCAGCATGAGCGCCGACCGTGAAATCCCGCGCCAGAACTCGGTGGAGTCGATGTAATCGCGTGTCGCGTTTTCCGCAGGGTGTTTAGCAGCGGCCACCACGTTCAAGCCTCCAATGTCATTGCTGCACTGATGATCCAGCTGCGTCCGTACGGAATCATCCCGATGCCGGTTACCAGGGCGTTCTGAGCCCGCCGGACCTGGCGTTCGCCACCTTCTCCAAATAATTGTCGGACCGCCTCGACCAGATTGAGTCCGCCCGAAGCTAGGCCAGGTTGCCCGACGGAGAGTTGCCCCCCTCCGGTGTTGATGGGGAGGCTACCTGAGAACGAAATGTCGGTCTCAAGCACGAATTTCGCACCGGCACCAGTTTCGCAAAAACCAAGGTGCTCGAGCTGCATAAGAATTGCGATCGTGAAATCATCGTACGCTTGAAGCTGATGAATTTTCCCAGGGCTAAGTCCAGACTGCTCGAACAGGCGAGGTGCCAACTGCAAGAATCCAGACTCAGTAAGGGGTAGCAGCGGGTCACCGGGGTTGGGATTGCTGCACTCGGCGTAGCCCGTAATTCGAACGAACTTTTCGAGTCCAATGCTGCGTGCGTAGTCTTCCGTGGTAACCAAGAGAGCGTTGGCGCCATCGCAAAACATGACACTATCCAGTAACCGCAATGGTTTGGCCACGAAACGCGATGCCAGATAATCCTCGCGGCTGATCGGCTTGCGCAGTTTGTCACAGGTATTTTCATTCAGCAGCGCGTGCCGCCGCTGGGTAACGGCAATTTTGGCGAGCGCTTCCGTGGGGTCGCCGTACTGGTAGGCGTATCGGCTCATTAGCAGTCCGAAGGCGGCGGGCGGCCCCATGACGCCGTTCGGCGCTTGAAATTCCGCACGGTAAGCCCCGTAGTTAGAGCCCCATTTGGTGCTGGGCGCGTCGGCGGAAATCACTGCGGCCAGGCGGGTGCGGCCGGCTTGGATGGCTGCCCCGGCGGCCGCCACGCCGGCAAGGCTGGATGCGCCTCCTAAAGCCGAAAGATTCAGCCAATGGCATTGCAGTCCCAGGGCTTCTGCCATGTAGCCGGCAAGAAATGGGTTACTGCCTTCGCTCAGGGAGGAACTTACCGACAACCCATCGATAAGTTCCTTAGGAATTGCCGTACGACTAAGCAACTGGTCAAAAACTTGGCCTGCGTACTCATAAGCGCTCCGTCCGGAACGGAACTTGACCGGGATCTCGGCATAACCTGCGATCACAATAGGGCTGTGGCTCACGACTGATTCAACTCCTGAAGCGAATGCACCGTGTTCGGGTGTTGCGCTTGCTTCGCACAGCACCGAGTAAGTTGGCTCAGGACACGAGAACGTCCAAGATATAGTCGCTGTCGCCGTAAAGGCAGCTGATTGCAAGCAGCCGTTTGTAGAGCCTTCCCACCTCGAGTTCTTTGGTTAGTCCCATGCCACCGTGGAGCTGAATTGCTTGCCGGCCGATGAATTTTCCGGCCTCGTTTGCATAGTACTTCGCGTAAAGCGATGCCCGGGAAAAGGTTTCTTCCGAAGCGCACAAGGCGGCCTGGATGGCAAGGGCCTCGGCGCGACTGCGCTGTACCACCATGTCGACGATGCGGTGCTGCAGTGCTTGGAACTGGCTGAGCGGCCGACCGAACTGCACGCGAGTCTGCAAGTGTTCGATCGTGCTGTCGATCAGCTTGTCCATTATTCCGATTGCTTCGGCCGCCAGGAGAAAGCGAGCATGGTCATCGAACCGTAGGAAGAAGCCAGTAGACGGAGCAGCACGTAGGAGCAGGGAATCAGGGGGTACGGCAACGCTATCAAGGCGGACGTGCGCCATGGCGCTGTGGCCATGTGGCCTCAATGGGATAACCACGAGGCCAGGTATCCCGCCGTCAACCAAGAAGATGCCAATATCTCCGTTTTCGAGTGTCGCCGAAACCAGCAGAAGCTGGGCAATATCGCCACCAATCACACAGCATTTCGAACCGCAAAGGCGATAACCAGTGGCATCGGGGACCGCCGTTGTTGCAATTTTTCGGATTGGGTGTCTGCCGTTCGGTTCGTCATGTGCCAGGGCCAAAGGTATTTGGCCCTGGGCGATTTCTGCCAGTAAATCCCGTGCCCGTTGCGATTGGCTCTGGCATAAGAGCCATGCTGGCAGAAAAACGTGGTTGATGATTGGCTCTGCAGCAACCGATCGCCCGAGCACTCGCATGATCGTCATGATCTCGCTGCCGCCTGCACCGATCCCGCCGACAGATTCCGGTACTGCCAGCTGAAAAATGCCGAGGTTCGCCAACCCTGGCAGCAGGGAGGCAATCGATCGGTCGGTATGATCGGACAGGTAGCGGGAAACCGAATCGGTGAACGAGCGGAACTCGTCGGACAGTTCGAGGTGCATGCTTTTCCTACGATGTAAGCATCTTGAAGATGATGTTCTTCTGAATTTCCGTGGAGCCGCCGTAGATGGTGGTCTTAAGGTTGTTGAGGTAAATGGGCATGAACGTCTTGTCGGCCGGGTTCTGGAACGGACGCTCGGCGTAGAAATCGGATTCGCGCTCCTGTGGCAGTCCCCGCAGATCTTCGATCTGCGATGCGCCGAGGACCTGAAGCGCCAATTCCGATATCTCCTGATGAAGCTCGGAACCTACGATTTTTAAGATCGAAAAGTACATCGGGTTGGTCGAGGCGACGTCCCGGGAAGACAGAAGCTGTATGTTCATTACCTCGAGCGCGTTCAGCTTGATCTCGACGCGTTCGAGGCGCCGGCGGAATGACCCGTTCGATGAATAAGGTCGTTCGTCGTAACCGGGGTAGCGTTCCGACGCGGCCTTGACGCGCGAAAGCAGCGCGCGTGCTCGCCCAACGCGGGCGATATCCGCGCGCTCATGCTGGAGCAGATACTTCGCGTAAGTCCATCCTTTGTTTTCTTCTCCGATGCGGTTGCCCACAGGTACGCGTACGTTATCGAACCATACTTCGTTGAGCTCATGCTCGTCATCGATAGTATGGATCGGCCGAACCGTAATGCCCGGTGTCGACATGTCTATCAGCACGAAGGAAATGCCTGCTTGCGGGCGCGCAGCATTTGGATCGGTTCGTACCAGGCAGAAAATGTGGGTAGCGAAATGAGCCAACGTGGTCCACACTTTCTGACCATTGATTACGTAATGATCACCATCGCGTACGGCGCTTGTCCGTAATGATGCAAGATCGGATCCGGCACTCGGCTCGGAATATCCCTGTGCCCACCAATGTTCGAGAGTCTGGATGCGTGGCAGGTAGTACTTTTTCTGTTCTTCCGTACCGTACTTCATGATCACCGGTGCCACCATGTTTACGCCAAATGGAATTTCGCGCGGTGCGTTCTGCAGCGCACACTCGGTGTCGAATAGAAATTTCTTCAGCGGGCTCCATCCTTTTCCGCCATACTCGACGGGCCAGGCGGGAGCCCCGAAGCCATGTGCATGAAGGATCTGCTGCCAACGGACGTAATCGTCGCGTTTCCATGGGTCGCCTCGTTCCCCGCGCCTACGGATGTCGTCGGGCAGGTGCTTTGAGACGAATGTGCGGATTTCTTCTCTGAACCGGCTGTGTTCAGCATCTAGTGAGCAAAGCATGCCAGATACTCCTGAGGCTTTAGCGCGCACGGATACGCTGCGGGAGGCATGGGTTGCCGCCGAAACGGCCGCGGTCGGTCCAAAATGAGCATCGACATTGCGGGCAGTGCTTCGGACGGGCTCGTCGACCGGATTATCCTAATCTAAGGTTGACGCCTTCGCGCCACGCTTCGAGCGCGGTGTTTACTTGTTCAGGTTGTTCGAGTGGGGCGAGATGCCCACAGTTAGGGATGACCACGAGTCTTGCGCCTTGTATATGTTCGGCTATCTCCCGCGCGTGATCCGGGGGAGTGATGAAATCCGTGTCGCCGACCAGCACCAGCGTGGGACAGGTAATAGTCGCCAAGGTATCGCGGGAATCCGGGCGTGATCCGATCGCGGCCTGCTGGCGTAGGTACGCCGACATGCCGCAGTCCAGCGTCATTTGACGATGCTCGGCCCGCAGGTGGTCATCTGTTTGGCGGATAGGGTGCACATTCTTGGCGAAATGCAAGGGTGGGATCTTGGCATAGTCGTCATTGCGCGCGACATTGACGCGAGATTCTCGGACCTCCCGTTCCTTCTCGCTTTCTGGTCGCGCAGAGGTCGACATCAATACTAGTCCGGCAATGCGCTCGGGAGCATGCCGCCACAATTCAAACGCGACGAACCCGCCGAGCGAGAAGCCGATTAGTACAAATCTTGGAGGCGCTTCCTGCAAGATGCGTTGGGCGAGCGCGCTGACAGTTTCATCTTGAGTGTGATCGCAAATATGAACCGGACCATACTTCCAAAGCATGGGGATTTGATGCCTGAATACTCTGGCGGAGCAGTTCAGTCCGGGGACTAACAAGGTGGGGACCCGCATTTCTTGCTCACTCGACATTGATTGTGGCGTTAGTTGGTTTTCAGGTTGGTGCAGGGGAAATTCTCCTGCTGCAGTTGTTGCCACAGAATTTTTCCGACATTGGACTTGGGTAGTTCGTCCTTGAACTGGACGATGCGTGGATACTTGTATGCCGCCATTCTCTCTTTGGCCCACGCTATAAACGTCTCAGCATCAAGGGTGCTTCCTGGCTCGCGCACCACGTAGGCTTTGACTGTCTCGCCTCGATGGGGGTCTGGCGAGGCCACTACGCAGACTTCCTTGACACCCGGGCATTGCTCCAATATGCGCTCGACCTCTGATGGCCACACCTTGTACCCGGAAGCGTTGATCATGCGCTTCGCTCGATCGAGAATGAACAGATAGCCTGCTTCGTCTAGGTAACCTATGTCACCAGTACGCAAGTACCGCTTTCCGCCAACGGTGATGAAGGCGCGTTCGGTTTCGTCGGGCTTGTTCCAGTACTCGCTAAAGAGCTGTGGACCACACACGGCCACTTCTCCCGCATTGCCTGGCGGCAGTGGTTGAAGCGTCGTCGAATCGAGGATGAGGGTTTCGGTGGTAAAGAACGAAACACCAGCACTTCCGGGAACAGGGTGGGTGACGGGGTTGATGTGCGTCGTGCCCGCTGTTTCCGTCAGCCCGTAGGCTTCGATGAACGTTGCACCAAGCTTTTGCTGGAGCAGCTCTGCCCAACCCTTTGGCATGGGTGCGCCGCCGGCAGTGATGCGCTTGAGCAAAGGAAAGGATCTGTCCCCGCTGGTAGGGTGGTTAAGCATGTCAGCGATGGCGGTTGGGGCGATTGAGGCATGGCCGACGTTGCAATTCTCGATGAGATCCATCGCCAGTCCGGCATCCCACCTCGGCAGGATCACAGATGCTCCACCCAAATACACGGGGATATGCACGCCGTGGTTGAGCCCTGAGACATGTGACATGGGTGCCGTGGCCAGGCAATTTGTTCCGGGTGCCAGCCAGTGCCAGGTCGAAAGCCCAACGATGTTGTGCTGAAATGCACGGTGGGTCATGACGCACCCTTTGGGGATGCCAGTCGAGCCCGACGTGTAGAAGATGCCGCAGATATCGTCGTATTTTGCCTTGCTGGGGTCGGCGCAGTAGGTCCCCGGCTCGCGCCACGTCACGACGGCATTCCATGGGGTGCATCCGGAGGTGTCGAGCGTTGCCTCGGCGATCCAGTCCGGAACGCGATAGGGTGACTGGGCAGGCAGATAGTCGCTGTACGCCACACCGACAGCATGGGTGTCAACCGAGGCCGCGCGCAATTGCGTCAGTAGCTCGTACCCGCAGAAAATCACCCTGGCGCCACTATCTAACAAGTAATGCCGGATCTCTCCCGCCCGATACATCGGGTTGAGCGGTACGGCGATCGCATCCGCACGAAGGATGGCGTAGTACGCCAAGAGCCACTGTGGGCAGTTCTGCATGTATAGCGCGACGCGATCTCCCGGGCGAACGCCAGCCGCATGCCGAAGCCAGCCGGCGATTACCTCCACGACGTCAGCGAAATCTTGGTAGGTGATCTCGCGACCGAAGAAGTTGATCGCCGTTCGCTCCGGGTACCGCTGCGAGGTAACGCACAAGTTGTGGTGGATCGGTGTGCGGGGGAAGGCGATCCCCCGTGGTACTGCAATGTTCACTGTCAACGTCATGTTTCCTCTTAGCAGGAACCCTATTGAAGAGAAATCCCTGCAGCCGTGATGACTTTTCCAACCCGTTTCATTTCCCGCTCGACAATGCTGCGCATTTCTTCCGGAGTGCTGATAAATGGCTCGGCCCCAGCCCGCCGCAACTGTTCGGCAACCTGATCCTGCTTGAGCAGGGCAACCAATTCTGTATTGAGGTAGTCTACGATCTCTTTGGGAGTATCCTTGGGAACGACGATGCCAAACCAGGTGGTGAACTGGTAACCTGGTACGCCGGATTCCGCGATGGTCGGGATATCGGGGATCAATCTGGAACGCTCAGGGCTGGTCGTGGCCAGCAAGCGTAGCTTTCCCGACTGTACGTGCGGTACTGCGGTAGGCAGGTCTACGAACGCCAGGTCGAGGTGACCGCCTATGACGTCGAGAGCAGCAGGGCCCGTGCCTTTGTATGGGACATGCGATAGCTTGATTCCGGCCATCTGGTTCAGCAGTTCGCCCGCCAAATGTGTGGAGCTGGCAATGCCGGCCGAGCCGAATGAAAGCGTCTTGGTTTTCGCCGTATCCAGAACATCCTGGATAGTCGTGAAGTTACTATCGCTACGCGCGACGAGCACGATGGGAAACAGCACAGTCATTCCCACATACTCAAAGCTGGTCAGCGGGTTATATGGCAAATTGGGTACAAGATGGACATTTGCTGTCAAGGCGCCGCCGGTTCCAAACCCCATGCTGTATCCATCCGGCGCGCTCCTGGCAACGGTGCCCAGGCCAATCGCGCCTCCACCGCCGGAACGATTATCCAGAATAATCGTCTGGCCGATGCGGGCTTCTAGCTGAGGCAGTAACAGGCGCCCGACGTTGTCGGCAGACCCACCAGGAGCATACCCAATATAAAAGGTAATCGGCTTGCGCGGATAGTCCGCAGGAGGAGGGGCAGCATGGCCGGTTCCGATAATGGAAAGCATGCACCCTGCGATGAGGGAGCCGAGTACCACATTGCGCTTGAAGCTCATAGTATCCTCCCGAAGGATAGGTTGATGACATGGTGCGTCAGGGGGCGCACAAGATTGGTTGCGCGGTAGCCAACCACGGAACCGAATGTCGCAGCGGCTGCAATTGCGGCGGCAAAGCGAATTGAGGGACAAAAGGGTCAATAGAACCCGGAAGCGCGGCCAGGTCAGCGCAGCATGTGGTGCCCGGCTTAACGCAGCCCGTCCTCGCCTTTTACGTCGTGAACGGACAATCCTCCCAAGCGCGCGTGCAGACGTCCCCGACTGGCGGTTGCTACGAGCAGCAGGATTTCATCGTCGTTCGGTCCGTCAGGGAACGAGACCGTGACAGTGTCGTAATGTGAGCGTACGTACAGCGCGTCTTTATGGGCGAGCGGGATGTCAATCATAGTATTCGGGCCACCGCGCTTGCCGGTGGACGGAACCCAGGCTTTGCCTCCGCCGATTGCTTTGCGTATAGGGGCCATGAAGGTCTCGGTCAGAAAAGCGTTTCCGTGCTCATACTCGCCCTTCATGCCAACCAGGCAGGCCTTGCCATAGCTGGCTATTGGTTGATCTCCCGAAGCCGCAAGGAGTTTTAGGGCAAATACTTCTCCAAGGGCGGCGGATGAAGAAATGGCGGCGTCCATTGGGGCAGGGGAAGGTTGTCCTGCTACGGGGTTCTTGATGAGCGCGCCGATGACTACCTTGCGCACACTTGAGCCGTCTTCGGATGGCACGCCTGCTTCGTTGGTGAAAGTATCTTCGCAGTACTGATACCAGCGGCGAATCTTGATGCCTGGCACGTCGTGGCTGGCCATGGAGAATCCTCGGCAATATGCGGAAAAGATCAGTGGAGGGAACTTTCAAACGGGTCTAGCACTGTGTTGTGGGCGACGCGTACGTTGCGGATTCCTGCCGGCGTGTTGCGGCTGCGGCCGACGAAGCGCGGCACGCCGTCGGTAATGACTGCAGAAACGGCGACGATATCGCCGTTGCGTAATGCATCGAGTGGTTCACGCTTGGAGCCACCAACGCAAGCATCGAGAATGATGACGTCCGCATCGCGTCCAGCGTCAAGGAATCCCGAATTGATGCCGTAAACCCGGGCGTTGTTTCCCGTGGCTGCTGCAATCGCCATTTCAGGGGGCATGTCGGCCAGACTCGCGAGGTGCGTAATGGTGTACATCATGCCCAGGGGCATGATTCCCGATCCTGTTGGTGTGTCAGTCGCGATCAGGAAGCGGTCGAACTGGCCCGTTTCGCGCATCAGGTCGGCTAGCAACAGGGCAGTGCGCAGGTTCCCTGCAGTGCATACTTGGAGCGCGGCGCGAGATTCGTGGACGAGGCGTGGATAATCCTCGTCCGGCATGGCGACCGGTCCGCCATTGGTATGGAACGAAACATCGGGGTCCATCTTGATGATGTGATCGGCCCAGATTCCAGAAGAACCAGGTATTGATGAGCCCCCGGTATGCACCAGCGTCACCATCTTGTGCTTTTTTGCCCAGGCGATCAAAGGCGCGTAGTCGTACGGCGTCTTGAATGCGCCAAAACCGGCCTTGGCGAGCCAGACCCCCTTACTTGCGAGTTCGGAAAAATCCGCCTCCTCTAGGCCAGGCTCCAGGATGACCGCGCCCGCGTAGACCCGCATTCCGCCAGGCCGATAATGTTCGAAGCATTTGAGTGCGGCGACAGCGAGCGCTTTTACGCCTTCAGGGTCTCTCGGGCGACCGGGCACGTGGACTTCTGAGGCCGTAATTCCGGTAGTGACGCCGCCGTGGACATAGCTCTCCAGAAAGCCTACGGTTTTCTGGCGAGGAGTGTAGTCACCGAACGTGTTATGGACTTGGGAGTCAATAAATCCTGGGCATGCCGTGGCGCCATCGGCGTCGATTATCACGTCGCAGGTCTTGAGCTGCGTGTCAGCGACGGATCCGACTGTCGTGATTTTTCCGTTCTCCATGAGAATGGAGTCTCCGGTCACAAATGGCGATCTCCAGTCGCCGGAAACGATGGTTCCGATGTTTACGATTGCGGTTCTCATAGCGCCTCGCGCGGATAGGCACAAAGAAGGATCAACGGCGATGTCGCAAAACGGTTGCCAAGATTTGGCGCATCATGCCGCAGTCCGAATCATGAGGGAATCGCACA
The DNA here is from genome assembly GCA_937908115.1 of uncultured Alcaligenaceae bacterium. Lineage (GTDB taxonomy): Bacteria > Pseudomonadota > Gammaproteobacteria > Burkholderiales > Burkholderiaceae_B > CALEQZ01. The sequence continues at coordinate 151,531 of CALEQZ010000002.1, read as the reverse complement.
AATGCTCGGCGTTTGCCCAGTCGTAGGTGCGAAAGCTGTGGCCACAGGTCACGAAGGGGGCTCCGGCATAAAACATCTCGTATTGTTGGTGGCGCGAGGCGAATTCGCTGCCGATGGCGTCCCAGGCAAGTTTCAGGAAGTGAACCCGTTCCTGTGGCGTCATCGCTTCGGAAACCTGCGTATTGGCTATGATGTTCATAAGCTCGGGGTTTTCGAGATCTTTTTCGGATGAAGGGAGCATGATCATCGCCCCGCCGGCCAGTTCACGCAGCGTCGATATGATTTTCCCGTACAGCTCTTGCGTGACAACCTGTGCCGAGTACATTATGGAACGGTCCGGTACGTAATAACCGTTGTGCTCGTGCCCATTGATCTCCATCCCATAGAGCAAGCCTTCCACCATGCGCACCTGCGCGGCAAGCCAGCCAAGGCGTTCCCGGACGGAGGGAATCGCAAGCGTGCCGATCGTTTCGGCAATTTTCCGTCCGAGGCCGGCGAGAAATCGCAGCTTTACGGTTAGGCGGATCTGCGCCTGGTAGTTCTGCATAATGTGGCCAGGCGTGTCGTGAAACTGGGCGCGGCAAGCGTCGACGCTTCGATAGGTGAAGACACGCTCCCACGGCACCTTGACATTGTCGAAGTAGATGAGAGCGTCGTTCTCGTCGAAACGGTGAGAAAGCGGGTTGTCCGCCGGGGAAACAGCATGTTGTTCGTAGGATTTGCGTGACAGGACCTTCAGGCCTTTAGTGGCCACCGGAACAGCACAGCTGAAGGCCAGATTCTCTTCGCCCTCTTGGAGGGGTTGCAGATTGGCAACGAAAACTTCGTTTGCCATGATCGAACTGGTACCGAGCATTTTGGCACCGCGGATCGTGATTCCTTCGGAATCTTCGTCGACGATGGATGCGACCAGACCGGTCTTTTGTTCACCCCAGCTCTTGGAGCGATTGCCTTGGGGGTTGATAATGACGAAGCTCAGAAATAGGTCGTTATTTGCAGCGTAGTGGTAGTAGTCGTGCAGCGCCGCTGCACCTTGCTTTCGATACTGCCCGATTACGTCGAGTCCCATGTACTGACCCAGTAGCGCCGATGCAACACAATCTGGGGAACGGCCGAGGAAGCCGCCATGCTGCTCGGCCCAGAGCACCATGGCTTTGCGACGCGTAACCAACTCATCGTAGTTTCGCGGCGCTTGCCAAGCGCGATTGACCTGATAACCGTTCTCCGTGGTAAAGGTCATCAGTTCCGCATTGGTAGGGTCGGCCTGGAAATCATAGAGGCGTGCGTAGGAGTAAACGGCATTGCGGAACGCAGGGTGTTCTGTCACGTCGCTGACGCGCTCGCCGTTGATGTAAACAACACGCGAATCGCGGATGCTTTCGATGTGCCTCGGGCCGTTTTTTATGGGGGGGGTCATACCGGTATTCCTCAGGGTTCAAGCAACAGCACAGTTTCGTGGGTCCGCTAGGCGGCGGTAGCAGCTGGAGTAGTAAATGAGGGGATCGGCATCGGCGGAAGTGACGATTCCTGTCACCTCGCCGACAAGAATTACGTGATCTCCGCCGTCGTACGATGCGTGTTTTCGGCAGTCAAAGCAGGCCAACGCATCGGGGATCAGGATGCCACCGTCTCGCCCGTATTCGACGCTCAGGTTGCTCCATTTGTCGGCACCGGCGCGGGAAAAACGAGTGGATAGCTCTTGCTGAGCGGAGCTGAGAATATTGATGGCAAATCCGTTTGTTTGCCAGAAGGCATTGAACGAACGCAGGTTGCGGGCGATGCTGAACAGCACAAGCGGTGGTTCCAGCGAAACCGAGGAGAAAGAGTTGATCGTGATGCCATAGCGTTCGTCCCGATGACGGGTCGTCGCAATGCAGACACCAGTGGTAAACAACCCTAGTGCTCTGCGTAGGTCGTGCGTCGAGAATTGCGCGTTCATCAGCCACTTCACGTTGGGTGCCTCGGTACTTGCGCTATCAGAAAAGTGTCGTCATGTTCTTTTCCGTGCGCTGGCGACATGGTCAAAAGCGGAGCGGATGCCGGTTTCCTTCGACATTTGCTCGATCGCTCGCCTCATTTCCTGGACGGCGTTCGACAGGAGGAACTCGGGCGGAAGCAGGTATCCCGGGCCGCCACAGCTGATGCTGTACATCTCGCCGTCGGGGGCGTGGATCCACGTGGCGACTGCGTGGATGACGGGATTCCATTCCCCAAAGGACGAGCAGCAGCCGCGGTCATTGATCTCTTGCGCAGCATGCGAGTAGGCGCGCGTGAACGACTCTGCAGTGGTTACGCCAGCCTCTACGAGGGTGCGCATAAGCGCTTGCCGTTCAACTTCGGGCAGCCCGACGATGTACGCCCTGCCCAGCGCGGAAGTGACCAGATCCATGTGGGAACCAATCCGCTGCCGGGTGAACAAGGTGGCGCTGCGGGGCTGGACGATTTCCACGACGACCATGTCTAGGCGGTCTCGGTAACCGAGGTGGACCGCCGCACCGGCAGTTTCGGCAACCTGTTGAAAGTACTCGCGGAAAGCGGCGCGAATGTTGAGCTGGTCGAGGAATGCCTGCGAGAGCTTCAGGACGCCTGGCCCCATCTTGAATCGCTCCGACCCCGCCCTCTGATGGACGAAGGCGATGGCGCTCAATTGCGCGAGCAGTCTCGAAATGGTGGGACGGGGAATGCCCGTTCGTTCGGCGAGCTCGCTATTGGTGAGACCGTTGGGTTCCTCGGACAGTAAGCCCAGGACGCGAAGCATTCGGGCCAAGCTGCCAGATCCGTCCGGTAAGTCTCCCTGCATCTTGTGCTCTCAAAAAAAATATCAAATGGTGTTTGATCGAAATTCTATAAGGTAAATTCGACCGATGCAACCCACATAATTTCGTTTTTGTAAGATCGACGTATTCAAAAACAAAATTAAAGGCGATCTGGGAGCGGCCGAACCCGCGCTGGTGAGCGTGGCGCCGCATTGCTGCTTTGCGCAGAATCTGTCCGGATTCGTAGGCGGCTCGCCCTGCCCCGGCGATGGTGTTCTTGGGGATGATTTAGGCAGGCGATGGGGACACGTGTACGCGCGCGTCAGGGCAGGCGGCATTTCGCCAACCGCAATGCGACAGCAATGTCCGGTTTCTTTGCTTCTAAATTGGCGCTGGTCCAAAGTGCCGTTGTGACTTTCCGTGGCCGCAATCTGTTAGAATCCACGTTTCGGTCGATTTCGGCCGTCTCCACCCTTCCAGTACGCGGACAGATGGCCGAGTGGTCGAAGGCGCACGCCTGGAAAGCGTGTATACGTCAAAAGCGTATCGGGGGTTCGAATCCCCCTCTGTCCGCCAGAGTTCAGAAAAGCCCTTGGCGATCAAGGGCATTTGTTTGCCCTTTCGCTTAGGGCGCCTCGCAAGCCTGCACGAAAGCGTCCGCCAGCCCGGGCACGGCGCGCTTGGGCCAGATCGCACTGACATCGAAGCTGGGCAGGCGGGCCCCATCGGCCACTTCGCAATAGCGCACGCCACGGAAATCGAGCGAGCGTATCCAGCTGGGCAACAACGCGATGCCGCATCCGCCCGCGACGCAGGCTAACACCGTCAGGGTCCGGTTGGCCTCCTGTACGACTTCGGCGTCCAGCCCTTCCTTGCGAAAGGCGTCGATCACGGACTCGTAAAACGTCGGCAATTGCGCATGGGGGTACATGACCAGGCCTACGCGGGCGATTTCTGCCATGCGCACCTGTGCTTCCCGCTCCACGGGAAGGTCGGCCGGTACGGCGGCCACCAGGCGCTCGCGCATGAGCACCTTCTCGTGCATGACGCCGGTGAGCGAAACGGGCGTGTGGACCAGCGCCACGTCGATCTCTCCGCGGGACAGGGCTTGTGCCTGTTCCGCATTACTCATTTCACGCAAGACGATGCGCACGCCTGGCGCATGCTTTCGCAGCGCGCGCAAGCCGCGCGGAAGGATGTCGATCAGGGCGCTGGAGACCAGGCCCACGCGCAGCACGCCGGCGCGCCCCTGTGCAATGGCCTGCGCCGCGTCTTTGGCATTGGTGATGCGAAAGACGCCACTGCGGACGTCTTCGGCGATCTGGCGCGCGGCCGCCGTAGGCTCCGCGCCCCGCCGCGAGCGATGGAACAGCCGCACGCCGAGCTCGCGTTCCAGCCGGGCCAGCGACTGGCTTAGCGCAGGCTGGGCCACACCCAGGATCTCGGCTGCCTTGCTGAGGCTGCCGGCATCCAGCACGGCAAGGAATTCCTCAAGTCGCCGGATATCCATCACAAAAGGTTATATAAAAAAATCTAAATATGGATAGATAACTATATCAAGCCTTCCTAGAATCCGCCGGGAATTGCCGGCGCTGAACGGCCGGATCGTGTTCCGTGGGAGCTTGTCTTGGCCAGCGTTGTGCCTTTTGCCGTTGATACGCATGCGCATGTGTTCGTGCGCCAGCTCGCGCTGGCGCACGGTCGCCGGTATACGCCCGATCACGACGCGCCGCTGGAATCCTATTTGGCGCACCTCGATGCCCATGGCCTGGGCGCGGGCGTGCTGATCCAGCCCAGCTTCCTTGGCACGGATAACCAGTACATGCTCGAGGCCATGCGCCGGGCACGAGGGCGGCTCAAGGGCGTGGCCGTCATCGACGAGCGCACGGACGTCGCCGAGCTGGACGGGCTGGCGCGGGCAGGCATCGTCGGCATCCGCATGAACCTGGTCGGCCGACCGCAGCCGGACCTGCAGTCGGGTGCGTGGCCGGGTTTGCTGGGCCGCGTGCGCGAACTGGGCTGGCATGTCGAAATCCATGCCGAAGCCAGGCGGCTGCCCGACATCGTGTCTGCCCTGCGCCCGGCGCAATGCCGCCTCGTCGTCGATCACTTCGGCCGGCCCGACCCAGTGCTGGGCGCGGCCGATCCCGGGTTCCGTTGGCTGCTGGATGCAGCCGCGGACGTTGACCTTTGGGTCAAGCTATCCGGCGCATACCGAAATTGGAGCGAGCCTTCCGGCGCACAGGCGCGCCGGGCGGCCGAGCTCCTGCTCGAGCACGTTGGCCCAGACCGGTTGCTGTGGGGCAGTGATTGGCCCCACACGCAGCATCCGGACCAGACGTACGCGCAAAGCCGCCGTGCATTGGACGACTGGATCGTCGATCCAGTCCTGCGCCATCGCATACTCGCGATCAACCCCAGAAACTGCTTTGGATTCCAAGGAGGCGAGACGCCATGACCTGTTACCGTACCCTTGCCGCGAGCCTGCTGGCCGCGGTCCTGCCGCTGGCCGCGGCGCACGCCGCGTGGCCGGAAAAGCCCATTACCATGGTCGTCACCTATCCGCCTGGCGGCACCGTGGACACAGTTGCCCGCATCATCGGCCCCAAGTTGTCGAATAAATTGGGCCAGTCTGTCATCATCGACAACAAGGGGGGAGCCGGCGGCATGATAGGCGGTGCGGCAGTGGCGCGTTCTGCTCCGGACGGCTATACGTTCATGTTCGACGCGTCGAGCCATGCCCAGAATCCGGCGTTGCAGTCGCGGATGACCTTCGATACGCTGAAGGATTTCCAGTCGGTGTCGCTGCTGCTACGCGTGCCCAACGTGCTGGTGACCACCCCAAGCAATACGACCTTCAAATCGGTCCAGGACGTGATTGCCAGCGGCAAGTCGCCGAATGCCGTCTATTTCGCCTCGGCGGGCCCCGGTTCGGCGCAGCACCTGGCTGGCGAGCTGTTCAATGTCATGGCGGGCACTTCGCTCGTGCACATCGCCTATAAAGGCGGCGGTCCGGCCATGGTGGACGTGATGTCGGGCCAGGTGCCCATCATGTTCGCGAGCCTCGGTTCGGCTTGGACGCACATCCAAAGTGGCAAGCTGCGCCCCATCGCGGTGGGCGGCGAAAAACGCTCGCCGGTCTTGCCGGAATTGCCCACGATTGCCGAATCGGGCGTGCCTGGGTTCGCGTCGTACGAGTGGAATGCCGTGTTTGCGCCGGCCGGAACGCCCCGGGACATCGTGGACAAGATGTCGGCGGCGCTGGCCGATGTGCTCAAGGATCCCGAAGTCAAGGCCAAGCTCGAAGGCATGGGCGCGGAAATCGTCGGTTCCACGCCGGAAGAACTTGAAGCCTTCCGCCGCGCCGAAATCGAGAAGTGGAAGAACGTGGTCAAGCAAAGCGGAATTGCGGTGAACTGAGCCGTGCGCGGCAGTTTGCCGCGCTGTCTTGAGCCCATCCTACGCAGGGTGCCGCGGTGGCAGGTTGCTTGGCCATCGCGGCTGCCTTTTTGCGCGTGCCGCCGACGCGCGAAAGCGAACCAGGCATGGACGCGGGGCAGCGGGGCGGCCGGCGGCGTCCAGGGCGGCGGATTGCCAGCGCTACGCGTCCTCCTATCATCCCAACAAGCCGGAAAGCTCGTCGGCGACGCCTGCGAACTTCTCCGCCAGAAAATCGACCAGTGCGCGCACGCGCATCGGTACGAACCGGCCGCTGGGCAGGATGGCGTGCACCGGATAGCCGTCGAGCTGCCAGTCCGACAGCAGGCGAACCAATCGTCCATCGACCAGCTCCTGCCGCGATTCGATCGGCGACTTCAGCAGGATGCCAGCGCCGGCGACTGCCCATTGCCGCGCCAGCGAGGCATCGTCCACGGTGCGATTGCCGGTGACGTGCACTTCGACTGATTGGCCATCCCGCGTAAAGCGCCAGGTGCGGTGCGGCTTGCCGCCGCGGTCATAGGCCAGGCAGTTGTGCTGGGTGAGGTCCATCGGCGACTGCGGGACAGGGTGCCGTGCCAGGTAGCTGGGCGCAGCCACGACGATGGGTGATGTGCGTATCAGCGTACGGGCGACCAGCCGGGAATCGCTCAAGTTCCCATACCGGATCGCCAGGTCGACCTCGTCGCGCACGACATCCAGCAGCCGGTCGCCGACCGACAAGGCCAGCTCGATGCCGGGGTGCGCCTCCATGAACTCGTCCAGCCAAGGCAGCAGGGTTGCGCGGGCCAAGTCCGATGGTGCGGCTAGGCGGATCAGGCCCACCAGGCCAGCGCGGTCGCTGGTGGCCTGGGCTTCACCTTCCCTGATCAGGTCGAATGCCCGGCTGGCGTAGTCCAGCAGCGCCTGCCCGGGCGGCGTCAGGCGCATGGCCCGCGTGGAGCGTTCGAACAGCCGCACGCCGAGCTGGCTTTCCAGCCGCTTGAGCGTGGCGCTGGCGGCGGCCGGCGTAATGCCCAGGGCCTTGGCTGCACCCGTGAGGCTGCCGGCACGGGCCGTTTGGACCAGCACGCGCAGGTCGCCGATATTTTCAATAATCATTTGAAAATGAATTTACTTCAATGAGCTTATCAATTCTAAATTGAATTTGTAGAGTGGGCGCGTTGTTCTCGTTGTTTCTTTTTGTCCCCCTCTTCACAAAGGACCCGCCATGAAAGCCATCGGATACCGTCGCAGCCTGCCCATCACGGACCCCGCCGCGCTGGAGGACATCGAGCTGCCCACTCCCGTTCCCCAACCCCGAGACCTGCTGGTGCGCGTCAGCGCCGTGTCCGTCAATCCAGTGGACACCAAGGTGCGCCGCAACCGTAAGCCGGCCGACGGGCAGGTCGAGGTGCTGGGATGGGACGCCGTGGGCGTGGTCGAAGCGGTCGGCAACGACGTTTCGCTGTTCCAGCCGGGCGACCGGGTGTACTACGCCGGCGCCATCAATCGACCGGGCACCAACAGCGAGCTGCACCTGGTGGACGAGCGCATCGTTGCGCGCGCGCCGCAGTCGCTCGATGACGCCGCAGCCGCCGCGCTGCCGTTGACCGCGATCACCGCCTACGAGCTAGTGTTCGACCGCCTGCGCATCGCCAAGGGCGGCGGCGCCGGCCAGGCCCTGTTGGTCGTGGGGGGCGCGGGCGGCGTGGGCTCCATCCTGATCCAGCTGGCCCGCCAACTGACGCAGCTGCGCATCATCGCCACCGCTTCGCGGCCCGAGACGCGGCAGTGGTGCCTGGACCTGGGCGCGCATGCGGTCATCGACCATCGGCAACCGCTGTCGGCCGGCCTGAATGCTGCCGGCATCGGCCATGTCGACTTCGTCGCAGCGCTGACCCAGACCGAGCAGCACTACGACCAGATCATCGAAAGCCTCAAGCCGCAGGGCGCGCTCGCGGTGATCGACGACATGGATGTGCTCAACGCCATGAAGCTCAAGAGCAAGTCGATCTCGCTGCACTGGGAACTGATGTTCACGCGGTCGCTTTACGAGACCCCTGACATGGCCGAGCAGGGCAGGCTGCTGGCCGAAGTGGCCGAGCTCGTCGATGCCGGACGCATCCGCAGCACGGTCAACCACCATCTCGGCAGAATCACCGCCGAGAACCTGCGCCAGGCGCATGCGCTCATCGAAAGCGGCAAGGCCCGGGGCAAGGTGGTGCTGGAAGGATTCTGACCATCCGGGAGCAATCATGACCATGCATCGCACATCGCTTGCCCTGGCCGCCGCCGGCCTCACGGCGGGACTCGCGGCAGTCCCCGCCGCTGCCCAGACCAGCCCGGAGACCTACGCCAGGCTGGATTCGGGCGGCTTCGCCATCATCGTCAAGCTGACCGTCCAGCCCGGCCAGCGTGAGCGCTTCCTCGACATCATGAAGGCGCGCGTCGAGCAGGCGCGCACCCATCCTGGGGTGGTGGATTTCCGCATCCTGGCAACGCCCGATCCCCAGGTCTTCATGGGCTATGAAAGCTTCGCCGACCGCGCGGCGTTCGACGCGTTCGCCGCAACGCCGGCGTCGGCCGAGTTCATGGCTGCCATGAAGCCCATCCTCGTCGGCAACGTCGAGGTCACGCTGCTTAGCCGCCTGCCCTGAGGTTGGCCGGACGGCCCCAAGCCCGGCATTGCCCGGGCTTGGGGCGCAGCGCGCCGCGTCGGCGGGCTGCTACAGCCGCCACTGGGGCTCGGCCTGCCGGATGATTTGGGAGATCCAATCCGAGAAGGCGCGGACGGCGGGCGAAAGATGGCGGTTCTTCGGATACATGAGCGACAGCGGAACGGTTGGCGCCTTGATGTCCGGCAGGACCCGACGCAATTCGCCGGTGCGAAGGTGGGGAATCACCATGTAGCTGGCCGCGCGTATCAAGCCCAGTCCCTGCACGCCGCTGCACACATAGGCATCGGTGTCGTTGACGGCGATGCGTTCCGGCACGCGAATGGCGCGCTCCTCTCCGTCGACCACGAAAGTCCAGTGCGCGCTGCGGCTGTTGCGGCTGGACAGGAAGCCGACCGCATGGTGATGCTTCAAGTCATCGAGGGTCCTGGGTTCGCCGTGCTCGGCCAAATAACTGGGTGACGCGCAGGTCACCCATTCGAACCCCGCCAGCCGCCGCGCAACAAGCGTGGCGGAATCCTGCGGCACGCCGGCACGGATGACGCAATCCACCCCTTCCTGGACGAGGTCGATGGTTCTGTCGCCCAAGGTCAGCGTCAGCGCGATGTCGGGATAGTCCTGCTGGAACCCCTTGATCGCCGGCAGGACGAACAACCGGGCAAAGGACGGGGTCATGTCCACGCGCAACGGGCCGCGCGGACGGCCGCCGCTGCCAGGAAACGAGGACTCGACCGTTGCGATCTCGTCCAGCAGGCGGCGGCAATGGTCGTAATACATGCTGCCGTCCGGCGTCAGGCTGATATGCCGGGTCGTGCGCTGCAGCAGCCGCACGCCCAGGTAGGTTTCCAGTTCCTTGACTGCACGCGTCACCGACGAGGCGGGCATGCCCAGGCTGTCTGCTGCCTTGGCAAAGCTGTTCGCCTCGACGACGCGCGCGAAAACCTGCATGGCCTGAAGTCGATCCATCTCGATCATCCCTTTGTCCGGGCCGTCTTGCGGGCTGGGCCGATGCAGTGCGCAAGCCGGCGGTGGCGGAGTGCCCCGGTCGTCAGGCGGGGCATGCTTGCACGCCACCGGAAAGCGGCCAATGCGCCGTGGCCACGACGGCGCACGACGTGACACGTGACGGTTCGCGGATTCTTCCGGAATGACGAATTACGTCTTCCAAGTCCGAGGGTGAACCGCTGGTTTTCCTCGTGTGGGTGCGGTCGGAACGGCCATTATTGCAGTTTCGCGAATTTTGAAAACCGGAAACGGCCCTATATGGATGGGCGGCATTTGCGCAGACTTGCACGGTCACTTTCCTACGCAGGGCTTGTGCCATGGCCGTTTCCATTTCCCGTCGGGCAGCTTTGTCGGCTGCCATCGCAGCGTTATCAGGCGGGCTAGCCGCCATCGTGCTTGATGCACCTTCGCAGGCCTCGCCGCAGGCGTCCGAACTGCCCGTGGTCAAGGTGCGTGCGCCACAGCGCCAGTTCGTGAACGATTGGCAGGAGTATTCCGGACGCCTGGAAGCCGTCGAACAGGTGGAAATCCGTCCCAGGGTCGAAGGCACCTTGCTGTCGGTGCATTTCCGGGATGGCCAGCTGGTGCGCGAAGGTGACCTGCTGTTCACGATAGACCCGGCGCCATTCGAGGCCGAGCTCAAGCGCGCGCAAGCCGTGCTGGCCCAGGCGCAGGACAGGCAACGCTATACGGCCGGCGAGCTCGAACGGGGCAGGCGGCTGTTGGCTGCAAACGCCGCGGCCAAGCGCGATGTCGATGCGTTGGAAAACGCGGCGCGCGAGGCGCGCTCGGCGACCCAGGCTGCGCTGGCCGCCGTCGAGCGCGCCAGGCTGGACGTGGGCTATGCGCGTATCAGGGCCCCGATCACGGGACGGATCTCACGCCCCGAGGTGACGGCAGGCAACGTCGTCAAGGCAGGAGGCGACGCCATGCCGCTGGCTGCCATCGTCACCCTGGATCCGCTGTACGCCGCGTTCCATGCGGACGAGCACACCTACCTGCGCTACTTCGGTGGACGCGCCGGCGACGAGTCCGTGCAGGTGCAAGTGGGGCTCGCCGGTGAGGAGGGGTTTCCCCACGCAGGCAGGCTGTACTCGGTCGACAACCGGCTGGACACGCGTTCCGGAACGATCCGGATGCGTGCCCTGGTGGACAACGCCGATGGCCGCATGATTCCGGGCCTGCAGGCGCGCATCCGCATACAGGCCAGTAGTGTCTATCCGGCCGTGCTGGTCGACGAAACGGCCATCGGCACCGACCAGGATAGGCGCTATGTCCTGGTCGTCGATGGCGAAGGACACGTTCAGTACCGGCAGCTGGAGCTCGGCAGCCGACAGGGGCGCCAGCGCGTCGTGCGCGCTGGCCTTGCGCCTGGCGACCGCATCATCGTCGAAGGAGCGGGGCGCGTGCGGCCAGGCGACCGGGTGCAGGCGGTCGTGGCCGCCTTGACAGGCGAGGAGCAGGCGCCATGAACATCTCGCGATTCTTCATCGACCGGCCGATCTTTGCCGGCGTGTTGTCGGTGCTGATGTTCCTGGCCGGGGCCATCGCCATGTTCCAGCTGCCCGTCTCCGAGTATCCGCAGGTCGTCCCGCCTTCGGTCGTCGTGCATGCCCAGTATCCGGGCGCCAATGCCAGCACCATCGCCGAAACCGTTGCCGCGCCGATCGAAGAGGCGGTCAATGGCGTGGAGAACATGCTGTACATGCAGTCGCTGTCCAATGCCGACGGCCACTTGTACCTGACCGTCACATTCAAGCTTGGCACCTCGCCCGATCAGGCCCAGCAATGGGTGCAGAATCGCGTTTCGCAGGCGTTGCCGCGGTTGCCCGAGGACGTCCAGCGGCTGGGCGTCACGACCATCAAGAGCTCGCCCAACATCACGTTGGCCGTGCACATGGTGTCGCCCGACGGGCGCTATGACGCCAACTACCTGAGCAACTACGCGATCCGCAATGTGCGTGATCGCCTGGCCCGCATCGACGGGGTCGGCCAGGTCAACCTGTGGGGGCCCGGCGGCTATGCCATGCGCATTTGGCTGGATCCGGATGCGGTGGCCGCGCGCGGGCTGACCGCCAGCGACGTGGTGGCAGCCATCCGCGAACAGAATGCCCAGGCCCCGGTGGGCAGCATCGGTGCCGCGCCCATGGTGGAAGACGCACCCTTCCAGCTTTCGGTCAGCGCCGAAGGGCGGCTGCGCACGACGGAGGAGTTCGGCAACATCGTGCTGCGCGCCGGGCATGATGGGCGCACCACGCTGCTGCGCGACGTGGCGCGCATCGAGCTGGCCGCCCAGGAATACGGCGTGCGAGCCTACCTGGGCAGGGACGCGGCCGTACCGTTGGCCATCATGGAGGCGCCCGGCGCCAACGCCTTGAACATCGCCGCCGACGTCAAGGCGACCATGGAAGAACTGAAGCGCAACTTTCCGCAAGGCCTGGACTACCGCATCGTCTACAACCCGACGCGGTCGGTCGAGGCAAGCATCGACGCGGTCGTACAGACGCTGTTCGAAGCCATTGCGCTGGTGGTGGTCGTCGTCTTCTTGTTCTTGCAAACCTGGCGGGCATCCATCATTCCCCTGCTGGCAGTTCCGGTGTCCATCGTCGGCACGATGGCCTTCCTGCACGTGCTGGGGTTCTCGCTCAACGCCTTGAGCCTGTTCGGGCTCGTGCTGGCGATCGGCATCGTGGTCGATGACGCGATCGTGGTGGTGGAGAACGTCGAGCGCAACATCGAGATGGGATTGACCCCACGCGAGGCGACCTACCGCGCGATGCGCGAGGTCAGCGGCCCCATCGTCGCCATCGCGCTGACCCTGGTCGCCGTGTTCGTGCCGCTGGCCTTTCTGTCGGGGTTGACCGGCCGCTTCTACCAGCAATTCGCCGTGACGATCGCCGTATCCACGGTGCTGTCGGCGATCAACTCGCTGACCTTGTCGCCGGCGTTGGCGGCACTGCTGCTCAAGCCGCACGGTGCGCAGTCCGACTGGCTGACTCGGGCCATGCACCGGGTGTTCGGCCGCTTTTTCGCACGCTTTAACCGCGCCTTCGCCCTGGGCTCGGAACGCTATGGCCGCAGCGTCGCGGGCCTGGGCCGGCGCAAGGCCGTGGTGTTGGCCGTGTACGGCATCCTGCTGGCGGCCACGGCCTTGCTCGGCAAGATCGTTCCGGGTGGCTTCGTGCCCGCGCAGGACAAGGAGTACCTCATTAGTTTCGTCCAGCTGCCGGCAGGGGCATCCTTGTCACGCACGGACGCGGTGTTGGCGGAGATGACCGAGATCGCGCTGCGAGAGCCTGGCGTGGCCGATAGTTCGTCCTACGCCGGCCTGTCCATCAATGGAACCACCACCAGTTCGAGTTCGGGCCTGTCATTCATCCTGCTCAAGCCCTTTGCCGAGCGACGCGGCCTGAGTGCTGACGGCATCGCCGCGTCGCTCAACGCCAAGTATGCGGACATGGACGAGGCCGTGTTCGCCGGGGTGTTTCCGGCGCCACCGGTCATGGGCCTGGGGTCGTTGGGCGGATTCAAGCTGCAACTCGAAGACCGTGCCAACCTGGGTTACGAAGCGCTTCACAAGGCGGCCCAGGATTTCATCGGGCAGGCCAAGCAGGAGTCGGCCCTGACCCCGCTGTTTTCCACCTACCAAATCAATGTGCCGCAGCTGCGCCTCATCGTCGATCGACCCAAGGCCAAGCAGCTGGGCGTGTCGATCACGGAGGTGATCCAGACCCTGCAGGCCTACCTCGGCTCGTTCTATGTCAATGACTTCAACCTCCTGGGGCGGGTCTACCAGGTACGGATCCAGGCCGATGCCCGGTATCGCGCCCATCCGGAAGACATTCTGCAGCTGAAGACGCGCACCGCCGACGGGCAGATGGTGCCATTGTCAGCCTTGGCGCGCGTGGAGCAGGCCTACGGTCCCGAGCTGGTCACCCGGTACAACGGCTATGTCGCTGCGGATATCAGCGGCGCGCCGGCGCCGGGCTACTCGTCATCGCAGGCGATGGCGGCCATCGAACGGGTCGCGGCAAAGACTTTGCCGCCCGGCATCGCGTTCGAATGGACGGACCTGACCTACCAGCAGATCATCGCCGGCAATAGCGCGTTGTGGATTTTCCCGCTCTGCGTGCTGCTGGTCCTGCTTGTGCTGGCGGCGCAGTACGAAAGCCTGACGCTGCCGTTGGCAGTCATCCTAATCGTGCCGATGAGCGTGCTCTCTGCTTTGGCAGGCGTTTGGCTAACCGGCGGGGATAACAACATCTTCACGCAGATCGGCTTGATCGTGCTGGTGGGCCTTGCGTCGAAGAACGCCATCCTGATCGTCGAGTTCGCCCGCGAGCTGGAGATGGCCGGTCGCACCACGCTCGAGGCCGTCATCGAATCCTGCCGCCTGCGCCTGCGGCCGATCCTGATGACCTCGCTGGCGTTCATCATGGGCGTGGTGCCGCTGGTCGTATCGCAAGGCGCTGGCGCGGAAATGCGACAGGCCATGGGGGTGTCCGTGTTTTTCGGCATGCTGGGCGTGACCGTGTTCGGCCTGTTCCTGACGCCCGTCTTTTATCTGGCGGTGCGCAAGCTGTCCGGCCGTCCGCTCCGCTCGGCCGCGCACCGCGATGCGCCCGAGGCGGTGCCCCACGTGCTCCTGGGTAACGGAAATGAGGCATCCTCATGATGAGTGGATCCATTTTTTCGAAAGTAATGGGCATGGCAATCCTGGCTGGGGCCCTATCCGCATGCTCGGTTGCGCCGGCGTATCGGGCGCCCGTCATGGATGTGCCCGAACAATACAGGGAGGCGACGCTGCTTGCGCACGCGGAGTCCGGCGGCAGCTGGAAGATCGCCGAGCCGGCCGACCATCATGAGGAGCCCGTCGGCTGGGAGATGCTGCAGGACGATGATCTGCTTGCGTTGCAGGCCCGGGCGGTCGCAGCCAACCAGGAACTGGCAGCGGCGGTGGCGCGCCTGGATGCTGCGCGCGCCCTGGTCGGCCAGGCCCGCGCGGCGTGGCTGCCGGAAATCGGCATCGGCACGGGTGTCAGCCGGCAACGCTTAGCCAGCGCAGGGCAGGGCGGTTCCGACGCCGATGCCGCCATGTTGCGGACGAGCTGGCGGGCGCAAGCCGCGGTCGCGTATGAGGTCGATGTGTTCGGGCGCGTCTCCGCGTCCGTGCAATCTGCGCAAGCCGATGCAGACGGGCAGCGCGCCCAGGCGAGTGCGCTCAAGTTGATCATCCAGGCCGACGTGGCCCATCACTACCTGCTGCTGCGGCAGCTGGATGCCGAGGCGGCCATTCTGGACGAAAGCGTGTTGGCGTGGACGCAGACCTTGGAGCTGGTGCAAAGCAAGCGCGACCAAGGCGTGGTGACCGAGGCCGTGGTGGCCAGCATCGAGACGCAGCTTACGCAAGTCCAGGCGCAGCGCATCGCGACGGGACAGCAGCGATCCCTGGCCGAACATGCGCTGGCCGTGCTGCTGGGTGAATTCCCGAGCCGGTTTTCGCTGCCGGTGCGACCACAGTCATTCGTGGCCTTGTCCATCCCGCCAGGCTTGCCTTCTTCGCTACTCGAGCGGCGTCCCGACATTGCCGCAGCCGAGCGGGCGATGGCAGCGGAAAACGCCCGCATAGGCATTGCCAAGGCCGCTTTCTTTCCATCGTTGAGCCTGACTGGCGCCTTCGGCTACGAGTCCGCCAGCTTGGGTAGCCTGTTCGACTGGTCGCAGCGCACGTTCCTGCTCGGACCACTGGTGGGGACCGCTTTGAACCTGACGGCATTTGACGGGGGAAGGCGGCGCGCCGCACTCGCCCAGGCCGAGGCAGCCTACCAGGAGCGGCTGGCCCAGTACCGGCAGGTGGTGCTTCGCGCATTCCGGGAGGTCGAGGATGGGCTCGCCTCTGTACGCGACCTGGATGCGCGCCTGGAGCGGCTGCGTGCCGCCCAGGCCGGCGCAGCGCGTGCGCGAGCCGAAGCCCGCGATCGCTTCGATGCCGGCGACGTGGACTACCTGTTCGTGCTGGAAACAGAGCGGGCGTGGTTGACGCAGCAACAGGCCGTCGCCCGCGCCGAAGGCGACCGGCTGCGCGCGGCAGTGGACTTGGTGCGCGCCCTTGGCGGAGGATGGGGACGGCGCACCGCTGGGGCGCAGGACGTCGCGGCTTAGCGCAATATCACCACCGCGTCGGCGGCCTTTACGCCCTGTCCCTCGGGTAGCACGAATAGCGGGTTGATCTCCGCTTCGAGCAGTGCTTCGTCCAGCTGTTCGGCCATGGCCGCAAAGGCCAGAATGGCGTCTTCCAGCGCCGCCACGTCGGCGCGCGCGCGGCCGCGGTAGCCGTCCAACAGCGGCCATGTCTTCAGGCTGCGAAGCATCTCGCGTGCATCGCTGCGCGTCAGCGGCAGCAACCGCAGTGCGGTGTCGTTGAATAGCTCCGTCGCTACCCCTCCCGCCCCCAGCAGGATGGCGGGGCCGAGCTGCGGGTCGCGGTGAAAGCCGAGGATCATTTCGACGCCACCGCTGATCATCTCCTGGACGAGCAAACCCTCGACCGGCGCATCGGTGGCGGCAGCGACTGCCTCCAGCATGGCTTGCCCGCGTGCCCCGACATCTTCGACGGGCACGCCCACAGAGACGCCGCCCAGTTCGCTTTTGTGGGCGATGTGGCTCGAGAGGATTTTCAGCACTACCTTGTCGCCAAACCGAGCGGCCAGCGAGGCGGCTTGTGCGGGATCGGCTGCCACTGCCTCCCGCACCGTGGGAATGCCATAGCGAGCAAACAGCCGCTTGGCCTCGGCTTCGTTCAGCGGCCCGCGGGCCAAGGTTGCAAGACTGGCCTCTGTAGCACATGCCGGCTTGGCCTGCCGGTCGGCCGTGTCGTCCAAGGCGCGCGCCGTGCGGTTCAAGGCCAGCATCGCCGAGAAGGCCGCCGCGCAGCTTTCCGGCGCCGCGAAAGCGGGGATGCCGCAGCGGTTGAGTCCGGACAAGATGTGCGGGGCATGCGGGCTGACGTAAACCAGCACCGGCTTGTCGCTGCGCTGCTGGCAGTCCTTGACCACGCCGCTGACCAGATCGGGATGTTGCAGCGACGACGATCCTGCGATGACCACTGCGCCGTCATAGCTGGGGCTGGCCAGCAGCGTATCCAGCGCGGCGCGCAGCAGATCCGGCTTGACGCCGGCCAGTGTCAGGTCGATCGGATTGCGGTCGAGGACAGCCTCGTTACCGGCCTGCAATGCGTTCAGGCGTCCGGCAGTCGCCCCATCGGGCGGCGGCGTGTCCAGGCCTGCCATGCCGCAGCTGTCGGCCACGAGCGTGCCGGCCCCGCCCGTCGACGTCAAAATGGCGATGCGCGGTCCAGCCAGGCGCCGGCCGGTGCATAGCGCCGCGGGAATGTCGAGCAGGTCGGCAAATGTCTGCGCGCGGATCACGCCGGCCTGGGCGAACAACGCATCGTACACGCCGTCGGCGCCGGCCAGCGCGCCGGTGTGCGATACGGCCGATCGCGCGCCCGATTCTGACCGCCCCACCTTGAACACCACCAGCGGCTTTCCGGCCTCGGCCGCGCGGCGGGCAGCAGCCCGGAAGGCCTCGGGCTTGCGCAGGCCCTCGATGTACAACGCAATGACGGCGGTGGCGGGATCGTCCAGCAGCGCCAGCACGAAGTCGGACACATCCAGGTCGGCTTCGTTGCCGGTCGAGACCAGCTTGGAAAAGCCGATGCCGCGGCTGGCGGCGCGCGATAGCATGCTGCCGAGGACGCCGCCGCTTTGCGAGACCACGGCGATCGAACCGGCATATAGCTCGTCCAGCTCGAGCGCGCCGGTGGCCGACAGCGTGATCCCGTCGGTCAAGTTGACCAGGCCGATGGTGTTGGGGCCGAGCAGCGGCATGTCACCGGCGGCCTCGCGCAGCGCCTGCTGGCGGGCCTTGCCCTCGGCGCCGGTTTCGGCAAAACCGCTTGCCAGCACGATGGCTGCTCCGGCACCGCGCCGGGCCAGGTCGCGCACGGCCGATACGGCGCGCTCGGCCGGCAGCAGCACCATGCCGACGTCTGGCGCCTCAGGCAGCGCTGCGGCGTCGGCGTAGCAGGGTAGCCCGGCGATAGTGTCGCTGCGCGGGTTGACGGGAAAAATCCGTCCGCCATATCCATGCTTTTGCAGGTAGGCGATGGGGCGGCCGGCGGTGCGTGCGGGATCGGATGACGCGCCGATCACGGCCACGCTGCGGGGGCGCAGCAGGCGATCCAGATTGCGCATCGCGGCCTACCCCTTTGCGGCGGTCTTGGCCAGGAAGGCCGCGACCGATTCGCGGTGCTGCGTCGACGTGTAGCAAATCGCCTGGGCCTGGCTGCTCATGGCGAAGGATTGCTCGGCGCTGAGCTCGAATGTTTGGTTGAGCATGGTCTTGGCCAATGCCAGCGCGGCAGGCGAGCCTTGCGACAGCTCGCTTGCCCATTGCCGTGCGTCGGCCAGCAGCGCGTCGGGCGAAGAGAGCCGGTCGATCATGCCGAGCTGCAGCGCCTCTGGCGCATGGACGCGACGGCCCGAGTAAATCAGTTCCTTGGCACGGGCAAGACCGATGCGGCGCGGCAAGAAATACAGGCCGCCGCCATCCGGAATGAGCCCTCGGTGGATGTAGGTCATCGAAAAGTGCGCGGCGTCGGAGGCAACGATGAAATCGCACGACAAGGCCATGTCACAGCCCAGGCCGGCAGCCGCTCCGTTGACGGCGGCGATCGTTGGCTTGGGCAGGTGAAACAGCGCGCCGACCGCCTGGTGGGTGCGTTGCTGGCGCGACCAGCCATTGAAGGCGATTTCGCCTTGCGGCGCTTGCAGGCGCGCCTTCATGCCTTTGATGTCGCCGCCGGCGCAAAACGCGCTGCCGGCGCCGGTGACAACCAGCGCCCGTATGGCCGGGTCGCGCGCGACGCGGTCCAGCGCTTGCAGTAGTTCCGTGCGCATGGCGTCGTCGATGGCGTTGCGCACGTGGGGGCGGTTCAGGGTCAGCGTGCCGATGCCGTCTGTGACGTCAAGCAGCACGGCGCAGGATGTGTCGGTCATGATGCGGTCAGGCTGTGGAAGGAATGGAACAGGGTCATTGCTGCATCTTCAGGCCAGCGTCGCGAACCACCTGTCCCCAGCGTTTCTCCTCGGCGGCCACGTAATCGGAAAGCTGCGATGGCGGACCCACGTCGACGATCAAGCCCTCGTCGGCCACGCGTTGCTGGAAAGATGGCGTTTGCACGGCCTTGGCGACCGAGGCGTTCAGTCGCGCAATGACGTCTTCGGGGGTGCCCGCCGGCGCATAGATGCCGTACCAGCTTTCGGCCTGGTAGCCCGGCACGCCGGCTTCGTCCAGCGTGGGCAGATCGGGAAAGGCGGCCGAGCGCTGGGTGGAGGTGACGGCCAATGCGCGCAACCGGCCGCTCTTGATGTGGGGTGCCACGCTGGCCACCGTGGTCAGCATGACTTGGATTTGCCCGGCTAGCAGGTCGGTTAGCGCAGGCGCGCTGCCTTTGTAGGGAACGTGCGTCAGGTCTATCTTGGCTAGCCTCTTTAGGAGTTCACCGGCCAGATGGGCGGAGGTGCCGTTGCCAAAAGAGCCGTAGTTCAGTTCGCCGGGGTGCGCGCGCGCATAGTCCAGCAACTCTTTGACGCTGTGGAAAGGTTGCTCGGGGTTGACCACCAGTATGTTGGGCGAGTGGGCGACCAGCGCGACGGGCGCGAAAGCCTTTGCGGTGTCAAAAGGCAAGTTGGGATGAATGAAGGGATTGACCGCATGCGCGAAGGTCGCCATGACGAGGGTATAGCCATCGGGTTGGCTGCGCGCCACGTAGTTGGTCCCGATGACGGTGCCGGCGCCGGGACGGTTCTCGACGATGACCGGCTGGCCCAGGTCCTTGCTCATCCCCTCGGCCAGGGACCGGGAAATGGCGTCGGTGCCGCCGCCGGGCGCGAAGGGTACCACCAGGGTGACGGGTTTTTCCGGGAAGGCCGAGTGCGCGCTGGAGCCAGCTGCGCCAAGCACGGCGCCGAGCAGGACCGCCACGAGCCGGCGCACGCCGCCGCGGATCGATACGGGGTGCATGGTTGTCTCCTGTGTTATCGGGGGGATCGGGCATGCCTCGCCGGGGGAGGCTGGTGCGATTGTGGGACGCGCAGCCGGCGGCGACAAACAACAATTTGTCCTCGCTAGACAAACATTTTGTTTGGCTACGCTGCGGCGACCGGTCCAGGCATCGGGACGGTTATCCCGATGCGCTAGGCAGCGCCTGCAGCAGCCAGGTGCGGAAGATGCGCAAGGCGGGAGGCTCGATGCGGCCTTTCGGCCGCACCAGGTAGTAGCCGCCAGGCAGCGTGTGCGTCAGCGCGCCGAAGGGAGCGACCAGCACGCCGGAAGCCAGATAGCGCTCCACCAGCGCACGGATGCCGATGGCGCATCCCAGGCCTTGGATGGCGGCTTCGTAGGCCATGGCCGAGTTTTCGAAGCGCAGCCCGCGAAGCCTTCCAGGGCGTTTGACGCCGGCCGCGTGCAGCCAGGCGTTCCAATCGTCCGGGCGCGCCAGCGAATGCAGCAGCGTTACGCGCGCCAGATCGGCAGGCCGGCGGAACCCGCCAATCGTCTTGATTAGGGCGGGGCTGGCCACCGGAACCAGCTCGATCGGGGCTAGAAAGTCGCTTTCGTAGTCGGGCCACTGGCCGGTACCGGACCGGATGGCGGCGTCCAAGTCCTGGTGGCTGAAGTCCACGGCCTGGGTCGAGGCCGACAGGCGTACTTCGATGCCCGGGTACTTTTCGTGAAAGCGCGGCAGCAACGGGATCAGGCCGTGTTGGGCGAAGGTCGTGTAGGCCTGGATGGCGAGCACGTCGGGGCGGTTGCGGCGGCTGACCAGCGACGCGGCGTGCGAGATCTCGTCCAGCGCCCGGCTGATCGACGGATACAGGCGAGCGCCCGCCTCGGTCAGCGTGATGGAATGCGGGCCGCGCGCAAAGAGCGAGACCCCTAGGTAGTCTTCCAGTACGCGTACCTGGCGGCTGACGGCAACCTGCGTGACGTGCAGCTCGGCAGCGGCCCGCGTGAAACTGAGCAGGCGGGCCGCGGCCTCGAAGGCGCGCAAAGGATTCAGGGGAACGGCAACGCGTTTCATGAGGCAGCCGAAGGGCGGAAGCAGGGCCTTGCGACAGGATAGCGGATGCCGGCAGCCAGGGCGAGCGGGACGCCAAGGGGCTGACGGCAGGCGAACCCGCCGAAGCGCCGAAGATGCCGTTCCCCTAGGAACGCGGATGATGGTAGCGGAACTCTTGCGTCCTGCCCCCGTATCCGTAGGCCGCCGCCCGGACATCCTGCACGTACACGTAGCTTTCCTCGTCCAGGTCACCCAGGATGCGCTCGAAGCCGGAAAACGCCTCGGCGACGTAGCGGGCTTTTCATCCTTGGTATTGGTCTCGTCCGTGATCTTGATTTCAAGATAGAAGCTGCGCTTGCCGGTGCGTGCAAGCGGCACCCCGGCGATGAACCAGTCTTGCGGGTCGACATAGTCGATGGTGATGGCGGTGACGTCACGCTTCTTGCCCAAGATACGGCTGGTGATGTCGAGCAGGAATTCGTTGATCTGTGTGCCCAGTTCCGGAGACCGGGTGGTCTGCCCCCTGAAAAGTGGTCCTCCCTGAAGTAGGCTATTGAGCCGTAGGAGGACGTTGGAATGCCCCAGAAGAAGCACAAACCCGAAGAGATTGGGGTGACCAGTTTCTCCGGCACACTGTACTGGCCAGCCCTTCGGCAAGGGCCAAGCAGGGGTCTGCCTGGTGCGGCGCGGCTGATGATCCAGGATCAGGACGCTGCGCCCTGATCCCGGGCCGGCGCAGCCGCCATTACCATCGTCAAGCAATTCCACCCGTCTTCCCGCCGGTAAGCCAGCTCCTGCAGGTAATGCCGCATCAGGCGCACGCCGTGTCCGCCCAGCTTCGCTTCATCAAGGTTGGCCGCCAGGGGGGGCGGCTCGTCGGCCGTGGGGTCGTAGGGCCGGCCGTTGTCGCGCAGTTCGACGACGATGCCTGCACGGTCATTGCGCCAGGATACGGTGATGGCCGGCTCGATGCCAGGTTCGGGCGGATCGAAGGCGTAGGAAATGACATTGGTCAGCGCTTCGTCCAAGCACAGCGTCAGGCCGAAGGACGCGCGCGGCGGCCAGCCTTCGCGCTCGGCGATGCCTTCGAGCCATTGCAAGGCGCTGGCCACGGCCGTCGGGTCGGGCCGCAGTGCCAGGGTGTTGGCGGGCGCTTGCATCGGCAGCGGGCAGGCAGCGTCAGCGCGCGTCGCCGCGTATGCGGGCCGCGAGCTCTGCGGCGACAGCAGCCGACGGCACGGCGAAGGCGACGATGCCACCAGCGAGGGGCTGCGTGATCAGCGGGGCCGCCACGAGCTCCCGGCCGACTACCAAGGCCAGCATGTTGCCAACGTTGACGCGGGAGGCCGCATCAAGTTTTTGCGTGCCGGCTGGGTTCAGGCGCAGCCCGACGAAGTGCCGCCCTTGACCGTCGGTCAGGGCGGCTGCCTCGGTCAGGTCGGCGCGCGACAGGATCGGCTTGGCCTGCAGGTAAAGGACGCCGTCTGGGACTTCCACGGGAATCAACCCGGCGCTCGCCTGGGCGTACGCGACGTAGATTTCGACCGGCAGGACGGCGATGGCCGGCGTTGTCTGTCCTGGCGCCGGCTGCTTGGCGGTCGAGGTGCCCGGGTGGGTCTGGCACCCGGCGAGCGCGAGCACGGCTGCCAGCAGGGCCGGGACGATCGCGCGGGAAAACGGTCGCATGGCAGGGGTACTCCAATTGGGCCCAGGCATTTTAGTGGCATGAGTCGCAGATTGGCGGCAAACGTTCCCCCTGGGAACCAAACCGATCGGGGTGCCACTCATCGGCGGTGGCGGCATGCAGGCGGCCTGCGGGCCGCCTGGGCGCCTCGATGGTGGCGCAAACGCCCGCTCGGGCCGGCGGTGTCTTGCGGGCAGGCCTGACGGAGAACAGCGACATGAACAACATAGGGATCCATAGTTTCAGGCAGGTAAGCGGCGGCGTGCTCGAGCGCGAGATCAAGCTGGACAGGGACGGCGGCCAGGGCCTGCGCCAAAGCGGCTCGTCGCGGCTGGCGGCCCGTTTCATGGGCTGGATCAAAGGCAGTAGCGAGGCGCAGCGCCAACAGAAGATCCAAGACCGCATCCAGGTCAAGCAGGCCTTCGTGTCTCTGTTGGAAAAGACCGAAGGCAAGGACGCCGCCCTCCGTGCCCTGGGCGCGTGCGGCCTGCCCAAAGGCTGGGAGCGCGACGACCGTCCGCTGACCAACCGCACGGTGCGGCAGGTCCTGGAAAAAGCCCAGCAGTTCCGCATGGAGGTGGTCCGCAGCAATGAAAAGCTGCTCGCCGGCGCGCTCAAAGGGCTGCATGGGCCCGAGCACCGGGATCTCCGGGCTGCCATCAGCCGGGCGGTGCGCAACGACGCCCGCTACGGCAGCGAAAAGCTCAACGAATCGGACATCCAGGCCTTGCGTCGCCAGGCAGAGGACGACCTGCGCGCGGTTCGCCAATCGCAGTGTGAGGAGCGTTTCCCCAAGCTGAGCGGCCTAGTCAAGGGCGCCCCGGACGGCGCCGCGCTGCGCAACGTCAATCTCGATGCCTCCGAAATCGTCAGCGGGCTGCGCGAGATCTACCGCGGCCAGGCCGACCGGTATCCGCTGT
Organism: uncultured Alcaligenaceae bacterium; assembly: GCA_937908115.1. Classification (GTDB taxonomy): domain Bacteria; phylum Pseudomonadota; class Gammaproteobacteria; order Burkholderiales; family Burkholderiaceae_B; genus CALEQZ01. The sequence continues at coordinate 127,946 of CALEQZ010000002.1, read as the reverse complement.
TGCATGATTGCCTAGATGGCTTCGACCGGGCCACGGACCTGCTCGGCCGGCAGGCCTGGAACCGAGACGGCCTTGCCGGGCTGGCCAGGGACCTGGACGCCCATATCAACAGTCTGCGCGCCCTGCGCAACCAAATGACCGACGAATGCACCGGCCGCGCGCTGGTTTATCTGGAGCGCCAGGCCCGGCACCTGGAGGCCGTGGCGAATCTGGAGCATGCCAGGAGCCAGCCGGACTGGAACGGCCAGGAGATGGAACTGCTGCGCAGGGAAGTCATCACCGGGTCGCTGGTCGGGCCGGCCAAGCAGGAGTCAGACTTGTACGACGCGCTGGCCGAGGAGCTCGATCACCAGATCAACCTACTGGAAGCCAAGCGCGCGTATGTCCAGGAAATGCGCTTGACCGATCCGTTGACCGACCGATCGGTCAAGCATACCGGTCTGGTTTGGGCGCACGCTGGCCAAACCCTGCTCGACCGCTTGGAGCAAGACGTGCACGACGGGCGGCTTGCGCTCGACGGCAGGCAGCTGCAGGCGTTGGCCACGCTAAAGGCGGAGTGGCAGGCGCTCATCGCCGACCGCGGCCAGCAGTACCAGGACAGTAGCAACGTCGATGCACTGCAAAGCATTCCTGCCCCGAGCAAGGACAACAAGGACACGCATCCGATCGTGCAGGTCAAGCGCGACACCTTGGATCTGCTGCGGCGCAAGCTGGAGGAGGCTGGCGTGCCGAAGCAGACCGTACAAAGCCTGTTTTCGCGCGAGTCGCTGGCGCGTGCCGAGCGCCAGGCGCTCGCGGGCATGGACACTTGGCAGCCGGTCAACCGCGAGATGGTGGTCATGCGCGACGGCGTCATGCGCACCTACACCAGCAAGATCGTGCCAGCGCAGTTCATCGATCCCAGCCTCGGCGTGGACCTGGGCGGCCGGGTGGGCGGCACGTCGGCCGGCGTCAAGGACAGCGTGGACCATGCGCGCAACCTGAAGGTCAGCACGCTGGCCGATTCCAGCGGCAAGGTAATGACCACGGTGGTCGGGCATGGCGTGCTCGACATGTGGGATGTGCAGGATCCGGCACAGCGCCAGGCGGCCAACAGGCGCGGCGCCAAGGAAGTGCTGGAGGTCGCGCTTTCGTCCAATGACCGCCTGCGCCGCAGTCTCACCGACCCGAACCGCGACCCGAACGCGCCGGCGCCGCGCCTGGTACACGTCAGCGTCAACCTGATTTCGCCGGACACCGTGCGCGATCTGCTGCCCTTGAGCTCGCTGCGCGATTACAAGGAACGCACCTATACCTTCAATCAGTTCAGGGCGTTCGAAGAGAACTCGGGCCCGAACCAACGGCTGCGCGTATTCGATCCGCAGCATCCCGGCGGGAACCGGACCGCCACGGTAGACGTCGATGCCATCACCTTCTCTTTCGGCATCAACGGCATTGCCACCGGCAAGGCCCAGCATTTCCTGTTCGGCGCGTGGAAGAACGTGCATGAGCACAACACGCGCAACATGGTCAAGCTCATCGGCGACCTGGGCGAAGGCACGTTCGGGGCGCGCGGCGCGCGCCCAGGCGGGTTCATCGGCGAGGTTTACGACCGGCTCGAGGCCTTGCGCGACGATCCCGGCGCAGCGCCCCAGCGCAAGCAGGAAGCCGAGCGCCTCATGGGGCTGCTGCGTGGTCAGACCGACCTGGTGCGCACCATGTTTACCGAGAAGGTTTTCCGCGAGGGCAAGGGCGATACCGCCAAGATGGGGCGCGAAATCCTGGTACTGCAGGGCCTGGCCGAGCAGGGCCTGGACCTGGTGGGCGCGACCGACCTGGCCGGCACCATGTCCAAGGGCTGCAAGAGCGACAAGGATCGCGGCGGCGTCACTGACGTCGAGCTCAAGTCCAAGCTGATCCTGCGCGACATGGGCGGCGAAATGAATCCGGACGAACGCCTGGAGGGCGACGACCAGGGGGTCTACTATACGGTGAGCGCCAGCTCCGGGCAGCTCGAGAACCAGCGCTGGAACACCGGCATGGGTGGCAGCAAGGAGGCCGGTCACCTGAAGCAGCGCCTGCCCGACCCGGAAGTCCGCCAGTTCCTTTGCGGCCTGGGTAAGTTCGCCAAGGCCTGACGCCGTTCCTCACCGCATATTCGATAACGGGAGCAAGATATGTCTCTGAACGCATACCAGGCCCTCATCACCGAACTGGGCCAATCCCTGGGCGCGGCCGACATGGCCGCGGGCGAGGACGGCTATGTAGGCCTGAAGATCGACGACCACGAAGTTCACGTCCAATACGAGGCCGAAGACGACGAAGTGGTGCTGTTCGCCCGCCTGCAGGAAGCCGATCCTGACCGCCGGGAGGCCGTCTACGCCATGCTGCTAGCTGCCAACGTGTTCTGGCAGGGCACCCGGGGGGCGACCTTCGGGGCCGACTTCGATACCGGCCGCATCTTCCTGGCCGACCGGCGCCCGCGCAGCGCGCTGGACGTCGAGTCCTTGTCGACCTGGATCGAGGGGTTCGCGGACGTGGCCGCGTATTGGCGCGAACGGATCGCGGCGGCCAATGACGGTGGGCCCCTGGGCACGGGCGGCGAGCCGGCCGTGCCCTCGCCTTCTCCGGGCGGAATGCCGGGGGTGCCCCCCGGCGGGGTGCTCGCCTGACTCGCCAGGGTCTTGCTGGCCTCTTGCATCGGGAACGTCTCGGCCGGCCCCGGCCTAGCCGCATTTGTTTCAGACTGCTAACATCCGGCGGCCGGTGCCCCATGGGCGCTTTCGTTTCGTCCACGCATTCATGTCCGCCGATTCGCCTTTCGCGCGTTTGATTTCCGAGCTTGGCCAGTCCTTGGGCATCGCCGGCCTGGCGCCGTCCGACGACGGGCTCTGCCAGCTGGTGTTCGACGGCCGGCACGTCGTGCAGGTGGTGCACGTGGGGGCGCGCAACCAGGTGCTGCTGTCTTGCCGGCTGGCCGATCATGGCATCGACGCACGCCAGGCCGAGCGCATGGCGCGGGCCAATTTCCTACAGGCCGGCCGCGGGGTGGTCCTTTGCGTGGCCCCGGACGGTCGGCCCTACATGCAGGTGGCGATGGATTTGGCCGGATGCAGTGCGGCGACGTTGTATCCGGTACTTGAAGCCTTGCTCGACCAGGCCGAGCGTTGGTCGCAGGCGTCGGCCGCCGACCGCCCATCGGGCGGACCACCCGATCCCGCGATCTTCCTTCAGTCGGTCTGAGCCGCAGGGCGCCCGGCGCCAGCCGCGCGCCAGGCGGGCGGGCGGTGCGTCCGGCCGGGCTTACGACGCCTTCTGGATGATGCCTTTGAGCGAATCGCCGATCTGCTTGGTCAGGTTGCTTTGCAGTTCGATGAGCATCGTCCATTGCTGGACTTCCTGCTGGAGCTTGAGCAGGTCGGTCTGCGAGATATTGCCGTCGGCGTCGGTGCTGATGCTGGCAATCGTGTCGCGCAGGCGGTTTTCCTGGGCGCGTATGCTGCGGTAGATGGTGTCGTTCAGTTTGTTGAAGTTCAGGCCGGACGAGCCGGTCAAGCCATTGAGCGCCATATCGGACTCCTAGCGGTGGGTCGAGGGGAGTGCGGCCCCTGCAGGGATGGCCGCAGAAGAGGGATGTGCATCGCCGACCGGCCAGCCGGCCAGCACTTGCCGGGCGGCGGCCGCGGCGTCCGCAGCCGCCTGCCAGGCGGGGAAATCGTCGCGGGCAAGCCCCTGGGCGAGCCGGGCGCGCAGGCGGTTTTCCAGCGCCTGCGCGCGCGCGGCGAGCTCGTCTCGCAGCGCCGCGCCGCCGGAAGCGGCCAGTTTGGCTTCGAGTTCGGTCAGGGCAGTGGTCATTTCTTTCGTGTGTCAGCGCAGGACGATGGCAGGCTGGGGACCGTCGAAGACGAGCCGCTTTTCCTCGATGGCCGTCAATCGGTAGCGCTTGTAGGTGCCGCCGACGAGCAATTTACTGCCGTTTTCGAGGACGATGTAGGGGGTATCGCCGCCCACCACGCTGCGGATGCCGAAGGGCACCGTGTTGGCGTACTGGCGCGCGCTATCGGGCGCCAGCACGGCCACGCCCAAGTGGCTGGCGTTGAAGCGGTCCAGCACGCCCTTCAGCACGGCGAGCTGGTCGGCGTCCATGCCGCCTGCGCCTGCCTGCAGGCGGCGGTCGCGCCAGCTCAGCGCGACGCCGCCCAGGCCGGCGCGATCCAGCTCGCGGACAAGTGCGTCGGCCACGGCGGCGGCGAGCATGATGTCGTTGCCCATGACGGTCATCCCCGGCAGCGCTGCGCGCACGGATTCGAGTGCAGCCGCGCGGGTTTCGGCATTGGGCGCGATACCGCGCACGGTCAGGCGCCCGTCGCCGTCGTAGCGAGGTTCATACAGGAAATCGTGGCTGGCCAATGCCGCGGATGCCGTGCTGACGGCATCGGCTTCGCTGCTGACGCGCATGGCCGGCATGGGCCAAATTTGCGCCAGCGCCGCGGCCAGCGCGTCGCGCTCACCAGCATTGCGCACCCATCCCGACACGACTGCCCGGCCGTCGGGCGATAGCCCGACGTGCAGGCGCGAGGCCAGGCCCAGCCGCTCGATGGCCGCTTGGATCCTACCCAGCGAAAGCTGGGCCGCGTGGCGAGGATCCGGCCGGGCGGGTTGCTGCGTGTCGGGCAGCAGCCATGTCAGCAGCACGGCGGCCAGGATGGCCAGGACGACGGTGCCCAGGCCCAGCGCCATGAGCCAGCTTGCGCCGCGGCGCCGGCCCGGCTTCGCCGGCGGCGAAGCCGGCACTGCGGCCGCAGGCGGTGACTTCGTTTCGGCGTCGTTCCGGGCCGTGTCGTCGCACCTGTCGGGGCGCGCGGCGGCGCTATCCCCGGTGGGCAGGGCCGCGCCGGCAGATCCGTCGTTGGCTGCTTCGGGCAGGGGCGTCCAAGGGTCGGAGCAGCGGGCCACGGTTATCCAGACCGGGCCCAGCGGCAGCGGCTGGTTAAAGGGCGTGGCGGGTTCGCCGCCGGGGAGCGGCCCGTCGCCTTCCGGGGCGAGGTCCCAGCCGCGGGCGCCCACGCGCAGGCGCGCGGCGCGGGCGGCCACGCCCGCATCGGCCAGCACGACGTCGCATTCCGGGTCGGCACCAAGCACCGCGTCGTTGCGCGCCGGACAGGTAGCCTCCCGGTGCAGGCCGGACAGCACGCGCAGCTCCAGCGGTTCGCTCATGCCTGCCTCCGGGCGTTTTCGTACAGGCGCGATGTCATAGTTCCACCCTTGCCAGCGGCTGCACGTTGATTTCCTGCGTCAGTTCCTGGTAGGACAGTACCGGCAGCTCGTACAGATCCTGTTCGATCATCTTGCGCACGTAGCGGCGGATGTCCATGGACGTGAGCAGCACTGGCTTGCGCGTGCTGCCCGATATGTCGCCGACGGCCTGCTTGATGTTCTCGACCAGCCTTTTCGTCGTCGACGGATCCAGCGCCAGATAGCTGCCTGCCGAGGTTTGCCGGATGGCGCCGCGTATGGTTTCCTCGACGTTGGGCGCCAACAGGTAGGCGGGCAGGATGTTTTGCCCGCTGGAATACTTGTAGCTGATATGGCGCTTGAGCGAGACGCGCACGTACTCGGTCAGCAGCACGGAATCCTTTTCCTTCTGGCCCCATTCGATCAGGGCTTCGAGCGCCGCGCGAAGGTTGCGCACCGAGATGTCCTCGGACACCAGCCGCTGCAGGATCTCGGCGATCTTCTGCACCGGCATGACGCGCAATGCCTCTTTGACCAGGTCGGGGAAGCGCTCTTCCATCGCCGTGAGCAGGAAGCGGGTTTCCTGGATGCCGATGAAGTCGGATGAATACTTCTTGAGCACGAAGGCGAGGTGCCAGGTCAGGATCTGGTGCGAATCGAGAAACGGGATGCCTGCGGCCGAAAGCGTGGCCGTATGTGCGGCTTCGACCCAGATGGTCGGCACCCCGGGCAAGAAGCGCTTGTCCGTGGTGTAGGGCACCTGCAGCGCCTGCAGGTTTTGTTCGGTGTCACGCGCCAGCACATATCCCGGGCGTAGTTGCCCTTGCGAGACCGGGACTTCGGACAGCAGGATGAGATAAGCGTTTTCCGGCAGGGCATCGTTAAAGCGCAACTGGATGCCCGGGAAAGGCACGCCCAGGTCGAAATACAGCGCCCGGCGGATCTTGATGAGCTCCTGGTTGAGCTCGTCGGCGTCGAAATGGCGTTGCAGGCCGGCTGCCACGTCCATGATCAGCGGCAGGGTGGGCGCGAACTCGGTCGCGCCGCCATCGGCCTGGGGCTTGGCTGGCGGCTGTCCGTCGGCGGCCAGCGCGGGGATCTCGGTGATCTCGCCGGTTTTCTCGTCGACCACTTTGCGGGTGCCGCGCAGCAATACGAAGCCGATGACGCCCACGACAGCGGCCAAGGTGAAGAAAGTCAGCGTGGGCATGCCGGGGATCAGCCCCATGCCCAGCGCCACGGCCGCGGCGATCAGCAGTGCCCGTGGCTGCGCCAGCACCTGGGTGCCGATGTCCTTGCCCACGTTGGACGGGCCACCATCGCCGGTCTGCACGCGGGTGACGATGATGCCGGCGCAGATGGCGATGAACAGCGCCGGGATCTGTGCGATCAGCCCGTCGCCTATGGTCAGGATGGAGTAAACCTGCACTGCCTCGCCCGCAGTCAGGCCACGCTGCATGGTACCGATCAAAATGCCGCCCAGCAGGTTGACCGCCACGATGATCAGTCCGGCGATTGCGTCGCCCTTGACGAACTTCATGGCGCCGTCCATGGCGCCATACAGCTGGCTTTCTTTTTCGACCAGGGCGCGCCGCTTGCGCGCTTCGTCCATGTTGATCGTGCCGGCGCGCAGGTCTGCGTCGATCGACATTTGCTTGCCCGGCATGGCGTCCAGCGAAAAGCGCGCGGCCACCTCGGCGACGCGTTCGGCGCCCTTGGTGATGACCACGAACTGCACGATGGTCAGGATCAGGAACACGACCAGGCCGACGATCAGGTTGCCGCCCACCACGAAGTTGCCGAACGTTTCGATGATGTGGCCGGCGTCGCCCTGCAGCAGGATCAGGCGCGTGGTGGCGATGGAAATGCCCAGCCGGAACAGCGTGGTGACCAGCAGCACCGACGGAAAGGACGAGAACGACAGCGGCGAGGGCAGGTACATGGCCACCATCAGCAGGATGGCCGAGATCGTCATGTTGGTGCCGATCAGCACGTCGACCAGCGCCGTCGGCAGCGGCAGGATCATCATGAAGATGATCGAGACGATCAGTATCGCCAGGACGATGTCATTGCGGCTGGTGACGGCGGCGACTGCGCGGTTCAGGGCTTGTTGCATGAGGGGCCGGATCGGTCGGGGCAGGTCGTCTTATCGGGAAGGGGGCGGCTGCTGGCCGGTGCGCAGGGCCACGTACGCACGCATGGCGGCCTCGGCCTCGGCGTTGCGTTGCAGTGCGATCAGGGCCTGGGCACGCACCAGGTGAAACGCGGCGCTCACGCCGTCTCTCAGCGCTACGCGCTCGAGCGTGGCGAGGGCCGTTTCGGGCTTGCCCGAGCGCAGTTGGGCCAGGGCCAGTGCCACGCGCAAGCGGGCATCGGCCAGGCCCAGTTCGTCGAGCGCGGCCAACAGCACGGCGGCCTTTTCGGGGCGGTCGTTTTCCAGGTAGATGTAGGACAGCAGGTCGAGCAGGGTCACGCCGTGCTCGCCTAGGGGGCCGGCAGGCGCGGCTGCGGCAGGATCTGCCTGGCTGGCGGTGTGCGCGGCCACGGGGGTCATCCTTGGTACAAGGCGCTGCGATACATGGCCACCAGCTCGCGCAGGTTGGTTTCTTCCTTGAGCAGGCGCACGGCGCGGTTCAGCACCCGGCCGTTGCCCGCGCCGCCTTCGGCCAGTGCGGCCAGCTCCCGCAGCGCCTCCTTCAGGGCCTCGGCAAATTGCGACGGCATCAGCAGGTCGCGGTTGCCGATCTGCGGACGCAAGGCTTCCTCGAGGAAGCGGTCGGTGTTGGGCTTTTCCAGCAGTTGCGACAGGTGGGCGCGCACGCCGTCGTCCGAGGGCACGAGATTGCGCCGCTCGGGCAGGCCTTGCGCCGCCTGGTCGTCCTTGCGGGCATAGACGATGGCGTCTATCCCGCGGTCGAAGCTCATCAGCCGGTCGATGTTGAATTGGGTCATGGGCGGTCCCGGTATCAGCGCGCTTCGCGCAGGTCGTCGAGCCAGCGCGACAGGTATTCGAGCGACTGGCGAAGGCGCACTTCGGTGAAATCGGCTTCGGCGATGCGCGCCAGCGCCATCAGGTACCGCCTGCCGTCGTGTTCGCGCAGCGCGGGCTGCACTGGCCAGTCGTCGAGGTTGCGGTGATGGGCGCGCTTGCAGGCCTCGAGCAGCCAGGCGCCCGCATCGTAATCCAGCGGGATGGCGGCGTAGACGAGGATTTCCCCATCGGCGCGCTCCATGCCGATCAGCCGCCCGGATTCGGAGCGGAATACGGCCTGGCCCCGGGCGTCGAAGGCCAGGCCAGGCATGCCGGCGGCCTGACCGAACTGCAGCAAGGTGGTGTCGGCGGTCGTCATTGTTGGTCTTCCTCGTCGATGGCGATGTCAAGGGCGCCCTGCACGGCATTCAGGACCGACTGCCGCGCGTCGGGGTCGGGAAACACCTGGACGGGCAGCTCGCGCAGCATGGTCTTGACGCCGGTCAGGAAGACGATTCGTCCTTCCACCGAGGCCACGCGATGTTGGGTGGCCAGCGTGGTAAAGCGCGAGTCGCTGAGCCATTTCTCGCCGGTGATGCCGACCAGGTCGCGCATGAGCCGCTCGCTATCGACCGCGCCCAGGCCATCGTCTTTGAGCCGGGCGGAGAGCTCGCCGCAACCTTCCAGGACGGTGACGGCTACCTGCAGGTGATACAGGTCGGCGGTCAGCGCCTGCAGTTTGCTGGGCTCGGTCGAAGGCCGGGCGCTGGCCAAGTCCTGGCCCAGGGCGGCGACCAACTGTGCCAGGCCCCGGGCGACGTCCTTGCCGCCGAAGCGCTGCAGGGCCAGGTCCAGGGTCTTTCCCAGCGTGTTCTCGCCCAGGACGATGTCGCGATAGGTGTTCTGGAAGGCCTCGACACCTTGGGCGTCTTGCGCGAACTCGCCGGCCGTGCGTAGCGTGTTGAGCCCGGCGCGGATCTGCGGGCCGCTTTCGATCTCGAGGTCGGCCAGAGCATCGCGCAGGGATTCGAGCAGCTCGGCGCTGGCGTTTTCTCGTTCGCCTTGGCGCAGGGCGTACTGCAAGGCCAGGTACTGCTTGGACACGTCGCCGAAGGACTCGGCGGCCTGCTGTCGCGGCGACCCTGTGCCCGACAGCAGCTTCTGGGCCAGGGCGTCCAGCTTGGCCTGCGCGTCCGGATCCCTGGCCTGCTCCAGCATCTCGACGATTTCGGCCGGCTGCAGCAGCTGCGGCGGCCGCTCGGACTTCACCTTGCGCTCGGCATGGTGCTTGTCCTCGGATTTTTCGGCCATGTGCAGGCTGATTTCCTCGGCCGCGTCGCCCAGCGAGGAGATTTCGCCCGAAATGTCGACCGCCTTTTCCCCCAACAGCGTGCCGGTCTGCGGCTGGCCGGCGTCCATGCCGGGCCGCTGGCCCAGGGAAGGGTGGCCGGGCGAGATGCCGGCGGGATCGAGGTGAATCATGGTTGAGCCGTTGAGCTTTGACGCTTGTTGCAGCGGTAGTAACAAACGCGCCGGAAAGGTTCCCTGAAAGGTCGTCGGGCCCTTGGCTGGCCAACGGGCGCTGGCCGCCGTATAGAGGGACGCCCCGCTGGGGTTGCGCCTTTCGCAGCTGGGGCGGGTTAACCCTGATTTGGTCGTGGTTGCACCAGGCCGTCGGTGCTCTCATGCGCGAGCCGGATGCGACGCGTGGCGGATACGGCCGCGGCCGCGCCCTCCGGGTGTGACCCGGCGCGGAACTCCCGGGCCCAGCCTGTTACTCACCGGGGGAAGCGTGAGGCCTGGCCGGCTTTCACGGCCAATCAGTTGAAGGGGAAACCATCATGAGTTCACCGATCAGTGGATCCGGCAGCATCAATCTGAGCGCCATCGTGGCCACTGGCGACTTGCAAACCATTATCCAAATGGTCCAGAGCGAGCGTATCCGCCTGCTGGACCAGCAACTGGTCGACCAGGTCAGCGCCGTGAAATCGCGCAACGACCAGATCGCCAAGCTCAACGACGTGCTGACCAAGTTGACGGCCTTCCAAGGGGCCATAAGCGGCACCGAGCCCAACAGCACGGTCAAGGACTGGGACTGGGACAAGGTCGACAAATTGGAAATCCCGCTGAACGACGCTATCAGGGCGGCCGGGATCACTGACATGGGCTTTACGGGCGACGGCCGGGTCACCCCCGAAAAGGGCCAGAGCATCGACGACGGCCATGGCCACGTCATCCGTGGGCAGACCAACACCTGCAACGGCGGTACGACGAAGTCGCAGATCGACGCGGCCATCAACAAGATCAAGGGCATGATCGATGCCGAAAGCAACAACCAGCAGATGGACATGCTGCGGCTGCAGAGCCTGAACAACAAGAAGAACGAGTCGGTCGAGATCCTGACCAATACGCAGAAGAAGCACACCGACTCGGCCACCAACATCATCCGCAACTTCTAAGATCCTGGCCGCCACCCCGGCGGCCTCGTACCGACGAGGACCCAGATCATGAGCAATACCATCGGCAGCTCCCTTCCCGTCGACATCGCCCAGTTGGTCGCGTCCGGAGACATCCAGACGCTTATCCAGATGGTCCAAAGCGATCGCGTCAAGCTGCTGGACCAACAGCTGGTCGACCAGGTCAAGGCGGTGGAGGCGCGCAACAAGCAAATCGCCAAGCTCAACGACGTGCTTACGCGGCTGAATGCCTACGCGACCCAGATCGAAGGCACGGATCCCGACGACAAACCCAAGGCCAAGGATTGGACCAACGAGAAGATCAAGCAATATGAAATCCCGCTGAACGATGCCATTCTCGCCGCCGGCATCACCGATCTGGGGTTCAAGAGTCGCACCGGCCAGCGCACGCCGAATAAGGACGAACGCCAAGACGGCAGCGCGGGCAAGCTGGTGACTGGGACCAACATCGTCACGGGCAGCACCACCAAAAGCGAAATCGACACGGCGATCACCAAGGTCAAGGGCCTGATCGATGCCGAGAGCAACAACCAGCAGATGGACATGCTGCGGCTGCAAAGCCTGAACAACAAGAAGAACGAGTCGATCGAGATCCTGACCAACACGCAGAAGAAGCACACCGACGCCAACACCAATATCATCCGCAACATTTAAGGGAAGACGTCGTAGTCATGGCCACCAAGACGCCCGAAGAAATCATGCGCGAGGCGCAGGCGCTGATCGAACAGACCATGCGCAGCCTCTCGGCCACCGAAGACATCCTGCGCCAGACGGCGGGTGCAGCCGCCTCGGCAGACTCCGCCCAGCTGGCGCAGGCGCGTGCGGAGGCCGAGGCCCTGTTCCGCAAGGACATGGAGGACGTGGAGCGCGAAGTGGCCGAAGAGGCCGCGCGGTTGAGCTTTGCCAACGCCACGCCGCGAGCGGGCGGGCCGCGCCGGATGCGCAACATGATCTGAAACCCCATAGCGCCCCGCCGCGCCGCGGCTGGGGGCGCACAACGAGGATATCCAATGAGCGCGCAAGAAAACACTGCCGTGCAGCAGGATGCGGCCGGCCTGGCGGAAAGCATGATCGGGTTATGGAAGGCGGGCGGCACGCTCGGCCAGGCCATGGGCTTGACCCGGCAGGAGTGCGAGGCCATGTATACCTACGGTCATTCGCTTTACGCCCAAGGCAAGTACGAGGATGCCTTCAAGATCTTCGCCCAGCTGGTCGCCTATGACCACATGGAGTCGCGCTACCAGATGGCGCTGGCCGGCGCCATGCAAATGACCAAGCGCTACGAGGAGGCGCTGCAACACTACATGATCGTGACGGTGATGCGCCTGGACGATCCGGCGCCGGTCTACCACTGCGCCGAATGCCTGTTGGCGCTGGGCCGGCCCGACGAGGCCGCTGAATCGCTGGAACTGGTGGATGCGCTGTGCAAGCCTGGCGAGCACGATGCCATCCGGTCGCGGGCGCAGGCGCTGCTCAAGGCGCTACGGGCCAAAAAGGCGGGCCGTGCGTGACGGCGCTGGCATGGAACGTTTTGCCGCGTGACGTCCACATAGTGTCCGTATAGGGCAGAACACGCCGCCCATCGCACCACGACAGCATTCCGGGAGCCATCATGACGATCTCTCTGCAATCCACCTTCCCGCCCGGATACATCCCGCCCGGGGTGGATCCCAAAACGCTCGATCCCGCCACCCGCAAGGCGGTGGAAACCACCGGCATCACGCTCCAAACCGCGCTCAAGCTGATCGGCCTGGAATCCAACGACGTCGTCAACCGCGTCCAGTCGCTGGTCAACGCGATGCTGCCCGCACCCGAGGGGGCGGGAAAAGAAGTCGGCGACCCGTTCGGCAAGTTCACCGCCAGCGACGTGGCCATCGACATCTACTCGGTGATGGCCTTGTTCCAGAAATGCGCACAGGAAATGCGCAACATGGCGCGCGAGGCGCGCGCCGCGTCGCTGCAGGCGCAGGTCACCAACCTGATGAACGCCGCCGACGAAATCCGCGAAGCTGCCGAGCAGCGCCTGCAAGCGGCCATCATCCAGGGCAGCTTCCAGATCGCGGGCGGGGTCATGTCCGCGGGGTTGAGCGTGGCTTCGGCCGTCTACGGCGCCAAGGGAATCAAGGCCGAGCCCGAAAGCATCGAAGCAAAAACCTTCGACAACAAGGCGAAGCTGATGTCGGGCTTGGCCCAGTCCACGGGCGGCGTCATGGGCGGCATTGGCTCCATGGCTGCCGCCGGCAAGGAGCGGGCGGCAGCCGAGCACGACGCCAAGCGGGCTGAGTACGAGGCCCAGGCCAAGGTGCAGGAACAGGGCGTGCAGCAGGCCAACGACCTGATGCAGCAAATGATGGACATCATCCGCGACGTGCGTGAAAAGCTCGGGGCGATCGACCAGGCCCGCAACGAGACAGTGCGCGGCATCGCGCGCAACGTCTGAGCACAACGTCGGCAAGGAGCGCAACGACCATGACTACGACCATTCCCACCACCGGGGCCAATTACGTTCCGCCGTCGGGCACCAGCGGCGCCGCCGACGCTGCCGGCGGCAACGCCGGGGCCGCCATTGTGCAGGGCGGCGCCGTCAACAACGTTGACCTGGAGAAGTTCTACCAGGACGTCCTGGCCATTGCCAAGCAGTATGACGAATACGGGCAAGGCGGCGGCGACGATCCGCTGGTCGACCGCAAGGGCGCGCCGCGCATCGACTCGCCGTCGGTGACCTTCAGCGCCAACGACATGATCGACTTGCTGCGCAGCCTGCGCAGCAAGTCGCAGGACGAGCAGCTCAAGGCCTCGCACAATAGCCTGGAATCGGCGCGCATCAAGGCCGAGAAAAACACCGAGAAGCAGCTAGAGAAGATCCAGGAGTGGGTCAAGAAATACGAGGAGGCCAACTCCAAGGGGATCTTTGGCAAGATCTTCGGCTGGATCGGCAAGATCTTCGCGGCCGTGGCGGCCATCGCAACGGTCGTGGCTGCCGCGGTGGCCACGGCGGCCACGGGCGGCGCCGCCGCGCCCTTGCTGGCCCTGGCCGTCGTGGGCGCCATCAGCGCCACCATGTCGCTGGCCAATGCCATTTCGCAGGAATGCGGTGGGCCGGAAATCAGCATCAACAGCCTGATCCAGCATACCGTCGGCAAGTTCCTGACCGACGTGTGTGGGGTCGACCCCAAGGTGGCCGAAAACATCTGCAAGATCGTCGGTGGGGCGCTGTCGCTTGCCTGCCCCATCATGCTGGCCATCGAGCCGTCGCTGCTGGGCAACATGGCCCAAGGCATCGCGCTGCTGGCCGGCGCCGACGAGCAAACGGCCGGCTACATCGGCATGGCGCTGGGCATCGTCGCGGCCATCGGCGTGGGCATCGCCATGGCGGTCATGACCGGCGGGGCGTCGGCAGCCGGTAGCGCCACGCAGGTGGCCAACGCCACCATCCTCCAGTCGGTCAAGAGCTTGAACACTGTCATCACGGCGTCGTCGGCCGTGGTCTCCGGCACCACCCAGGCCGCGCAGGGCGGCCTGGAAATCTCCAAGGCGCAAAGCCAGAAGGAGGCGGAGGCGGCCATCGCCGACAAGAAGGAACTCGAGGCGATGATGATGAAGCTGCAAAAGCAGATGGAAGAGGACCGCGAGGAGATCAAGAAGATCATCCAGCAGATCGAGGAGAGCGCGCAGATCGTCAGCAAGATGATTGCCGGCACGACCGACAGCATGACCCAGATCGCCATGAACATGGGCAGCAAGGCCACGGTCTGAGTGGCGCACCGGCAGATGAAGGAGAAGCACATGTCCCGAACCGACCCGGCCGCCGCGCAGCGCGGCGAATTCGGCCAAAAGCTGTACGACGGCCTGCAGGCGCTGCCTTCCAGCTCGCGCTTGACGAACGAGCAGCTTGAGGTTATTTACGCGCTCGCCTATGCGCACGTCATCCAAGGGCAGTACGCTCAGGCGCTGCCGGTGTTCGCCTTGCTCGCCACCTACGGGCCGACCCGCAAGCACTACATCGCCGGCCTGGCGCTGTGCCTGCAGATGTGCGAGCGCTACGAAGAAGCCGTCAGCATGTACTCGCTCATGACCACGCTGTTTCCGGGCAGTCCCGAAGCCGCACTGCAGGCGGCCGAATGCCTGCTCATGCTGGGCCGGACCGAAGAGGCGCGCCAGGAGCTCGACCGGGTGCTGCGCTGCATCGCCGAGGCCGGCGGCCAGTACGACGCGTGGAAGCCGCGTGCCCAGGTGCTGATGGGGCTGGTGGGCGGTCGCCCGGCACATTGAGGGACGTTCATGCGATTGGACTTGGATCACCATGGCAGATAGCGTCGCCGCGCAGGACGCAGCGCTCGCCGATAAGGCCGTCTCCCCGGAGACGGCTTTTGTGCTTGATGCAGGCGACGCCCGCTTCCTGGCAGAGGTGGGGATGCTGGCGGCTGCAGCGGGCGATGTGGCACGCGCGCAAACCATATTTGGCGCGCTCAGGCTGCTGCGCCCCGACCGCGCCTATCCCTTGGTGGGGTTGGCCGTTGCCTGGCTCAATGCCGGCCGTGCCGCCGATGCCGTGCGCCTGCTCGAGGACGCGCGGTTGGATGATCCCCAGGAGCGGTCGCTTGTCGAAGCCTGGCGAGGCCTGGCCCTGCAGCTGGCCGGCCATGCCGCCGAAAGCCGGCGCGTGCTGGCCTTGGCTGCTGGCATGCCTGGCGACGGCGCCACGCTTGCGCGCCAGATGCTCGGGCTGGGGCAGGATGATGCCGCATCCGACTGGCAGCGCGAAAGCGCCGCCTCATCGCCGATTTCGTCACTTCTTACCGATGGAGCCGCGCAATGGAAATAGCCGCGATTTCCTCCGCTCTCATGGCGCAGTCGCTGCCGGCGGCCGCCCCGGCCGCACGGCCGGAGCCGCTCGCGCTGGCTGCGGAGCGCTTTAACGCCGTCATGAATGCGCCCGAACCAGGTCGGCTCGCGGGTGTGCCGGCCGCGGTGCAATCGGCATTCGCAGCGGCGCCGGCCGTGCAGGAGTCCACGCTGGGCGGCCAGATCCTGGCCGGGCTGCGCGGCGCGACGGCCGACTTCTCCGCCAAATGGCAAAACATCGCCAATGCCCTGGACGGCATGGGCGCGCAGCCCGCCATCAGCGACATGCTGCGGCTGCAAACCCAGCTCGTCCAGGTCACGGTGCAGTACGAACTGGTGGGCAAGGCCGTGGCTCGCTCCACCCAGAACATCGACACGATGGTCAGGATGTCTTGATGCAGTGCTTTTCTTTGTTTACGCCGTTTCGGCATTCCAAGGCTGCAGCGTGGCGGCGCAGCCTGCGCGCGGTGGCCGCCGCGCTGCTGGTGTCCGTCCTGGCCGCCTGCGGCTCCAACGTTACGCTGTATTCGTCGGCCAGCGAGGGCGAGGCCAATGAAATCCTGTCGGTGCTGCTCGACGCCGGCATACGCGCCGAAAAGATCCCGGGCAAGGATGGCGTGGCGGTGGCCGTCGACGGCGCCCAGGTGGCCCGCGCGCTCGACCTATTGCGGTCGATGGGGCTGCCGCGCGAGCGCTTCGACGGCATGGGGCAAATCTTCCGCAAGGAGGGTCTGGTGTCCTCGCCGCTGGAAGAGCGCGCCCGCTATATCTATGCCTTGTCCCAGGAGCTGACCAATACGCTATCGCAGATGGACGGCGTGCTGGCCGCGCGGGTGCACGTGGTGCTGCCCGAGCGCGGTGGCGTGGGTGAGTCGGCCACGCCGTCGACCGCCGCCGTTTTCATCAAGCACCAGGTGGGATACAGCCTGGACGCGCTGCAACCGCAGATCCGCAAGCTTGTCACGCATGCCATCCCAGGATTGAGCGAGGATCGCGTCTCGATCGCCCTGGTTTCGGCCCAGCCGCGCTCACCGGACGCATCCGGCGCTGCGCCGGCATTGGCTTCGGTGCTGGGTTTCCGCGTCGATCGGGATTCTGCGACTGCCATCGTCGTGACGTTCGGTGTGCTGCTCATACTGATCGTGATGCTGGGCGGCGCAGTGGCTTATTTGCTGTGGCGAAGCAATCAGCCAGGGGGCGTCAGGGCGGTGTTGCCACGCCGTGAACCCGAAGTCGGGCCCAAGGAGGGGGCGGCATGACTGCTGCGGCGCTGTTCGGCGCACGGTTGCTGGAGTTCAACTTCTTGCCAAGCCGCACCCTGCATCCTAGCCGCCATGCCCAGTATGGCGCGCCCGGCCGGCCCGTTCCGCCACGCTGCGAGCCGGCCTGGCATCGCCACTGGTCGCGCGAGATCCTGCGCCGGCTGGGCTTGCTCGACCGGCCGGTGCTCGAGCCGGATCGGCCCGAGCTGGCATTGGCGCTGCTGCCGCCGCAACGGCTCGCGCGCGTGGCGCGTTATGCCGGCGCGACGCTGTGCGCACCACGGCTGCGCCGGATCATCGCCGGCGCCGAGGTGCGAACGCTGGCGGACGCCCTGGGCAGCGACGTGCTGGATTTCGCCCGGCGCACGGCCGCTTCGCTGCATCCGGGCCTGCCGGCGCTGGACCTGCCGGCCGGACCAGGCGCCGTGGAGGCGATCGATAGGCTGGGGCGCGCGGCGCTGCGCGCGGCCTTGCATGGCGGCGGGCCGGAGCTCGCCCTGCGTGCCGAACTGAAGTTGCCCGACGAGCCCGCCGGGCAGGCGCCCTGCGATGCACCGGCGGCGCTGTCCCTGGGACTGGGCTTACTGCAACACCTCGAACCGACATGGCATTCCTCATTCCCCGCGATGCGCTGACGCCGCGCAAGCTGGCTGCCAGCGTCGACCCTGCCGCGCGCGTGGTGCGTGCGGCCGACTACGCCACGATGGTGCAGGCGCAGCAGCTGCTGGACAACGCCCATGCACAGGCCCAGGCCATCGTCGCCGGCGCCCAGGAAGCCTTCGAGGCCGAACGTCGACGTGGCTACGAAGACGGCAAGCAGGAGGCCCTGCTAGACCAGGCCGAAAAAATGATCGAAACCGTCGGCCGCACGGTGGACTACTTCGCCAGCGTCGAAAACGAAGTCGTCGATCTCGTCATGGCCGCCGTGCGCAAGGTGGTCGACGGCTTTGACGACCGGGAGAAAGTCATGGTCGTCGTGCGCAACGCGCTGGCGGTGGTGCGCAACCAGAAGCAGATGACCTTGCGCCTGCATCCGGACGAGATCGAGGTCGTGCGTGAGCGCATCAACGACATCCTTGCCGCCTATCCGGGCGTTGGTTACCTGGACCTGGTGCCGGATTCCCGGCTGGCGCGCGGCGCCTGCATCCTGGAAAGCGAGATCGGCATGGTCGAGGCCAGCCTCGAAGGGCAGATCGAAGCCCTGCGTAGCGCGTTCCAGCGCACCTTGGGCAGCCGGATCTAGCGCGGAGACGGCACCATGCGCCAGTTCGACTACATCACCGAAATGATGGAGATGGCTTTGCAGGACACGCCTACCCTGCGGATCAAGGGGCGCGTCACGCAGGTCATCGGCACCATCATCAAGGCGGTCGTGCCCGCCGTGAAGGTGGGCGAAGTCTGCATACTGCGCAACCCGGGCGAAGATTTCGAAATGAAAGCCGAAGTCGTGGGCTTTGCCCGCGACGCGGCGCTGTTGACGCCGCTGGGGGACATGTACGGGATCTCCTCGGCCACCGAGGTCATACCCACCGGTCGGGCACACATGGTCCCGGTGGGCGCGGGGCTGCTCGGCCGCGTGCTCGACGGGCTGGGCCGGCCCTTGGACGAAGCCGAGCGCGGCCCGCTGGAGGCCAATAAGTTCTACCCCGTCTTCGCCGAGGCACCCGATCCTCTGACCCGCCGCATCATCGATAGGCCATTGGAACTGGGCGTGCGCGCCCTGGACGGGATGCTTACCTGCGGCGAGGGCCAGCGCATGGGCATCTTCGCCGCGGCCGGCGGCGGCAAGTCCACGCTGATGGGCATGCTGGTCAAGGGTGCCGACGTGGACGTGACCGTGGTGGCGCTGATCGGCGAGCGCGGCCGGGAGGTGCGCGAGTTCCTGGAGCACGAGCTGGGGCCCGAGGGACGCAGGAAAAGCGTGATCGTCTGTGCGACCAGCGACAAATCGTCGATGGAGCGCGCCAAGGCGGCCTACGTCGCCACCGCCATTGCCGAGTACTTCCGGGACCAGGGCAAGCGCGTGCTGTTCCTGATGGATTCGGTCACGCGCTTCGCGCGCGCGCAGCGGGAGATCGGCCTGGCCGCGGGCGAGCCGCCGACGCGGCGCGGCTATCCGCCGTCGGTGTTCGCCACCTTGCCCAAGCTGATGGAGCGGGTGGGCATGAACCAGCATGGCTCGATCACCGCGCTCTATACGGTGCTGGTCGAAGGCGATGACATGACCGAGCCCATCGCGGACGAAACGCGTTCTATCCTCGACGGCCATATCGTCCTGTCGCGCAAGCTGGGCGCAGCCAATCACTACCCGGCCATCGACGTGCTGGCATCAGCCAGCCGCGTCATGAACGCGGTGGTCACACCCGAGCACAAGAAGATGGCCGGGCGCATCCGCGAGCTGATGGCCAAGTACCAGGAGGTCGAGCTGCTGGTCAAGATCGGCGAATACAAGCGCGGCGGCGACCCGGTCACGGACGAGGCGATCGACAAGATCGACGCCATCAACCAGTTCCTGCGCCAGCGTACCGACGAGCGCAGCTCGCTTTCCGAAACGCTCGATCGCATGGCCGCCATCGTGGGAGGTCGATGAGATGACTGCATGCCGCGTGCGCCCGTTCGCCGATGTCGCCGCGCTTCCCATTGGAGTCGGCTGGCCATGAGCGTTTTCGACGAATTGCTGGCCATTAAGCGGTTTCGCGAAAGCCAGGCGGAAATGGCCGTATCCAAGCAGCGCAACGCCCACGCCGAAGCCGAGCGCGCCCACCAGGACGCGTGCGAGCAGCTGGCCAGCTTTCGCGAATGGGCGCGGCGCCGAGAACTAGAGATGTATGGCGACCTGTGCAGCAGGGTGGTGCGCGTGCGCGACATCGAGGCGGTCATCGAGGGCGTGGCCGCGCTGCGAGCCGGCGAGCGTGAGCGCCAGGTGCGCATCGAGGAGGCGGCCGAGCGGGTGCGCCGCGAAGCCGAGGCATTGCAGCAGCGCCGCGACGAACATCGCCAAGCCACCCGGATGGTCGAGAAGTTCGTAGAGCTGGCCCGCTTGCACTTTGCGGAGTACATGCGGGAGCTCGAGCGCAAGGAAGACCTCGAGATGGAAGAAGCCGCGTCGGTCGCGCGCGACCGTGAGGACTGGGAAGTGCACGAGGAGTATGAGCCGTCATGAGCGCGATCGACCGTCGCATTTCGCTGGATACGTCCATTGCGCAAGGCATGCCGGACCTGGGGCAGCCTGGCGCGGGGGGCGCACGGCGCGAAGCGTCCGAC
This sequence comes from uncultured Alcaligenaceae bacterium, assembly GCA_937908115.1. Taxonomy (GTDB): domain Bacteria; phylum Pseudomonadota; class Gammaproteobacteria; order Burkholderiales; family Burkholderiaceae_B; genus CALEQZ01. The sequence goes on along the minus strand of CALEQZ010000002.1, from coordinate 107,913 downwards.
GCCGAGCGCAGGGCATTCGAGCGGGCGCTGGCCGGCGGCCAGCCGCAATCCCGTGACGATGGCACTGGCCAGGCGGCCGCCGCTGTCGAGACGCCACGCCCGTTCGCGCTGTTCGGCGCACCGGCCGGTCCCGTTTCCGGGTCGTCGGGCCAGGCGGCCGCGCCCGACGGATTGGTCGGAGAGCTGGCGCAGGCCGCCGACCGCATGCTCGTGGGCGACGGAAGCAGCGGCCGGCGCGAGGTCCGCATCGACTTGAAGGATGACGTGCTGCCCGGGGTGACGGTTTCCGTCTACGAGGACGAGGGCCGGCTGGTGGCGGCCTTCGTCTGTGCCAGCGAAGCCTCGCGCGAAAAGCTCAATGCATGCGCGCAAACCCTTGCTGGGGAACTCGCCCGCTCGCTCGCGCGGGCGGTCCTGGTGCGGGTGAGCACCGACGATCCCGAAGACCCCTGCCTGTTCGAGGCGGCAGCCGCCGCATGACAAAGACCGTTTCATGGATGCATTGAATTTCGCCATGGCGCTGCCCGCGACCCTGCCCCGCCTGACGGCAAACCAGGCGCAGGCGCTGTCGTTGATCGCCACGCACGGTGCGGACGTCGCCGTGACGCTGCCGCCGCTCGACGGCGTCGACGCCGAACCCGGCGCCTGGCGCGTCAGTCTTGCCGCAGGCGTACCACCGGCCTTGCGCCAGGCGGCCTCACATGGCGTGGAGTTGGAATGGTCCGGTGCCGCGCTGCGCCTGCATTTGCCTGCCGGCGCGCTGACGGCTTGGGCCAATGCGCGCGTACCTGGGCTCGAACCGGGCGATCTGCCCGAGCCCCTTGCCGCCGCCGCTTTGGAAACCCTGCTTGCCGAGGCGCTCGCCGCGCTCGGGCCAGCCGCTTCCGGCGGGCCGTTACTCGTGCGCGGCCAACCGAGCGACCAACCGCTGCCGCATGCGTGGACATTGACCGCGCGGGCGCAGGCCAACGGCCACACGGTGCTGGCGGTGTTGGAGGCCGACGACCTGGGCTTGATGCTGCTGGCTGGGCTGCTTGCCGCGGCCCGGCCGGCTGGCGGTGCCATCGACGAGGATGCGTTGCCGATACGCTTGCGCGCCGAAGTGGGCGCAGCGCGGCTGCCGGCGGACGAGCTGGCCACGTTGGTCAGCGGCGACGTCATCCTCCTGGACGAATATCTCGTCGGCCCGCAGGGCGAGCTGTGGCTGGCCATCCCGCAAGGGCAGGGGCTGCGCGTGCGCGCCGAGCAATCTTCTTATCTCGTGACTCAAGGCTGGACCCGCCTCATGACTGAGAATCCTTCCCCCGATGAGGGCACTCCGGATGGAGAACCGTTGGACGTCGATGCCGTCCCGGTACGCCTGACTTTCGACTTGGGCGAACGAACGATGCCGCTGGCCGAGCTGCGCCAACTGCAACCCGGGGTCGTCTTCGACCTGCAAAGGCCGCTGGCCGACGGGCCGGTGATGATCCGCGCCAACGGCGCGCTGATCGGCGCCGGCGAGCTCGTCGAAGTGGATGGGCGCATAGGCGTTCGCGTGCGGACGCTAGGCAAAGGCAAGGCATGAGCGGTGATTTCGACCCCATCAGCCTTGCCATTGGGCTGGCCATCCTGGCGCTGCTGCCGCTGGCGGCGGTAATGACCACGTCCTTCCTGAAGCTGGCCGTGGTGTTTGCCCTGGTACGCAATGCACTGGGCGTGCAGCAGGTACCGCCCAACATGGCCCTGTACGGTCTGGCGCTCATCCTGTCCGCCTACGTGATGGGACCGGTGGTGCTGCAGGCCGGCAAGGAGCTGCGCGCCGCGCGCGAGCAGCCGGCTGCGGCCGTGCCCGGCCAGGCGCCGGACAGGGTCGGGGCCATGCTCGATGCCGTGGCGCGCGCGGGCGAGCCGCTGCGCGCCTTCATGCTGAAAAACAGCAAGCCCGAGCAGCGCGATTTCTTCGTGCGTACCGCCCGCGTCCTGTGGGGGGAATCGCAGGCCAGTGAGCTGCGCGAGCAAGACTGGCTCGTGCTCGTGCCCGCCTTCCTGGTGTCAGAGCTGACGGCGGCATTCCAAATCGGCTTCCTGCTCTACCTGCCATTCGTGATCATCGACCTCATCGTGTCGAACATCCTGCTGGCCATGGGCATGATGATGGTTTCCCCGGTGACGATTTCCATGCCGCTGAAGCTCTTCCTGTTCGTCATGGTCGACGGCTGGACGCGCCTGATCCAGGGCCTGGTGCTTTCCTACGCTTGAGGCGACGCATGGAAACCGTCGACATCGTCTCTTTCATGACCCAGGCCTTGTACCTGACGCTGTGGTTGTCGTTGCCGCCGATCGCCGTGGCGGCCATCGTTGGCACGCTATTTTCGCTATTCCAGGCGCTGACGCAAATACAGGAACAGACGCTGTCGTTCGCGGTCAAGCTCATCGCGGTGTTCGCCACGCTGCTACTGACCGCGCGCTGGATCAGTGGCGAGCTCTACAACTACGCCATTTCGGTGTTTGAGCTTTTCCACAAGATACGGTGAGGAGAGGGCAAGCATGACCGGGGGCGCGGCGTACGCGGAAACCAATGTGTTCTTGGGCTCGCTCGCCTTGTCGCAGCCGCGCATCCTGGCCATGTGCGCCATGCTGCCGCTGTTCAACCGCCAAGTGCTGCCCGGGATGCTGCGTTATGCAGTGTGCGCAGCGATCGGATTGGTGCTGGTGCCCATGCTGGCGCCACGCTATGCGCAGGTCGACCTCGGCATGGTCGACTTACTGCTGCTGGTGGCCAAGGAAGTCTTCGTCGGGCTGGCGCTCGGATTCATGATGGCGATCCCGTTCTGGATTTTCGAGGCCGTGGGTTTCGTTGTCGATAACCAGCGTGGGGCCAGCCTGGGCGCCACGATCAATCCCCTGACGGGCAACGACTCCTCGCCGCTGGGCATCCTGTTCAACCAGGCGTTCATGGTGTTCTTCATGGTCAGCGGCGGTTTCAGCCTGATGTTGACCATCCTGTACGACAGTTTCCGGCTTTGGAGCCTTTGGGATTGGGCGCCCGCATTGCACCTGGACAACGCGCCGCTGATGCTTGACCAGCTCAGCCGGTTCGCGCGCATGGTCCTGCTGTTTGCGGCGCCGGCTGTCGTGGCGATGTTCCTCGCCGAGCTCGGGCTGGCCTTGGTCAGCCGCTTCGCGCCGCAGCTGCAGGTGTTTTTCCTGGCACTGCCCATCAAGAGCGGCCTGGCGATGCTCGTACTCGTGCTGTACATGAGCACGCTTTTCGATTATGCCGGCGAGACCGTGCGCGGCCTGCCGGGCATCCTGCCTTTCCTTGACGGCCAATGGAGGCAGCCGTGAGTGGCGAAAAGACAGAACAGCCCACTCCCAAGCGGCTGCGGGAGGCGCGCGAAAAGGGCGAGGTCGCCCACAGCAAGGATTTCACGCAGACGCTGCTTATCCTGGCGCTGTTTGGCTACATGCTGGGCAATGCAGGTGGGATCATCGAGTCACTCGGCCGGCTGGTGCTGGTGCCGTCGACATTGGCCAGCCAGCCCTTCGACGCGGCGCTCAAGACGGTGCTGGACGCGGCGCTGCGCGAGGCGGTCAGCCTCGTCCTGCCTTTCGTGCTCATCGTGCTTGGCATAGGCATGTTCGGTGAATTCCTGCAGGTGGGCCTCGTGCTCGCCTTCAAGAAACTCATCCCCTCCGGCAAGAAGCTCAACCCGGCCAATAACCTCAAGAACATCTTTTCCAAGCGCAATCTCGTCGAGTTCCTCAAGTCGGCCATCAAGATCGCCTTCCTGTCGGTGCTGGTGACGTTGGTGGTGCGCGATGCGCTGCCCGAGCTCATGTCCGTGCCGCACAGCGGCCTGGCTGGATTGCAATCCGGGGTGGGGGGCATGCTGCGCACGCTCATCGTTCATGTCGCAGTGGCCTATGTCGTGATTTCCCTGGCCGACTTCGTTTGGCAGCGCATGCAGCATCGCAAGCAGCTGATGATGAGCAAAGAGGAAGTCAAGCAGGAGTTCAAGGAGATGGAGGGCGACCCCCACATCAAGAGCAAGCGCAAGCACCTGCACCAGGAAATGGTCATGCAGGGTGCGATCGGCAGCGCGCGCAAGGCCTCGGTCGTCATTACCAACCCCACCCACCTAGCCATCGCCCTGTACTACGAGCCGGACGAAACGCCGCTGCCGGTGGTGCTCGCCAAAGGCGAGGGGGCGCTGGCAGAGGAAATGATGCGCGCGGCCCGCGAGGCCGGCGTGCCCGTCATGCAGAACATCCCGCTGGCGCGGGCGCTGATGGCCGACGCCCAGGTGGACCAATACATACCTGCCGAACTTATCGAGCCTGTGGCCGAGGTGCTGCGGCTGGTGCGCAAGCTGGCCGGAGAATTCCAGGAGTAGAACCATGTCCGTTCCAACCCATCCACTGATCGCGCAGTACGTGGCCCGTCACGGCATACCGGAGGCGGTGCGCGGCGATGGCCGCGCCACCGTGGTCATCGACGACAAGTACCGGATCCACCTGAGCCCGGCCCGAAACGGCTGGATGGCGATCAGCGCGCGGCTGTGCGCGCTGCCGCCGGCAGGCGCTGCGCGCGAGAACTTCATGGCCGAGATCGGCAGGCAGGCCGCGGGCATGCTCAGCCGGCATCCGTCGGCCTGCGTAGTCGATCCGTCCGAGGAGGCACTGTGGTTGCAACAGATGGTTCGCCCAGACAGCGACGCGACGGCCGTGGATGAAGCGGTGGGCAGGTTCGCCAATGCCATGTCTTTCTGGAAGGGCGCCGTGCGGCGCGCCGCATGAACGGGAAACGACGATGAAACGACGCGCTATGCGCCCTGGAGGTCTTCCGTTGAAACGCATGATCCGCGCCTGCGCGCTGGCCTTATCGCTGGCCGGCACGTCCCAGGCGGCACCCAATTGGCCGGCAGCGCCGTACAGCTACTACGCCGAAAACCAAAGCCTGCAGCAGGTGCTGCGCGAATTCGCCGGCGGCTTCAGCCTGGCGCTGCACATGGCGCCAGGCGTCTCGGGCACGGTCAACGGCCGGTTCAATGCCGATACGCCGACGCAGTTTATCGACCGGCTGGGCGGCGTGTATGGCTTTAACTGGTTCGTGCATGCGGGTACGTTGTACGTCAGCCCGGCCAACGCCAATGTCACGCGCGCAGTCAGCGCGATGGGAAGCGACATTTCCGCCCTGCGCGACGCCTTGCTGCAGTTGGGTGTGCTCGATACCCGGTTCGGCTGGGGCGAGCTGCCCGACCAAGGCATCGCGCTGGTCTCCGGCCCGCCTGCCTATGTCGAGCTCGTCGAGCGCACCGTCAAGGCCCTTCCGCTGGGCGCGGGAGGCCAGCAGGTCGCGGTGTTCCGCCTAAAGCATGCCTCGGTCAATGACCGCACCGTCCAATACCGGTCGCAAAGCGTGGTCACGCCCGGCCTGGCCACGGTGTTGCGCAACCTGATCCTGGGCTCGGGATCCGGCGCCAACAACGAAACCCTTGCTGCCGTCGCGGCGCCGCTGCGCGAGAATCCCCCGGTGTTCGCCGGCATGGGCGAGGCCGGCGGCCCGGCCCAATCGGCCCAGGGCGCCGGCGCCAACGAGGCTGATGCCAGCCGGCCGGCGCGGCCTCGCGGCTTGCGCCTGCGTGAACCGACCGTGCAGGCCGACCCGCGGCTGAACGCGATCATCGTCCAGGATATCCCCGATCGTATCCCCATCTACCGGCAGCTCATCGAACAGCTCGACGTGCCGAGTACGCTTATCGAAATCGAGGCCATGATCGTCGACGTCAACTCCGACACGATCGACGAGTTGGGCGTGACATGGGGCGCGCAGGCCGGCACGACCACCTTCGGCTACCGAGACTTGGGCCTTGCGCCCAGCGGCGGCCTGCCGTTGGATAGCACCAGCATCCTGGCACCGGGCACGATAGGTGTGTCGGTGAGCAACGTGCTGGCCGCGCGCCTGCATGCGTTGCAGACCCGGGGCAAGGCGAACATCCTGTCGCAACCGTCGATCCTGACGGCCGACAACATGGGCGCGATCATCGACCTGTCGGATACCTTCTATATCCAGACCACCGGCGAGCGCGTGGCCACGGTCACACCGGTGACGGTGGGCACGTCGCTGCGCGTGACGCCGCGCTATATCGAAGGGGTGGGCGGACGGCGCGAGGTCGAGCTGACCGTGGACATCGAGGATGGGCGCATCCAGGACGAGCGGCGCATCGGTTCGCTGCCGACCGTGCGGCGCAGCAGCATCAGCACGCTGGCCATCGTCGGCGACGACCAGACCTTGCTGGTGGGCGGTTACAACAGCAGCCAGGATACGCAGCAGACCGACAAGGTACCGCTGCTCGGCGACATCCCCTTGCTGGGCGCGTTCTTCTCGAACAAGAGCCAGACCGTGCAGCGTCGCGAGCGCTTGTTCCTGCTGCGTCCGCGCGTCGTGTCCATCGCCGGCGAGCCGGTCGCCATGCCGCGCAGGCAATCGCCCGATACAGGGCCGGCGATCAGCGCCACTTGGCGCAGCGACGACCAGCCCATGACGGCGGGGCAATACCTCGATCTGATCCAGGGCCAGCGTACCCGCGTGCGTTTCGATGCCGTCAGCGAAATCGCACCGAGCGGACCGGTGCGCGCGGGCGCCATTTACACCCAGTCCAAGGCTTTGGGCGACGTGCCGTCGGTGAGTGGCGCTTCCACCGCCGGCGGGCCGGTGTTGCGGGTGGAAACGCACCCGGTGGCGCCCTGAGCGCGCCGCACGCAAGGCACGGACCGGGTTGCCCGTCAGAAGGGGACGGGCAACCCTTTTTGCTGCAACTTGTCGCGCAGCGCGCTGCGCGCACGGGACAAGCGGCTGCGCACGGTGCCGATCGGCACCGTCAGCATGGCCGCGGCCTCTTCATAGGACAGGTTGTCGAGCCCGACCAGCAGCAGGATGCTGCGCATGCTTTCGGGCAGTTCGTCCAGCGCCTCCTGAAGCAACCGCAGGGTCTGCGCGCGGGCAACGGTTTGTTCGGGACCCGCGTCCTCGTCAACCATCCCATCGAGCCCGTCCTCGCCCAGGAATTCGTAGCGGCGTTCCGGCGCGCGTGAAAGGTAATTGCGCACGAGGTTCAGCGCGATGCCGTACAGCCATGTCGACAATTGCGACTCGCCGCGAAACGTCCGGTACGAGCGGGCAGCCTCCAGGAACGCCTGCTGGGCGATGTCCTCCGCCTCGCTGATGTTGCCGATGTGCTTGATGATGAAGCGTTGCAACTTGCCGCTGTGTTCCTGCACCAGCTCGCGAAACAAGCGGTCGTCTGCCTCGTTTACGGCCTCCACGCCAGCGGTCCGGACGGCGGCGTCGCCATCGGGTTCGGTGATGGGGGTCATGTGCCGGGTCTAATGGGAATTTTGTGCGCGCAGCATATCACGATACGTAACAATCGCAGATATGTATGCGTATGTGTAACCGTGATTCTTGCCCGGCCGTCGGCAGGGCACGACAGGGTGGTGCTCGCACGTGGTCAGCCGCGCAGGATTTCGCGCAGCCAGGCGCGGGCCGTTTCGGCAGCCACGGGCGTTTGTCCCGCGGCGGCCGCCTGGTCAAAACGCCGTTGCATGGCGTCGTCGATGCGCTGGCGCTCGGCGGCATCGATCTTGCCGGGATCGATGCCTTCGGCGCGGCAGGTGCTGGCAAAGCCCTGCCCCGCCGCCCTGGCGGAGAATTCGAGCCGCGTGGCGAAATCCACGCCGGACATGGCCTGGCTGGATGTCTGCGCCATGTCCAGCGCCAGGGAAACCACGCGTGAGGACAGTGGCTTGCCCGGGCTGGGCTCCAGCCCCAGCTCACGGGCCACGGCAATCGCAATGCCTTGGCCATAGGTGCGGGCAAGGGCGTCCTTGAATAGCGAAGCGGTATCCACGTCCGGGGCAACCCAGGCCACGCTGCGCCCGCTGGGTGTCACGCCTGTGCCCAGGACTTGCAGGGATTGCCCGGAAACGGAGATGTATACGGCGTCCCCTTTCGCCATCGCTGCCGCGAAGTCGTCTATCGACGGTCCGGCTGGCAGCGAAACTGGGGCGTTGGGAGTAATGGGCATACTCGAAGAGAAGATGCGGGCGATGCATGTGACGCACGCCGCATGCCAAGAATCTTATTCCCGTGTCTGTAACCGGGCAGGCCCAAAAGTTCCACTTGTGGAAGGCGGATGGACCTGCCAATGGACGAGCTGGCCGGATAGGCCACCAATAGCTTAACGCGCCCGCGGCAGCGAAGGATTTGCACGCTGCAAAAAAAGTGACAAGAAAAGGCGACCGCCCGGGCAGCTGCTTGATCCTGTCGCCCGGGCGTCGTTGGTTGACGGAGCACGCCCAGGCCGTCGCCTAGGCCAATCAAATCCACCTCAGCCACCAAGGTCATGGCTATCATCGCCTTCGGAAAGTTCTATTGGATGTTACTAATGACAATGATTATCATTTGTATATCCAAATAGAACGGAGGTCATGCCATGTCGCGTATTCGACGCTTTCAGCCAGATACCTCGCGCATGGTGCGCAAGACGTGCAGCTATTACGTGATGCACATCACGGTCGCCGCTGCCGTGGCCTACGCCGTCACCGGCGACCTGGCCGCTTCGCTGACGCTCAGCTTGCTCGAGCCGAGCATACAGGCGTTTGCCTACTTCTTTCACGAGAAGGCTTGGGCGCGCGCGGGCAAGACCAACCCGTCGCGCCCAAGCGGTGCGCCTGCGGCAGGAGGCAGGGCGCTGGCCTGCTGCCCGAGCGCGCCGCGCCGCGACGACTAGCCGATGGCCATGCGATCCGGCGGCGGCGCGCGTCGACGAATGCGCCTTTTATGCAGGGGGGGCGAAATTGACTAAGTCATTTTATAATTGATAAAGTCAATTTCTACCCGGAGGTGTATATGGCCGCCCATCGCAAAGCCCCTTGGGTTGCGCCCGGGCACATCGCCGCCGTGCGGGGATTCAACCGTTTTCACACGCGCCTGGTGGGTGCGCTCAACGAGCATTTGCTCGCATCGGGCTATTCCCTGCCGCAATGCCGCGTCATATACGAATTGGCGAATACGCGCGGGCAAGCGCCTTCGGCCAGCGATTTGGCAGCGTCGCTACGCATGGATCCCGGGTATTTGAGCCGCCTGCTCGCAGGACTGGAGGCCGAGGGCGTGGTGCGGCGCGATCCCATCGCCAGGTCACCGCGCCGGCAAGGCATTACGCTGACGGCCAAAGGCAAGCAGGTTTTCGCCCGCATCGACGCGGCATCGGCGGCTGAAGTCGGCGCATTGCTGGCGCCGCTGGCCGAGCAGGATCGCCAAGCCCTGGTCGGATCGATGCGTCGCATCCAGCGGCTGCTGGGCGAGGAGCCGTCTGCACCGATGATCGTGCTGCGCGATCCTCGCCCCGGCGACATGGGATGGGTGGTGCACAAGCACGGCGAGTTGTACTGGCGCGAATATGGCTGGGACTGGACCTTCGAAGCCTTGGTCGCGCGCATCACGGCAGACTTCGTCGAGCACTTCAAGCCTGGCAAGGAACGCTGCTGGATCGCCGAGCGCGAAGGGGAAATCGTCGGTTCGGTGTTCGTGGTCCAGCAGGACGAGCACACGGCCAAGCTGCGGCTGCTGTACGTCGATCCGGCCGCGCGCGGGCTGGGACTGGGACGCCGCCTGGTCCAGGAGTGCCTGGCTTTTGCCAAGGAAGCCGGCTACCGGCGCATGGTGCTGTGGACCAACGACGTGCTGGTGTCGGCGCGCCGCATTTACGAGGCCGCGGGCTTCGAGCTAATCGAGGAAGAGCGCCACCACAGCTTCGGCAAGGACCTGGTCGGGCAAGTGTGGGCGCGCGATTTATAAGCTCGCAAAGTATCCCAGGCAACCGATGGCTGCCGCGCTCGATGTCCGGCGGCTGATGCGTGCATGGTGCGCGCGTAGGCAATGCATGCTATCCATTACTATCTCGTATCGGCGCGCCACCGCGCGCTGGAATCAACAATCATGAGGGGGGGAAAGATGCGTTTTGCCCGATTGCACACTTTAGTGGTTTCTGCGAGCCTGGTTTGCGCTGGCGTGGCCGCCCCGACGCAGGCCGCTCCGGTCAATGGGCCGGTGACCATAATGGTCGGTTTTGCGCCGGGCGGGGCTGCCGACACCACTGCGCGGCTCTATGCCGAGGCGTTGCGCCAGCACGGCTTCGAAACGGTGGTGGTGGAAAACAAGCCGGGTGCTTCCGGGCGGATCGCCTTGAATGCGGTCAAATCTGCCAAGCCTGACGGATTGACCATGTACCTGGGCGGCTCACCACTCTTTGCGATCTTTCCGCTAACTTACAAAAAGCTGGATTACGACGCCGACAAGGATCTGCGCCCAGTCGCGCAGCTCGTGGAGATCCCGACCGGCGTGGTTGCCGCCAAGGCAGCACCGTACGATGGCATCGCCGACTACATCCAATGGGCCAAGGCGCGGGGCAAGCCGACCACGCTGGGCGTAGCCACCCTGGGCAGCGCCGGCCATTTGGGTGCGTTGGCCCTGAACAAGAGCCAGGGATTGCAGATCGAGCCAGTGGCCTACAAAGGGGCAGCGCCTATGCTTGTCGACGTGGCCAGCGGCGAGGTATCCATCGGCTGGGACGCGGTTGCCAGCATGATGCCGTTATACCGAAGCGGGAAAATCAAATTCCTGGGAATCAGCGGCACCAAGCGCATGCAGGCCCTGCCCGACGTCAAGACCATAGACGAGCAGGGTTTCCAGGAATATCGCGCAGCCACGAGCTGGTATGGCATCTTCGTGCCGGCGGCTACGCCCGACGATGTGGTGGCGCGCCTGGAGCATGCCTTTTTAAAGGTGTCCGAGGATGCAGGCCTGCGCAACCGGCTGCTTGACGCCGGCATGGTTGTCGCACCGGCCGGTTCCGCGGACACGGCGCGACGTATTGCCGAGGAGCGCAAGCAATGGGCGCCCATCGTGGAGGCTTCCGGCATAGCAATGGATTGATGCGGGTGGGCCGACGATGGAAGAAGAAATCGCCTCGATGACGGCCGTGCAACTGGCGGCCCTGATCCGCAGCCGGAAGCTTTCTCCCGTCGAGGTCGTGCGCGCTTCGCTGGCGCGTGCCGAGCGCCTGCAGCCGGATCTGAACTGCTTCATCACGCTGTGCGCGGACCAGGCAATGGATCAGGCTCGGCAGGCAGAGCAAGCGGTGATGTCGGGCGCAAGCCTGGGATTGCTGCACGGCGTGCCGTTTACCGTCAAGGATTTGGTCAATACGGCCGGGGTGCGCACGACTTTCGGCACGCTTGCCTTCAAGGACCACGTGCCCCAGCAGGACGCCGTCTCGGTCGCCCGGTTGCGTGCTGCCGGCGCTATCCTGATCGGCAAGACGACGACGCCAGAGTTCGGTTGCCAGTCGCTGACGCGCAGTCCGTTGTTTGGGCAGACGCGCAACGCATGGAGCGCCGAGCGCACCAGCGGCGGATCAAGCGGTGGCGCGGCGGTGGCCACGGCTGCGGGGATAGCGCCCTTGGCGGTCGCCACGGACGGGGGCGGTTCGACGCGTATTCCGGCGGCATGCAATGGCGTGGTGGGCTTCAAGCAAAGCAACGGGGTGGTGCCGCACAGCCAGGCGCAGGACATATTTGGCAATCAAACCTACGTCACGCCGACCACGCGCACGGTAGAGGACACCGGCCTGATGCTGCAGGTGATGGCCGGCGAAGATCCGGTCGATCCATGGTCCATTGGCGTTTTCAAGCCAGACTATGCCGCGGCGGCTCGCGAGGTGGCGGACTTGAAAGGCACGCGGGTGCTGTATTGCCTGGCGCCACCGGGGCGCCCGGTGTCGGCCGACGTGCGCAGGGCCTTCGATGCAGCGCTGGCTCGCATGCAAGCTTTAGGTGCGCAGATCGAGCCCTTCGACGGCGCGGCGTTTGATGTCGAGCCGATCTGGCGAGCGGTCAACCATACCGTATGGCGGGCGCGTTTCGCGGACATGGTTGCCGCCAACCCGGAACTGTTCAGCGATACTTTCAAGCGCCAGGTCGAGTCGGCCAGCACATTGACTAGCGTGCAATATCAACGGGCAATGTTTCAGCGGACCGAATTGTTTCACACGGTCCAGCGGTTGCTGGCGCAAGCCGATTGCCTGGCTATGCCAACGCTTACGCGTACCGCGCTGCCCATAGACCAGGATTTGTTCCAGGAAATCGAAATCGATGGCCGGAAGTACAACGGGCTGCGCGAACACTGGTTTCCCTGGACCATGCCTTTCAACATGACCGGGCATCCGGCCGTGAGCCTGCCTTGCGGCAAGGGTTCGGACGGCTTGCCTGTCGGCCTACAGCTGGTTGGGCGCTTCCGACGAGACGACGAGCTATTGCGGATTGCGGCCGCCTTCGAGGCGGCGGCCTGACGGCGGGCGCACCTGCCTGTGGCTGGCCGCGGATACGGTGTCGTGCTGCTTGCCCTGCCTCAATCCGGCCGGTACATCTTGAATAGGGCGGTTGCCTCGACGGCGAAGTAATCCGCAGGTCCGCCGCCCCGCATGATGGGCGCTGCCGCGGCCGTGTCGTAGACGCCGTCGCGGATCAGGCGCTTGTCGATGTGCACGCCCACTACCTCGCCGAGTGTCAGCCAGGCGTCCACCTCGGCGCCATCGGCGCCGCGCAGCCGCACGACCTGGCTGACGCGGCATTCGAAGGACACGGGGCTTTCCGCCACCCGCGGCACCGACACGATGCGCGATGGCGCGGGCGTCAGTCCTGCCAGCGCGAATTCGTCTACATCCGGCGCGACCGCGGCACTGGTGGCGTTCATCGCCTGCGCAAGTTCGACCGTCACCAGGTTCCAGCAGAACTCGCCGGTGGCCTCGATGTTGCGCACGGTGTCCTTATAGCTCGTGCTGGAAAAGCCGATGATGGGCGGGACGTAGTTGAAGGCGTTGAAAAAGCTGTAGGGGGCCAGGTTGAGCGTGCCAGCGGCATTGCGCGAGGAAATCCAGCCGATGGGGCGGGGCGCCACGATGGCGTTGAGCGGGTTGTGGCGCAAGCCGTGGCCCTGCGAGGGCTCATAAAAGTGCATGTCTGCAGGCATCGTCGTCTGGCTCGTACTGGCTAGGGGAAGAGCGCCTATTTTGCCTGCCAGGCCCTGGCGCGCAAAGCAACCCGGCTGCAAAGCAGGGGGCCGGCGTGCCAAACGTCGAGTGGTCCCAGATATCGAAACTTTGAGCATTCAATACTACAATCTGCTTATACTACTGTAATGGCACAACGCGCGGTTTTCCGGTGTCGTGCCGGACTCATCACCCGCGCAGGCGATGGCGCCATGCGTGGTGCAAAAAAAATCAGGCGCTTGCGCCCGGCGGGCAGGAAGCGCGACAAGGAGGAGCAATGGCGAGACTGGCAGGAAAAGTGGCGGTCGTCACGGGCGCGGCTGGCGGCATAGGCAAGGCGATTTCATTGGCTTTCGCCAAGGAAGGGGCGCGCGTCGGCTTGTTGGACAACAACCGCGACCTGCTCGCGCAGGCGCAGGCGGATATTCCCGGCGCTACGCCGCTGCCCTGCGACGTCGCCGACCGCGCGGCCGTGCGCCAGGCCATAGACGGGTTCGCCGCGCAGGCCGGCGGCCTGGATATCTTGGTCAATAACGCCGCCTACTTTTATTACGCCCCTTTGGTCGACATGCCCGAGCACGAGGTCGACAAAATGATCGACGTCGGCTTCAAGGGCGCATTGTGGTCTTTGCAGGCCGCTACGCCGCACATGATCGCCCGCGGCGGCGGCTCGGTCATCAACCTGTCCTCGGTGGCCGTGTCGGTGGCCATCAAGACGGCGGCCGTCTATAGCTCGATCAAGGGGGCGCTCGATGCGCTGACCCGGCAGCAGGCGGTGGAGCTGGGCGCGCACGGCATCCGCGTCAATGCCCTGGCGCCCGGACCGGTGGTCACCCCAGGTGCCAGCTCGGTGATTTCCGAGCAAGGGTGGGAAGAGCGGCGCCGCAAGACGCCGACCGGCAAGCTTGCCGAAGGGGCGGATATCGCCGCGGCCGCGGTGTTCCTGGCCAGCGACGAAGGCGCGCGCATCGCCGGTGTGACGCTCAAGATAGATGGTGGCCTGACAGTGGTCGGTTATTGAACCGTCGGCCACGCTGCATGCATGGAGCCATGGATGGACAGCATCGGTAGGCGGGAAAGCTCGGCGCATCGGATCGTCGTGCAAGCCATGGCGGCCGGCGGCTTTTCTGCCGGCACTTGGCGTGCGGCGCGGCGCTGCCTGCTGGACTATCTGTCGTGCGTTTTCGAGGCGCGCGACCTGCCTTGGAGCGAGCAGGCCGCGACGCTGGCCACGTCCGTGGCCGAAGCCGGCGCCCACATCGCCGGCCGGGCCGGCATGTACGCCCCGGCCGATGCCGCCTTTGCCAATGCGGTGGCCGGCCACGGGCTGGTGCGCGAGGACATGCACGCGGCTAGCGTGGCGCACTTGGGCGTAGTCGTCTGGCCAACGGTGCTGGCGTTGGCCGAACGGCATCCGGTCTCTGGCGAGCAAGTGCTCGCGGCGGCCATTGTCGGGTATGAAACGGGCGCACGCATCGGTCGTGCATTGATGAATCCCGAGCTGGCGCGGCTGTTTCGGCCGACAGGCCTGGTGGGGCCGTTTGCTGCGGTGATGGCCGGGGCCCGGCTGATCGGCCTGGATGCGCAGCGGGCGCTGAACGCTTTTGCGCTAGCCGGGAACTGCTGCGCCGGGTTGAACGAATGGGGGCACACCGGCGGCAGCGAGATGTATTTCCACCCTGGCTTCGTCGTACGCAATGCGATGACCTGCCTGGCGCTGGCGGCGCGCGGCGCCGAAGGCTCGGCGTCCATCCTGGAAGGCGAAGCGGGCATTTTCAAGGCGTATGCGCGCGCGCCGCTGGTGGCGCCGATCGACCTGTTTGCCGACGGCCGAGCCGAAATCGACGCGGTGTTCAACAAGCCGGCGCCGGCCTGCAACTTCGCGCAAACGCCTTGCCAGGCTGCCTTGCAGGCCGTCCGGCGCGTGGCCGGAGGCAGCCGTCGCATCGCCGCCGTACGCATCGAAACCACGCGGGCGGCGGTGGCTTATCCGGGCTGTGACGCCAAAGGACCGTTCCGGCGCGCCTTGCAGGCCAAGATGAGCATTCCCTTCGGCGTGGCCGCGACCCTGGCCAATGGTGTCATCGCCGAAAGCAACTATGCGCGCCTGGACGATGCCGAGGTTGCCAGGCTGATGGCGGCGACCACGCTTGTCGAGGACGCCGAGTACACCGCGGCGTTCCCGGCGCGCCAGGGCGCGCGCGTCGTGTTGACACTGGGCGATGGCGCCACGGTCAGCGGCGAGCTCGACGATGTGGTGGCCGCCGACGAGGCGACGATCCGCGAGCGCTTCAGGCAGGCGGCTCGTGCCGTCCTGGACGCCGGGCGCGCGCGGCGCATCGAGGAAACGGTCGACGGTTACGAGCGGGCCGCCGACGCCGGTGAGCTGGCGCGACTGTGCGCGCGCCCAGCCGACACTTAGAAGCGCTCATGCGGGGGAGACGATGACCGATCTACAGATCCATCTGGAGGCATTCTTGCAGGCGCTGGCCGCCGGCGTGCTGGTCGGCGGCATATACGGGCTGATGTGCGTGGGCCTGGCCATGATCTTCGGGATCATGCGGGTGATCAATTTCGCCCAGGGCGACCTGATGATGCTGGGCATGTACGTCACGTACTTTTTCTTCGTGATGTTTGGGGCGAACTGGCTGGCGGGTTCGGCATTGGGGGCGTACCTGTCCATCCTGCTGATGATGCCGGTGATGTTCGCCGTGGGCTATGCCGCGCACCTGATGCTGATCTCGCGCGTAACTGGCCGGCGCACTGCATCGCTGGAAGGCGAGGGCCACTATGCGCAGTTGATCCTGACCCTGGGCATCGCGCTGATCCTGCAGAACGGCGGCATGATGGTGTTCGGCCCACAGCTGCTGTCGCTACGCACACCGCTGTCGAGTAGCGCATGGGAGATCGGCCCGCTTTGGGGCGACTTCGTCAGCGTGTTCGTCAATAAGGGCCGCGGCATCGCCGCGCTGATCTCGGTCATCGCCATCGTCGCGCTTGGGTTGTTGGTCAACCGCAGCCGATTGGGCAAGTCGCTGCGCGCGGCCGCCGACAACCCCGTGGCCGCGTACTACATGGGCATCGACGTCAACCGCGCGTACCGCATCGCTTTCGCGCTGGGCACTTGCATCACCGCCCTGGCCGGGGGACTGCTGGCGACCAACTATCCGTTCCACCCCTTCGTCGGGCTGGAGTTCGTCATCATCATGTATGCGGGCGTGGTGCTGGGCGGCATAGGCAGCATCCTCGGCGCCTTCTGGGGCGGCATGGTCATCGGCCTGGTGCAGCAGCTGTCTGCGCTGGTGCTGCCGACCCAGCTGCAGAACGCGGCCATTTTTGTCTTCTTCCTGCTGCTCGTGACCCTGCGGCCGCAAGGGATGTTCGGCCGTTCCGCGGAGAGAACCTGATGAAGCGCCTGCCTACTACGCTCGTCCTGATCGCCGTGGCCGCGGCCTATCTGGGCGCGACGCTGCTGGTGGACAACGCCTATCACCAGCTGATCTTCACCCTGGTGCTGATCTGGGCCTGCTTCGGGCTGTCCTGGAACATGCTCAGCGGGTACACGGGCCTGGTTTCATTCGGCCACGCCGCATTTTTCGGACTTGGTGCCTATGCCTGCGTGCTTGGCCAGATTCATCTGGGCATTTCGCCCTGGCTGATGATCCCCTTGTCGGCCGTGCTGGGTGCAGTGGCCGGCTTGCTGGTCGGCTTGCCGACGTTCCGGTTGCGCGGGCACTACTTCGCGCTGTCCATGCTCGCCTACCCGCTGGCGCTGCTCTACGTGTTCGAGTGGCTGGGCTTGCAGGAGGTGACGTTTCCCATGATGCGCGAAAACCCCGCGCGCTATATGCAGTTCGAGGAGCCGCGCCTGTACACGCTGGTGGCCATGGCGCTGCTGCTCATCTTCGTGCAGCTGACGCGCTACGTCGAGCGCACCCGGTTCGGCATGGCGTTGATCGCCATCAAGCAAAACGAAGCGGCCGCCGAGGCAGCCGGCATCGACACCCTGCGCTGGAAGCTGCGCGCCATTGCGCTCAGCGGCGCCATTGCCGGGGCGACAGGCGCCTTTTATGCCGTGGTGCTGTTGGTGGTCACGCCGGTGTCGGTGTTTGGCATGCTGGTGTCGGCCCAGGCGTTGACGGTTTCCATGTTTGGCGGCGTGGGCACCGTTTGGGGCCCGATCATCGGCGCGGCCATCCTGGTGCCGCTTGGCGAAATCCTGCACGCCGAACTGGGTGCGGCCTACCCCGGCATCCAGGGCGTGATTTTGGGCATCGCCATCATCGCGGTGATCCTGGCCGCGCCCGAAGGCGTTTATTGGAAGGTCCGCGACTTCCTGCGTCGGCGGGGCGAAGGCGCCGGGCCTGCTGCGCCGGCCGCGCGCAGCACCGCGGCGCCGACGGTAACCGATGGGAGCGCACCCGCTGCCGCCGCACCTGCCCGCGACCCTGATTCGGATGTAGCCGCCGCGCGACCGATTCCGGTCCAACCTTGCACCGGCGAGGTCATCCTGGACGTGCGGTCGGTCTCGCGCAGCTTCGGCGGGTTGAAGGCCGTGCAGAACGTCAGCTTCCAGGTCCGCAAAGGGATGATTCTGGGCATCATCGGCCCGAACGGGGCGGGCAAGACCACGCTGTTCAACCTGCTCAACGGGTTCCTGAAGCCGGATGCCGGCCAGATCCTGCTCAACGGTGTGGACATGGCCGGACGCAAGCCGCACGAACTGTGTGCGGCAGGGGTAGGTCGGACTTTCCAGATCATGCGGCCGTTCATGCGCCTGACCGTGGCGCAGAACGTCAAGGTCGGCGCCTACGTCAAGGCGCGTAGCGAGGCGCACGCCGATCAGCTCGCCGCCGACGCGATCGCGCGCGTGGGCCTGGGCGACTGCGCCGACAAGGTCGCGTCGGTGCTGACCACGCGCGAACTGCGCCTGATGGAGCTGGCGCGCGCCGTCGCCGGGCAGCCCGAGCTGCTTCTGCTGGATGAAACCCTGGCGGGCCTGGGCCATGGCGAGGTGGATGATGTGGTGTCGGTGATCCGCTCGCTTTCCGCCTCGGGCATCACCATCGTCATCATCGAGCACACCATGCAGGCCATGGTCAAGCTGGTCGACGAATTCGTGGTGTTGGACCACGGAGAAGTCCTGGCGGTGGGTGATCCGCAGTCGATCACGCGCGACGCGCGCGTGGTGGAGGCTTACCTGGGCAAGAAATGGAGCGCCAAGCATGCTTGAGATCAGGCAACTCGTGGCCGGCTATACCGCGCTGCCGGTGCTCAACGAGGTATCGGTCACGGTCGGCGAAGGCGAGTTCATCTCCATCGTCGGTCCCAATGGCGCGGGCAAGAGCACGTTGTTCAAGACCATATCGGGCATGCTGGAGCCGATGTCCGGTTCCATACGCTTCGACGGCCAGGACCTGTTGGCGGTGCCGGCTGCCCGGCGCGCGCATTTGGGTATCGCCCACGTGCCGGAAGGGCGCCAGGTGTTTGCGTCGATGACTGTCCTCGAAAACCTGGAAATGGGCGCTTATACGCCGGCCGGGCGCCGGGACTGGGGGCGCAACCTTGAGCAAATCTACGAATGGTTTCCAGTGCTCAAGGAGCGATCCGGGCAACTGGCCGGCACCCTGTCGGGCGGCCAGCAGCAGATGCTCGCGATCGGGCGTGGGCTGGCGTCGTCGCCGCGCCTGTTGATGCTGGACGAGCCATCCATGGGGTTGTCGCCAGCGATCGCGGATTTCATCTTCGACCGCTTGGTCGACATCCGCAAGCAGGCGCGCCTGACCATCCTGCTCGTGGAACAGCGTGTGGCCGAGGCGCTGCAGTTTGCCGACCGCGGCTACGTGCTCGAGGCAGGCCGCGTCGTCCTGGAAGGCACGCACGAAACGCTGCAGGCGGACGACCGGGTCCGCCGTGCGTATCTGGGCATGTAGGGGCAGTTCATCCATCGCAAGACGATCCGCGCGAAGCGGACACCATGAGGAGACAGTCATGAAAGCTAGCCAGATTGCGAAATTGACCGCGGCCGCGGCGCTGGCCGCAGGCCTGCTGCCAGGCATGGCGGCGACGGCCCGTGCCGCGCAGCCCGAGCCCGTGAGCGTCGGCCTGATTGCGCCCATGTCCGGCATCTATGCGCGCTACGGACAGGTGATGCGCATGGGTGCCGAAATGGCAATCAAGGACATCAACGACCAGGGCGGTATCAAGGCCCTGGGCGGTGCCCCGCTCAAGCTCGAAGTCATCGACTCGGGCGACTCCACCGAAAAGGCCAAGAGCGCCGCGCAGCGCATGGTTGCCGACTATCCGCAGTTGGTGGCCGGTACGGGTGCCTACCTCAGCTCGTTCACGTTGGCGGTGACCGAAGTGACTGAGCGGGCCAAGCTGCCCATGCTGACGCTGTCGTATTCCGATCTCATCACCCAGCGCGGCTTCAAGTACATCTTCCAGACCTCCGCGCCGGCAGGCCGGCAGGCCGAGATCGCGCTGCCGAGCATCCTGGAGCTGGCCGAGAAGGCCTCGGGCAAGCGCCCCAAGACCGTGGCCATCTTGACCGACAACACGGCCGCTTCGCTGTCGACCGTCAAGGCGCTCAAGGACGGCGGGCTGCTGGACAAGAACGGCCTGCAGCTGGTCGTGGACGAAACCTTCACGCCGCCGCTGTCGGACGCCTCGTCGCTGGTGCAGCGCGTGCGGTCGCGCCGTCCCGACCTGGTGTTCTTCCTGCCCACGGTGATCTCGGACGCCAAGCTCATCCTGGAGAAGATGAACGAGACCAACGTGCGCATCCCGGTGATTTCCTTTGGCATCGCCATCGCCGAGCCCGAGGTGCTGAACACGGTCAGCGCCGATCTGCTCAACGGCGTAATGTCCGCGGTGGGCAACTGGGGCGCCAAGGGCCAGGAGCACCTGATCCAGCGCATGAAGACCGAATACAACGAGCCGTGGATGACGCAGAACGCCATTTCCACCTATGGCGACATGTGGATCATCAAGACCGCGCTCGAGAAGGCTGGTAAGGCCGACCGGGAGGCCGTTGCCCAGGCCATCCGCAACCTGGACGAAGGCCGCATCCCCTACTTCCCGGGCGGGGAGCTCAAGTTTGACGAGGCAGGTCATCGCGTGGGCGCCACGCTGACCGTCATCCAATGGCAGAACGGCGTGCCGGTTACCGTCTTCCCCGAGGACGTCGCCTTGGCCAAGCCGATCTGGCCCAAGCAGTGACCAATAGGCGCGAAGCTGGCCAGCGCCGCATGGCAATACGGGAGAAGCAATGAAGAAGGATTGCGTCGGGTTCATCGGTCTGGGCAACATGGGCGGGCGCATGACCCGGCGCCTGGTGCAGGCGGGCATCGCCGTAGTCGGCTACGACGCCGACGCGGCGCGGCCCGTAGCGGCAGGCGCGCGCGCGGCGGCGTCGATCGCCGAAGTGGCGGCTGCGGCTGACGTGGTGCTGCTGTCGCTGCCGGATAGCAAGGTCGTCGAGCAGGTCTGCGAGGGCGAGGGTGGCCTGCTGTCGGCGTGCTGCGCCGGCCAGGTCATCGTCGACCTGAGCACGGCGGCGGCCAGCTCCACCGTGCGCCTGCACGGCCTGTTCAAGGAGCGGGGCGTGCAGTACATCGACGCCGGAATTTCGGGCGGCGCGGCGGCGGCCGAAAAGGGCACGCTGACCCTGATGGTCGGCGGCGAGGCCCAGGCCATCGAGTCCATTCGCTGGGTGTTCGAGCCTTTCAGCAACAAAGTGGTCCACATGGGCGATAGCGGCGCGGGCCACACCGCCAAGCTGTTGAACAACTTCCTCAATGCGGTCAGCCTTGCCGCAACGGCCGAAGTCATGGTCGCAGGCAAAAAGGCAGGGCTAGACCTGCACAAGCTGCTGGACGTGTTCAACAGCAGTAGCGGGGTGAACTTCGCCACGCTCAACCGCTTTCCCTACATCGTGGACGGGAACTACCTGGAAGGCGGCCTGACCAGCAAACTGATGACCAAGGATATCCTTCTTTACGTCGACTGCGCCCGGGAACTGGGCGTGGCCTCGCTCAATGCTTCGGGGCCGCTGGCCAGCTTCGGCCTGGCCACCGCCCTGGGGTATGGCGAGCAGATCAGCAACCGCGTCGTGGACGCCATTGGCGACGTCTCGGGCGGTGTCCGTTTGCATAGCAGCCAAAAGGAGCCAGCAAAATGAGCATCAAGGTTTTCCGCAGGGCCGAAGGCCGTCCGTCCGAGCAGCGCGGATCCACCTTCACCGGCGTGGTGTGGGCCGACCCCGTCATGCCCACCACCGACAATGTGACCGTCAACAACGTGTTCTTCACGCCCGGTGCGCGCACGTTCTGGCACACGCACGAGTTCGGCCAGATGCTGCAGGTCACCGGCGGCCGGGGCTGGGTCTGCGCTGAGGGCGAAAAGGCGCAGGAGCTGCGCCCCGGAGACGTGGTCTGGATCCCGCCGCACGTGCGCCATTGGCATGGCGCGGCCACGGACACCTACATGCTGCACTTGGCGACTTCGTTCGGAAAGAGCGATTGGCAGGAAGAGGTGACCGAGGAAAGCTATGCCGGCGCCACACGCTGAATGCGCTGCGCCCATGACCCTCCACCTTTTTCCGGAGAATCGCCGATGATCGTCGAACTGCGTATCTATCACTGCGCGCCCGGGCGGCTGCCCGCCCTGCACGAGCGCTTTACCAAGACCACGCTGGGCTTTTTCAAGAAGTATGGCATCGAGCAGATCGGCTTCTGGACGACCCTGGCCGGTCCCAGCAACCACACCCTGACCTACATGCTCAAGTGGGAAAGCCTGGCCGAGCGCGAGCGCAAGTGGAACGCTTTCCAGGCCGATCCCGAGTGGATCGCCAAGCGTGCCGAAAGCGAAGCCGAAAAGCCCATCGTCGAGCGCGTGGAAAACATGTTCCTGGCGCCGACCGAGTATTCGGCGATGCGCTGAACACGCCGGCCGGCGCCGCCCCGCAAGGGCAACGGGCGGCGACCGGCCGCGATCAGGCCGGATTGGTTGCCGTCTGGCTCGTCTCCTTGCTCTATCCGAGGCGCGAGTCCGTTCCGCGCCAAATCAATCGGTCCGGCCCAGGTAGGCCAATATCCTGCGCTTCAGCCCGGGACGTGCTGCCGAACGGACCAAGTGCGCCAGGTCGGCATCCGGATTTTCGTTGGCCAGCGCCTCATACAAGCCTGCGCGTGCCTGCGGCTGCAGCTCGCCGGTAGTCGTCGCCGCAGCGGCTTCGGCAGCCGGCCATTCGTCTGGCGCGATGATGTCGTGGACGAACCCCATCGCGCGGGCTTCGTCCGCGTCGAAGGTGCGCGCCTGCTCCAGGATGCGCCGCGCCGTTTCGCGCCCGACCAGCTCGCCGAATCGGCGGCTGCCCAGCACCAGCCCGAACTTCAGCCCGGGCATGCGGAAGGTGGATTCCGGTGCGCAATAGCGCAGCCGGCAGGCTGCGTACAAGTCCACGCCGGCGCCGAAGTTCTTGCCGTGGGCCAGGCCAACGGTCAGGCTCGGCGATGATGCCAGTTTCTGCAGCAGCTGTTCGATGCGCACGAATCGCAGCAGTAGGTCGCCGTCGGTCTGCGCGTCGATGTCGCTGAAGTCGAACCCGGCGCTGAAATTGCGGCCTTCGCCGCGCAGGATGATGAGGTTGCAGCCTGCGGCGTGCGCGGCGTCGATCGCGTCGTGCAGCTGCTCGACCATGGCCGCGGACAGTGCGTTCATCTTGTCCGGCCGGTTCAGCGTGATGCGGCAGATGCCCGGCTCGATGCGGACGTCGGCCAGGGCCGGGGGCGACGCCGGCGTACCGCCGTCGGTTTGCTCGCGCACGGTCATTGCCCCTCCCGTAGGGCGGCGCGCAGCGGGCCGAGGATTTCATCGTTGTGCTCGCCCAGCGCGGGCGGACGGCGCCGGATCGGCGTCGTCTGCGAATCGAAGCGCACAGGCGCGCCGAAGGTGCGCGTCTGCACGCCGTTGGGCAGGGTCAGCGGCTGCACCCACTGCATGTACTGGACCTGCTCGTCAGCCAGCACTTCGGAATAGCGGTTGATGGGCGCGCACGGCACGCCGGCGGCGCGGAACCGCTCGAGCCAATGCGCGGCATCGGCGGTCATGAAGATTTCTTCGAGCAGCTCGCGCAGCGCGACTTGGTTGGCCGCGCGGGTGCTGGGGGTCAGGAAGCGCGGGTCGTCGACCAATTCCGGGCGGCCCACGACGTCGCACACGCTTTTCCAAAGCGCGTTGTTGCCCGCGGCCATGCCAAAGTAGCCGTCGGCGCAGCGAAACGCCTGGTAAGGGGCGTTGCGCGGGTGGGCCGAGCCCAGCTTGACCGGATCGACGCCGTTGCCGAAGTA
This sequence comes from uncultured Alcaligenaceae bacterium, assembly GCA_937908115.1. GTDB lineage: Bacteria > Pseudomonadota > Gammaproteobacteria > Burkholderiales > Burkholderiaceae_B > CALEQZ01. The sequence goes on along the minus strand of CALEQZ010000002.1, from coordinate 84,467 downwards.
TTCGGAGGTCTGCAGGGCGGCGATGCCCAGCGTGGCGCCCAGCATGGGCACGTCGATGTGCGTGCCGGGGGCGCCGGCCGCGACCGCGCGCAAGGCGGCGGCGATGGAAAAGGCCGCGTACAGTCCGGCCGAGAAGTCCGCCAGCGGCACGCCGCACTTGACCGGAGGACCGTCGGGTTCGCCGGTCACGCTCATGATCCCACTCATGGCCTGGATGGTCAGGTCAAAGCCGCCTTCCTGCGCGCGCGGCCCGGATTGTCCGTACGCCGAGATCGAGCAGTAGATCAGGCGCGGATTGATCTTGCGCAGGTCCTCGAAGCCCAGGCCCAGCCGGGCCATGACGCCGGGCCGGTTGTTTTCGATCAGCACGTCGGCATCCTTGGCCAGGCGCCGGGCCAGCTCGCGATCGCCCTCATCCTTGAGGTTGAGTGTGATGGACCGCTTGTTGCGGTTGAGCGAGGCGAAGTTTTCGCTGTAGCCGTCGCGTATCGGTGGCCAGCTGCGCAAGGTGTCACCGCCGTCGGGGTTTTCGATCTTGATGACGTCGGCGCCCATGTCGGCCAGCAGCATGCCGCAGAACGGGCCGGCGGCGACGTTGCAGATTTCCAGGACGGTGATGCCTTGCAGTGCGCAGGAAGGGGTCATAAGTCAGGTCGTCCGTTCAGGTGATGTCGTAGAGGGGGCGGGGCGTCGCTGGCGCCAAGTTCCTTGGACAGCCGGGCAGCGCAGCGCAGGACGTCGGCTGCGTGCTGCCGGAGCTTGGCTGGGCCCAGCCGCTCGCGCGGGCCGGAAATGCCCAGCGCGGCCACTGGCTCGCTCAGCCCGTTGAATAGCGGCGCTGCCAGGCCACAGACACTGGCACGCCATTCGCCGAGGTTGGTTGCGTAGCCCGTGCGGCGCACCTTTTCCAGCGCTAGCCGTAACGCCTCGACGGTTTTGACGGTTGCAGGCGTGTGGCGTTGCAGCGCTCCTTCAAAGCGGTCCAGGTAATCGTCGGGCTGTTGCGCGAGCAACGCCTTGCCAGTGGCCACGGCATAGGCCGGCGCGCGGCCGCCGACCACAGAGTAGGCCCGGACGGGTTGCGGCGAGTCGATCTTGTCGATGTAGACGACGTCCAGCCCGTCGAGCACGGACAGGTGCACGGTTTCGCCGGTGGCGTCGGCCAGCTCGCGCATGTAAGGCGCGGCCAGCCGGCGCACGTCCATGGCCGCAATCTGCCGTGCGCCAAGCTCGAACAGACGGATGGTGGCGCGGTAAGTGCCGGTGGCACGATCCTTGGCGACGTAACCCGCGTGCGCCAGCGTCTGCAACGTGCGGTGTGCGTTGCTGCGCGTCAGGCCGACGCGCGTGGCGATTTCGTCGATTGTGCGGGGCTGTCCGTCCATCTCGGTAATCGCTTCCAGCACCATCAGGCCCTTGAGCAGAGTTTTGTCCATGGAACGCCTGGTATCGGAGGGGCTCGGCCCGGGGACACCCCGGGGCCAAGCATCATAACCTATTTATTAGGATTTGATGTCCAATATTTAGGACAGATACCGTAGCCCGGGCTCGTCATGCGCGTCAGCGGCCATTTCTTGCCTGGGCGTGCGCTCCGTCGACTGCGTGGGACCCGGCTGCCGGGCAGCCCGCCGGGGTTGCCTGCCTTGCCGCCGGCCACGTCGTTGGTGCAGCCGGAGCGTGGCGAAACGCTTCCTCCGCCGCCCATTACTTAAAAAAGATTTAACTGGCGGATGACGAACTCTTGCTTTTCCTTCATGCCAAGCCGGGGCATATTGGGACATGCGAGAAGTCGCAGGCAGGCGCCTTGGCGGGAGTTTCGGTGCGCGTGCGCGATCCGGCCAGGCCTTATGCCTGCGGCCGGCAATTCCGATAAACAAACGGGCGGCAGCGCCCAGGAGACACGGCCTTGCTTCGCGCAGGGCCCATGGGAGAAGAAGATGCGCGATCTCGACACGATCCGGCGCGTGGCCGCAGTCGCCGTTTGCGCCGCCGTGGCCGCCGGGCCCGCATGCGCCGAAACGGCCGCAGACTATCCGTCCCGGCCCATCACCATCGTCGTCGGCTATCCGCCCGGCGGGGCCACCGACGTCATGGCGCGCGTGGTGGCCGAGAAGCTGTCTTTGGCGTGGGGCCAGCCAGTGGTGGTCGAGAACAAGCCTGGCGCAGGGTCGAACATCGCCACCGAGCAGGTCGTGCGTGCTGCACCCGATGGCTACACCTTGTTGGTGGAGACCATCGCCAACGCCACCAATATGTCGGTCTACCGCAACCTGCGCTACGACAGCATGCGTGACTTGGCCCCCATCGTGCACCTGATGTCTTCGCCCAGCGTGCTGGTGGTCAGCCCCAAGACCGATATCAAGGATGTCAAGTCGCTGATCGAGCTGGCCCGGGCCAAGCCCGGCCAGGTCAGCTACGCGTCTTCGGGCGTGGGCGGCTCGCCGCATCTGGCTGGCGCGATGCTTGAGCTGCGTACCGGCGTCAAGATGCTGCACGTGCCTTACAAAGGGGCGGGCCCGGCACTGACCGACGTGGTGGGTGGGACGGTGCTTTCCGGGTTCAAGACGCTGCTGGGCGCCTTGCCCGCGATCCAAAGCGGGCAACTGCGCCCGCTCGCGGTGGCCGGGCCCAAGCGCCTGCCCGAGCTGCCCGACGTGCCCACGATGGCCGAGGCCGGCGTGCCAGACTTCGAGGTCAGCTCCTGGAACGGCCTGGCCGCGCCCGCGGGCACGCCGGCGCCCATCATCGACAAGATCAACGAGGAAGTGAACCGCATCCTGGCGCTGCCCGACGTGCAGGAAAAAATGAAGTCACTGGGCGCCCAGCCGGGCGGGGGAACGCCGCAGGCGTTCGCGGCGTACGTCCAGTCGGAAATCGACAAGTGGCGCGAGGTCGTGCAGGCCGCAGGCGTTTCGCTGTGAGTGCGCCGGTTGGGGCAGGCCGGTGCGCGCTGGTTGCCACCGGCGGCACCATCGTCTCGCGCATAGATCCCGCGACCGGCCTGGCCGCACCGGCGATGTCCGGCGCGGCGCTGTTGCAGACGCTGGCGCCTTGGGGTGATGCCGGCGAAGTCGAGGTGCACGACGTCGCGCGCGTGGCATCGCCGCAAATCGGGCCGCAGCACTGGGTCGCCCTGCACGACGCCGTGCGGGCGCTGTTGGACAGGCCGGACATTGCCGGGGTCGTCGTCACGCACGGGACCAGTACCTTGGAAGAGACGGCGTGGTTCCTGGACTTGGTGCTGGACTGTGACAAGCCGGTGGTCCTGACCGGTGCACAGCGCAACGCGTCGGAGCCCGATTTCGACGGCCCGCGCAACCTGATGGATGCGCTGCGCGTGTGCCGCGCGCCGCAGGCGCGCGGGGCCGGCGTGCTGGTCGTGCTCAACGGTCACGTCAACGCCGCGCGCGAGGTCACCAAGACACATACGGTGGACGTGGAGACTTTCCAGTCCAACGAATGGGGTTACCTGGGCTCGATCGTGCGCGACCGGGTGACCTGGCACCGCCGGCCGTCGCGCCGGCTATACCTGCCGCTGCGCGCGTCCAGCTTGCCGCAGGTGGACATCGTGGCCATGTATGCCGGCGCTTCGGGCGCGTTGGTCCGCGCCGCTGCCCAGGCCGGCGCGCAGGGGTTGGTGGTGCAGGCGGTGGCATCGGGGCACGTCAATGCGCCGATGTTCGAGGCGATCGCCGAGGTGCGCAGCAGCGGCATGCCCGTGGTCGTGTCCACCCGTATCCCGCGCGGCGGCACGCGGGCCGGCTACGACTTCGCGGGTTCGTCGCAACGCCTGGTCGACATTGGCGCCGTGTTGGCCGGCGACTTGTCGCCTTGGAAGGCGCGCATCCTGCTGATGCTGGCGATTCAGGCAGGCCGCGCGCGGCCCGGGGACCTGGCGGCGCTCTTGGCGGCTTGATCCGGGCGCGACGCAACCCGGGCAATGCGTATATAGTCCCCACCAGGGCGGCGCCTGCGCGCGCGCCGCATGCTCGACACAGGGAGGCTGCCATGTCCACCATGCCCATTGCGTTCAAGCGACGCCTCATCCTTTCACTGGCCGGGCTGGCCCTGGCGCTGCCGGTCCATGCGCATCACGGCTGGAGCAGCTATGACGCGGACAAGGTGATCACGATGGAGGTGCCGCTGCAGGCGGTGCGATACCGCAATCCGCACGCCGAGGTCGAAGTCGACTACGAGGGCCGGCGCTGGGAGGTCGTACTTGCGCCGATCTCGCGCATGCAGGCCCGCGGCCTGTCGGAAGAAATGCTGCAGGTCGGCAAGACCGTGCGCATCGTCGGCTACCCCAAGTCCGATGGCAGTCCCGAGTTGCGCGCCGAGCGCATCACCGTCGACGGCAAGACGGTTGAGCTACGCTAGCGCCGTGCGGCATGCCTGCCTGCATGATTCAAACGGCATCCGACCGGAGGGGGGCCCATGACCGCGCCTGACTGGGCTGCCGCGCTGGAGGCGTCCGCGCTGGGCGAATGGATGCGTGGCGCCGTCTGGGCGTATCCTGCCGTCAACCTGCTGCACCTACTGGGCATGGTGCTGCTGGTGGGGGCCATCGTGCTGCTCGACCTGCGCCTGCTTGGCGTGGGACGGCGGCTGCCGCTGCCCGAGGTATCGGCGCTGCTGACGCCTGTCTCCATCGCGGGCTTGCTCATCATGCTGGCCACGGGCCCGCTGCTTTTCGCGGCAGACGCCGGGCCGCTGTCGGTGCAGCCCTTGCTGCAAGTCAAGCTGCTCTGGATCGTGCTGGGCGTTGCCAACGCGCTGTTGTTTCGCAGCTGGTGGGGACGCCGCCTGGCCGATTGGGACGACCGGCCGCCCGCCATGGGGCGCGTGCAGGCGGCGGCATCGCTGGTGATCTGGCTGGGGGTGGCGGCAATGGGCCGGTTGATCGCGTACGCGTAACAAGCCGCTGCGCGGCCGCGTCAACTATCTATAATCCGGCTGCCCGGCGCGGCGCTATCCCGCCGACCACCCGGCAGCCGCCATCGTAGTGCCCACAAGCCGTCCGACGAGCGCGTTTTGACCGATTCATCTCCTCATTCCATCGTCGCCGACCTGGTTGCGGTGCTGGTCGCCGTCACCGACGGCGCCCCCCGCGTGCTGACCACGCGAGACGCGGCCGCCTTGCCCAGCGGCCCGCTGGAGCGGTCGCACCGGTCATTGCAAGCCGGCCTGCGGGCATGGGTGGAGGCGCAAACCCACCATCCCCTGGGTTACGTCGAGCAGCTCTATACCTTTGCCGACCGCGACCGCTACGAGGAATCCGGCGGGGGGCGGCATGCGATTTCCATCAGTTACCTGGCGCTGACGCGAGAAGCGGGCGCGCCGCCCGATCCTGGCGCCGGCTGGCAGGACTGGTACCGCTATTTCCCGTGGGAAGACCACCGCGACGGTACCCCCGCGCTGCTGTCGGACTTCATCCTGCCGGCGCTGCGTAAATGGGTCGCCGCCGCGCCGGGTGCGGCCGACCGGCGTGCACGCCAGCAGCGCATGGCGATGTCCTTTGGGGTGGACGGCCATGCCTGGAGCGAGGATGCCGTCCTGCAGCGCTACGAGTTGTTGTACGAGGCAGGACTGGTGGCCGAGGCGCACCGCCGCAAGCGCGGGGACGTCCGCGCCCCGGCGCCCGATGCGTCGCTGCCGACCGGCCATCCCATGTGCTACGACCATCGCCGCATCCTCGCAACCGGCATCGCCCGGCTGCGCGCAAAGATCAAATACCGGCCGGTCGTGTTCGAGCTGATGCCGCCGGACTTTACGCTGTTGCAGCTGCAGCAGGCGGTCGAAGCCTTGGCCGGCCGTTGCCTGCACAAGCAGAATTTCCGCCGCCTCATCGAGCAGCAGGAGCTTGTCGAGGAAACCGGCGAGGTGCTGGCCGGCGGCGCGGGGCGTCCGGCCAAGCTGTTCCGGTTTCGCCGCGATGTGCTGCTCGAGCGCGCAATTGCCGGCACCAAGCTGCCGCTTGCCCGGGCGCAATAGGGGCCGCCAGCTTCTCGTCGGCAGGCCCGGGGCGCGGCGGCGGCATCCCGACGGTGCCGCGCCGTCGTTCAGTGCCCTCAGCCCTGGTCTTGACATCGTATTATGCTCAGTCTTAGCATAATCCCGCCCGAAATTTTTTTGTCCATTTAATACTCAAAATGAGCATAATTGCCTCCACGGCGTTGCGTGCAGCGCCCCCCATGCCGGCTGGCCAGGAGACGCCGGCCGCACCCCTGCCGGACCTGATGATCGAACCCATCGTGCGCGCGGCGCTGCTGGAGGATCTTGGTCGGGCCGGAGACATCACCACTGACGCCATCGTGCCGGCAGGCATGCAGACCGAGACCGCCCTGGTGGCACGCCAGGCGGGCGTGGTCGCCGGCCTGGACGCCGCGCGCATGGCATTCCGGCTGGTGGATCCGTCCATCAGCTTTGACGTGCGCAAGGGCGACGGCAGCCGCGTCGCACCGGGTGATGTGCTCGCGGTGGTCAGCGGCTCGGCGCGCGGGGTGTTGACCGGCGAGCGCGTGGCGCTCAACTTGCTGTGCCACCTGAGCGGGGTGGCCAGCGCCACCGCAGGCATCGTCGACGCCATCCGCGGCCATCGCGCCCGCGTCGCCTGCACGCGCAAGACACTGCCCGGGCTGCGTGCGCTGCAGAAATACGCCGTGAGGGTGGGCGGCGGCTCCAATCATCGGTTCGGGTTGGACGACGCCGTGCTCATCAAGGACAACCACGTGGCCATCGCCGGCGGCGTGCGCCCGGCCATCGAGCGCGCACGCGCGGCGGTCGGGCATTTGGTCAAGATCGAAGTCGAGGTCGACACGCTCGAGCAGCTCGAGCAAGCCATGGACGTCGGCGTGGACGCGGTGCTGTTGGACAACATGGGGCCTGACATGCTGCGCCGCGCCGTGGAAATCGTCGGGGGCCGTGCGCTGACCGAAGCGTCAGGGCGCATCACCCCGCAGACCGCGCCGGCGGTGGCTGCCAGCGGGGTGGATTTGATCTCCGTCGGCTGGCTCACGCACAGCGCCGCGGTGCTGGACATCGGCCTGGACCACCGGGGTTGACGCCATGCGAGGCATAGCACGAGCGCGAACCGGTCGCGGCCTCGGTCGATTGGCTTGGGCCGCCGCTGCGGCGGTCCTGGCGGCCGTGTTTGCAGGGGCGGCCGCGCAAAGGCCGGGCGCGTGGGGCGAAGCGGTGCGGGATTTTCCGTCCCGGCCCATCACCATCGTCGTGACTTTCCCGCCCGGCGGCGGCACGGATCTGCTGGCGCGCAAGCTGGGCGACAGGCTGTCGGCGCGCATCGGCCTGCCGGTGCTGGTGGAAAACCGCCCGGGCGCCAGCGGCAACGTGGGGGCGCGCCATGTCGCCGAAAGTCCGCCAGACGGCCACACGCTGCTGATGGTCAACAGTTCCTTCGCGATCAATCCGGCGGTGTTCCGCGACCTGCCGTTCTCGCCGCGCGAAGACTTCACCGCGGTGATCAATGTCGCTTACGTCCCATCGGTCTTCGTCGTGCCGGCGGACTCGCCCGTGTCCACCCTGGCGCAGTGGCTGGATGCCGGCAACACGAGCGAGGGTGAGGCCGACGCGGCGCGTCGGCGCGCGCCCGAGTACGCCTCTTGCGGCAATGGTACGCCGCAGCATTTGGCCGGTGAGATGCTTGCCCGGGACGCCGGGCGCAAGCTACTGCACGTGCCCTATGGCGGTTGCGGTCCGGCGCTCAAGGACGTCGTCGCCGGCCAGGTGGGGGCGGCCGTCGTGACCGCGTCGAGCGCCGCGCCCTTGCTGCGCGCGGGCAAGCTGCGGGCGCTGGCCGTGACGTCCCCGCAGCGCTCGCCGCAGCTGCCCGACGTGCCCACGGTGGCCGAACAGGGCTATCCCGGCTACCAGCTCGACCAGTGGCACGGCCTGCTTGCGCCGGCGGGTACGCCGGCAGCGGCAGTCGATTTCCTGTACGGGGCACTGTCGCACATCGTGGCCGACCCTGCCATGCAGGCTGACCTGCGCGCGTTGGGATTCAATCCGGCCAACGACGGGCCGGAAGCGTTCGGCCGCATCGTGCTCGGTGACATCGACCGCTTCGACCAGCTGTCTCGCGAAATCGGCCTGCGGGTCGATTGAAGGCACCGCGCGCATGGCGCGCGGTGCCGGCGGCTCATTCCTGCATGCCCGGCACGACGGTGGAGAACCCGGCATCGACGTGCGTGATCTCGCCCGTCACGCCGGCGGCCAGATCCGACAGCAGGAAAGCCGCGACGTTGCCGACATCTTCGATCGTGACGTTGCGGCGCAGCGGCGCGGTGGTCTCGACGTACTTCAGGATGGAGGAAAAGTCCTTGATGCCGCTGGCGGCCAGCGTCTTGATCGGGCCGGCGGAAATCCCGTTGGCGCGGATGCCGAGCGGCCCCAAGGAGCTTGCCAGATAGCGTACGGACGCTTCGAGCGATGCCTTGGCCAGGCCCATGGTGTTGTAGTTGGGTACGACGCGTTCGGCGCCCAGGTAGGTCAGGGTCAGCAGCGCCGCGCGGCGGCCTTTCATCAGCGGCAGCGCGGCCTTGGCCATCGCCGGGAAGCTGTAGGCGGAGATGTCGTGGGCGATGCGGAAACCCTCGCGCGACAGGCCGTCCAGGAAGTCGCCCGCGATGGCCTCGCGCGGTGCGAATCCGATCGAATGCACCAGGCCGTCCAGGCCGTCCCAGCACCGTCCCAGCTCCTGGAAGGCGCCCTCGATCTGCGCATCTTCGCTGACGTCGCACGGCAGTACGATGTCGCTGCCGAATTCCGCGGCGAATTCGGTGATGCGGTCCTTGAAGCGGTCGCCCACGTAGGTGAAGGCCAGTTCCGCGCCTTGGTCGCGGCAGGCGCGGGCGATGCCGTAGGCGATGGAGCGGTTGGAGAGGACTCCGGTGATCAGTATGCGTTTGCCGGCAAGAAAACCCATTTATCCGTCCTGGTGTAAGTAGGCGGGCAGGCCCGGGCGGTGGGGCCGGGGCCGGCCGCGTTGCGTTGAGACGATCGGCGCAATGTTAACCGCGCCCGCGGTCAGCCGCGCACGCCGGTGCCCGGGATGCGCAGGCGGCTGCCCACCTTGAGTGTGTCGTTCTTCAGGTTGTTGAGCGCGCGCAGGTTTGCCACCGAGGTCCCGTAGCGGCGCGCAATCGAGTAAAGCGTGTCGCCGCGCTGGACGACGTGCACGCGGGCGTTGGGCCCGGCGGTCGTCGCGCGCGCGGCCGGCGTTTGCCTGTCGGCGGCGCCGGCCGGCGTGCGCAGCGACGCCAGCTGTACCCGGCCGCCGTCTGGCGCGGGTGTGCCGGGCACGAGCATGGCCCCACCCGCTGCCCGGCTGCGCTGTGCAGGGATGTCGTTGACCTCGCGTAGCCGGGCCAGGCTGATCTTGTGCCGCTTGGCGATCTCGGCCAGCGACTCGCCGCGCTTGGCGTGATAGACCTTCCAGCTGGTCAGCCGCCCTTCGTACGCCTTGAGGTTGGCGTTGAAGACGTCGACTTTTTCCCGCGGCAAGATGAGCGTGGGCTTGTGCTCGCCCAGGATGATCGGCCGGTTGAACGACGGGTTCAGCGCCCGGAATTCGTCCAGCGGCATCTCGGCCAGCTGCGCGGCCAGCTCGATGTCGATGTCCCGGGTCTTGCGCAACGTGGCGAAATAAGGAGCGTTTTCGACCGGGGGCAGGGTCACCGCGTACTTTTCGGGTTCGGCGACGATGTTCTTGATCGCCTGCAGCTTGGGCACGTAGTTGCGCGTTTCCTCGGGCAGCGGCAGCGACTGGTAATCCACGGGCAGCCCCGCGGCGGCGTTCTTGGCCATGGCGCGCTGCACCGCGCCTTCGCCCCAGTTGTAGGAGGCCAGCGCCAGGTACCAGTCGCCTTGCATGTCGAACAGATATTGCAGATAGTCCAGCGCCGCGTTGGTCGAGGCAATCGGGTCGCGGCGCTCGTCGCGCCACCAGTCCTGCTTGAGATTGAAGTGTTGGCCCGTGCTGGGAATGAACTGCCACAAGCCGGCGGCGCGGGAGCGGGAATAGGCCGCCGGGTCGTACGCGCTTTCAATGAAAGGCAGCAGCGCCAGCTCGGTCGGCAGGCCGCGTCGGTTGATTTCGTCGACGATGTAGTAAAGGTACTTGCCGGCCCGCTGGGCCATGCGCTGCACCGATTCCGGGTGCGCGGCGTAATAGTCGGTCCATTGCTGGACCAGGGGGGAATGGAGGTTGGGGATCGCGAATCCGCGGCGGATTCTGTCCCAGGCGTCGGCAGGCGGACGGGTCAGGTCTATGGTGCGGAAGGTATCGACGGCGACGTAGCGTCCGGCAGGGGCCGATTCGGGGCCGGTGACCACCTGCTCGCCCCCGTGCCGGGCGGTGCCTGCGCAACCGGCCACTAGCAGCACCACGCACAGGGACAGGATCAGTCGGAATACATTCATCGGCGGATCATTTGAATTGGTTCTTCCATTCACGCAGCGCGGCAAAAACGTCCACCGGGGCGGCCAGCGGCCGTCCGGACCAGGTTGCTGCGGCTTGTGCGACTTCGGGCTGCGCCACCCGCAGGAAAGGATTGGTATCGAGCTCCCGGGCGATGGAGGTCGGCACCGTCGGCCGTCCGGCGGCGCGCAGCCGCTCGGCCTGTTCCTGCCAGGCGTGCAGGGCGCGGTTGCCGGGTTCGACGGCCAACGCCCAGCGCAAGTTCGCCAAAGTGTACTCGTGCGCGCAGCAAACCTGTAAATCCGCCGGAAGGCGGGCGATTTTTTGCAGGGAATCGTGCATTTGCGCGGGCGTGCCTTCGAACAGCCTGCCGCAGCCGGCGGCAAACAGGGTGTCGCCGCAGAACAGGACGGGCTGGCCGGCGGCCAGTCCGTGATAGGCGATGTGGCCGGCGGTATGGCCCGGCACGTCCAGCACCTGGAGATCCAGCGCGGGCTGCGCCAGGCTGACCCGGTCACCCTCGGCCAGCCGGTGGTCGCAATGCGGCAGCGCTTCCCGCGCCGGGCCGTAGACCACCGCGCCGGTGGCCTGGACCAATTCGACCACGCCGCCGACGTGATCGTTGTGGTGGTGGGTGAGTAGAATGGCGCGCAGCCGCAAGCCGTCGCGGGACAGCGCCTGCAGGACGGGCCCGGCTTGTCCCGGGTCGACCACGACGGCATCGTCGCCTTGGCGTACCAGCCAGATATAGTTGTCGGAAAGGGCCGGCAGCGCAACGACCGCGCCGCCGTCCTGCCCCGCGACGGGGCGGGCGGTGTCGGTATTCATGGTAAGGAAAGGACAGCGTGACGGACGAGACGGATCCCATTGTAGAACTGGCCGACTGGTTCCAAAGCGCGCCGGGCGAATACGTGCGCGCTTGGGAGCAGGCGCAGTTCGACGCGATGGTGGGCGACGTCTTCGGCTACAACGCGCTGCAGCTGGGCATGCCGCAGATCGACGCGCTGCGCGCCAATCGCATGCCTTTCAAGGGTTACGTCGGGGCCAGCGCGCCCGCGCCGGGCCTGGCCGCCCGCTGGCAGGGATGTACCATCGCGCTGGCCGACGAGCTGCCGTTCGAGTCGCAGTCCATTGACCTGCTGGTCCTGCCCCATACCTTCGAATGCACCGACCACCCGCACAAGGTGTTGCGCGAGGTCGAGCGCGTGCTGGTGCCGGAAGGCCGCGTGGTGATTTCCGGCTTCAACCCGTGGAGCCTGTGGGGGGCGCGCAGCCGGATTCCAGGGCTGGAGCCCTGGATGCCGCAGGATCCGGACGTGCAGGTCTCGCTTGCGCGCCTGAAGGATTGGTTCAAGCTGCTGTCGCTGGAAGTTGACCGTGGCCGCTACGGTTGCTACGCCCCGCCTTGCCGCACCGAGAAGTGGCTTGCCCGCTGGCGGTTCATGGAAAAGGCGGGCGATCGCTGGTGGCCGGTATGCGGCGCGGTCTATGTCGTGTCGGCGGTCAAGCGCGTGGCCGGCATGCGCCTGATTGGCCCGGCCTGGAAGCGCAAGGCAAGGCGGGCGGCCCGGTCCGCCCAGGTGGTGGTGCCGCACGGGCGTGCGGGGTGGCCGCAGCGGCGTGCGGCGCGATACGGAAAGGATGTATGACGATCGATGATGCCAAGGTTGTGGAAATCTGGACCGACGGGGCGTGCAAGGGCAACCCCGGGCCGGGCGGATGGGGGGCGCTGCTGCGCATGGGGCGGCATGAAAAAACCCTGTACGGTGGAGAGCCCAACACGACCAACAACCGCATGGAGCTATTTGCCGTGATCGCGGCGCTGCGCGCGCTGACGCGGCCCTGCAAGGTCGTCATCCACACGGACTCCCAGTACGTGCAAAAGGGCATGAGCGAGTGGCTGCCCAACTGGAAGCGCCGGGGCTGGATGACCGCCGACCGCAAGCCGGTCAAGAACGCCGACTTGTGGCAGGCCCTCGATGCCCTGGTGGCCGGGCACGACGTCACTTGGCGATGGGTGCGCGGGCATGCGGGCGACGCGGGCAACGAGCGCGCCGACCAGCTGGCCAACCTGGGCGTGGAATCGGCCAAGCGCGCGCCGGCCGCATAAAACCTAGGGTTTCTACGGATAAGGAAACCATTACGCTGCGTTGCCAGCCCTTTATTTTTGCTGGTTAAGCGCCAGTGCAGGGTGATAAATTGTCAGTTTACCGATTGTCACGATTTCCCCGGGCGGCCCATGGCCATGCCGGGCGCGACGTTTCCTTCCTATCCGCATGAACAAGATCGCAACGCTCGCCGTCGCGGCAGCGGCACTGGCGGCGGGCGTGGCCGTGGGCTGGTATTTGCCCAAACAGCAAGCGGCTGCGCCGGATGCCCCTGCGCCTGCGCCACGGGCAGGCGCCGCACAGCAGGCCGCCGTTCCCGTCGAGACCGCCACGGTCAAACGCGTGACTTTCCCGCGGGGTATTACCGCGGTGGGCAGCTTGCGCTCGGACGAAACCGTGATGTTGCGGCCGGAAGTCGCCGGGCGCCTGCGCGAGATCAATTTCAAGGAAGGTGCCCCGGTCAAGAAGGGCCAGGTGCTGTTCAGGCTCGATGACGCCATCGCGCGTGCCGAGCTCGAGCAGGCCCGCGCCAACCTGGCGCTTGCGCAAAGCCACTACAAGCGCGCCGCGAGCCTGCAGGCCGAGGGTTTCATCAGCCAGCAGGCGCGCGACGAATCCGCCAACAACCTGAAGGTGCAGCAGGCGGCCGTGGCGCTTGCGCAGGCGCGGCTGGACAAGACCGTCATCGTCGCGCCCTTCGACGGCATCATCGGCCTGCGCAACGTTTCCATCGGCGATTACGTGGAGGAAGGCCAGGACCTGGTTTCGCTCGAGGCGGTCGATCCGTTGAAAGTCGATTTTCGCGTGCCCGAGCTCTATCTGACCAAGGTCAAGGTCGGCCAGACGTTGCAGGTGCGGTTCGACGCGCTGGGCGGGGCGCCGCGCGCCGGCACGGTCTATGCCATCAGCCCGCTGGTCGATGCCGGCGGCCGCTCCATCTTGCTGCGTGCGCAGGTCGACAACGCCGACATGGTGCTGCGCCCGGGGATGTTCGCGCGGGTGCAGCTGCTTTTTGCCGAAGAAGACGTCCTGGTCGTCCCCGAGGCGGCATTGGCGCCTTCCAGCATTGGGCAGTATGTTTATCGCATCGCCGACGGCCGGGCCCGGCGCGTCGAGGTCACCATAGGCGAGCGCCGCGACGGCCAGGTGGAAATCCTCAGCGGCCTGGCCGAGGGCGACGAGATCGCGATCGCGGGCCTGCAGCGGCTGACCGACGGCGCCCCGGTCACGACGCGGGCGCGCCCCTCCTAGGAAGCCATCGTGAAGCTTTCTGAAACCTGCGTGCGCCGGCCTGTGTTCGCCACGGTGCTGTCGCTCATTATCGTGCTGATCGGCGTCGTGTCGTATTCGCGCCTGACCGTGCGCGAGTACCCGCAGATCGAGGTGCCGACGGTCTCGGTCATTACCACCTACACCGGGGCATCGCCCGAGGTGGTCGAATCGCAGGTCACCAAGCCGCTGGAAGACCAACTCGCCGGCATTGAGGGCGTGGATGTGATGACCTCGCGCAGCCGTTCCGAGCGCAGCGCCATCACGATCCAATTCGATCTGTCGCGCAACCCGGAAGCCGCCGCCGCCGAGGTGCGCGACAAGGTGTCGCGGGCGCGGCGCTTTTTGCCCGACGATATCGACGAGCCCATCATCAACAAGGTCGAGGCCGATTCCCAGCCCATCATCTACGTGGCGGTGCAGGCCGGCCGCAACAGTCCGATCGAGGCGTCCGACTACATCAACCGCTACGTCAAGACGCGCCTGTCGGTGCTGCCTGGCGCCTCCGAAGTGCGCGTCTTCGGCGAGCGCCTGCCGTCGATGCGCATCTATATCGATCGCGCGAAGCTCGCTGGCTACAACCTCACCGTGCAGGACGTCGAAGACGCCCTGCGGGCGCAGAACGTCGAAATTCCCGCCGGCCGGATCGAATCGCAGGCGCGCGAGTTTTCCGTCGTGGCCTCGACCGACCTGCGTACCGAGCAGCAGTTCAACGATGTGGTGGTGGCCAACGTCAACGGCTATCCGGTGCGCATCCGCGACGTGGCCACCGTGCGCATCGCCCCGGCCGAGGAGCGCATCCTGTCACGCTTCAATGGCCAGGAAGGCCTGAACATCGGCGTCATGCGCCAGGCCACCGCCAACCCCCTGGACCTTTCGCGGGCGGTGCGCGAAGAGGTCGAGCGGCTCAACGAGGTCCTGCCCGGCGGCATGAAGCTGACGGTGACCTACGACACGTCCACCTTCATCGAGCGCTCCATCGAATCGGTTTACCGCACGATCGGCGAGGCCGTGGTGCTGGTGGTGCTGGTCATTTTCTTCTTCCTGCGCAACGTGCGCGCCAGCATCATTCCCATCGTCACGATTCCTGTCTCGCTCATCGGCGCGTGCGGGCTGATGTACCTGTTCGGGTTCTCCATCAACACGCTGACCCTGCTGGCCATGGTGCTGGCCATCGGCCTGGTGGTCGACGACGCCATCGTGGTGCTGGAAAACGTCTTCCGCCACATCGAGCAAGGCATGCGGCCGATGCAGGCAGCCATCCAAGGCACGCGCGAGATCGGCTTTGCCGTCGTGGCGATGACCTTGACCCTGGTGACCGTGTACGCGCCGCTGGCGTTTGCCACCGGCCGGACCGGCCGGCTGTTCATTGAGTTTGCGCTGACGCTGGCCGGCTCCGTGCTGGTATCGGGCTTCATTGCCCTGACGCTCACGCCCATGATGTGCTCGGTGCTGCTGCGCCACCAGGCCGGCCACGGGCGGCTGTACAACCTGATCGAGGGTTGGCTCGAATGGATGAATTCCCGCTACCGCCAGGCCCTGCAGGCAGCGCTGCGTCACCGCTGGATCGTGGTGGCGTGCGGTGTAGGGGTGGCGCTGGCCTGCGGCGTGCTGTTCAAGGTCACGCCGTCGGAGCTCGCGCCGGTCGAAGACCGCGGTGTCGTGCGCGGCGTGGTCACGGCCCCGGAAGGCGCCACGCTGGACTACACGCTGTCGTCCATGCTCGAGATCGAGAAGCTGTACGAGCAGGTCCCGGAAGGCCAGGGCAGCCAGGTCATCGTCGGTTTTCCCACCGTCACCGACGGCATTGCCATCCTGCGCCTGAAGCCTTGGGAAGAGCGCACGCGTTCGCAGCAGGAGATCGCCGCGGCCCTGCAACCGCAGTTCGCCGCGCTGCCCGGGGTCAGGGCCTTTCCGACCAACCCGCCGTCTTTTGGACTGCGTCCCAACTCGAAGCCCATTGAGTTCATCATCCTGAGCCAGGCTTCATATCCGGAACTGGCCCGCATTGCCGACGACTTCATGGCGGAGCTGCGCGATTATCCGGGACTGATGAACCTGGATTCGGACCTGCGCCTGAACACGCCTGAGCTGCGCGTGCACGTCGACCGCGACAAGCTGGCCGACGTGGGCGTGGACGTGGCCACGGTCGGGCGCACCCTGGAAACCATGTTGGGCGGGCGCCAGGTCACCCGCTTCAAGGACAGCGGCGAGCAGTACGACGTGATCGTGCAGGTGCTGCCTCGTGACCGGGCCAACCCCAGCGACATCTCTGACATTTACGTGCGCGCCCGCGACGGCAGCATGGTGCAGCTGGACAACCTGCTTACCGTGCGTGAAGGCGTCTCGCCGCAGTCGCTGAACCACTTCAACCGGCTGCGGGCGGTCAAGATCGAGGCTGCCATCGCGCCGGGCTACGCCATGGGCGAAGTCCTGGCCCACATGGAGGCGGTCGCCGCCAAAGTCCTGCCGCCCGGCACCCAGACTGACCTGGACGGCCAGTCACGCGAGTTCCGCGATGCCTCGGGCAGCATCTACATGGTCTTCGCGATGGCGCTGGTTTTCATCTACTTGGTACTGGCCGCGCAGTTCGAAAGCTGGCGCAATCCGCTGGTCATCATGCTGTCGGTGCCGCTGTCGATGACGGGCGCGCTGCTCGCCTTGCGCCTGACCGGCGGCACGCTGTCAATCTACAGCCAGATCGGCCTGATCACGCTGGTCGGCCTGATTACCAAGCACGGGATCCTCATCGTCGAGTTCGCCACGCAGCTGCGCGACGAAGGCAAGGAGCTGTTCGAGGCCGTGGTCGAAGCCAGCGTGCTGCGGTTGCGCCCCATCCTGATGACCACGGGCGCCATGGTCCTGGGCACCGTGCCGCTGGCGCTGGCCCATGGCGCCGGCGCCGAATCGCGTCAGCAAATCGGCTGGGTGCTCGTGGGCGGCCTGTCCCTGGGTACACTGCTGACTTTGTTCGTGGTGCCCGTGGCCTACACCCTGATCGCCGGAAAGGGCCGGCGTTCGGCGGCCGACGAGCCCGCGGACGCAGGGCACGGCGCTACGACCGGGCCCGCGCGGATTCCGGAGTAAGCTGCATGCGCGTGATCATCCTCGACACCGAAACGACTGGCCTGGAGCCCGAACTCGGCCACCGCGTCGTCGAAATCGGTGCCGTCGAAATCGTCAACCGATCCATTACCGGCCGCCACTTCCACACCTACCTCAATCCCGACCGCGACAGCGACCCGGCGGCGCTGGAGGTGCACGGCCTGACGACCGAATTCCTTTCGGACAAGCCGCGCTTCGAGGACGTCTGCGACGAATTCCTGGCGTTCATCCGCGAAGGCGAAATCGTCATCCACAACGCCGCCTTCGACACGCGCTTCCTGGACGCGGAACTGGCGCGCATCGGGCGCGGTCCCTTGGCCGACGCGTGCGCGCGCATCACCGATAGCCTGCTGATGGCGCGCGAAATGCACCCTGGCAAGCGCAACTCGCTGGACGCCCTGTGCGAGCGGTACGGCATCTCCAACGCCCACCGCACCCTGCACGGGGCGCTGCTGGACGCGCGCCTGCTGGCCGAGGTCTACCTGGCCATGACCCGCGGCCAGGACACGCTGCTCATCGAGCCGGCACAGCCCGTGGCGGGCGGGGGCGCTGCCGAAGCCCTGGGCGGCGTCGACCCGTCCGTGCTGCCGGTGCTGCGCGCCAGCCCCGAAGAGCTGGCCGAGCACGAGGCCTATCTGGACGCCTTGGACAAGGCGGCCGGCAAGCCTTGTGTGTGGCGCAGCCTCGAGCAGCCGGCCGAATCCGCCGCCGCGTAAGCGCCGCGGCCGGGCGGCGCGGTTAGGCCGCGCGTGTAGCATGCCCAGGCGTGCTTTGCACAACCGGCAATGCATATGCTAGAATCCCGCTTCTTTGGGTGGTTAGCTCAGCGGTAGAGCACTGCCTTCACACGGCAGGGGTCACAAGTTCGAACCTTGTACCACCCACCAGGATTCCTTCCGATACCACCCGGTGTGGCCTTACAGGCGGGTGGCACGTCTCCAAAAAAAAGCGGCTTTAACTCGATCCCCAGCGCAACACCAATGGATCGAGCCGCTTGGCGATGTCGATAAGCCCCTTGCGGACTTCCGGTGCCAGCCCGGGCCACGGGTGACGCGGGGCATCGCACGCAATGATTCCGCCTTCTTTCATCAGTGTCTTGCAGGCCAGGAAGCTTGCTTGCCGGTTTTCGTAGTTGATCAGTGGAAGCCATCGCTGGTAAAGCTCGAATGCCTTGTCCCAATCGCCGCGGCGATGCGCCTCGAGGATGGGGCGCAGGCCGTCGGGATAGGCGCCGCCTGTCATTGCGCCGGTGGCGCCGGCGTCTAGGTCCGCAAGCAGCGTGATGGCCTCTTCGCCGTCCCAGGGGCCAAGGACGGCTTCGCCGCCCAAGCGGATCAGCTCGCGCAGTTTGCTTGCCGCACCGGGGGTTTCTATCTTGAAGTAAGCGACGTGCTCGATTTCCCGCGCCATGCTTGCGAGAAAGGCGGCGGACATCGGCGTGCCCGCCACAGGCGCGTCTTGGATCATGATGGGAATATCGATGGCATCGGAAAGCCGCGAATAGAACTCCCGGATTTGCGCCTCTGACACGCGTAGCGTGGTCCCGTGGTAGGGCGGCATTACCATGACCATGGCTGCGCCCAGCTCCTGCGCTTGGCGGCTGCGCCGCATGCAAACATCCGTGCTGAAATGGCTGGTCGTCACGATGACGGGCACGCGGCCGGCCACATGCTCGAGGATGGTCCGCGTCAGGATTTCCCTTTCGTCGTCGGCCAGCGAAAACTGCTCGGAAAAATTGGCCAGGATGCATAGGCCATCGGATCCGGCATCTATCATGAAATCCACGCAGCGCTTCTGGCTTGCTAGGTCCAGCTCCCCGCTTTCCGTGAAGGTGGTCGGGACGACGGGGAAAATGCCGCGATATGCGTTCGGGCGAGTCATATGCGTCCTGTCTCGCAACTTGGCGGAATTTGGTCGGCAGCCGGCACGTGACTCATTCGATTCGATAAGTCGGACAGCTGCTGCCTGAGCAGTATGCCAGAAGCAAGGGAATACCGTCGCGTCGGGCGACGTTATGGCACGGTTCGCAGCTGCCGCGAGATGTCTTGGAGCATGGGCAGAAAGCGTTCAAGCATAGTCGCAGGCGTGTAGCGGGCGAGGTTGACGCTAACCGTAAGCGCAGCGATTGTCCGACCGCGTCGGTCGCAAACCGGCACCGCAAGACCGCATACGCCGAGCTCTAGTTCCTCCATGGCCAGGGACCATTGCTGTTTCTGCGCCGATCGTATCGCTTCGAGCTGCGCTTGGCGGGTGCACGGAGTTTTGGGTGTTAGCGCTGGGAAAGGAGCCTGGGCGAGAAAGGCCTGCAGTGTTTGTTCATCGGCGCCGGCCAGCAGGACGTGACCGCTGGATGTAGCATGCGCGGGCACGCGCTCTCCCACACCCATGGTACGCGTCAGAGGGCTGCGTACTTCTGCCCGAGCGACATAGACGACCTCGGAGCGGTCCAGCACGGACAGCGTACAAACCTCGCCGCTTTTGCGCGCGAAGTCGTCGATCAGGGGCAGCGCCAAATCCCTCAGCGGCAACGAGGATAGGTAGCCGAAACCGAGTTCGAGCACGCGCGGCGTTAGCTTGAATCGTCGGCCGTCGAGCTGTGCGTATCCCAGTCCGACGAGGGTATGCAACAAGCGACGGGCGCTGGCCGGTGCAATGTCTGCGTGCTCGGCAACTTCGCTGATTGTCATCGCTTCGGAGTGCTGGCCCATGATGCGCAAAACCAGCAATCCTCGAGCGAATGCTTCGACGAACTGGTCGCTGGTCTTGTTCGGGACGTTCTTGCGGGGAGCGCCGGATTCCGTCATTATAATTCTCCTAGCGAATAAATTTTCGCTGAGCGAAATTATATGGATTCTGTGAATACCTGCCAACATAGGGAGGAGACCACGCATGCTAGAAGTAACCCCTGTATTTGAAGACTTCGTCGCCGAAGTGACGGGACTAAATGTGGCGGCAGGGGTGCCGGATGATGTATTTGCCGAGCTGCAGGCGCTGCTAGATCGTTACGCAGTGCTCGTCCTGCCAGAGCAACCGATTGACGAGGAACAGCAACTGGCGTTCGCTTCGCGGTTCGGCCCTCTTGAGGTATCGCTGGCCGCATCGATGTACAACTCGAAATCTCCACGGCGACTGAATCGGCCAGAGCTGTCCGACATATCGAATCTCGATGATAAGGGGGCGATTCTCAAGAAAGACGACGTACGCCGCCTGATCAACCTGAGCAATCAGCTCTGGCATACGGATAGCTCCTTCAAGCAGATCCCGGCAAGCATATCGATGCTGTCAGCGCAGGAAATCACGCCTGTCGGTGGCGGAACGGAGTTTGCCGATATGCGCGCGGCTTGGGACGCTTTGCCGGACGAAAAGAAGCGCAAGCTCGAGGGGTTGATCGCCATTCACGATTATTTTCATTCGCGATCGTTGACGGGTTTTGATGTAAACGGTGTTCCCGACGAATGGCGCAAGCAACAACCCCCCGTGCCACAGGTGCTGGTGCGTACCCACCCAGGTTCCAAACGCAAATCGCTTTACCTGGCCTCTCACATCAGCGCGATACAGGGCATGTCAAGAGAGCAGAGCGATCAATTGGTCCAGGAGCTGATGCGTCATGCGACGCAACCGCAGTTTGTTTACCGCCATCGCTGGCGGGTCAATGACATCGTGATCTGGGACAACCGCTGCACCATGCACAGGGGGCAGCCTTTCAACGAAGCCTATCGACGATCTATGCGCAGGGCTACCGTACAGGACGTTGGCCCGACAGTGCTGCCGGCGTGACGGCCGGGTGGCTGGCATTCGCCTGTTTTTCATCTCATCGCCAAAGGAGACAATCTATGAAGAAAATCTGGGCCATCCTTTGCCTGGGATTGACCCTGGCGCTGCCTGTCACTGGCAGTCATGCTGCTTTTCCCGAGCGGCCCGTGACGATCGTCGTGCCGTTTGGCCCCGGTGCGTCCGTGGACATTCTCGGCAGGGCCATCGCCAAGGAGCTTTCCGAGCGCTTTAAGCAGCCGGTGGTGATCGAAAATCGGGCCGGCGCCGGCGGCAATGTCGGCACGGCTAGCGTTGCTCGAGCGAATGCTGACGGCTATACGCTGCTATTGGCCAGCAATGGACCCCTGGCCGCCAATGTCAGTCTATACAGCAATCTTCCGTTTGATCCGCTGAAGGACTTCACGCCGGTCATGCTCGTCGGCGAGCTACCGATGGTGCTGATCGCGAACAAGTCGGCACCGGTGTCGAACGTGACCGAACTTGTCGAGCTGGCCAGGAGAGAGCCAGGCAAGCTGAACTTCGGGGCGAGCAATACGACCGCACGGGTATGGGTCGAATTGCTCAAGGATATGGGAAAAGTGCAGGTCGAAACGGTGCTTTACAAGAACGTTGGCACCATGCTGACCGATTTGATCGGCGGACAGATTTCCTATGCCTTCGAAAATGTGGGACCGTCCTTGCCACACGTTCAGTCTGGGGAGATCAAGGCCTTGGCCGTCACGTCTGCCGAACGTGCTGCGTTCGCGCCAGATATTCCCACTCTGGCCGAATCTGGGTTCAGGGAACATGAGCTAACCGTATGGTTCGCCGTTCTTGCGCCCAAGGGAACGCCGGATGATGTCGTCCGACGCCTGAACGAGGCACTCAACGACGTGCTGAATACAGACACAGTTCGCGATGCGGCCCGCCAGACTAGCCTACGCATCGCTGGCGGCACATCTGCCGAACTGGCCGCATATCACGCAGGTGAAGTCGAAAAATGGCGCCAATTCGTTCAAATGGCCGGAATTAAGATCGACTAAGGATCGCAGCGAGGGTGTCGCCGCTACCTGCTCAGTACAGGAAGCGGCGCACCGGCCAGGGAGCGCGTGACTCATGCACGCGCATCAACCCGGCAGACGCCCAGGCTCGATCGCACTAGATCACGCCATTGGGCGGAATCAAGCCGGCACCAGCATCTCGCGCGATAGCGCATCGACGGTGCCTACGCCCATCATCACCATGTTGCGATCGATCTCGGCGGCAAGCAGTTCGATGGCGCGGTCCACGCCGGCGCGCCCTCCCACCGCCGCCGCATACGCGAACGGGCGGCCGACGAAGACGAAGGCCGCGCCTAGCGCGAGCGCCTTGAGGACGTCGGTGCCCCGGCGCACGCCGCCGTCTATCATCACCGGCAGCCCTGGCACCTGTTCGAGCACCGCCGGCAGCATGTCCAGGGACGCGGCGGCGTCGTCGAGCTGGCGGCCGCCGTGATTGGATAGGATGATGGCGTCCACGCCGACATCGCGGGCGCGCCGCGCGTCGGCCGGATTGAGCACGCCCTTGAGCACCAGTTGGTGCGGCCAGGCTTGGCGGATGCGCGCCAGATGCTCCCAGGTGACGTTGCCGCGGTCGGCGAAGGTGCGCTCGACGTTGCGGGCGATGATGGGCACGCTGCGCGTCGCGTAATTGTTCTCGAAGTGCGGGATGCCATGGCGCACCAGGGTCCGCATAAAGACCCCGATGCTCCAAGCGGGATGCGTCAGGCCCTGCCAGATCAGGTCCGGTGTCAGTTTCAACGGGCTGGAAAAGCCGCAGCGCAGGTAGGCTTCCTTGTTGGGATAGGCAGGGGTATCCACCGTTACCACCAGCGTTCGAAAGCCCGCGCGCAGGATGCGCGCCACCAAGGCATCCATTTGCTCGCGGTCGCCGGGCACATAGGCCTGGAACCAGGCATCAGGATTGGCCTTGGCCACTTCCTCCATGGGGATGAGCGAGGAAGAGCTCAAGACCATCGGGATGTCATGGGCGGCCGCGGCCTGCGCCAGCACCACGTCGCCGCGATAGGCATACAGCGCGCTCAATCCCATCGGGGCGATGCCGAAGGGCTGCGCATAGCGCTTGCCCAGGAGCGTCGTGGCAGCGCTGCGGCCCGTGGCGTCGACGAGCACGTTCGTCAGAAGACGGTACTTGCGGAACGCCTGGCGATTGGCGTCGAAGGCGTGCCTGTCTTCGGCTGCCGCATGGACGTAGCCGAAGATGGGACGCGGCAGCCGCCGCCGCGCATAGCGCTCGAAGTCGTTCAGGTTCAGGCATTTCGCCAGGTCAGACATGATGCGATGTGCGTCGTTGGGAGCGCCGCCGGCCCGGTTCGGTCAGGACGCCCCGCGTGGCCGGCGTGCGAAGCATCGGGGCTGTCGGATGATAGCAGTCCGGGTGGACGGAGGCGGCAGGGCGATGCGCGCACACAGGCGTCCTGGACCGGCCTGGACGCCAAACCGCCATGGCGGCCTGCAGACGGTGGTCCTCTTGTGTCCTTTTCGCCTAGCAATGTGCGCGGCGGATCATGTCGGCGGCCTTTTCGGCGATCATCAGCGTGGGCGCGTAGGTGTTGCCGGACGGGATCAACGGCATGATCGAGGCATCGACCACGCGCAGGTTTTCTAGTCCATGCACCCGAAGATCCGGCCCGACCACGGCTGCCGGGTCGCCGGCTGGTCCCATCCGGCACGTGCCGCAGAAGTGGTAGATGGTCGACCCGGTGCGGCGCGCGAAGTCCAGGATTTCTTCGTCGCTTTGCACGCCCCGGCCAGGTACTTCCTCGCGCTCGATGAAGTATTCGAGTTCCTTGGTACCCAGGAACTGGCGCGTCAGGCGCACGCCGGCGATGTGCACGCGCCGGTCCTCCTCGTCGCTGAGGTAGTTGGGCTGGATCAGGGGGGCGGCCTGTGGGTCCGGGGACTGCAGCCGGACGAAACCGCGGCTCCTGGGGCGGTGCGCCCAAACGCCCAAAGACATCCCAGGAAAGGTGTCCAATACCCCGAATTGGCCGTGCTTGAAGCTGATGGGTGTCAGGACGAACTGCAGGTCGGGTTCGGTCAGCCCAGGGCTGCTTTTCCAGAACACGTAGGCCAGCGATGATGCAAGCCCCAGTATGCTCGGCCGGCCCAGCACCCATTTCATGCATTCGAGCGCCAGCCAAGGCCACCTGGCCAGGTTGTTGGCGGTCAGGCAGTTACGCACGCGCACGACGGTCCGGGTGCCGTAGTGATCCTGCAGGTTTTGGCCGACGGCACGGTTGTCCAGCACGACCGGGATGCCGTGGGACTGCAACAGCTCGCCGGGACCAACCCCCGACAACTGGAGCAGCTTGGGGGTGTTTAGTGCGCCCGCGGACAGGATGACCTCGCGCCGGGCGCGCACCTCGCAGCTGCGCCCGTTCGATTCGAAGCGCACGCCCACGGCACGCTTGTTCTCGAAAACGATGCGGGTTACGTGGGCGTCGGTGCGCACGCTCAGGCCGGGACGGCGCATGGCAGGCTTCAGGAAGGCGTGCGCCGCGCTGACGCGCCGGCCATTCTCAATGGCGCGCTGCATGTAGCCTGCGCCTGCCTGGCTTTGTCCGTTGTAGTCAGGGTTCTTCGGCAAGCCGGCGGCATGGACGCCCGCCAGGAAAGCCTCGATGACGGGCGACTTCCAGTCGTTGTCGCTGATGGGGAGGTTGCCATCGCGCCCGACGTACACGCTATCCGGGCCGCCGATCCGCCGCTGCGACTTGCGGAAGTACGGCAATACGCTGGCATAGTCCCAGCCCGGGTTGCCGAGTGCCGCCCAGTTGTCGTAATCCGATGCGAGGCCCCGGTTGTAGATCATGCCGTTGATCGAGCTCGATCCTCCGAGCGTGCGCCCTTGCGGGGCGAAGATCGGCCGTCCCGCGGTGCCTTCGCTGGGCAGGGTGCGGAACTGCCAGGCAACCTTGGGATTGAACAGGAGTTTGACGACGCCGGCCGGGATGCGGATCAGTGGATGGGTGTCCGGCGGCCCGGATTCGAGCACACAAACGGTGACATCGGGATCCTCGGTCAGCCGCGCCGCCAGGACGCAGCCCGCCGCGCCGGCGCCGACGATTACATAATCGAACGTATCGGCTGGGGTCGGATCGTTGAGTGAACGCACTTTTGATTTCCCTGAAACGGATTGGGCAACAAGCGCCGGCCTTGCGGCCGGCGAAGGGTTGCGGATGCGGGGCGTAGATCCCGGCCGCCCGTCCGGCAGCTAGTAGAACCAGCGCGCGGGGATGGTGATGATTTCCGGGAACAGGACGAACAGGAACATCAACAGGGCCTGCGACGCCAGGAAGGGCAGGGTGCCCCGCATGACATCTTCCAGGTTGATCCTGGCCACGCCAGCTACCACGTTGAGTACGACGCCGACCGGCGGGGTGAGCAACCCGATGGCGTTGTTCATGACGAACATGACGCCGAAGTAATACGGGTCGATGCCAGCCTGCTGCACCACTGGCGCGAGGATGGGCGTCAGGATGAGCACGGTGGGCATCAGGTCCAGCGCCGTTCCGACGGCCAGCACCAGAAGCATGATGACCGCCATCAGGAGGGTTTTGTTGTCCATGAACGGCTCAAGGATCGCCCTTGCCTGGGACGGCACATCGGCGACCGTGATCAACCAGGCGGACACCAGGGCGGCGGCGACCAGGAACATGACGGCACTGGACGTTTTCGCCGCGGTCAACAGCAGCGCCGGTAAGTCGCGCCACTTCAGTTCCTTGTAGATGAAGGCACCCACGGCCAGGGAATAGACGACGGCCACGACGGCGGCCTCGGTCGGCGTGAACACGCCAAAGCGCATGCCGCCGATGATTACGACGGGAAGCACGAGCGACCAGATACCTTCATACAGCGCTTGCTTGAGTGCTCGGGCGTCAAAGCCATGCGCGCGCGCGCCCGGCTCCTTGCGGGCGCACAGGGTCCAGGTCAGGCCGAGCATCACGGCCATCAGCACGCCCGGCACCAACCCGGTCATGAACAGCTTGGTGATCGAAATGTTGGCCGCGACGCCGTAGACGATGAGCGCGATGGACGGGGGGATGACCGGCGCGATGATGCCGCCGGCCGCGATCAGCCCGGCCGACCACGGGACGTTGTAGCCCATCTTGCGCATCATCGGGATCAGCAGCGCGGCCACGGCGGCGCTGTCGGCTACGGCCGAACCCGACATGCTGGCGACCACGGCGGCGGCCAGCAGCGCGACATAGCCCAGGCCGCCCCGGACATGGCCAACCAGGGCGTCGGCAACGCGGACGATGCGTTGGGAGAGGCCACCGGCATTCATCAGCTCGCCAGCAAGCAGGAAAAACGGCACTGCCAGCAGCGGGAAGCTGTTGGTGCCTTCCAGCAGGTTCTGCGCGAGGATCTGCGTATTGAGCATGTCCAGGTGCCACATCAGGGCGACCCCGCAGACCAGTAGTGCAAAGGCGATGGGCGTGCCCAGGCACATGGCTCCGATAAGGGAGCCGAGGAAGATGGTGATGGTCACGTTGTGTCTCCGTTCGACGCGGAGTCGTGGCGGGGGAACAGCCGGTCGTCGGGCACTTGGCCGCGCATCTGCAGCCACAGTGACCGTGCTGCCAGGAAGACCATGGACAGCGAACAGATGAACAAAGCGCTGAACACGATCCCGAGCGGTATGCCGGTCACCGGCGCGTGGTCGTCCATGCCTAGCATGACCTGGCGCCATGCCCCGTCCGTGAGCAGGCCGGCGGTGATGAGTACCAGCAGGTCAGACGCGAAACGGCAGATCCGTTGTCCTGCGATGGGAAGCTTCGCCACGACGCCATACATGCCGAGATGTCCGCCTTCATACATGACGACGATGGCTCCGAGCAGGGTCAGCCAGACGAAGCAGAAGCGAGAAAATTCCTCCGAGAAGACCAGCCCGGAGCTGAAGCAGTAGCGCAGGACGACGTTGCCGAACACCAGCACGACCATCGCCGCGAGCAAGAACACCAACATCCATTCAATCAGCCGGACGAATGGATTCTTCTTCATGGCAGGTATCCTGTAAGCAGCAGTGGCCCATGGAAGTCATGGGCCGTGGCGGCAGTCGCGCCGGACTTATTTGGCGGCGTCGATTGCCTTGAGCAACGTGTCGCCGTGCTTTTCGGCAAACATCGCGCGGGTTTCGTCCTTGACGATCTTGCTGATGCTGTCGATGTCGGGGTCTTCCACCACCTCGACGCCCTTGGCACGCATGCCATCGATGGCCTCGCGCTCGCGCCGCGAGTTGTAATCGCGCTGGAACGTGGCCGTGGCCACCGCCTCCTCCACGAGGATCTTTTGCTGTTCCGGAGTCAGCGAGTCGAAGCGCTTCTTGTTCATCACGACCGGCAGCGCCGTGTACGCGTGTCGCGTCAGCGACAGGTATTTCTGCACTTCGTACATCTTTGCCGCGTACATGGTATCGACCGGCGTTTCATGCCCGTCGATCGCCTTCGATTCGAGGGCTGGGTAGACCTCGCCCCACGGCATAGGCTGGGGGCTCGCGCCCAGCAGTTGGAATGCCTTGATGTGCGCGGCGTTGGGCGTGGTACGGATCTTCAGGCCCTTGATGTCGGCGGCGTTGCGGACCGGCCGCTTGCTGTTGGCCAGCGCGCGGAAGCCCAGGTCCCAGAAAGCCAGGCCCTTGAGCTGGTAGCCATCGAATTCGTCCAGCAGGGCGCGGCCGACCTTGCCGTCGAGCACCCGGTACAAGTGCTGGGCGTTGTCGAATTGGTACGGCAGGTCCAGGGCGTTGAGGGACGAAACTAATCCGGTGTAGAAGGGGTTGCCCAGGACGACCATGTCGATGGTCCCCGCGCGGGTCCCCGAGAGCATGCTGCCGTCATTGCCGAGCATGCTGCTGGGAAAAACCTGGATTTCGATGGCGCCATTGGTGCGGGCCTAGACGCGTTTGGCGAATTCCAACGCGGCGACTTGCTGGGTGTCGTCCGGTGCGCCGGAGTGCCCGAACCGCAGCTTGATGGGCGTCGCATCTTGGGCGGCATGTGCAAAGTTTGCTGCGAGGATGGCCGCCGCCAAAACCACTTTGACGATCTTCCCGTTCACGTCGTGTCTCCCTGTTATGTGTTGTAGTGTCGGGGGAATTGGGAATGCTGCATACAGTCAGACAATCATGCAATAGTATGGCAAACGCGAGGGGTGGCGGGGCTGTAGCCAGACGGACGGCCACGCACGCACGCGCGTCGCACGCCCGGCCGAGGCAGGGCGCGCGGTCGCAAGGCGTCGCTGCAAAGAAGGGGCGCAGCCCTGGGTAAAATCCCAGGATGCCCCCCCATAAAACCCTATCCGAACGCTTTCTCCACGCCCTGCTGTTCGAGCTGATCGCCATCGCCCTGTGCGGGCCGGCGATGGGCTGGGCGATGGACAAGCCCGTATGGGATACCAGCCTGCTGACGGCGGCGATTTCGCTGGCCGCCATGCTTTGGAACATGGTCTACAACGCCGGGTACGAAAGGCTGGAAGCGGCGCTGGGCTGGCGCCGTACGCCCGCGATGCGGGGGCTGCACGCGGTGGGTTTCGAAGGCGGGCTGATCGTGATCGTGGTGCCGCTCGCGGCGTGGTGGCTGGGCATATCGCTGTGGCAGGCCTTCTTGCTGGACATCAGCCTGCTGCTGTTTTTCCTGCCCTACACCTACGTCTACAACCTGGTTTACGACAAGTTGCGTGAGGCAAGGCTGCGCCGCGCCGCCCAGGCGTGACCGGACTGCCGCGGGGCCGCGGCATCGAGGGCTATACCCCCAGCAGGTTGCGCCGCACGTGCAGGAGATGGTCTAGCAGGCGCTGGCGCGCCAGGTCGGCGTCGCGATCCTGCAAGGCGGCGACCAGCGCGCGGTGCTCGCGCTGGTAGGCAAGCCGCCGCTCGTCGGTGAGGCTGCGGCGCTTGAGTTGCCCCCAGTCATCCTGTTGGCGCGCACGCGTCATGGCCTCGAACATTTGCAGCACGAAGCCGTTGTGCGCAGCTTCGGCCAGCGCTTGGTGCAAGGCGGCGTCCCAGTACTCGAACTGCTGCATGGTGTCGGCCCGTTCGCCCTGTTCACAGCATTCCTGCAGGCGGGCGAAGTCGTCGGCCGTGGCATTGCGCACGATCAGTTCCACCACCGAAGGCTCGAACAGGAGCCGGGCTTCCATGAGTTCGGCCGGGCTGATGGGCGCGGCGCCGGCGTGTTCGCTGTCCAAGTCCGCCAGCGCCTGGCGCACGTTGGCCGATACATAGGTGCCGCTGCCGACCGTCTGGTCGATCAGGCCTTTTTGCTTCAGGCCGGCCAGGACGCGGCGCACGGCGCTGCGCCCCAGTTGGAAGCTGTTGCCGAGCTCACGCTCGGTGGGAAGGCGTTCGCCCGGCGACCAACGGCCGGAGCGCAGGTTTTGCAGCAGGTATTCTTTTAGTTGGAAGGCGCGATCGGACATGGCGGGCGGCGCTCGTGGCGGGCCGTGGCTTTAGCCGATCATTCTACCTTGCCGATCTTGCGCACTGCCTCGGTGACCGCCGCGGCGTCCTCTTGCCAGTACTGGCGGAATTCCGGCGCGTCCTGGTACAGCACCGGGCTGCCGGCGCCTTGGATGACCTCGCGCACCTTGGGATCGTTGGCGGCCTCGCGCGCGGCCTGGCGCAGCCGCTCGATCACCGCCGGCGGGGTACCGGTGGGCACGAAAATCCCCGACCACTGCGCGAACTTCACCGAGGGATAGCCGAGTTCCTGCATGCTGGGCACGTCGGGCAGCGCGGCCAGCCGGCCTTCGCCCCAGTGCGCGAGCGCGCGCACCTTGCCGGCGCGGATGTGCTGCAGGACGGATGCCGGCCCCGTGGACAACGCTTGTACCTGCCCGGAAAGCAGGGCGACGACCGCCGGCCCGGCGCCGGAATACGGCACATGGACCATGTTCAGCCCCGCTGCCAGGCGCAGCATTTCCATGGGCACGTGCATGGTGCCGTAGTTCCCCGAGGAGCCGTAGCTGATCTCGTTGCCCGGCTTGCGCAGCGCCTCGATGAATTCCTGCGCCGTTTTCCAGGGGCTGTCGGCGGCGACCACCAGCACCGTCGGGTCGGCAGTGATGCGGGCGATAGGTTCGAATTGGTCCAATCGATACATGGGCGCCCGGCCCAAAATGCGGTCGGCCTCGGGGATGATGGAGATCGACGACAGGGCCATCAGGATGGTGTAGCCGTCGGGCGCCGCCTTGGCCGCGGCCGCCATGCCGATGCCGCCGCC
Source organism: uncultured Alcaligenaceae bacterium (assembly GCA_937908115.1). GTDB lineage: Bacteria > Pseudomonadota > Gammaproteobacteria > Burkholderiales > Burkholderiaceae_B > CALEQZ01. The sequence continues at coordinate 54,511 of CALEQZ010000002.1, read as the reverse complement.
CGCGCCGGCGCGGTTTTCGACCACGACGGGTTGCCCCAGGCTGCGGCTCATCGCCTCGGCCACCGGGCGGCCGACGGTGTCAGCCACGCCGCCGGGCGGGAAGGGCACGATCATCGTCACGGGACGCGACGGCCAGGTGTCGGCCGCGCCGGCGGCAGCCGGCAAGGCAAAGGCCAGGGCCGCGGCAGTGATCACTCGTATCAGTTTCATGGTTGTCTCCTTTGGTGGTCTCGTGCAGCGGCGGTGTCCGCGGCCCGGGTGACTGCCGCCCAGGGGGCGCGGCGCGCCCCCGGTATCGTTAGCCCACGCGGTTGACCAGCGTGCCGACGTGCTGGATTTCGATGCGGACTTCGTCGCCGCTTTGCAAAAAGCGCGGCGGCTTGAAGCCGATGCCGACGCCGGCCGGGGTGCCCGTGGCGATGACGTCGCCGGGTTGCAGGGTGATGCCGGCCGACAGGGTGGCGATCAGGGTCGGGATGTCGAAGATCAGGTCGCGGGTGTTGGCATCCTGGCGCAGCTCGCCGTTGACCCAGCATCGCACGTCCAGGTTGGCGCCGTCGATGCCATCGGCGGTGACGATCCAAGGCCCCATGGGGCAGAAGGTGTCCATGGACTTGCCCAGGAACCATTGCCGGTGCTTGTGCTGCAGGTCGCGCGCGGTGACGTCGTTGATGACGGTGTAGCCCGCGACGTACGACCACGCGTCGGCCGGCTGGATGCCACGGCCGGCCTTGCCGATGATCACGCCGAGCTCCGCTTCGTAATCCAGCTGGGCGGTGACGCCGGCGTGGCGCTCGACCGTCGCGCCATGCCCAATGGCGCAGGTGGGCGCCTTGGTGAACACCACCGGCGCTTCGGGCGCGACCTCGCCTTTGGCGGCCGAGCTGTCAAAGCCCGACTGGCTGAATTCCTTGGCGTGCTCGTGGTAGTTCTTGCCCACGCAAAAGATGTTGCGCCGCGGACGGATGGGCGGCAGCCAGCGCGCGCCGTCCACTTTGCGCCATTGGGAGGCACCCTGCAGCGCCGTACGATGCTGCGGCAATGCGGCGATGAGGTCGGTCATGTCGCCGTGGAAGCCGGGCACGAGCTCCGCGACGGGGACATAGCCTTGTCCGTCGTCGGAGATGACTGCCACGACGGGTTGCCGTTCGATTTCCAGGGTGGCCAAGCGCATGGGGTTGCCTCGCAAAAGGTTCTAAATGGTCATTAATGATACCAAAAACAACCAAAACGGCCACCTGCTGGCAGGCAAGGCCGGCAGCCGGCCAATAGCTGCTATGCTGCAAAGGTCGTCCGCCGATCACAGGCCGCCATGGAAAGCGCGCATCGCCCCGCCATCGCCTTGCCGCCCGAGCAGGAGCCGCGGCAGCTGTTGATCTTTTTGCATGGCGCGGGGGCCACGGCATGCAGCATGCTGCCCGTGGCGCTGACGCTGCGCCATTACTTTCCTGCGGCGGCGCTGCTATTGCCGGAAGGTTTTGAGGCCTGCGAGCGCGGCCACGGCCGCCAGTGGTTTGCCCCGGCCGGGATAGACGGAGGCGACGGCCGGCAGCGCGTGGCGCGGACACTGCCGGCGCTGGCCGATTATGTCGAGCGTGCCCAACGACGCTATAGGTTGCTGCCGCCGGATACGGCGTTGCTGGGTTTTGGCCAAGGCGCCATCATGGCGCTGGAGCTGGCCGCAGCCCACGACGGGCTGGCGGGCAGGGTGCTGGCGTTTTCGGGGCGGTATGTGACCTTGCCCGAGCGCGCGCCAGAATTCAGCACCTTGCATTTTTTCCACGGCGAGGACGATCCGGTGATGCCGGTGGCGCACAGCAACGACGCGTACGCACGGCTGGCTGCGCTGGGCGGCGACGCCACCCTGGACGTGGCGTCCAACGTCGGGCACGAACTGCATCCGGCGCTCGTCGATCGTGCGGTATGCAGGCTGCAGACCTGTATCCCGCTGCGCACCTGGCGCCGGGCGCTGTAGGCCCCAAGCCGTGCCTGGGCGCGGCGCGGTTGTCGAGGCAATCTGGGGCGGCCGCCCGCGCCGCCCGCCGTGTTGGGGTCCGGCGCTACTGCTGCGGCACGGTCCAAAAGTAGACCGTCCGGCCGTTGACCGTGGCGGTCTGATCCGGTTTCCAGTCGCCCATGTCAAAGGCATGCGAGACGATGCGTGTGCCCGGCTTGAGCTTGAGCAGCGTGGGGCGAAGCTTCAGGTTCAGCGATGGCAGCAGGTACAGCGAAATGACCGTTGCCTTGGACAAGTCCTGCTCGAACAGGTCACCTTGGATGAAGGTGACCTTGTCGGTGACGCCTTGCTCCTCGGCATTCTTGCGCGCCTCGGCAATGCGCTGCGGGTCGATGTCCACGCCCACGGCCGTGATGCCGAAGCGCTTGGCGGCGGTGATCGGGATGCGGCCATCGCCCGAGCCCAGGTCGTAGAGCACGTCGCCCGGTCCGACCTTGGCGATGCTGAGCATCTCGTCGACGACTTCCTGCGGCGTGGGCACGAAGATCACGTCAGGCTGGCGGGTGGGCGGGGCGTCGGCGGCCAAGGCCGTGGCACCTACAAACAGGGCGCCTGTGATCAGGGCGAGCATACGGCTGAGCAATCTCACGGTGTTTCTCCTGTAGGAAAGGCCTGAGGAACTGCATGCGCGTGGCACGGGCGACGTTGCCCGCGAAATGTCCGGCCCCCCGGGAAGGTGGCCGGATGGCCGGGACGGCGAGAAGCCGGCCCGTTTCCGGAATTCGTATGCCTGAGCCCTAATGTGGGGCAAGGGCGCCGGGATGTCCAGCCGTGCGAATGGCCATGGCCTTAGGCTGGACGCAATCATGGTCAGGCTCCTTGGGCCGAGGTGGCCGCCTGTATGAAGGCGCGTACCGGCTCTTCATAGGCCGCGCCGGCGCGGCTTGCCCCCGAGTGCGAGGCGCCTTCGATCTTGACCAGCCGCCGCAGCGCCGGCGGCACATTGCTCGCCGCCTCGTACAGCGCATCGCTCATGCCATGCGGGACGACCCGGTCGGCCGTGCCGTGCACGAACAGCACCGGGATGTCCAGCCGCGCGGCCTTCTCGAGCGAATCGAAGCGCTGGGTCACGAGCAGCGATAGTCCGGGCATCCAGCCCCAGCGCGTGGTCGAAAGCATGTCGCGCACGCTGGTGAACGTGGCCTCCGCGATCAGGCCGGCAATGGCCGGGCGGTCGGCGCGGGTGGCCAGGTCGATGGCGATCGCGCCGCCCAGGCTGTGGCCGTACACGAAGCGCCGCGCCGGATCGGGCTGCAATCGCGCCAGTTCGTCCAAGGCCGCCGCCGCATCCTCGCGGGTGCTGCGCTCGGACGGCAGCAGCGGCGTGGATTCGCCGAATCCGCGGTAATCGATGGCCAGCACGGAATAGCCCATGTCGGCCCAGCGTTCGATGCGAAAGGCGCTGCCGTTGAGGTTCCAGCGCGCCCCGTGCAAGTAGAGTACGGCCGGTGCGTCGGGATCGGCGCTGGCCAGGTACCAGGTGCGGATCCGGTCGCCGTTGGGCAGCTGCAGGTCGTAGACCCGCGTGCCAGGAGCCGGCTCGCGCCACCAGGCGCGCGATTCGGTTTCCACCGAAAAGATGGCCTGCCGTTGCCACGTGTCCAGCCCCTCGCAGCCGGCGGCGGCCGCCGCTGCGGCGACCATGGCCGCGAGCGCGCGGCGCGCGCCCGTCCTGCGCAAGGGCAAGGTCGTACTTTGGTTCACCCGGTCTCCGACCGGATTGAAGGCTGCAGGTTCCCGAGGCGCTGGCTCGGCCCGGCAGGCCGCCGGCTTGGCCGGCGGCGGCGCGTCCAGGTTCCCCGTCTTGCGACCGGGTCAGGGCGCATCGCGCCAAGGCTTGGCGCGCAGCGCCTGGGCTCGGGTCAGGCCGACGTCGCGCAGCAAGCGCGCATCCAGTTCGCGCAGCCGTTCGAGCTGCGCCAGGCGGGACTGCGAGGATCCGCAGAGCCACAAGCCTGCTTCGCGCAGCCACGCTGCGGCACCGGCCGGCAGCCCGGCCGGCCAGCCCAGGCGCCGCGCCGGGCCGGCAAGCGCCCGGTACGATGCCGCAGGGGGTGGCAGTGAGGTCATGACAGCATCCTCCGGGCGATATCGGCGGCCACCGGATAGAGCGAGGCGACCAGCAGCAGCGCCATGCCGACGTTGAACGCGCGCAGCGCCGCAGGCCGGCGCAGCAGCGGGCGCAGCGCCGCGCCGAAGGCCGTCCACAAGCCGATGCTGGGGAGGTTGACGACGCCGCAGATCAGCGTGGCCACCATCAGGTTGAAGAAAAAGTCCGCTTGCGGCGTGTACGCGGCGATGACGCCCAGCGCCATGACCCAGGCCTTGGGATTGACCCATTGGAACGCGGCCGCTTGTAGGAAGGTGAACGGCTTGCCGGTGGCCTGCCGCTCGGCGTCGGGCGGCCCGGCCGTGGCGATGCGCCAAGCCAGGTACAACAGGTAGGCCGCGCCGGCGTACTGCAGGATTTCGTAAAGCCAAGGCCATTGGGTGAAGGCTGCGCCCGCGCCCAGGCCGACCAGCGCCAGCATCGCCATGAAGCCGAGGCTCACACCCAGCATGTGCGGAACGGAGCGTCGAAAGCCGTAGTTCAGGCCCGAGGCCGCCAGCATGAGGTTGTTGGGCCCAGGCGTGATCGACGAGACCAGCGCGAACAGGGCGAGCGACGCCATCAGGCTGGGCGTCATCATGGCTGCCTCCTCGCTGCGCGGCGGCCCGCGGCGATGACGGCGATGACCGCCGCGGCAAACGCGAACGTCGACGGGGGCACCGTTTCGCCAAACAGCAGCGCAGCGGCGGCCACTGTCATGAAAGGTTGCAGCAGCTGGGCCTGGCCGACGCGGGCGATACCGCCCGCGGCCAGCCCGCGATACCACGCGAAGAAGCCGAGGAACATGGAAAACAATGCCAAGTACGCGAACGCGCCGAGCGCCGCCGAGGACGGCATCCCGTCCAATTGCCAGGCCAGCCATGCCGCGGACAACGCCAGGAAGGGGGCGCTGGCCACCAGGATCCAGCAGATGGTGCGCCATCCGCCCAAGGTGCGTGCCACGCGCGCCCCTTCGTTGTAGCCCAGGCCGCCCAGGACGACCGAGGCCAGTAACCACCAGTCCGCCGGCTGCAGGCGCCCGTGCCCCTCGTGCAAGGCGAAGGCGGTGACCAGCGCCGCGCCGGCCACGGCCCAGGCCCAGAAGGCACCAGGCGGCCGTTCGCCGCTGCGCCAGGCGGCGAAGGCGGCGGTCGCCAGCGGCAGCAGGCCGTTGATGACCGCGCCATGCGCGGCCGGGGCGCTTTGCATGGCCAGCGTCGACAGCAGCGGCCAGCCGATCACGACGCCCAGCGCCGCCAGCGCGATGCCGCGCCATTCAGCTGGCCGGGGCAGCCGGCTGCGCGTCAGCCCCAGCAGCGCCGCCGCCGGCAGCGCGGCGACGAACGCACGCCCCAGTGCGACGAGCAGCGGGTCGAGCTCGGCGACGGCGATCCGCGTCATGGGCAAGGTGAGCGAGAAAATCGCCACCCCGAGCAAGCCCCAGAGATAGCCGCGGCCGGCGGGGGCGCGGCCGTCGGCGGCAAGCGCTTGGGATGCTGTGCTGGCAGTAGAACCCATCGGAGGCGGCTCGAATAGGACTGAAGAAGGGCCCGTGGGGCTTGCAGCCCGGGGCGATTGCTGTCAATCTACGCCCAACAAACAGTACAGTACCGGTACAGTTTTTCAGTTCAATCCCGAATCTGGCCTGGTCGATTTGCCATGACAGTTGTCTTCCCATCCACCGATCCCCTGGCCTGGCGGCCCGTGCGGCGCAGCGATGTGACGCTGGCCGAGCAAATCGCCGACCACCTGGCGCGCCGGATCCGCGAACAAGGCCTGCGCGCCGGCACGCGGTTGCCGTCCATCCGGCGCATGGCGCAGCAGGCCGGGGTCAGCCGGTATACAGTGGTCGATGCCTACGAGCGGTTGGTGGCAAAGGGCCTGGCCGAGTCCCGGCGCGGCGCCGGCTTCTACGTGCGCGCCTGGCGCGACCCGGTCGCGCCGCCGGTGGCACCTGCCACGCTTGCGCCGCCGGCCCGGGTCGACATCGCCTGGCTGTTGCGCAGCATGTTCCGCGATGGCGTCGCGTCGGACATACCGGGCGGGGCCGGATTGATGCCGCCGGCCTGGCTGGACGAGGACCTGGTCAACGGCGCGGTGCGTGCGGTGGGCCGTTCGGCGCGCAGCGGCCTGCTCGCTTACGGTGTTCCCCAAGGTTACCTGCCGCTGCGCCAGCAGATCGCGGCAACCCTGCAGGCGGCGGGGGTACCCGCCCATCCGGAGCGCAACCTGCTGACCACGGCTGGCGTCACGCACGCGCTGGACCTCATTGTGCGTCAGCTGGTGCGTCCTGGCGACACCGTGTTGGTGGAAGATCCTGCCTGGTTCGTCATCTTTGGCCGGCTGGCCGCCTACGGCGCCAATGTCATGGGTGTGCCGCGGTTGCCGGAAGGGCCGGACATCGCCGCCCTTGCCCGCCTGGCGGAGCTACACCGACCCAAGTTGTTCATCATCAACTCCGCCGTGCACAACCCGACCGGCCACACGCTGTCGGCGGGCGCGGCCTATGACGTGCTGCGGCTGGCCGAGCGCCACGACTTCCATATCGTCGAGGACGATACCTACAGCGAGCTGCACCCGGGCGGCCCGATCCGCCTGGCCGCGCTGGACAGGCTCGAGCGGGTGATCCTCGTCGGCGGCTATTCGAAGATGCTGGCTGCCAGCCTGCGTGTCGGCTACATCGCCGCCCATCCAGACCTTGCCCAGAAACTCACCGACCGCAAGATGCTATCCGGGCTGACCTCGCCCGAACTGGGCGAACGGGTAGTGCACCGCGTGCTGGCCGGTGGACAGTACCGCCGCCACGTCGAGCGCGTACGCGCGCGGGTCGACGATGCGCGGCAGCGCTGCCTCAAAAGCCTGGCCCGGCTTGGCATCCGTGTCGATCCGGAACCTCACGCGGGCATGTTCATCTGGGCCGACTGCGGCCTCGATACCGAGGTCCTGGCCCGCGTGGCGGCCGACCGCGGCATGTTGCTGGCGCCGGGCACCCTGTTTTCGCCTGCGCAGGCGCCGTCGACGCGCATGCGCTTTTCGGTGGCCATGGCCGAGAATCGCAACGCCTGGACGCTGCTCGAGCGGCTGCTGCAAGATGGGGCGGCAGCCACTGCCGCTGCTGCGTGAGTGCGGCGATCGCGCGCCACGACACACCCGGTTGATCTTCGACAAGCGGAATCGACGGCCGAATGAATATACTGTGCGACGGAAACAGGAGACTTTCATGGCTACGCCGATCAATCCGCTGAACGAGAATTTCGCCGTCGCCCCGCAGCTCGGGCCCGAGGACATGCCGGCGGTGGCCGCCGCCGGCTACAAGAGTGTCATCATCAACCGGCCGGACTTCGAGGGCGGGCCCGACCAGCCGACGGCCGCGGCCGTGGCCGAGGCCGCGCGCAAGGTCGGCCTGCAGTGCGAATACCAACCGGTGGTCAGCGGCGCGATGACGCAGGCCGATGTCGAGCGCTTCGCCGAGCTGCTGAGCACACTGCCGCAACCCGTGCTGGCCTACTGTCGTACCGGTACGAGGTGTACCGTGCTGTATCGTGCGGCCACGGGGCAGCAGGCCTGACCGGGCCTGCGGCAACCTCCCGCGCAGCCAGCATCCGACGCCCACAAGGAGGCAAATTCATGTTCAAGAAAATCCTGATCCCCACCGACGGCTCGCCCCTGTCGGCCCAGGCCGCCAACGCGGGCGTGAGCTTCGCGCGATCGATAGGCGCCGAGGTGGTCGCGCTGCACGTGACCCAGCCGTTTGCCGCCACCATCGGCTTTGACGGCATGGCCGCCGCGTATGCGATCACGGATGAGGCCTACGAGGAGGCGGCCCAGGAACAGGCCGCCAAGTACCTGAAGTCCGTCATGGATCGGGCCGAGACCGCGGGCGTGCAAGGCAAGTCATACGCCGTGTCCAACTTTAACGTGGCCGACGGCATTGTCCAGGCCGCTGCCGAACACGGTTGCGACCTGATTTTCATCGGCAGCCACGGGCGCAGCGGGTTGTCTCGGTTGCTCCTGGGCAGCGTGACGGCCAAGGTGCTGTCGCTGGCCCAGACCGCGGTGCTGGTCTACCGCGTCAAGGAAGAAAAAAAGCCCGCCTAGTGCTCGTGCCGGCAGCGTCGATGGCGGCTGGCCGTGCTGCCTGCCGCTGGCGGCACAGGCTAGCACCTGTCATCGCCCTCATTGCAACGGCCCTGCGTGCGTGCATTGCAGGGCCGTCTTGTTTACATCGCGTTGCGTAATGGCCGGCGGCAGGGCCTGGCGCGCCGGCGCCTGCGCGTATCATGACCCCAGGGGCTTCGGCATTCCGCCGTCGCCGCGCAAGCGTGCCGCCGTGAAGCCTACGGCGCCGCGCAGGGCTGGGGCAGCGCATGTTCCTTCGTCCGCAATGGCCGCTTTTCCGGTTGCGCAGCGCCGCGGCACCGGTTGTCGGCGCGGGGCGCCGGTTTGCGGCGCTGCTGGCCGTGGTCCTGTCGGCTGCTTGGGGAGCGCAGCCTGACCCATCGGCGGCGACGGATTCACCTATCGTCGTCCTGCTCGACATCGACGGTGCCATCGGGCCGGCCACCACGGACTACATCCGGAAAGGCCTCGCCCAGGCCAGGCAGCACAATGCCGTTGCGGCCGTTTTGCGCATCGACACCCCAGGCGGGCTGGCCTCGTCTACGCACGAGATCATCCGGGACATCCTGGCCTCGCCCGTTCCCGTCATCGCCTACGTGGCGCCGGCCGGCGCGCGCGCGGCGAGTGCCGGCACCTATATCGCCTATGCCAGCCACCTGGCGGCCATGGCGCCGGCCACCCATATCGGTGCGGCCACGCCGGTCCCGATCGGCGGGCCGATGGCGCCGCAACCGCGGCGCGACCCCAAAGCCGACGACGGCGCCGCGGATGAATCGCCGAGCAAGGCCGATAGGCGCGAATCCGGCGGCAGCGATGGCGCTGCCGGCGATGGTCGCGAGCCAGACGCCATGAGCCGCAAGGCCGTCAACGATGCCGTCGCGCAGATTCGCAGCCTGGCCGCGCTGCGCGGGCGCAACGCGGACTGGGCCGAGCGCGCGGTGCGCGATGCGGCCAGCCTGCCCGCGGCCGAGGCCCTCGGCCAAGGCATTGTGGAGATCATGGCGACCGATCTCGATGACCTGCTCGCCCAGGCCGATGGTCGTCGCGTCAAGGCGGGCAAGGCCGAGATTGCATTGGCCACGCGCGGTGCCTCGGTGATCGCGCTCGCGCCCGACTGGCGGACGCGACTGCTGGGGGTGATTGCCAGCCCGAACGTGGCCTACCTGCTGATGCTGCTGGGCGTCTACGGCGTACTGTTCGAACTGATGAATCCGGGTGCGGTGGTGCCGGGCGTGGTCGGCGGCATCGCGCTGCTGGTCGGCCTATTCGCGTTGAACCTGTTGCCGGTCAGCTATGCCGGCCTGGCCCTGGTGGCGCTGGGCATCGCGCTGATGGCCGCCGAGGCCTTCGTCGCGTCGTTCGGGGTCCTGGGCATAGGTGGGGCGGCAGCTTTCGCGCTGGGCTCGCTGATGATGTTCGACGGCGAAGTGCCTGGCCTGGCGCTGTCCCTGCCGGTGGTGGCCGTCGCGACGCTGGCCAGCCTCGTGCTGCTCGCGGTCGTGCTTGCGGCCGTGGTCCGGGCGCACCGGCGTCGCGCGGTCACCGGCGAGCCCAGCTTGGTCGGGCAGGGCGCGCGCGTGTTGTCCTGGCAGGGCAGGCAAGGCCGGGTGCAGCTGTACGGCGAATCCTGGCAGGCGGTCGGCCCCGAAGGGCTACAACCTGGGCAGGCGGTAATGGTCGCCTCCCGCAACGGCCTGACGCTCGTCGTGCGGCGCACGGACGAAATTCACCAAGGAGGTTGACCATGGCATGGATCCCTTATGCAGTACTGGCCCTCATCGCGATCGCCATTTTGCTTTCGGTCATACGCATTTTGCGCGAATACGAGCGCGGCGTCGTATTCACGCTTGGCCGCTACAGCGGCGTCAAGGGGCCTGGGCTGATCGTGCTGGTGCCTTTCGTGCAGCAGTTGGTGCGGGTGGACCTGCGCACGATCGTGCTGGACGTGCCGAGCCAGGACGTCATTTCGCACGACAACGTCTCGGTCAAGGTCAACGCCGTGGTCTATTTCCGCGTCGTCGACCCGGACAAGGCCGTCATCCAGGTGATGAACTTCATGGAAGCCACCAGCCAGCTGGCGCAAACCACGCTGCGCTCGGTGCTGGGCAAGCACGACCTGGATGAAATGCTGGCCGAGCGCGACAAGCTCAACGCGGACTTGCAGGCCATACTGGACAGCCAGACGGACGCCTGGGGCATCAAGGTCGCCAACGTAGAGATCAAGCACGTGGACATAGACGAAAGCATGGTGCGGGCCATCGCCCGGCAGGCAGAGGCCGAGCGCAACCGCCGCGCGCGCATCATCAACGCCGAGGGCGAGCACCAAGCTGCCGAAAAACTGGTCGAGGCCGCCAACGCGCTGGCCGCTTCGCCCAATGCCATGCAGCTGCGTTTCCTTTCCACGCTGTACGACATCGCCAACGATAGGTCCTCGACCATCGTGTTTCCCGTGCCCATCGACCTGCTCAAGGGAATGCTGGGCGGGGGCGGCCATTCGGGCGGCGATCCGGCAGCGGGGGTCGCGCCGCACCGGCGCGGCGCGCCCACGGGTGGGCCGCCGCCCGCGCACGCATGAAGCCGTCCATGCAAACAGGCGCCGCAGGCGGCAAGCCTGGCGGCGCCTGTTTCTGGCTTGGCCGGCTTTCCGTCAGTGCAGCAGGATCACCGCCTTTTGCAGGGTGATCCAAATGCCCCAGGCCAGCGGGATGCCCACTGCCGCCCAGGCAAAGGCCACCAGCGCCACGGGCGTGGTGCCGCCGCTGCCCGGCCCGGACACTTCGGCGGCCACGGCCCGCTCGTGCGCCAGCGCCTTTTCGCGGGCCAGTTCTTCCTCGCTCATGAAGTGCTTGGGATTGACCGGGCGGATCGCCAGGTTGCAGATCAGCCCGACGATGAGCATGCCGGCCAGGATGTACATGGTGATGTCATACACCTGGGCGCGTGGCACGCCCATGCTCAGCTGGTATTCGCGGATGTAGTTGACCAGCACCGGGCCGAAGATGCCGGCCGCCGACCAGGCCGTCAGTAGGCGGCCGTGGATGGCTCCGACCATCTGGGTGCCGAACAGGTCTGCCAGGTAGGCCGGCACGGTCGCGAAGCCGCCGCCATACATCGACAGGATGATGCAGAAGGCGCCGACGAACAGCGCCAGGGCACCCGCGTCCGAAGCCAGCGGGATCGACGCATACAGCGCGAAGCCCAGCACGAAAAAGGTCGTGTAGGTCAGCTTGCGGCCAAGCTTGTCGGAAAGGCTGGCCCAAAAAAAACGTCCGCCGATGTTGAATAGGCTGAGTAGCCCAGTGAAGCCGGCGGCGATGGCGGCGATGGCAGCCAGCTGAGACTTGTCCAGCTCATTGAAGGCCAGGCCCTCGGCGCCGATGAGGCGGCCGGCAAAGACCTCCTGCAGCAGCGGAGATGCCATGCCGAGGATGCCGATCCCGGCCGTCACGTTCAGGCAGAGCACCAGCCACACGAGCCAGAACTGCGGGATGCCCCATACCTTTTTGACGTGCACGTGGCCCTTGGTGATCATGGCGTCGTTCGCCTGGGTCGCGGGCGGGGTCCAGTCCGCCGGTTTCCAGCCCGTGGGAGGCACCCGGTAGCCCATGGCCCCGGCCATCATAAAGACGAAGTAGATGGCCGCCATGGTCAGGAAGGTTTCCCACACACCGACCGATTCGGCGCTGGCGTAGTGGCGCATCAGCATGTCGGCCAGCGGGGCACCAATCATCGCCCCGCCGCCGAAGCCCATGATGGCCATGCCGGTGGCCATGCCGCGGCGGTCGGGAAACCATTTGATCAGCGTGCTGACCGGAGAGATATAGCCTAGGCCCAGGCCGATGCCGCCGATCACGCCCGAGCCGACCCAAAGCATCCACAACTGGTGCAGGTAGACGCCGATGGCGGAGATCACGAGCCCGCCGCACCAGCAGCAGGCGGCCACTACGCCGGCCTTGCGCGGACCGGCGCGCTCGAGCCAGCCGCCCCAAAGTGCGGCTGAGCAGCCCAGCAGCACGAAGAACAGGGTGTACATCCACCCCATGGTGGAAATGCGCCAGTTGCAGTTGGTGGCGAACAGCTCGGCCAGCACGCCCATCTCCGGTGGGCAGGTCATGACGCCCGCGCCCGCGCTTTGCGACAGCGGCAGCCAGAACACCGAAAACCCGTAGGCCATGCCGATGCACAGGTGGATGGCCAGGGCCGCGGGCGGAACCAGCCAGCGGTTAAAGCCCGGGCCGGCGATGGTGCGTTCCTTGTCCAGAAGGCCGGGCCGCGCGCCCGGCAGGTCCAGCGTAGAGGTGCCTGAATTCATCCTGTCTCCTCGATCAAACGGTCGGGCAGCCGCGCGTCAACGACGCGGCCGGGCCGCGTTTGCGGCTTCTTGCGCTGCAGTGGGAGATGGCCTGCCGGCATGCGCCTGGTGGGAAAGGCGTCATGCTGCGGGCATGGCTGCCGGCTGGAGCCGGTCTCGATAAAGCGTGACGGCTTGCAGGACGATGGGCGCCAGCTGCGTGTCGCCATCGCGTCCGTCAGGGTGTTCTTGCAGGAAGGCGAGCAATCGCGCGCGCATGCGCGGCTCCCAGAATTTCTGGATATGGCCGGCGATGCCTTCGAGCGCTTCGTCGCGATCGGGCATGGCCGCGAAGAAGTCGCCGATGCGGTTGGCCATGCGGACGAGGTTGTCGATATTCATGGCGTGGTGGTTTACGTGGACCTTGGTTGGGCGGCTATCCGCTCGGGGTGGGTGTAGATGGCGCAGTCGCGTCCGCGCACGAAACCGACCAGCGCCACGTTGGCCCGATCGGCCACGCGCAGCGCCAGCGCCGTCGGCGCGGAGACGGCGGCCAGCACGCCGGCGCCCAGGCTCGCCGCCTTTTGCACCATCTCGTAGCTGGCGCGGCTCGAGACCAGCACGGCGCCCTCGCGCGCAGGCAGGCCCTGGCGCGCCATCGCGCCAAGTAGCTTATCCAGCGCATTGTGCCGGCCGACGTCCTCGCGCAACAGGCGCAGGCGCCCTCGGGCGTCCATCCACGCCGCGGCGTGCGTCGCGCCGGTCTGCGCATGCAGCGCCTGGCGGCCGCGCATGGCGGCCATGCCGGCAAGCAGCAGCGGCAACGGCACGGGCACGGCATCGGGCACGGGATCGATCGGGCGCAGGGCATCATCGAGGGTTTCGACGCCGCATAGCCCGCAACCCGTGCGTCCGGCCATCGCCCGCCGGCGGCGCTTGAGCGCATCCAGGCAGGCGCTGGCGATCTCGAGGCGCACCACGACACCTTGCGGCTGGGCACAGATCTCGACGTCGCGCACGTCGCCGGGCCCGCGCACGATGCCTTCGGTCAGCGAAAACCCGATGGCGAAGTCCTCGAGGTCTGCGGGCGTGGCCATCAGGGTGGCGTGGGCGATGCCGTTGTATTCCAGGGCCACGGGCGTTTCCTCGGCCAGCACGTCCGTTTGCGCATTCACCTGGACCGCGCCGTCGCGCACGCGCACGACCTCGGCGCGCCACGCCCCAGGGGCATCGGGCGCCGGGAGGTCCGGGACGGCTTGGGCGATGTCCATCGTGTGGGGCTCCGCTCGCGCGCGCCGCGCTACTCGGCCGCGGGCGCCTCGGCCCGGCGGCGTTCCCGCAATAGCCTTTCCTGTATCTCGTCAAAGCGCGACCAGTTGCGCTGCCATTCCGAAGGCTGCGTGACCTTGGTGATCTGCACCGCCGTGACCTTGTACTCCGGGCAGTTGGTGGCCCAGTCGGAGTTGTCGGTGGTCACCACGTTGGCGCCCGACTCGGGAAAGTGGAAGGTGGTGTAGACCACGCCGGGCGGTACGCGGTCGGTGACGGTGGCCCGCAGCACCGTTTCCCCGGCGCGGCTTTGCACGCCCACCCAGTCGCCGTCGCGAATGCCGCGGTCCTCGGCGTCCTGCGGGTTGACTTCCAGCAGGTCCTCGCCGTGCCAGGCCACGTTGGGCGTGCGCCGTGTCTGCGCGCCGACGTTGTACTGTGACAGGATGCGCCCTGTCGTCAGCAACAGCGGATAGCGACGGGTGGCACGTTCGTCGGTGGGCACGTACTGCGTGATGAAGAATTTGCCCTTGCCGCGCACGAACGCGTCCACGTGCATGATGGGCGTGCCTTCTGGCGCGGCGTCATTGCAGGGCCATTGCAGGCTGCCCAGCCGGTCGAGCTTTTCATAGCTGACGCCGGCGAAGGTGGGCGTCAGCCGCGCGATCTCGGCCATGATTTCGCTGGGATGCGAATACGACATGGGATAGCCCAGCGCGTTGGATAGCGCCATGGTGACCTCCCAGTCGGCCATGCCCGCCTTCGGCTCCATCACCTTGCGCACGCGCGAGATGCGCCGCTCGGCGTTGGTGAAGGTGCCGTCCTTTTCGAGGAACGATGAACCGGGCAGGAAGACGTGCGCATACTTGGCCGTTTCGTTCAGGAACAGGTCCTGCACGACGATGCATTCCATGGCCGACAGCGCCGCGGCCACGTGCTGGGTATTGGGATCGGACTGGACCAAGTCCTCGCCCTGGCAGTACAGGCCCTTGAAGGTGCCAGCCAGTGCCGCCTCGAACATGTTGGGGATGCGCAGGCCAGGTTCTGGCTGCAGGCGAACGCCCCAATCGGCTTCGAACTGCGCGCGCACCGCCGGATCGGAGATGTGGCGGTAGCCTGGCAGCTCGTGCGGAAAAGAGCCCATGTCGCACGAGCCCTGCACGTTGTTCTGCCCGCGCAAGGGGTTGACGCCCACGCCTTCACGGCCGATGTTGCCGGTGGCCATGGCCAGGTTGGCGATGGCCATGACCGCCGTCGATCCTTGGCTGTGCTCGGTCACGCCCAGGCCGTAGTAGATGGCACCGTTGCCGCCGGTGGCGTAGAGCCGCGCGGCGCCGCGCACGGCCTGCGCGGGCACGCCGGTGACGGCTTGCATGGCTTCGGGCGAGTTTTCAGGCTTGCTGACGAAGGCACGCCATTGCTCGAAGGGCTCGCGCTCGCAGCGCTGCGCGACGAAGTCCTCGTCGATGAGGTTTTCGGTGGCGATGACGTGGGCCATCGCCGTGAGGACCGCCACGTTGGTGCCCGGGCGCAGCTGCAGGTGGTAATCGGCGCGCACGTGCGGCGCATTGACCAATTCGATGCGGCGGGGGTCGATGACGATCAGGCGCGCGCCCTGGCGCAGGCGGCGCTTCAGGCGCGAGGCGAACACCGGGTGGCCGCTGCTCGGATTGGCGCCGATGATGACGATCACGTCGCTCTTCATGACCGAGTCGAACGTCTGCGTGCCGGCCGATTCGCCCAGCGTTTGCTTCAGGCCGTAGCCGGTCGGCGAGTGGCACACGCGCGCGCAGGTGTCGACGTTGTTGGTGCCGAAGGCGGCGCGCACCAGCTTCTGCACCAGCCAGGTTTCCTCGTTGGTGCAGCGCGACGACGTGATGCCGCCGACCGCGTCGCGGCCGTATTGGGCCTGGATGCGCCGGAACTCGGACGCCGCATAGGCGATCGCCTCTTCCCAGGAAACCTCTTGCCAGGGATCGGTGATGCGCTTGCGGATCATCGGCTTGGTCACGCGGTCCTTGTGCGTGGCGTAGCCCCAGGCAAAGCGCCCCTTGACGCAGGAGTGACCGCGGTTGGCCTTGCCGTCCTTCCAGGGGGTCATGCGCACGACCTCCTGGCCCTTCATTTCGGCCTTGAAGGCGCAGCCCACGCCGCAATATGCGCAAGTAGTGATGACGGCATGCTCGGCCTGGCCGAGCATGATGACGGATTTTTCCTGCAGGGTCGCGGTCGGACAGGCCTGCACGCAGGCGCCGCAGGACACGCACTCGCTTTGCATGAAGGGTTCGTCCTGTCCGGCCGACACCCGCGAATCGAAGCCCCGGCCGGAGATCGTCAACGCGAAGGTGCCCTGTGTTTCCTCGCAGGCGCGCACGCAACGGTTGCAGACGATGCACTTGGACGGGTCATAGGTGAAGTAGGGGTTGGACTCGTCCTTGGCGTCGTGCAGGTGGTTGCGCCCTTCATAGCCATAGCGCACCTCCCGCAAGCCCACCACGCCGGCCATGTCCTGCAGCTCGCAGTCGCCGTTGGCCGCGCAGGTCAGGCAGTCCAGCGGGTGGTCGGAGATGTACAGCTCCATCACGCCGCGGCGCAGGTCGCGCAGCTTGGGCGTTTCGGTGTGCACGACCATGCCGTCCTCGGCTGGCGTCGTGCACGAGGCTGGATAGCCGCGGCGGCCTTCGATTTCGACCAGGCAGAGCCGGCAGGACCCGAAGGCCTCCAGGCTGTCGGTGGCGCACAGCTTGGGAATGTGGATGCCTGCTTCGGCGGCCGCGCGCATCACGGACGTGCCGGCCGGCACGGTGATGGATTGGCCGTCTATGGTCAGGGTGACGGTCTGCGTCGATTCGCGGGCCGGGGTGCCATAGTCGCGATCGCGCTTGACGACGGTTTCCAGCATGTTTGCCTCCGTGATCAGGCCGCCTCGTGGGCGTCTTGCGTCTGCTGCAGGCCGAAATCGGCGGGGAAGTGCTGCAGCGCGGACAGCACCGGGTAGGGCGTCATGCCGCCCAGGGCGCACAGCGATCCGCCCAGCATGGTGTCGCACAGGTCGCGCAGCAGGTGGACCTGTCGTTGGCGCGCGTCGGGCGAGTCCGCGGCCACGATGCGGTCGATGACCTCGACCCCACGCGTCGAGCCGATGCGGCACGGCGTGCACTTGCCGCAGGACTCGATCGCGCAGAACTGCATCGCGTAGCGCGCCATGCGCGCCATGTCCACCGTGTCGTCGAAGGCGACGATGCCGCCATGGCCAACCATCGCCGACATGGCCGCGTAGGCTTCATAGTCCAGCGGCACGTCCCACTGCGACTCGGGCAGGTAGGCGCCCAGCGGCCCCCCCACCTGCACCGCGCGCAGCGGACGGCCCGACGCGCTGCCGCCGCCGTAGTCGTAGAGCAGTTCGCGCAGCGTGACGCCGAAGGCTTTTTCGACCAGCCCGCCGTGCTTGATGTTGCCGGCCAGCTGGAATGCTAGCGTGCCCTGCGATCGTCCGACGCCGTATTCGCGGTAGAACGCCGCGCCGCGCGCCAGGATGATCGGTACCGAGGCCAGCGACACCACGTTGTTGACCACGGTGGGCCGGCCGAAAAGCCCGGCGATGGCCGGCAGCGGCGGCTTGGCGCGTACCACGCCGCGCTTGCCTTCTAGGCTTTCGAGCAGCGACGTTTCCTCGCCGCAGATGTACGCGCCCGCGCCTTTCCGGACTTCGAGTTCGAAGGCGCGTCCGCTGCCCAGGACGTCCGGCCCCAGCCAGCCGGCATCGCGTGCACGCGCGATGGCCGCTTGCAGCGTGGCGATGGCGTGCGGGTACTCGGCGCGCACGTAGATGTAACCGCGCGTGGCCTGCACGGCCAGGCCGGCGATGACCATGCCTTCGAGCAGGACGTAAGGGTCGCCTTCCATCAGCATGCGGTCGGAGAAGGTGCCCGAGTCGCCCTCGTCGGCGTTGCAGACGATGTATTTCTGCTCGGCCGGCGTTTGCAGCACCGTGCGCCACTTGAGGCCGGTGGGGAAAGCAGCGCCGCCGCGTCCGCGCAGGCCGGAGTCGATGACGGCCTGGACGATGGCCTCGGCTGGCATGTCCAGCGCATTGCGCAGGCCTTGCAGCCCGCCGTGGTCGGCATAGTCCTGCAGCGACAGCGGGTCGGTCACGCCCACGCGCGCGAAGGTCAGCCGCTCCTGGCGCTTCAGGTAAGGGATCTCGTCGGTCAGGCCTTGGCACAGCGCATGCGCGCCGCCGCGCAGCCAGCCGGCGTCGAACAGCGCAGGCACGTCCTGCGGGACGACCGGCCCGTAGGCGACGCGCCCGGCCGGCGTAGCGACTTCGACGAGCGGTTCGAGCCACAGCAGGCCGCGCGAGCCGTTGCGCACGATGCGCACCGGCGTGTCACGCCGCGCGGCCTCGCGCTCGATGGCGGCGACGACCGCGTCGGCGCCGACGGCCAGCGCCGCCGCATCGCGCGGGACGTAGACCGTGATGGGGGACTGCGATGATGCCAGTGCGGCGCCTTGCATGCCTGTACTCATTGCTGCACCGGACGCTGGGCGTCCGCCTCCGTGGAAAGCGCGTCCGCTTGCTGCATCAACTGGTCGAAGCGATCGGGCGTGACGCGCGCGTACGGATGGCCGTCGATGGTGATCGCCGGAGACATGGCGCACAGCCCCAGGCAGTAGGCCGGCTCGAGCGTGACGCTGCCGTCTGCCGCAGTGGCGTGGAAGTCGCAACCCAGGCGGGCGCGGATGTGGCTAGACAGCACCTCGCTACCCATGGCCTGGCAAGATTCGGCCTGGCACACGGCCACCACGCGCCGTCCCGCCGGCGCCTGCCGGAAATGCGGGTAGAAGGTGATCACGCCGTGGACTTCGGCC
Source organism: uncultured Alcaligenaceae bacterium (assembly GCA_937908115.1). Classification (GTDB taxonomy): domain Bacteria; phylum Pseudomonadota; class Gammaproteobacteria; order Burkholderiales; family Burkholderiaceae_B; genus CALEQZ01. The sequence goes on along the minus strand of CALEQZ010000002.1, from coordinate 35,854 downwards.
CGCGACAAGTTCAGCGCTTGGGCGATCGGCTCGACGGCATCGGGCGGAATGCAGCCCAGTTCGTCTTGGACCGCGTGCAGGATGGGCAGCAGCGCGCCGGGCGTGTCCCGGTGGGCCGCGGCGATACGGGCGGCGGTAGCGGCCGCCGGTGTACAGGAAGACGTCGCAGAAGCGGAGGAATCCCTGGCGCCCGCGGTCGAGGCCAGGTCGGGCTTGGCTTTGCCGATGCGCATGTCGTCTCCAGGGCGGGTTGGCCTAGGCAAGGGGCGTGTTCCCGCTTACATTATGTTTTGCGAAACATAAAAGCAGCCGCTACGCTGCCAGCCTTTTTAATCTAGCCGTCATGCATGCAGGGTTCAATAAGAAATAAATTGCATATAAATTTCCCGGGGACAGGAAAGAAATGACATATAGGTTCCGTGTCGGCCTGCGCCCGCAATGGCTGCTGGTCGACGAGGGTGGAGAGGTGTCGCTGCACGAGTTGCTGGCGCTGCTGGCGGCGATCGACGCAACGGGCCACATTGCGGGCGCCTGTCGCGCCTGCGGGTTGTCCTACCGGCATGGCTGGGGCATTTTGCGGCGCTTCGAAGAAAGCTTCGGCACGCCGCTGCTGATCACGCGCCGGCGCCGCGGGACCGAGCTGTCGCCTTTCGCACAGCGCCTGCTGTGGGCGAACCGCCGCATCGAGGCGCGCTTGACCCCGACGCTGGAAAGCCTGGCGTCGGAATTGCAAGAAGACCTGCAGCGGCTGCTGCCGGAGACGACGCCGCACCTGCGCCTGCACGCCAGTCACGGCTTTGCGGTCGAAGCGCTGATGCAGCACATGAGCCATCGTCCGCCCGGCATGGAGCTGCGCTATCGCACCGCGGGGGAGGCCCTGGCATCGCTATTGCGGCGCGAATGCGACCTGGCCGGTTTCCAGTTGCCGCTAGGTGAATACCAGCGTCCCATCCTGCAGTATTACGCGCAGTGGCTCGATCCGGACCAGCACATGCTCGTCCACCTCGCGGTGCGCCACACGGGCCTGTTCACCACGGCCGGCAACCCCAAGAACTTGTCCGGCATCGCCGACCTGGCGCGACCGGACGTGCGCTTCGTCAACCGCCAGGCCGATTCCAGCACGCACCGCCTCATTGGCCTGATGCTGGCGCGCGCCGGCATCAAGCCCGAGCAGGTGCAGGGCTACGATACGACCGAATTCACGCACATGGCCGTGGCCGCGCACATCGCCAGCGGCATGGCCGACGCGGGAGTGGGCGTGCAGACCGCTGCCGTGCGCTTCGGCCTGCACTTCATACCGTTGGTGCGTGAGCGCTATTTTTTTGCGTTTCACCGTGCGATGCTGGAACATCCCTCCATGCAGGCGCTGCTGGCGGTGCTGCGCAGCCCGGAATACCTGGCTTACCTCGAACAGCTGGTCGGCTACGAGGCCGGCGAAACGGGCAAGGTCCAGACCTTGCGGGAAGCCTTCGGCGCCGATGGCGGCGGCAGGTCCACATGGCTATGATGCGCATATGAAAAAGGTCATATACCTTGCCGACGAGCGCGGCATGCGGCCGGTGCCGGGTGAATCCGTGCCTGCGTCCGGGCGGCCGGTCGACCGGCGTGGGCGGCCGCTGCGCGATTTGCGCATCTCGGTGACCGACCGCTGCAACTTCCGCTGCACCTACTGCATGCCGCGCTCGGTGTTCGACGCGAACTACACCTTTTTGCCCCACGCCGACCTGCTGACCTTCGAGGAAATCGCCAGGCTGGCGGGCGTGGCCGTCGGGCTGGGGGTAGAAAAGATCCGCCTGACCGGCGGCGAGCCCTTGCTGCGCAAGAACCTGGAGACACTCATCGAGCTGCTTGCGCAGCTGCACACGCCGGATGGGCGGCCGCTGGACTTGACGCTGACCACCAACGGGTCGCTGCTGGCGCGCAAGGCGCGCGCCTTGCGCCAGGCCGGGCTCAGGCGCGTGACCGTCAGCTTGGACGCGCTCGATCCCGCCATCTTCCAGCGCATGAGCGACGCCCCCTATACGCCAGACGACGTATTGCGCGGCATCGACGCGGCGGCTGATGTGGGGCTGGGGCCCATCAAGGTCAACATGGTGGTGCGGCGCGGCGTCAACGATGACCAGATACTGCCCATGGCCGAGCGCTTTCGCGGCAGTGGCCACATCCTGCGCTTTATCGAGTACATGGACGTGGGATCGACCAACGGCTGGGTGATGGACGAGGTCGTGCCCGGCAGCGAGGTATTGGCGCGCATTGGCGCGGTCCATCCACTGCAGCCGCTGGCGGCCAACTACGCCGGCGAAGTCGCCGAGCGCTGGCGTTATGCCGATGGCGCCGGCGAGATTGGCGTGATCACCAGCGTCACCCACGCCTTTTGCGGCGCATGCAACCGCGCCCGCCTCTCGCCCGAAGGCAAGCTTTATCTTTGCCTGTTCGGCTCGAGCGGCCACGACCTGCGCGCGCTCGTGCGCGGTGGTTCCAGTGATGAGCAGATCGCGCGTGCCATCGCCGCGATTTGGCACGGCCGTGATGACGCCTATTCCGAGCGGCGCGGCCAGGCCGGCGCAGCGCCCGCATCGGGCGGGCGCAAGATAGAGATGAGCTACATCGGGGGATGACCGTGTCCACGGCGCGTGCTGCCGGCGGCGCAGGACCAGGCGAGCGGCCTGGGCCGGCGGCCGCAGGCGATAAAGGGCTGTGCGAACAGCACGTCACGGGGCTCATCCTGGCAGGCGGGCAGGGCACGCGCATGGGCGGCCGGGACAAAGGCCTGGTGCCGTGGCGGGGCCGCGCCTTGGTCGCGCACGTGCATGCCCGCTTCGCGCCCCAAGTCGCGCGCGTGCTGGTCAGCGCCAACCGAAACCGCGACGCCTATGCCGCCTACGGCGAAGTGGTGGCCGATGCGCCGGAACTGGCTGGGTTCCAGGGGCCTCTGGCCGGCGTGGCCTCGGCGCTGCCGGCGGTCGATACCGGATGGCTGGCAGTCGCGCCTTGCGATGCGCCGCTGCTGCCGACCGACATGGTGGTCCGGCTGCTGGCTGCCGCGCAGGCTGCAGGCGCGCGGCTGGCCGTGGCCGAAGCAGCAGGCCGCCGTCAGCCGGTGTGCATGGTGCTGTCCGTCAGCCTGCGCGAAAGCTTGCTGGCCTACCTGCGCGAGGGCGGTCGCCGCGTCGACGACTGGCAGCGGCGCGAGGGTGCCGTGGCGGTGCCTTTCGACGACGCGCAGGCGTTTTTCAACGTCAATACGCCGGAAGACATGGGCCCGAGCCAGCAGCCGGACGCGACGGGGCCGTGACGGAGGTTGGGGGCGCGCTAATGGGACTGGGCCTGTGAAGCGTGCCAGACGAGCAGTCGCCGCTCGATAACCTCCAGCAATTTGAACGATGCGACGCCGAGCACACAGAGAAGCACCAATGCAACGAATACGGTCGGCGTGTCGAAGCTGCCTTGGGCGACCAGGATGACGTGCCCCAGCCCCGAACCGCCAGCCACGAATTCGCCTACGATCGTTCCCACCAACGCGAAAGATATTCCTACTTTCATGCCCGCGAAGATGCTGGGCAGGGCGTTCGGAAAGCGGATCTTCCAGAGCACCTTGGCCTTAGAAGCCTGGTTGACGCGTGCCATGGCCAGCATGTCCGGATCTACGGACCTCAGCCCCAAGACGGTATCGATCAGAATGGGGAATATGGCGATGAGCATGGCGATGGCCACCTTGGGAGCCGCTTCCGTACCGAGCCAGATGACGAAAAGCGGTGCCAGGGCGACCTTGGGTACGGCGTTGAGCGCGACCAGCAGCGAATACAACGTACGATCGAGGAAGCGCGAATACACGATGCCGATGGCGGCGCCGATTCCCAAGACGACGGCCAGGCCGAAACCCAGGGCAGTGGTGACCAACGTATCTACGCTTTGCGCCAGTAGATAGCCGGGCGCGGCCAGGAACTGCGCAGCGATGGCGCTGGGCGCGGGCAGCAGGAAGTTGCGTATGCCGAAGGCATGTACGCACAGCTCCCACAATGCCAGCAGCACCAACGTGGTGACCAGCATTTCCCAGCGACGTGCCAGATTCGACCAGACGTATTTCATGTCTCAGTCCTTATAGATGCCCAGCTGCCGGAACCGGTCGCGTATGTGCTTGACGTAGGCGACGAATTCGGGCGTTTCGCGCACGTCGAGCCCGCGCGGGCGTTCGATGTCCACGGGCACGACTTGATCGATGCGTCCCGGACCGCGTGCCATGATGACCACCCGGGTGCCCAGATATACCGCCTCGGCGATGGAATGGGTGATGAACACGACCGTCTTGCCTGTGGCAAGCCAGGTGCGTTGCAGTTCGGCGTTCAGTTCGTCTCGCGTAAAGGGATCCAGCGCACCGAACGGCTCATCCATGAGCAGCAGCTGTGGATCGAGCAGCAATGCCCGACAGATCGATACGCGCTGGCGCATGCCGCCTGACAGCTCGCGCGGATAGCGGTGCAGGAAATCGGCCAGGCCGAACAGGCCGAGCAACTCGCGCGCGCGCGCCTCAAAGTCGCGCCGGCTCATCCCGTGGAACTCGGCAGCTACCAGGACGTTATCCAGGATATTGCGCCATTCGAGGAGCAGGTCCCGCTGGAAGACGACGCCCATATCGCGGGGTGGCGCGTCAATGGCGCTTCCTTCCAGTGTCAGCCGCCCTCGGGATACGGGTTCCAGTCCGGCAATGCATTTGAGCAGGGTGCTTTTCCCGCAGCCGCTGGGGCCGACGATGCTGATGAATTCGCCCCGGGCGATGGAAAGGTTGATGTCCTTCAACGCCAGGAGGGATCCCTGCGCGGATGCGTAAATTTTGTCGACTTGCTGTATGTCCAGGAAGCCCGGCGTGCCGGATGCCGAGCCTGGCGCGCAAGCTCGGTCAGTCGGCAAGCAGCGCATTGGTGTAGTAATCCGAAGGTTGGCGGCCGGATTTCACCATGCCGGCACGTTCCATGGAGGCGATGGCCGCTTGCCAATCGCTGTCATACTGTCGTCCGATGGGCGCATCTTTGACGCTAGGGCTGGCGAAGAAGGTTCGGTAAGCCTGCAGCTGGCCGCGTAGCACGTCCGGGTCGAGGTTGGCATTGGGCCGTTGCGCGAGGATGGCTTGTACGCCTTCCTCCTCGTGCCCGTCGTATAGGTACTGCCAGGCCCGGATTTGGACTTTGACGAACCTTCGCAGCGCATCGCCTTTTTCTTTCAGGGTCTTCGGCGTGGTTGCCAGCCCGTAGCTGGGAAAGCTAATACCGCTGTCGGCCAGCAGCAGGGACGTGGCGGGCCGGGTCTTCTGGACCATGGGCATGCCAAACGGCGCTTGCGACATGAAGGCGTCGCTGTTGCCTGAAGCATAGGTGGAAATCATCGCGCTGGGAGCGACCATGACGATGGATACGTCACGTCGACTCAGGCCATTGGCGCTCAGGAAGGGATCGATAAACGGGGCCCAGGGACTGGTCGTAAAGCACACCACGCGCTTGCCGCGCAAGTCCTGGGGCGACTTTACGCCCTGTGCAGCATCGGTCATCACGGCAAGGTCGCCCGTGCGCGCGAACCCGGCAATCGAGATCAGGTCAAGCCCGTTTTCCATTGCCACGGCCATGGTGCCCACCGATACCTGGCCCACGTCGACCTGGCCTGCCGCCAGAAGCTGCAACGTGTTGATCGTACCGGTTCCATCCTGGACCTCCACGTTCAGGCCAGCCTCTTGGAACCATTCCTTTTGCACGGCCAAATGCATGGCCGCATGCATGCCCCATGGAGAAAAGTCCATGCGGACTTTGAGATTGTCTGCCGCGGTGGCCGTCCCGGCGAAAGTCAGCCCTGCCGCGGCGAGGAGCGCACCCAGTCTGCGGACGATACCGTTGTATGTGGCCATGCTATTCCCCTTGTAGAAACGACTGCGTGAAGACGTTCCGGGCAGCACCCGGAGCCCGTTTAACCCGCCGCGGCGCGTAGCGCTTCGGTGGCTGCGCGGTCGATCCTCCCAGTGACGGGGTCGACCACGGCCCTGTAATGCTCCTGAACATACTGCGGGCTGACCTTCTGATTCCAGACGTCGCGCTCGATTGCCTGGAAGTCCCGCTCGAGTGGATCGCCGAAGCCACCGCCACCGGGCTGGATGTGAGTGATCACGTCTCCCCTGGCGATGGTCATATTCACCTTGCTGGGAAGATGGCGGGGAGGTTCTCCCGCGCGTTCGAGGATGTTCGCCGCCGGACTGGCCGCCCCCCCGCCATTCAGGCCATACGGCCTGAACTTCATGCGGTCGGCGCGCAGCTGCAGGAGGACATCGTCGGCCAGTGCCCGGTAGCTGCGCCGTATGCCCAAACCACCGCGGTATCGGCCGGCGCCGCAGGAATCCGGCTGCAGTTCGTAGGCTTCGACCCGGACGGGGTGCTGTGCCTCCAACACCTCCACCGGCGTGTTCGATAGGTTCTGCGAGGCGTTGGTGATGGCTTCGATGCCGTCTGCGTCGGGACGCGCCCCCCAGGCGCCGCAGATCATATCCACGATGATGTAAGGCTTGTTCGCGTCGTCCTTGCCGGACATGCAGAAGACGGTGTTGCCGCCTTCGCCGGCCGCAGGGATGCGTCCGGGCACCACCTGGGCCAATGCCCCGAGCATCGCGTCGAACACCCGGTAGCCAGTCAGCGCGCGGGCGGCCACGGCGGCCGGTTCCACGGGGTTGAGCACGGAGCCCGGAGGCACATGAATGTCCACGCAGCGGAAGACGCCGGCGTTATTGGGCACATCCGCGGCCAGCGCGCAGCGCACGCTAAGGTAGGTGCATGACTTGGTGTAGGACAACGTCGAGTTGATGGCAGCGCGCACCTGTGGTGCCGAACCGGTGTAGTCGACACTGACATGGTCGTCATGCACGGTGAGCGTGACGCTGATCGGGATGGGGTCGGGAGAAAGGCCGTCGTCGTCGATGTAGTCGACGAATTTGAACGTTCCCTTTGGCCAGCGGCGGATTTCATCGCGCGTCAGGCGTTCGGCGTAGTCGAGCAGTTCGGCGAAATAGGTGCGGGCCTGCTCGCGTCCGTAACGGTCGAACAATGCGGTCAACTCACGCACGCCAACCTTGGCTGCGGCGTACTGCGCGCGCAGGTCTCCGAGCACGCGGTCAGGGACCCGGACATTGCGCGCGATCACGCGTTCGACGGTGTCGTCTACCTGGCCGGCTCGATAGAGCTTGAGTACGGGGATACGCAAGCCTTCTTGGTAAATCTCGGTCGAGTCGCTGGCATTGGAGCCCGGCACCCGTCCGCCTACATCGGTGTGGTGGCAAATGACCACGCAGTAGCCTTCGATTTCGCCCTGGTAGAAGAACGGAACGAACATGAAAATGTCGGGCAGGTGCATCCCGCCCTCGTACGGGTCGTTCAGGATGACGGCGTCACCTGGCTGCAAATCCCGGCCATAGCGCAGGCGGACGGCTTCCATGGCCTCTGGAATGGCGCCCAGGTGCAGTGCGATGGTCTTGGCCTGGGCGACCATTCGGCCTTCCCGGTCGCAGATGGCAGCCGAATAATCCATGACGTCCTTGACGATCTCGGATCGCGCCGTCCGCAGCACGGTATACGCAATTTCATCGACGATGGCGTCCATGGCGTTCTTGACCACGGCGAAGGTGACCGGATCGATTGCCGTGGCGGGCTCGATGGTTTGGACGGGTGCGTTCATGCTTTCTCCGGAAGAAGATCGATAATGATGTTTCCGGCCGCATCGGCCCATGCCCGGGCGTTAGGCGGCACGACGATGGTCGTGTCGTACGATTCGATGATGAGTGGACCGTCGATCGGCTCGGCCCCCACGGCAGAGCGCGGTAGCAACCTCGTCGGGCAAGGCGGTCCATCCGGATCGAAGCTGACGTCCCGGGTGCCTGTTTCGCCGCGCAGCGCACTGTCGTCGACGCCGCTTTTGCCGAAATCCAGCCGCTGGTCGCTTCTGCCATAGGCGAAGACGCGTACGTTGACCAGTTCCAGCGGCTCGTCGCTGCTGTAGCCGAAGGTGCGCTCATATAGCGCATTGAAGTCGCGCGCCAATGCTGCGATGGTGCCGGGTTCGTCGAATGCGCCAGGAATCGGAACAGTCAGCTCGGAACTTTGGCCCAAGTAACGCAGGTCCGCACTGGCGATGACGTCCACGCTGGTGGCGGGATATCCTTCCGATTCCAGTACGGCAAAGCCCTGCTCGCGCAACTCGTCGATGGCTGCCTGTACTTTGGTGGCATCGCATAGGGCGAGTGGGCGCAATATCGCTTTGACGAAATTGTGCTCGGCATCGGCCGACAGCATGCCCGCCGAGCAAAAGACCCCAGCCATGACCGGGGCGATGACGCGCCTGACGCCTAGCAGTCTGGCGACGTCGGCCGCGTGCAGCGGACCGCCGCCACCAAAGGCGATCATGGTCATGTCGCGCGGATCGCGACCCCGCTCGATGGTGACTGCGCGGATGGCGCGCGCCATGCTGACGTTGGCTACCCGTCGGATGCCGTGCGCAGCGCGCATCAGGTCCAAGCCGAGGGGGGCGGCGATGTGCCTTTGAATGGCCTGAGCCGATAGCTGCGGCTGTACCCGTAGGCTGCCACCGGCCAAGGCCCGCGGGTTCAAATACCCCAGCACCATGTTGGCATCGGTCACGGTGGGCCGGTCGTTGCCATTGCCATAGCAGGCCGGCCCTGGATAGGCGCCTGCCGACTCCGGTCCGACGTGAAGCAACCCCCCCGAGTCGATGCTGGCCAGGGACCCGCCTCCAGCCCCTACTTCTGCGATATCGATGGCCGGCACCTTCAGCACGTAGCCGCCACCTTTGACGAAGCGGCTGGGAGCACTGATGCCGTCGCGAAATTCATATTCGGTGGTTAGCGAGGGTTTGCCGTCCGTGACGATCGAAGCCTTCGCCGTCGTGCCCCCCATGTCGAAAACGATGAGCTCATGCTCGCCGGTCAATGACCCGATCAGCGCGGCGCCGGCCACCCCGCCGGCAGGGCCGGAAGCTACCGCAAAGACGGGTTTTTCCGATGCCGATGCCACCCCCATCATGCCGCCGTTGGATGTCATGACCTGCAAAGATGCCCGCACGCCCATGGCCGCCAAGTCTTCCTTTAGGCGAGCGAGGTAAGTACGCATCGCGGGCAGGATGTACGCGTTGACGACCGTGGTGCTGGTACGTTCGTATTCCTTGATCTCAGGCAGCACGTCGCAGGAGGCGCTCACCAGCAGGGAAGGGAACGCTTCTTCGATCAGCCGCTTGGCGGCGATCTCGTGTGCCGGGTTGATGTAGCTGTTCAGGAAGCAGATGGCCACCGACTCCACGCCTTCGTCGACCATCTCGCGCACGATGTCGTGCAGCTGCTGGGTATCCAGCGGGGTCACGATCCTGCCTTGCGCGTCGATGCGCTCGCGCACGCCGCGCCGATAGCGGCGCTCGACCAGCGGATCCGGCTTGCGCCAGGCCAGGTCGAACATCGTGGGAGTGCGTATGCGGCCGATTTCGAGAACATCGCGGAAACCTTCCGTGGTGATCACGCCGGTGGCCGCGCCCACCTTTTGCAGGATGGTGTTCGATGCTGTCGTCGTGCCGTGCACGATCTCGGTAATGTCGCCCGGAGATATGCCGGCTTGCTCGATCAGGGCACTCAGGCCTCGAACGATGGCCTTACCCAGGTTCTGGGGAGTGGTGGAAGTCTTGTTGACGAACACCCGCCCGTCGGGCGTGGCCAAAACGATATCGGTGAAGGTGCCGCCGATGTCGCATCCGACGCGTACCCCCTGGTTTGCCGGCAAAGCGGTATCCATTGCAGCTCCCTGCCGGCAGGCCTGCGCGGTCAAGACCGCTGTAGGAGTCCGGCTGTTCGTTGAGGTTGGGTCAGTAAATAACTAACTAGTTAGTACAATCGCGGCATGGTAGAAATAAGCCTCACCCCGTGTCAACGACCGATAGATAAAGGTTTTCCCTGATATTTGCCGATGGCAAAAAGGCGGGACGGCTAAAATCCTAAGTGTGATACAACCCCAATGACCTATCCGGAGTGCCATGCCCGCAAAGAAGACGGCCGAGCCGAAAGAGACCAAGACGCGAAACGCACAAGCGACCAAGGAGCGCATCCTCAGCGTCGCCTTCAAGGAGTTCGCGGCGCGGGGCTACGACGGCGCGCGCATCGATGCGATCGTGGCGCGCTGCAAGATCAGCAAGAACCTGATCTACCACTACTTTGCCAGCAAGGAAGACCTTTTCATCGAGGTCATGGAGCGGGCGTACGGCGCCATGCGGGAGCGCCAGAACGAACTGGCGCTCAGCGGCGACGACCCGGTTGCGGACATGCGCACGCTGGTGGAAAAGACCATCCAGCACTTCGTGGAGCAGCCGGAGTTCATCCAGCTGTTGGCCACGGAGAACTTGCACAAGGCGGCCCATATCAAGAAATCCCGGGTCATCCCCGTCATCTTCAACCCGTTGCGCAAGGCGCTTTCGGAAATTCTTGAAAAGGGCAAGGCCAAGGGCGTCTTCCGGCAGGACGCCGACTGGGTCGATTTGTATGTGTCGATTTCCGGGCTGGGGTCGTACGCAGTGTCAAACCGGTACACGCTCTCGTATGTGCTGGGCGTGGACCTCGGCTCGCCCGAGCGCTTGGCCAGCCGGATGAAACACATTCCGGACATGGTCATGAGCTATCTGTGCGACTTGAGCGGAAGTGACGCGTCCGTCCGCGGGTCGGCTGGCACTTAGCCTGCCGGTGGCTGGGGCATTTGCCTAGGCGTGGGTGTTGGATCGCCCGGGGCGGGCGCGCCGCGGCACTCCCAGAACACGCGCGCGTGGCAGCGTGCGCAGGTGGCCGGGTCCAGCCGCCGGAAGATCGCGGCGATGGCGCTGCGCTTGTCGGCGAAGATGTGATCCTCGCCCAGCCGGTCGATGAAGCCGGTGCGGCGCCACATTTGCAGCACTTCGGGCCTGGGCTGGTGAAAGTACAGGTCGCCGCCCTGGCCACGCCGGGTCTGCAGTTCCTGCTCCCATAGTTCGGCGCCGGCCAGGTCGATGAAGTTCATGCTGCGGGCCATGACCAGTAGGTGCTTGGGCGATCCGCTTTGCTCGCGCAGGGCGTGCAGCCGTTCGCTGACGTGGGGAACGGCGCCGAAGTACACCGAGCCTTCCATGCGCAGCAATTTCAGCTGCGGGCATTCCGGCAGGGCCTGGCCGCGTTGGCCGTCGATGACCACGAAAGGCCGTCCGTCCGCCATGGTATCGAAGCCCATGGTCCGCATGGCTGGGTGCGAGGTGCGGTGCAGGTAGGACGCCAGAGACAGGATGGTGCCGATCAGGATGGCGATTTCCAACCTGATGGTGACCGTTACCAACAGCGTGACCAGGGCCACCGTGAACTCCACCCGGTGGCCGTCGGCCAGGCGGCGCCAGCGCGGGAGGTCCAGCAGCGACCACGCCACCAGCAGCAGCAGGCCGGAAATGGCAGCCAGGGGAATGGCCGCCAGTAGCGGCGCGCTGACCGCCACCAGCGCGACCAGCAGCAGCGCGGAGAACACTGCTGCCAGGGGCGTGCGCGCGCCGGACTCCAGGTTGGGCAGCGACCGGTTCAGCGATCCGCACGAGACGTAGGATGAAAAAAAGCCGCCGACCATATTGGACAGCCCCTGGCCAATGAATTCCCGGTTGGCATCGACCCGCTGCCCCGACCGGGCCGCCATGGCCTTGGCAATGGAAATCGATTGGCCGAGCGCGACGATGGTCAGTGCGAATGCCAGGCCAGCCAGCTCGGGCAGTGCCTGCCAATCCACGCGCGGCACGTGAAAGGGCGGCAGGGGACTGGGGATGTACCCGACCAGGTCGACCAGGCGCCAGCCGTAGTGCGCCGCCGCCGCATTGAAGGCAGCCGCCGCCGCGGTGCCCGCGGCCAGGCCGGCCAGCATGAAGGGTTTGCGCTTGTCCAGGCGCCGCACCGCCGCCGATACCGCCAGCGTCAGCAGCCCCACGGCCAGCGCGCCGGGATGGGCCTGCCCCGCGCGGGCAGCCAGGTGCAGCACGGTCGCGGCCGTGCCGTGCGCAGGCGCCGGCCCGATGGCGAACAGGTCCTTCAGGGCATGGATGGCAATCAGCAGCGCCGCGCCGCTGGTGAATCCCATCAGCGCCGCGGGCGAGACGAAGTTGGCGAGCGACCCCAGCCTAAGCGCCCCGATCAGCCATTGCATCAGGCCGACCAGGATAGTGACCGCCAGCGCCAGCTCGATGTACTGGGGCGAACCGGCCGCCGCCAGCGGCGCCAGCATGGCGTACAGCGCCAGCGAGTTGGCATTGGTGGGGCCAGAGACGACGTGCCAGCTCGATCCGAACAGCGCGGCGACGGCGCAGGGGACGATGGCCGTGTACAGGCCGTACTGCGGCGGCAGTCCTGCCAGCGTGGCGAAGGCGATGCCTTGCGGCAGGACGAGGATGGCACCCAGCAGCCCGGCCAGCAGGTCTGCGCGCAAGGTGGCGCGCGAAACCTCCGTCGTCCACGGCCCGAATAGGCGGCTAGCCAGGCGTGCCGGGGCGCGCATCACGACAGCCAGCGCGCGAACTCGTAGCAGCGCACGGCGTCGCCGTCCGAAAGCGGCGTCTCCGGCGGGATGCGCGCCAGCGCGTCGGCCCAGGGCAGGGAACTGATCACGGCCGAGCCCTGCCGGTCGAAGGGCACGGCCTGCAAGGCGCCGTCGCTGCCCGCACGCAGCTGCACGCGCAGGAATTCCTCGCGGCTGTCGCGGTGGGTCAGCGGCGTGCGCAGCACGGCCTGCACCGTCATCGGCAGCACGTCCGAGCGGCCCTGCATGGCGCGCACCAGCGGCGTGACCAATAGCAGGAAGACCGCGAAGGCCGACACCGGGTTGCCGGGCAGGCACACCACGGGCTTGCCGGCGATGTGCGCAAGCGCCACCGGTTTGCCCGGTTTCATGCGGACTTTCCAGAGGTCAAGCTTGCCGCCCAATGCTTCGAGCGCCGGCTTGACCAGGTCGCGTTCGCCCACCGATACGCCGCCGACGCTGAGCACCAGGTCGCAATCGGCGACCAGCGTCGACAAGGCCCGCTGCAGCGGGGCCGGTTCGTCGGCGGCGTGCATCACGTGGACGGGGGCTGCGCCCATCCCGGCCACCAGCGCACGCAACATGGCCGCGTTGCTGTTGTAGATCTGTTGTTCGCCGCGCGGCTGGCCGGGCTCGACCAGCTCGTCGCCGGTGGTCAGGATCCCCACCTTCAGCACAGGGAAGACGCTTACCTTGTCTATGCCCTGGGCAGCCAGCACGGCGATCTGGCCAGGGCCGAGGCGCTGCCCGGCCGCAAGCAGCAGCGCGCCCGCCGCGATGTCCTCGCCGCGCCGGCGGATGTGCCGGCCTGGCTCGGGCGCGGACAGGATCTCGACGCGGCCGTCGGCTTCGCGGCAGTCCTCCTGCATGACCACGGCATCGGCGCCAGCGGGAATCAGGCTGCCTGTGAACAGGCGGGTGGCGTGGCCGGGCGCAAGCGGCAACGGCGCCTGGCCGGCGTAGCAGCGCTGCTGCACGGGCAGGGCCACCCCGGGGGCGTAATCGGCGCAGCGGATCGCGTAGCCGTCCATCGCGCTGTTGTCCGCCGGTGGAGCGTCCAGCGTCGCGACGACGTCCTGGGCGAGCACGCGTCCGGCTGCCTGGGACAGATGGCATTGCTCGGAGACGGCGGGTCGGCTGCCGGCGGTGGCCAGCTGCGACTGGGCGATATCGAATTCCAGCATGGCAGGCGGGTCAGGACTTGGCGCGCGTGTCGAAGTGGCTAGCAAAGTTGCACGGCTTGTGGCTGCTGTCGAGCTGTTCGCGCAGGATGCGGTCCCAGGCCGTGCGGCAGGCGCTGGTCGAGCCGGGCAGGCAGAAGATGAGCGTATTGTTGGCGATGCCGGCCAGCGCGCGCGACTGTATGGTCGACGTGCCGATTTCCTGGAAAGAGATGTACCGGAACAGTTCACCGAAACCGTCGATCTGCCTATCCAGCAGGGGCAATACGGCCTCGGGCGTGCAATCCCGGTGTGAAAAGCCCGTGCCGCCGGTGGTGAGGATGACCTGTATGTCGTCGTCGGCGATCCAGTCGCTGAGCACGCGACGAATCTGGTAGACGTCGTCCTTGACGATTTCGCGCTTGCAGCAGTGGTGGCCGGCGTGCGCCAGGCTTTCGGCGAGCAGGTTGCCCGACGTGTCATCGCCCGCGGTGCGCGTATCGCTGATCGTCAGGACGGCGCATCCCAGGTACTTCTTGCTCATTGTCATGGCTCCTTGTCAGGGGTCGCATCCCATTGCTGCGCGCGCAGCGCGTCGGCGTCGCGCTGCTGCACCCAGAATCGGCGCCCGTCGGCCAGTTCTTCGCGCTTCCAGAAAGGGGCCCGGGTCTTGAGCGCATCGATGATGTATTCGCAGGCCCGGAAAGCATCGCCGCGGTGCGCGCTGGCCACGGCCACGAAGACGATGCGCGCGTCGCGCGGCAGGGCGCCGACGCGGTGGGCCACCACGTAGCCCTCGCATGGCCAGCGTTGCATGGCCGTGTCGCCGATCTCCGCGAGCTCTCGCTCGCACATGCCCGGGTAGTGCTCCAGGTGCAGCACCGCGGTGGGCGCCTGCGGCGCGAAGTCGCGCACGTAGCCGGTGAACGTGACCACGGCACCCGCGGCGCGGCATTGGGCGCGCAAGTCTTCCTGCAGGGCGGACGGATCGAAGTCGGCCTCCTGCACGATGACGCGCCGCGCACCGGCGCCGGTGCGGCTAGGGGTGGCAAGCTGCGACATCCTAGCCTCCGGTCACGGGTTCGAAGACCGCGACTTCGTCGCCCGGGCGAACCAGTGCTCCGGGCGCGGCATGGTACTGGTTGATCGCCAGCTTCAGGCGCGTTGCAGGCGCCAGCGCCGGGTAGCGCGCTTGCAGTTCGGCAAGCAAATCCTGCCCGCTGACCGGCCTGTCCAAAGGCCAGGTCTCACTGCGCTTGCCGGTCAGTTCGGCCACCCGCGCAAAGTAGAGCAGCTCAATGCTCGGCTCGCCACTCGCCACTTTTTCCTCCGGTCTTGGACAGCAGCCGCACGGCCTCGATGACGATGCCTTTGTCGGCCGCCTTGCACATATCGTATATCGTCAGCGCAGCCACGCTCGCGGCGGTCATCGCCTCCATTTCCACCCCGGTCTTGTAGTCGGTCCGGCAGGTGGCGCGCACCGTCACGGCATGTGCCTGGTCATCCAAGGCGAAATCCACGCCGACGAAGGACAGCGGCAGGCTATGGCACAAGGGTATCAGTTCGGCGCAGCGCTTGGCCGCCAGGATGCCAGCCACGCGTGCGGTGTTGAGCACTTCGCCCTTGCCCTGGCCGGGTTGGGTCAGCAGCCCATACGCCTGGGGCGACATGCGTACGCGCGCGCCGGCCACCGCGGTGCGCGCCGTCGCGGGCTTGTCGCCGACGTCTACCATGCGGATCTGGCCGGATTCATCGAGATGGCTGAGGCTGGGAGACGATGTCATGGCGAAACGGGTGAAGGCTGCCGGGGCGTCGCCGGGACGCGCGGGATGGGACGCCTATGATAGACGAGGCACGGGCGGCGCGGGATAATCGGCCGCGTGCGTGCGCCGCACGGCGCACCCGCGCCCGGCGCGGCGCGGCAGCGCCGGGGCTTGCGACGCGGGACGTGCGCGGGCGGCTCCGGTCGTCGTTTCATCAACAGAGGACTTTGCCATGAGCCATGATCCCCAGATCGACAGCCTGCTGCCGCCCTTGAAACTGAATCGCCGGGGGTTCATCGCTACCGCGCTGGCCACCGGATTTGCCGCGGCCACCGGCCATGCTGCGGCGCCGACCGCCATCCATACCCCGGCAGACGGCCTGGACGCCGGCGAGGTGCGCATTCCTGCCCCGGGCGGCGACATGCCGGCCTACTTTGCCGCTCCCCGGGGCCGGCGGGGCCTGCCGACCGTCTTGGTCGTCAGCGAAATCTTCGGCGTGCACGAATACATCAAGGACGTTTGCCGGCGCCTGGCCCACGAAGGCTATCTCGCCGTCGCACCGGAGCTGTTCGCCCGCCAGGGCGACCCGTCCAAGTATACCGACATCGCCACCCTGCGGGCCGAGATCATCGACAAGGTGCCGGACGCGCAGGTCATCGAAGACCTCGACGCGGCCGCCGCCTGGGCCGCCAGCAATGGCGGCGCGCCCGGCCGCCTGGCCATCACGGGCTTCTGCTGGGGCGGGCGCATCGTCTGGCTGTATGCCGCCCACAATGCCGACCTCAAGGCGGGTGCCGCGTGGTACGGCCATCTGCGCGGCAAGCCTGATGCGCTGCGGCCGGTGTTCCCGATCGACCTGGTCAACGACCTGCGTGCGCCCGTGCTGGGCCTTTACGGCGGCGCCGATGCGGGCATTCCGCTGGCCGACGTGCAGGCCATGCGCGATGCCCTGTCGCAGGGGGCGGCCGCGGCCAGGGCCTCGGTCATCGAGGTCTATAAGGATGCGCCGCACGCTTTCCACGCCGATTACCGGCCTAGCTACCGGGAAGAAGCCGCCCGTGACGGCTGGAAACGGATGCTGGCCTGGTTTGCCGGCCAGGGCGCCTGAGGCCGCGGCGCTGCTACGATGGCGGTTGCGCGGCGCGCCGAACGTGCCGTTTTTTCCTTTTTGTGGAGGCTCTACCCATGACCATCAAAGTGGGTGACCGTGTTCCAGACGGCACCTTGACCGAATTCATCGAGACCGAAACCGAGGGATGTACGCTGGGTCCCAACGCCTTCAAGGTGTCGGACATGGTCCGGGGCAAGAAGATTGCCCTGTTTGCCGTGCCAGGCGCCTTTACGCCCACCTGCTCGGCCAAGCACCTGCCTGGCTACGTGGCGCGCGCCGACGACCTGAAGGCGGCCGGCGTCGACGAAATCTGGTGCGTGTCGGTCAACGACGCATTCGTGATGGGCGCCTGGGGGCGCGACCAGAAGGTGGGAGGCAAGGTGCGCATGCTGGCCGACGGCGCCGCGCAATGGACGCGCGCGCTCGGCCTGGACCAGAACCTGGATGCGCGTGGTATGGGCGTGCGCAGCCAGCGCTATTCGGCCCTGATCGACGACGGCGTCGTCAAGATCCTGAATGTCGAGCAGCCGGGCAAGTTCGAGGTAAGCGACGCCGATACCTTGCTGGCGCAGATCAAGGCGGCCTGACCGGCCATGACTCGCTTGTGGGGCGGCGCCTGCGCCGCCCCTTCGCTTGACCGCCACGGCGGCTGCGCCCACCGCCGGCCGCGGCGTTTGCAGGATGGCGCCAGGCCATCGTCCCTATGCTAGGCACGCTTACCTCTTTTTCGTCGCTGTACACGGCGACGCTCCTGATGCTGATCGGCACGGGACTGCTCAACACGTATATCGGGCTGCGCCTGACATCGCAGTCGGTCAGCGAAATCTGGGTCGGCGCGCTGATCGCCGCGTATTACCTGGGCCTGGTGCTGGGCGCCCGCCTGGGCCACCGGCTGATCATCCGGGTCGGCCACATACGCGCCTATGTCGCCTGCGCCGCGCTGGGCACAGTCATGGTGCTGTCCATGAGCCTGATCGGGGCGCTGCCGCTGTGGTTGCTGTTTCGCCTGGCCGCCGGCGTGGCCATGGTCACGCAGATCATGGTGATAGAAAGCTGGCTCAATGAGCAGACCGAGAACCACCAGCGCGGGCGCGTGTTTTCCTTCTACATGGTCGTTTCGGGCCTGGGCACGGTGCTCGGGCAGCTGGCCTTGACCCTGCATCCCGTGCTGGACTTGCGGCCGCTGACCTTCGTGGCGATGTGCCACGCGGTATGCCTGGTGCCCATCGCGCTGACGGCGCGGTCACACCCGGTCGCGCAGCTGCCCGCGCCACTGGACGTGCGGTTTTTCGTCAAGCGGGTGCCCATGTCGCTGACCGCGCTTTTCGTGGCGGGCAACCTGTCCGGCGCCTTCTACGGCCTGGCGCCGGTCTACGCGGCCAAGCAGGGGCTCGATACCTCCGGCGCGGCGCTGTTCGTCGCGGCGGCCGTCACCGCGGGGCTGCTTGCCCAGTGGCCCATGGGCTGGCTGTCGGATCGGCTCAACCGCGTCAAGCTCATACGCGCAAGCGCCATGGTGCTTTCCCTGTTGCCGGTGCTGCTGTGGGGATGGCTGTCGCTGCCGCTGTGGGCCATGCTGCTGCTGTCGGCTGCCCTCGGCGTGACGCTGTTCACGCTCTATCCCTTGGGTGCAGCATTTGCCAACGACCACGTCGAGCCCGAGCGGCGCGTGGGTCTGGCGGCCTTGCTGCTGATGGCCTACGGCATCGGCGCCTGCGTCGGGCCGCTGCTGGCAGGCCTGGTCATGGAATTCGGCGGCGCTGGCATGTTCTTCGTGTTCGTGTCGGCTTGCGGCGCCATCCTCGTGGCGTTCATGCGGCCGCAGGCGGTGACCAACGTGCACCAGGCCTCGGACGCGCCTGTTCAGCACGTGCCGGCCCCGGACAGCCTGCAGAGCTCGCCGTTGGCGGCGACGCTGGATCCGCGCGCCGATCCGGCGCACGACATCTACGTCGAAACAGTGGTCGTGGACAACTCTCCGGTGACGGAAAACGAGGCCGGCGGGGCTGGGCAGCCGTCGCCATAGCGGCGATGCGAAGTTCCGGCGGGTGCGCAGGCACCGGGGCGGGGTGCGCAGCCGCCGGGACGCCAGGCCGGGGCGCGCCGCACGTCGCCGGCTATAGGCGGCTATCTCGGGATCATGATGGCGATGGCCGCCACGGCCAGCGCGACGCCCGCCCAATTGCGTGGTGTCAGCGGCTCTCGAAAGGCGGCTGCCCCGACCAGCGTGCCGGCAGTGATGACGCCGATGTTCATGGCGGAGAACACCAGCGCAGGGTTGTCCGGGAAGTGCTGGTGCGCGCGGATGTAAAACAGGATGTTGCCGAAGTTTGCCAGCCCCAGCAGCAGGCCGCCCGCGGCGTGGCGCCAGGACCAGCGCACGCGTAGCGCCAACAGCGTGGCGAAGGCCACGATGCCAGCCATCACGAAGGACGCGAGTAGGCCGCCGGCAAACGAGGTGCCGGCACGGGCCATTTGCTTGAACAGGATGTCTATCACCCCGTAGCCCAGCCACACCGCCAGCGGCCAAAGCCACGCTGCGCGGCCGATGGCCGGGATGTCCGCCGGCCCTGGCGGCTGGCCGGCGTCACTGCCTGATGCATCGGCCTGGCGTCGCCCGATCAGGCAGGCCAGCGCGGCGAAGGCGGCGGCGATGCCCAAGAGCTTTTGCGCCGAGAGGGTTTCGCCGAACAGCAGGAAGGCGGCAAGCAGCGGGATGAACAACGACAGGCGCTGTGCGGCGTCGCTGCGCACGATGCCCGCATGCCGCACCGACGCGGCCATGGCCAGGAACACCGATGGCAGCAGCACGCCCAAGGCAATGAGCACGCCCCACGGGGTGGCCGGCCGCGCCAGCTCTTGCACGGCCGGGCGCAGCACCGCCACGCACAGCACGGCGGCGATGACATAGTTGACCGCGATGGCTTGGCGCACATCGACCTGCCAACGCCGCGCCAGCTTGAGCAGCACGGCCACGGTGATGCTGCAGGCAATGCTGCAGGCGAGGTAAATCATGCGATGTCTCCGTCTACGCTGGCGCGCATGCCCAGGCGGCGCAACAGCGCCCGGTCCGCATCGGCCTCGGGGTTGGCGGCGGTCAACAGCTTATCGCCTTGAAAAAGCGAATTGGCGCCGGCCAGCAAGCAAAGCGCTTGCAGGCTTTCCGGCATGTCATGTCGGCCGGCGGACAATCGTACCGCCGAACGAGGCATGGTGATGCGCGCGGCTGCGATCGTGCGCACGAGCTCGAAGGGATCCAGCGGCGGCGCGTCGGCCAGGGGCGTACCGGGGATGGGGATCAGCAAATTGACCGGCACGGATTCCGGCTGCGGCTGCAGGCTGGCCAACTGCGCCAGCAGCGCGGCGCGATCTTCGCGCGATTCACCCATGCCGATGATGCCGCCGCAGCACACCTTGATGCCGGCAGCGCGAACCCGAGCGATCGTATCCAGCCGGTCCTGGTAGGTGCGCGTGCCGATGACCTTGCCGTAGAAGGCCGGCGAGGTGTCCAGGTTGTGGTTGTAGTAATCCAGGCCCGCTTGGGCAAGCGCCTGGGCCTGGCCGTCGTCGAGCATGCCCAGCGTCATGCAAGTTTGCAGGCCCAAATCCTTGACCGCGCGCACGGCTTCGGTGAGCGCCGGCATGTCGCGCGGCTTGGGGCTGCGCCACGCCGCGCCCATGCAAAAGCGAGTTGCGCCGGCGTCGCGGGCCCGGCGCGCAGCGGCGATGATTTCCGGCAGAGGCATCAACCGCTGGGCTTTCAGGCCCGTGGGGTGATGCGCCGATTGCGCGCAGTATCCGCAATCCTCCGCGCAGCCGCCCGTCTTGATCGACAGCAGGCTGGCGACTTGCACGGAACATGGGTCGAAGTGGCGCCTGTGGACTTGCTGCGCACGGTAGATCAACTCAGGCAGCGGCAGGTCGAAGAGGGCCATTACCGAGTCGGGGTTCCAGTGATCGGGGGCGCGATCGAGGGTGGCGTCTGGCGTCATGTCGGTCTCCCTTGCCGGGCGATGCGGGAGCCCGGCGGCGCGATGGTAGGAGACCCGGCGGGCTTGCTGCAAACGGGGTGAAATGCCAGGAATTGGAAGAAAATGCGCGAGGAAATACGAAGATGACGGCGTGTTGGCGCGAACTGCCTTGCTTCGTGCCGGCATCTCCGCACGGCCTGCAAAATCGAAACAAAACGTATCAACGATGCGGGTTGCGGTATCCTCGTCGCATCGCAATGCACAGGGAGGCCACGTGGCGCGCGTCATTCCTGATGGCTGGGACACCCTGCAGGCCAGCGGGCCGGTCCAGCGCGAGCTGGAAACGCTGGCCGTGCTCGCCAAGGGACTGCCCGATGGCTACACGGTGTACCACTCGGTGCACTGGACCAACATCGAGCGCCGGCATGCCATTTACGGCGAAATCGATTTCGTCGTGGTCAATCGCGCGGGACACCTGCTGATCATCGAGCAGAAAAGCGGCATCCTGGAAGAAACCGCAGAGGGCTTGGCCAAGCGCTATGCCGGACGCACGAAGCTGGTGCCGGCGCAAATGGGCCGTACCGTCGCCGGATTGCGTAGCAAGTTGTCGCGCAGCCTGGACGGCGAGCCAGTCGTTATCGAGCACTTGCTTTATTGTCCGGATTACCTCGTGCGCTCACCGGGCACGGCGGGACTGGCGCCTGAGCGCATCGTCGATGCCAGTCGCAGCGGCAGCCTGTGCGCCGTGATCCAGGAAATACTGCCTGCGGGCGAAGACCACGCGCAGGCTGCGCGCGTGCACCGCTTCTTGTGCGACATCATCAAGCTGGAGGTCGACGTCAGTGCGCTCATCGGCCAGGCGCGCAACCTGGTCACGCGCATCGCTGGCGGCTTGTCGCACTGGGCGCGGCGCATCGACATGGAGCCCTTTCGGCTGCGCGTGGTCGGCACGGCCGGTTCGGGCAAGACGCAGCTGGCCTTGGCAGAATACCGTGATGCCGTGGACAGGGGGCTGCGACCCTTGTACGTGTGCTTCAACCGTCCGCTGGCCGATCATTTTTCGAGCATCGCGCCTGCGGGCGGACTGGCGTGCACGTTCCACATGCTGTGTGACCGGCTGTTGCGCGAGTCCGGGCGCACGCCCGACTTCGGCCAGCCGGGCGCCTTCGAGTGCCTGGTGGCCGACGCCGCCGCGCTGCCGGTGCCGGAGGCGCTGCGCTTTGACACGGTCATCGTCGACGAAGGCCAGGACTTCAACGAACAGTGGCGCGACATGGTGCTGCGCCACGCACGGCCGGGCGCGCGGGCACTCTGGCTGGAAGACCCCATGCAAAACCTGTACGGCCAGCCGCCCGTGGCGCTGCCGGGATGGGTAAGGCTGCGCGCGGCAAGCAATTTCCGCAGCCCGCGGCCGGTGGTCAGGCTGCTGCAATCCATCCTGCCCCCGGGCGTCGACATCGAGGCGCAATCGCCCATCGACGCGCCGGAGGTGGAGTTCCTGACGTACGGCGATACGCAGGGGCTGCTGCAGGCTGCCAAGCAGGGCATACGCATGTGCTATTCAGCCGGTTTCCGGCAGGAGGACGTGGTCCTGCTCAGCTTCCGTGGCCGAGAGAATTCTCTGCTGCTCGGGTACGACCAGCTCGGGCCACACAAGCTGCGCACCTTCACCGGCGGATATGATCTGCTTGGCCAGCCTGCCTACACCCAAGGCGACGTGCTCGCGGAATCGGTCTACCGGTTCAAGGGGCAGTCGGCGCCGGCGGTCGTTTTTGCCGAAATCGACTTCGATTCGCTCGGCGAGAAGGAAGTCCGCAAGCTCTTCGTCGGCGCCACGCGCGCGACCATGAAGCTCATCGTGGTGCTGTCCGAGCGCGCGGCGCGGGCGCTGCTGGAGCGCCAATAGCCGGCAACGCTTTCTGGTGTTTTGCCATTCAAGGAGTCGCCATCATGCCCGAGACCGCCAGCCCGGTTGCATTCGCGCTCATTTCCCTGGGGATGGTGTGTACGCCAGGCCCCAACATGATTTACCTGCTGTCGCGGTCCATCAGCCAGGGGCCCATGGCCGGGCTGATCTCGCTGGCGGGCGTGGCCCTGGGCTTCGTCTTCTACATGCTGTGCACGGCGCTGGGCATTACCGCGCTGGTTTTCGCCGTGCCGTACGCGTACGACGCGCTGCGCTTTGCCGGTGCCCTTTACCTGGGATGGCTGGCATGGAAGGCGCTCAAGCCCGGCGGCGCGTCGGTCTTTGAGGTGCGCAAGCTGCCCAAGGATTCCGCGCGTCGGCTGTTCGCGATGGGGCTGCTGACGAACCTGCTCAACCCCAAGATCGCCGTGTTGTACCTGTCGCTGCTGCCGCAATTCATCAAGCCCGAGCTGGGCAGCGTGTTCGCGCAGTCCGTCATTCTTGGGGCGATCCAGATCGCCATCAGCGTGACGGTCAACGCCATGATCGCGCTGGCTGCCGGATCGATCGCTGCCTTCCTGGCGCGCCGGCCGCTGTGGGCCGCGGTACAGCGCTATTTGATGGGGACCGTGCTCGCGGGCCTGGCGGTGCGCATGGCGATGGACGCAAGGAAATAGCCTTCGCCAGGCGCGTCCCGGCTGCACGCGCTTGCCTGCTGTGTTGCCTGCCTATATCGCGCCGATTTCTTTTTTCATGTCTCATATCGACATGGAAAAAGTGTATTGGCGGACCGTCGCGGGCGATTCCTAGAATGCATTCCTCATTTCGACGAGGGATGCATCGATGCGCGATTTCGAGTCGCTTTCACGGCCGCGCCGACGCTTGCTCAAGGGCGCGGCAGCCATCACCACCCTGGGCCTGCCTGGATTCGTGCGCGCCCAGGCCAAGGCAGGGGAAGTCCGCGTAGGCTGGCAGAAGGGGTCGAACCTCGCCATCCTCAAGGCGCGCGGCAACCTGGATGCGCGCCTGCAAAAAGAAGGCGTGACGGTGCGGTGGATAGAGTTCACCGCCGGCCCGCAGATGCTCGAAGGCCTGAACGTCGGCGGCATCGACTTTGCCTGCGTGGGCGAAACGCCTCCCGTGTTTGCCCAGGCAGCCGGTGCGGACCTGGTCTATGTGGCCAACGAGCCGCCGGCGCCCAAGGCCGAGAAAGTCCTCATCCCCAAGGATTCGACGCTTTCCTCGGTGGCCGAGCTCAAAGGCCGGCGCGTCGCGCTGAACCGGGGGTCGAACGTCCACTACCTGTTGGTCAAGTTGCTTGAGAAAGCCGGCCTGGCGTATTCGGACGTGCAAGTGGTGCTGCTGCCGCCGGCCGAGGCGCGTGCCGCCTTCGAAAACGGCTCGATCGATGCCTGGGTCATCTGGGATCCGTTTGCCGAAGCGGCGGTCGGGCAGGTCGGCGCGCGCGTGCTCGTCGACGCGGTGGGCGTGGCGCACAACTACAACTTCTACCTGTCTACGGGCAAATATGCCCAGGCCAACCCGGGGGTCCTGCAGGCGGCCATCGAGGAAATCAAGGCCACCGGCGAGTGGACCGTGGGCAATTTCGATGCGGCCGCAGACATCCTCGCCCCGCAGATCGGCCTGCCCAGGGAAATCACGCGCAATGCGCTGCAGAACTACGGGTACGGCGTGCGCAGGCTTACGGACGAGGTGGTGCAGAACCAGCAAGACATCGCCGATACGTTCTTTGCGTTGAAGCTGATCCCCCGCAAGCTGGACGTGGCCTCGGTCGTCTGGAAGCCTGCGGCCTGAACGCAAAAGGGGATGCCCATGACGTCACCGGACGCCCGCCGCGGCAGCCAAGCGCTGCTCCCATGGCTGCTACCGGCTGCCTTGCTGGCACTGTGGCAGCTTGCCGCACAACGCGGCTGGATCACCAGCCGGATTGCGCCGGCACCGTCGGCCGTGCTCGAAGCAGCCTGGTCCCTGTTGCGATCCGGCGACCTTGTCGCCCATCTGTGGGCGAGCTTCGTGCGGGCCGCTACGGGGTTCTTGATCGGCGGCGGGCTCGGGCTGGTCCTCGGGTTGCTCAACGGCGGATTGCGGATCTTCGACCGGCTGTTCGACACGACCATACAGATGGTGCGCAACGTGCCGCACCTGGCCATGATCCCCCTGGTCATCCTGTGGTTCGGCATCGACGAGGCGGGAAAGCTCTTCCTGGTGGCGCTGGGGACTCTGTTCCCCGTCTACATCAACACCCACCATGGCATCCGCTCGGTCGACGCCGGCCTGGTAGAGATGGGCCGCTCCTACGGCCTGACGCGCCGCGAGCTGTTTGCCAAGGTCATCGTGCCAGGCGCGCTGCCCAGCATCCTGGTGGGCGTGCGGTTTGCGCTGGGATTCATGTGGCTGACGCTGATCGTGGCCGAAACCATCGCAGCCTCGAGCGGCATCGGCTACATGGCCATGAATGCCCGCGAGTTCATGCAAACCGACGTGGTCGTCCTGGCCATCCTTTTGTACGCCGTCCTCGGGAAGCTGGCCGACGTGGCCGCCCGTGCGCTCGAACGGCGCCTGCTGCGCTGGAATGCCGGCCTGCACGCTGCATGACGCCTGGAGAAATGCATCCATGATCCCGATCGACAATCCCGCAGTGGGCGTGACCATCGCCGTGCGCGGCCTGTCCAAGCGCTTCGGGTCGCGCGAAGTCCTGCGCCAGATAGACCTGGAGATCCCGGGTGGCGACTTCGTCGCCATCGTAGGCAAGAGCGGCTGCGGCAAGAGTACCTTGCTGCGCCTGCTGGCCGGACTGGATGCGCCCACGGCGGGGCGCATCACCCTGGATGGCGAGCCGGTCGACGGCATCGCCGCACAGGCCCGCATCATGTACCAGGATTCCCGTTTGCTTCCTTGGCAGACGGTGCTGGATAACGTGACGTTGGGCCTGCGCGGCAGCAAAGGCCAAGTGCGTGCGCAAGGCCTGCGTGCGCTGGAGCAGGTCGGCCTGGCCGATCGTGCCCATGAATGGCCGGGCGTGCTATCTGGCGGGCAGCGGCAGCGCGTGGCGCTGGCCCGCGCGCTCGTGCACCGCCCGCGGCTGTTGCTGCTGGACGAGCCCTTGGGCGCGTTGGATGCATTGACGCGCATCGACATGCAGTCGCTCATCGAGCGCCTGTGGCAGGAACACCGCTTCACGGCGGTGCTGGTCACGCACGACGTGAGCGAGGCCGTGGCGCTGGCCAACCGCGCAGTGATCCTGGAGGCAGGACGCGTTGCGCTGGTGCAGCGCATCGCGCTGGGTCGTCCGCGCGAGCGCGGTGATGCGCGCTATGCGGCCATCGAAGGGGGCATCCTGAACCGGCTGCTCGGCAGGCGCGAGGGTGCCGCGACCGGCGCCGTGCGCGATGCAGCCTAGCGCCTTCCGGCACGCCGTGCCCTTTCTCCCGGATGTAAACATGAGCTTGGACGTTTTTTGGTTCCTCCCCACCTCGGGCGACACCCGTTATCTCGGAAAGTCCGACTTCGGACGCGCGCCCACCAATGAATACCTGCGGACCATCGCCGTCACCAGCGAAAACCTGGGCTACGACGGCCTGCTGATTCCCACGGGCAGTTCCTGCCTGGATCCGTGGGTGGTCGCGGCCAGCCTGGTGCCTGTCACACGGCGCATCAAGCTGCTGGTGGCGCTGCGCACGTCGCTGGGGCAGCCGGTCGCATCGGCCAGGCAGGCGGCCTCGCTGGACCAGGCCCTGCACGGCCGGCTGCTGCTCAATGTCGTGCCGGGCGGGGACGCCCGCGAACTGGCTGCCGAGGGTGTGTTCCTCGGGCATGACGAGCGTTACGCCTACGCCGATGAGTACCTCGCGATATGGCGCAAGCTGCTGCAGGGTGAACAGGTCGATTTCCAGGGCAAATATTTCACGGTCCAGGGCGGCAAGAATTACTTCGCGCCCGTGCAAAGGCCGCATCCGCCGCTGTACTTCGGGGGATCTTCCGATGCCGCGCACGAACTTGCCGCCAAGCAGGTGGATGCCTACCTGACCTGGGGCGAGCCGCCCGATGCGGTCGCGCAGAAAATCGCCGACGTGCGCGCGCGCGCCGCTCGGTACGGCCGCACCTTGCGCTTCGGGGTGCGCCTGCACGTCATCGTGCGGGAAACCAATGAAGAGGCCTGGGCTGCCGCCGAGCGCCTGATCAGCAAGCTTACCGATGAGGACATCGAGAAGGCGCAGCGCAACTACGCCGCCATGGATTCCGTCGGCCAGCGGCGCATGGCTGCCTTGCATGGCGGCCGCCGCGACAAGTTGGAGATTGCGCCCAACTTGTGGGCAGGCGTCGGGCTGGTGCGCGGCGGCGCGGGTACCGCGCTCGTCGGCGACGCGCCGACCGTGGCCAAGCGGCTGATGGAATACGCCGCGCTGGGCGTCGACACCTTCGTCTTGTCTGGATACCCGCACCTGGAAGAGGCCATCCGGTTCGCCGAGCTGGTCTTTCCGCTGATCGGCAAGCCGCCGGTGACTTTGCGCGAAAGCGAACAGACCGGCGGGGCCTTCGACGCACCGCGGGCGACGCTCAGTGCCTCTGCCTCGGCCTCGTGAGGCCCGGTCACGCCTTTTCCCTTCTTGCTCAAGGAACCATTCGATGAAGAAATCGCTACACCTGTTTGTCGCCGCCCTTGTTGCGGCGATGTCGTCGGCGCCGGCTTCGGCCACGGACAAACTGCGCATCGGGGTGGTGCCCGGCGCCTATGCCAATTCCATCATCGTCGCGGCCGAGCAGGCCAAGGCGCAGGGCATAGACGTAGAAACGGTGGAGTTCACCGATTGGACCACGCCCAACGTCGCTGTCGACGCGGGTGACCTGGACGTCAATTACTTCCAGCACCAGCCGTTCCTGGACGACGCCATTCGCAAGAACGGTTTCAAGCTGGCCAGCGCCGGCACAGGCATCCTGGCCAACGTGGGGCTGTATTCGCTCAAGCACAAATCGGTCGACGAAGTGCCGGTCAACGGCAAGGTGGGCATCGCCAATGATCCGGTCAACCAGGGAAGGGGCCTGCTGCTGCTGCAGAAGGTCGGCCTGGTCAAGCTCAAACCGGGCGTGGGATTCTTGGGGACGCTCAACGACATCGTCGAGAACCCCAAGAACCTGACCTTCGTCGAAGTCGAGGGGCCGCAGCTGGTGCGTATCACCCGCGACGTCGACATCGCCCAGGGCTATCCGCACTTCATCGTTGCGGCCAATGCCTTCGACCCGTCCAGCGGGCTGGCCTATTCGGGCATCGAGGATGCGCGGTTTTCCATCCAGTTCGTCGTCCGTGCCGACCGTACGCAGGATCCGGTGGTGCAGAAGTTCATACACATCTACCAGAATTCCCCGGCCGTTCGCGAGCAGATCCACAAGGATTTCGCGAAGGACGAGCGGCTCTACACGCTGGCCTGGCTCAAGCACTAGCCGACCCGGGCTTTCCCATCATCGCAGTTGGCCTGGCGGACCTCGGTCCGCCGGTTGGAGAGCAGCCATATGAGCGAGGCATCCGTATTGCGCACCGGCCTGGGCGAGGCGGCGTGGTTCGATCGCACCCGCGATGCCGCCCGCACCGACGGCACGACGCTGCCACACGGGGTGGCGCAGGGATCGGTCGTGTTCGACCACGTCTGCAAGGTGTACCGGTCTTCGGCCGGACCCGTGCATGCGCTCAAGGACATCAGCCTGGCAATCCCCGCCGGCAGCATATTCGGCATCATCGGCCGCAGCGGCGCAGGCAAGTCCAGCTTGCTGCGTACCATCAACCGGCTGGAGCGCCCCACCTCGGGAACGGTGTATGTCGATGGCGTCGATATCGGCACATTGGACGAGGGCGGCCTGGTCCGCCTGCGGCGGCGCATCGGCATGATCTTCCAGCATTTCAATCTGCTGTCGGCCAAGACCGTTTACGAAAACATCGCCCTGCCGCTGCGCGTGGCCGGCGCGCCGGCGCGGGAGATCGAACGCCGGGTGACCGAACTGCTGGCGCTGGTAGGGCTGCAGGATAAACGGGACATGTATCCAGCACGCTTGTCGGGCGGCCAAAAGCAGCGTGTCGGCATCGCCCGGGCGCTGGCCACCCGGCCGGAGATCCTGCTTTGCGATGAAGCCACGTCGGCGCTGGATCCGGAAACGACACAGTCCATTCTTGGACTGCTGCGCGACATCAACCGCCGGCTGGGCATCACCATCATCCTGATCACCCATGAGATGAGCGTGATCCGGGAGATCGCCGACCAGGTCCTGGTCCTGGAAAAAGGCCACATGGCTGAAACCGGCCCAGTCTGGCAGGTGTTTGGCGCACCCAGGCATGACGCCACGCGGGCCCTGTTGGCGCCGCTTCAGCACAGCCTGCCGGACGACCTGCGCGACCGGCTGTTGAGCCGCCCGCCGCAAGCGCAGCGCTATCGCACGGTATTGCGCCTGTCCTACACGGGGGCCGGTCGCCTGGAACCGGACCTCGCGCGCATCGTGCAGGCGCTGCGCCGATCCGTGCGCCTGGTGCACGGCGGCGTGGACCGCATACAGGGGCACCCTTACGGCCACCTGTTGCTGTCCGTACCCGGGGACGATGGGCAGCCGCTGGAATTATCCGAGTTGACGGGCGGCCCGCAGGCCGTCGCACATTCCATAGAGGTACTGGGCCATGTCTTGGACGCTGACCATTCCCATTGAACGCTATATCCAGGCGCTACTCGATACGCTGATGATGGTCGGCGTGTCGGCCGGCATCGCCTTCGCCGCGGGGATTCCGCTCGCAGTGTTGTTGATCGTCACCTCGCCCGCCGGTTTCCTGGAGTCGCCGCGCTTTAACCGTGTCGTGGGCAGTGTCGTCAATGGGTTCCGGGCCACGCCGTTCATCGTGCTGCTGGTGGCGCTGATCCCCTTTACCCGCCTGGTGGCGGGCACCACCATCGGTGTGTGGGCGGCAATCGTGCCGCTATCGATCAGCGCCACGCCGTTCTTTGCCCGCATCGCCGAAGTCAGCCTGCGGGAGATCGATCCTGGGTTGATCGAGGCGGCCCAGGCCATGGGCTGCAAGAAGTGGCACATCGTGCGCCACGTCCTGCTGCCCGAAGCGCTGCCTGGCATCGTCGGGGGCTTCACCATCACACTGGTGTCGCTGATCGGGGCGTCGGCCATGGCCGGCGCGGTGGGAGCAGGCGGGCTGGGTGACCTGGCGATCCGCTACGGCTATCAACGCTTCGACACCCAGGTCATGGCCATCGTCATCGCCGCGTTGATCGTGCTGGTCACCGCCGTGCAATGGGTGGGCGACAGCTACGTGCGATGGCTCAAGAACCGCTGATTCCGCAGGGATTCCTCATGTCGAGCATTCGCACCGATATCGTCTCGCGGCGGCCGGCACCGCCGCGCCGTCCCCACGTCATACGCAGCGACCAGGAGGCCGTGGACATTGCCCGGCGCCTGGCCGAGGAATTTCGCCAAGGCGCCGCTGGCCGGGATCGGCAACGTCGGTTGCCCTGGGATGAGCTCGACCGTTATAGCGCCAGCGGGCTGGGGGCCATCACCATTCCACGCGAGCACGGCGGGGCAGACGTCTCGTGCGAGACCCTGGCGAGGGTTTTCGTCATCTTGTGCGAGGCCGATCCGTCCCTGGGCCAGATCCCGCAGAACCATTTCGCCTTGATCCAGAACCTGAAGGACTACGGGACGGCGGCGCAGCAGCGGCGCTGGTTTGCCGACGTGCTCAACGGGCATCGTTTGGGTAACGCCGGTCCGGAACGCAAGGGCAGGGCCCGCGTGGTCAGCGAGGCCACCGCACGGCTGTCGCGCACGCCGCATGGGCTGCGCGTCAGCGGCACACGCTTTTACTCCACCGGCGCGCTTTTCGCGCATTGGATTCCTTTCCGGGCGTTGGACGAGCATGATCGACCGGTGCAGGTGTGGGTGCGCAGCGACGCGCCCGGGGTGCGCGTGATCGACGACTGGGACGCCTTCGGCCAACGCACCACGGCCAGCGGGACCGTCATCTTCGAGGAGGTCCCCGTGCAGGACGAGGACATCGTCCAGATTTGGCGCCGCGCCGATGAACCGACGCTGTCGGGTCCGTTTTCCCAGCTGATGCAGGCGGCCATCGACGCCGGCATCGCGCGCGGGGCGCTTCGCGATGCGCTGGATTTCGTGCGCGAACGCAGCCGGCCGTGGATGGACTCAGGCGTGGCCAGGGCGGCCGACGACCCCTACATCATCCATGAGGTCGGGCAGTTGCAGACACAGGTCGATGCCGCCTGTGCCGTGCTGCGCGAAGCGGCGCAGTTGCTGGACAGCATCCGGGCGGAACCCGTCACCGAGCAAAGCAGCGCCCGCGCGTCGGTGGCAGTGGCCGAAGCCAAGATCCTGACGACCGAAGCGGCGTTGGACGCCAGCGAACAGCTGTTGGCGCTTGCCGGATCCTCGGCCACGCGCGCCGCACACAACCTGGATCGCCATTGGCGCAATGCCCGTGTCCATACGCTGCACGATCCGGTCCGCTGGAAGTACCACCTACTGGGCAATTACCTGCTCAACGGCGTCTTCCCCAGGCGCCACCAATGGAACTGACCCGCCATGACCCTGACCCCAACCCTGGAACCCGTCGAGGCCGTCACCGTCCTGCCGCCCCAGCCGGCGCCTGCGGCGACCCCTGGAGCACCGGCGCACGTGATCACCGACGCGGACGAGGCGCTGCAGACGGCCCGGCGCCTGGCCGACCGATTCGCCGTTGACGCCGCGGCGCGCGACCGCGACCGCATCTTGCCGTGGCAGGAGATCGATGCATTCAGCCAGAGCGGCCTGTGGGGCGTGACCATCCCCCGCGAGCATGGCGGCGCCGGCGTTTCCACCGGCGTGCTGGTACAGATCATCGCCACCCTATCGGCCGCCGACGGCAACCTGGGGCAGATCCCGCAAAACCACTTCTATGCCCTGGAAGTCTTGCGCGTGGGCGGCACGCCGCGGCAGCAGCGCTTTTTCTACGAGCGCGTGCTGCGCGGCGAGCGCCTGGGCAATGCGCTTGCCGAGATCGGCCACAA
Source organism: uncultured Alcaligenaceae bacterium (assembly GCA_937908115.1). Lineage (GTDB taxonomy): Bacteria > Pseudomonadota > Gammaproteobacteria > Burkholderiales > Burkholderiaceae_B > CALEQZ01. The sequence goes on along the minus strand of CALEQZ010000002.1, from coordinate 4,282 downwards.
GGATTTCAAGCGCCGCACGCAGTTGGTGCGAGAAAAGGGCGGGTGGTATGTGCAGGGCAAGAAGTTTTACTGCACGGGCGCGATCTACGCGCATTGGATCCCGACGCTGGTGACAGCAGTCGAAGACGGGCAGGAGACCACGTACCTGACCTTCATCCCGCGCACGGCACCTGGCGTGACCATCATCGACGATTGGGACGGATTCGGCCAGCGCCTGACCGGCAGTGGCACGGTCCAGTTCGATCGCGTCGAGGTCGATCCCGAATGGGTGGTCCCGTTCAAGGCGTCTTTCGACCGGCCGACGTCCATCGGCCCGTTCGCGCAAATCCTGCATGCCGCCATCGACGCAGGCATCGGGCATGGGGCGCTGCAGGCAACCCTGGATTTCGTGCGCCAGCATGCCAGGCCCTGGATAGACGCCAATGTCGAGCGTGCTGCCGACGATCCATTGCTGCTGCACCAGCTCGGCAATGTCCACGTGCGGTTGCGGGCGGCCGACGCCATGATCGCGCGTGCGGCACGCTACGTCGAGGCCGCGCGGCACGCGCCCGATGACGATACCGTCGCCCGCGCGTCGGTGGCCGTGGCGCAGGCCAAGGCGCTTGCCACGGCGGCCAGCTTGCTGGCCGGCAACAAGCTTTTCGAGCTTTCCGGTACGGGTGCCACGCTGTCCGGGCGCGGGCTGGACCGGTTCTGGCGCAACGCGCGCACCCACACCTTGCATGATCCAGTGCGCTGGAAGTACCACGCCATCGGCAATCATGCCCTGAATGGCCGTCGCCCGCCTCGGCACGGCGCAATCTGAGATGGGCGGCATGGACATGGACGGCAAGAAGCAAATCATCCTCAACGCATTCAACATGAACTGCGTCGGCCACATCCATCACGGTCTGTGGACGCATCCGCGCGACCGCTCGACCCAGTACAAGACGCTCGCGTACTGGACCGACATCGCCCGGACGCTGGAGCGCGGCCTGTTCGACGGATTGTTCATTGCCGACGTCATCGGCTACTACGACGTCTACGGACAGGGCGTCGACCTGACGCTGCGCGAGTCCATCCAGCTGCCCGTCAACAACCCCTGGCTGCTGGTTTCCGCCATGGCGGCGGTCACCGAGCACCTGGGGTTCGGGGTGACCGGCAATATCAGCGCCGAGCTGCCTTATGCCTTCGCGCGCATCTTGTCCACGCTGGATCACCTCACCGCGGGCAGGATAGGCTGGAACATCGTGACCGGCTATGTGGACAGCGGCGCACGGGGCCTGGGCCATGATGGGTTGGCCAACCACGACGACCGCTACGACAAGGCGGAGGATTTTCTCGCGCTCACCTACAAGCTGCTCGAGCATAGCTGGGAGGACGATGCCGTCGTCGCCGACAAAGCCGGGCGCGTGTATGCGCGCCCGGACAAGGTGCGCGTCATCGAGCATGACGGCCGGTATTTCCGTTCGCATGCGATCCACATGTCCGAGCCGTCGCCGCAACGCACGCCCGTCCTATACCAGGCAGGGACGTCCGAGCGGGGGCGGCGCTTCGCCGGGCGCCACGCGGAAGCGGTTTTCATCGGTGCGGCCGACCCGAAGGCAGCCAGGGAAACGGCGCGCAAACTCAGGCAGGCGGCGGTGGATGCCGGCCGCGGCCCGAATGACCTGAAGATCATCGTCGGGCTGGCCGTCGTGGCCGGCCGCACGCAGGCCGAGGCGCGCGACAGGCATGAGGAGTACCTGTCGTATGCCAACCCCGAGGCAGGGCTGGCCCATTTCTCGGCCAGCACAGGGATCGATTTCTCGCGGTACGACTGGGACGAACCCATCGCCTATGGTCCATCCAATGCGATCCAATCGGCCACCCAGTTCGCGCGCCAGAAGGGCTACACCCGCAGGCAGCTGCTGCAGCAGCACCTGCTGGGGTCGCGCTATCCCACCCTCGTAGGCGATCCTGCCCACGTCGCCGACCAGTTGGAAACCTGGATGGACGAGGGCGACGTCGATGGCTTCAACCTGACCCGGATCGTCGTGCCGGAAACCTGGACCGACTTCATCGACCTAGTCGTGCCCGAGCTGCAGGACCGCGGCCGGTACAAGACGGCTTACGCGCCGGGAACGCTGCGGCACAAGCTGTTCGGCAGGGGCGACCGGCTGCCGGGTACGCATCCGGCTCGCCAAGCCGAAGTGCTGGTTTGATTCCGTTGGAGAAGCATGCATGAAGAAGACCCACGCGCGTTGCGCAGCGCTGCTGGCGGCTTGGATGATCGCCTCGGCAGGTGCCGCGCCCTTGAAGGTAGGCGTGACGCCTGGCGCCCTGGCCGATTCGGCCCATGTCGCGGCTGCCGAAGCCAAGCGGGCGGGGCTGGATGTGGAGATCGTCGAGTTCACCGACTGGACCATGCCCAATACGGCGCTGGACGCGGGCGACATCGATCTCAATTATTTCCAGCACCAGGCGTTCTTGGACAATGCGATCCAGGAACGCGGCTTCAGGATAGAAAGCGTGGCCGTCGGCCTGCTGCCCAACATCGGCCTGTACTCCAAGAAAGTGAAGTCGTTTGCCGAACTGCGCGAGGGGGCGCTGGTCGGCGTGGCCGACGACCCCGTCAACCAAGGCAGGGGATTGCTGTTGCTGGATCGGGCAGGGTTGGTCAAGCTGCGTCCGGGCGTGGGCGTACGCGGCACCGTCCATGACATTGTCGATAACCCGCGCCATTTCAAGCTCGTCGAGGTGCCGGGGCCGCAGCTGGTGCGCGCCATCGACGACCTGGACCTGGCCCAGGGGTACCCTGCCCACCTGGTCAATGCCGGCCAGCCGGAGTTGGCCAGGTCTGCGCTGCTGTACTCTAGCGTCGACGACCTCTACTACGCCATACGGTTCGTCGCCCGCAGCGACCGCGTCCACGACGCGCGCATCCGGCGCTTCATCGAGGTGTACCAGTCCTCGGATGCCGTGCGGGCGCGGATCAAGCAGTCGTTTGCCGGCGACGAAAGACTGTATTCCCTGCCCTGGCTGCAACAGGCGCGACCTTGACCAAAGCGGTGCCGACATGACCAGGAAAATCATCGACGTGCGCTGCCGCCCGGCCTTCCTGCACGACTTCTTCGGCGCGACGCCGGGCTCGCCCGAGCACGCAACGGCCCGCTGGCTCAATCGCCGGGTCGGCACCCGGGGTGACGATGCACATTTCGAACGCTCGCTGACCCAGCAAGGATTCTTGGAAGAAGTGCGCAAGGCCGGGCTTTCCAAGGCCGTCGTCGTCGGGCGCCACACCCCGTCGCAGCATTTGCCCAACGACACCATCCACCGGATCGTCCATGGCCACGACGAGCTGATCGGCATCGCCGGGGTCGATCCCGCCTTGCAGGGCGAGCGCGCCGCGGTGCAGGAGGCCGAGCGCGCGCTCGGTGAGCTCGGGCTAGCCGGCATCGACCTGGAACCGGGCTTTGGCCTGCCTGCGCGCCATCCCGACGACCCGGTCTACTGGCCCATTTACGAGCTGGCTGCCGCGCATGGCGTGCCGGTCTTCCTAATGAGCGGTCCTACGACGCCGGACCCGCGCTACAACGACCCGGCGCCGCTGGCCAGGGTCGCGCAGGCCTTTCCCGGCCTGCCGCTTGTCATCAGCCACGGCTATTGGCCCAACGTCCAGCAGGCGCTGGGCATCGCCTTCCGCTACGAAAACGTCTACCTCGCCCCGGACATGTACTTGTTCCTGCCCGGCTGGCAAGCCTACGTCGACGCCGCCAATGGGTTCCTGGCCGACCAGCTGCTGTTCGGCTCGTCCTATCCCTTCCGGCCCATCGGCCAGAGCATCGAGGACGTCCTGGCGCTGGGGCTCAAGGATGCCGTCATCGACAAGGTGCTGTACGGCAACGCGGCGCGCCTGTTCGGGCTGCAAGGCTGAAACGCACGGGTGCCGCAGGTGGCACCGGAAAACAAAAAAGCCCTGATTGCTCAGGGCTTCGTCGTCTGTCTGCAATCTTGGCGGAGCGGACGGGGCTCGAACCCGCGACCCCCGGCGTGACAGGCCGGTATTCTAACCAACTGAACTACCGCTCCGCAGCGGCATAATTTTTTGTCCCGTGCCTGCCATCGAAATGGCTGGCGTCCCCTAGGGGATTCGAACCCCTGTACTCACCGTGAAAGGGTGATGTCCTAGGCCTCTAGACGAAGGGGACAGGACCGTACTGCAACTTCAACTTCGCTTTTTCGTTGGTGGAGGTAAGCGGGATCGAACCGCTGACCTCTTGCATGCCATGCAAGCGCTCTCCCAGCTGAGCTATACCCCCGT
>CALEQZ010000001.1 GCA_937908115.1 uncultured Alcaligenaceae bacterium | reverse complement strand
CGCCCAGCGCGGCCAGGCAGATGCCCAGCCAGAACGGAAAGTATCCCGGGCCCATTCGTGCTGCATCGCCCATTTGATATTGGGTCGCTCCCCAGGCGAACCCCAGGCCCAGGGCGACGAACATCACCCCCGACCAAAAGTCCTGTTTGGACCGGATTTGCATAATAAGTCTTCTCCCACCAATGAAAGAACGCCACATGGGCGCACGCCGACGGCGTACGGCACAGGCGGCCTGCATCGCCGGCCGGTGACTGGCTGGCAAAGCAAGCGCAGGAGTCTAGAAAGCCAAACTTCCAATTGGCTTTCATTGGAGGGGGGCGAAGGCTTGCGCCAGGCCCCGTTGCCGGGGCATTGCCGGGTGATTTCCCCAGGAGAAAGGGGGGCTGCCGGGCGCCCGCGCACCGTGCCTCAGTGTTTTCCCTAGGAGGTTGCGAAATCCCCAAATCCGCGCCGGCTGGCCGGTCAACGGTATGCGCTACCATCGGCTTGTCCCCACGACAGACCAGGAGCGCTGCCATGCAAACCCACGCGTTGCACCGAGGACGCCTCATCGATCACATCCAGCTGGTGGTGCGGGACTTGGCTGCCAGCCGCCGCTTTTACGAGGCGGTCCTGGGTGTCCTGGACATTCCCATCGGTGGGGAGGGCGAAGGGTTTTTCTGGGCGGATGAGCTCTTCATTTCCAGCGTGGACAGCCCGGCGTCGCAAGGCGCGCTCACCGGCCGCTGCCACCTGGCCTTCCAGGCGCCCGACCAGGCCACCGTCGATGCCTTTCACCGGGCGGCGCTGGCCGCCGGCGGCAAGGACAATGGTGCGCCAGGCTTGCGCGACTACCACCCGGGCTACTACGGCGCCTTCGTGCTGGATCCGGACGGCAACAATATAGAAGTCGTTCACCACGGCCCGTGCGCGCGTAGCGCACCGTCGGTGGAAATCACTTTCTGAGCCACTGGCATCTGCTCGATCTCGACCTAGGGTTTTCCCTAGTATCGATCCGCTAAACTCTTGAAAATCGGCGAGCCGCCCCTACCGCTGTGTCGGCGGCCGCCGGCCAGGCCTGCCGTCCATCTCCGCTTTGTTCATCCTCCTCTTTTCGAAGAAGAATCACGATGAAGATTGCGCAGATTGCCCCGTTGTATGAAGCCGTGCCGCCGCGCCTTTACGGCGGCACCGAGCGGGTGGTGGCCCACCTGACCGATGCCCTGGTCGACAAAGGCCATGACGTCACCGTGTTCGCTTCGGCCGATACCCGCACCCGCGGTCGCCTGGTGCCGGTGCGCGACCAGGCCCTGCGGCTGGATCCCGCGCCGCTGAAGTCCGACCTGGCGGCCCACCTGACCATGCTGCACGAAGTGCGCGAGCGCGCCGGGGAGTTCGACGTGCTGCATTTCCACACCGATATGCTGCACTTTCCCATGTTCGAGCACGTGGCGCAGCGCACGGTGACCACGCTGCACGGCCGGCTCGACTTGAAGGACCTGGCGCCCGTCTATCGGCGCTGGAGCCAATATCCGCTGGTGTCGATTTCGCGGCACCAGCGCAAGCCCCTGCCTTTTGCCCACTGGGCCGAGACCATCTATCACGGCATGGATCCGGCGCCCTACCGGCTGATCGAAAATCCTTCGGGTGACTACCTGGCCTTCCTGGGTCGCATTTCCCCCGAAAAGCGCCCCGACCGCGCCATCATGATCGCGCGCCAGGCCGGCCTGCCGCTGAAGATTGCCGCCAAGGTCGACGCGGCCGACCATGAGTACTTCGAGGGGACCATCCGGCCCATGCTGGACCACCCGCTGGTGGAGTTCGTCGGCGAGATCGGCGACGGCGACAAGGCCGAGTTCCTGGGCAACGCGCGCGCGCTGCTGTTCCCGATCGATTGGCCGGAGCCGTTCGGGCTGGTGATGATAGAGGCCATGGCTTGCGGCACGCCGGTGATTGCCTGGCGCCAAGGATCGGTGCCCGAAGTCATCGACGACGGCGTGACCGGCTTCATCGTCGATGACCTCGACCAGGCCGTTGCCGCGGCCAAGAAAGCCGACACGCTGGACCGCAGGCAGGTGCGCGCCGTGTTCGACCGGCGCTTTACCGCTTCGGCCATGGCCGAAAATTACCTGCGGCTGTACCGGCAGCTCCAGGACGCGCCGTCGAACGAGGCCATCTTCGCCAAGACCGCGTAAGCGGGGTCATCGCCGCTTTGCCCTTGGCGACGCGCCAGGCCGGGCGGGCGGCGCGTGCCGTCAGCCGCGCAGGCGGCTGCGCAGATGATCGGCCAGCACGCGCGCGTGGTTGTGCACTTCGTCGCGCGCGGCGTAAAGCAAGGTGACCGGACCTTGGCTGGCAAGCTGCTGAAGCTGCTGCACCGGCCCCGGATTGCCTTGCAGCTCGGCCTGGTAGCGGCTGGCGAATTCCTGCCAGCGTGACGGGTCGTGGCCGAACCACTTGCGCAGCTGCGGCGAGGGGGCGGCGTCCTTGAGCCAGAGCGCCAGGCCGGCGGCTTCGCGGCGCAGGCCGCGCGGCCACAGCCGGTCGACGAGCACCCGCGCGCCGTCGTCCGCCGTTGCCGGCTCGTATACGCGCTTGACGCGAATGCGGTCTGCAAATCGGGTCATGGCGTTTCTCCCTTGGCGATCCTTTCATTGAACACCCGTGCCTGCCGCACCCGGGCCGCGCGGTGTACAGCACGCGGCTTACATCGTAGAATGCCGGCCATGGTCACCCAACCGACGTCCCGGCTTGACGCAGGCAATCCCGTTGCCTGCCGGGTCGTCGCGTCCCTGCGCCGGCGCATGGCCGGCCGCGCCGGACTGGCCGCGGCACTGGCCGCACATGGCTAAGCCCGGCGACCTTTCCACTTTCCCTTTCACGCGCAGTTCCTAGGTCGCCGGGCCCCACCCGCGCGATCGGTGCGACGCCGGCCTGCCGGCGCCGCGCCCGGCCCGCTCGCCGCTTGGCGGCGGCGGGGCGAGGACTGGCATGGACATCACCAAGGCATTCATCAAGGCCAAGCGGCCTTGCGCCGACGGCTTTCGCTGGTACGTGCGCAACGCCCGGCCGGACCAGACCTATCAAAACCTGCTCGATGCGCTGGTGCAGGCCGGCCGCGTGCAAGACGCATGCTGGCTGCTGGACCAGTTTGGGCCGACCGACGCGGTGCTGGAGGTCGACACGCTGGAAGCCGACGCCATCGTATTTGCCGGCACGCTGCAAGTAGCCGGCGGCATCGATGTCGACGGCGTGGTGCGCGCGGGCCGGTGCATACGGGCCGGCGCGGGCATACGCGCAGGCTCGCTGCAGGCCGGCGAGGACGTGACTTGCGGCGGGGCGCTTGCCTGCGGCGGCGACGCCAAGATCGGCGGCCGGCTGCACGCTGCATGGGGTGTGCAGGTCCAGGGCGCGCTCAGCTGCGAAGACCTGCGTGCCGGCTGGGATGCGTGCTGCGGCAGGGAGATGGTCATGGCCGGCCATGCCCAGGTCGGTGGGCGCTTGCAGGCCGGCGGCGACGTGCGCTGCGCCAAGGGGCTGCGTGCGGGCGAAGGCATCGAATGCGCAGGCAACCTGTACGCCGGCCACGGCATCGAGTCGGGCGGCTGCGTACGGGTCGGCGGCCACCTGTCTGCCGACTGGGGGATCGTCGCACGGGGCGACATGCTGGCCGCAGGCGCGATCCGCGCGGGCGAAAGCCTGTACGCCGAAGGGGACATCCAGGCTGGCGAGGGTTATGGCATTTATGCGGGGCTGCAGGTGCCCGCGCATGCGTGGGCGACGAGCGCCCGGGTGCAAGCCGCGCGTCGGCCCGAGGGGCTGCACAGTGGCTGGTGGGCCGGGCCCCCGCCCGGGGTGGTGCTTGCCGCGGAGGATGGCGGTGCGGATTGACGTCGAACGCGATCCGCAGCGCATGCAAGCCGAGCTCGACATCCTATATGAACGCTTTTTCGCCCCGATGGGCCGCCCCGGACTGACCGCGGTCGATTGGAACGCGCCGCCGCATTTGCGTTGCTACCGCCGCACCGCGGACGGCGAGCACTACGTCTATGTCGAGGACGCGCTGCGCGGACGCCTGGCTGGATGCGTCGTCTTCAATCGGCTGCCGGGGCTGGACCGCCGGCTGGACGCGCACGTGCGATCGCCGCATTCACGGTTTCGCCCCGCCTATCAACGGCAAGGGCTGGCCACGCTGATTTACCGGCACGCGCTGGATGCGGGGATTTGCCTGGTCAGCGGCGCACGCCAGTCGCCGGCTGCCCATCGGCTTTGGCAAAAGCTCGGCCAGCACTATCCGTTGGGCTATGTGCGCCTGGACGGCAGGCGGGTGACGCCGCTGCCGCCGCAGGCGGACGGCTTGGACGACTTGGACACGCGGCTGTTGCTATGCGGCGTGGGATGGGACGCACACGCCTTGGCCGGCCTGGCCGACGCGCGATGCGCACGCGCGGCGGCGCCGGTGGCCCCGCCGACGGCAGGGTCGTGACACGCGCGGACGCAGGCCGTCAGGCCGCACCGGCGGCGCGCGCCGGTGCCCGGACGCTGACGCCGGCGGCCTCGAGCGCCTTGCGGATGGCCGAAGCGAAAGCCGCCGCACCGGGCTGGTCGCCATGGATGCATAGCGTGTCGGCGCGCACGGGCACGTCGTGCCCGTCGATACTGCGCACCACGCCTTCGCGCACCATGCGCAGCACTTGGGCCACCGACGCGTCTAGGTCCTCGATCATCGCGCCAGGCTGGCTGCGCGGAGTCAGCGAGCCGTCGCGCTGGTAGCTGCGGTCGGCGAAGACCTCGCTGGCCGCGCGCAGCCCGACTGCCTGCGCGGCCGTAACGAGGGCGCTGCCGGCCAGGCCGTAGAGCACCAGCGTGGCGTCGACGTCACGCACGGCGCGGCAGATCGCCTCGGCCAGCGCCGGGTCGCGCGCGGCCATGTTGTACAGCGCGCCGTGCGGCTTGACGTGGTTGAGCCGTGCGCCTTGGCTGGCGGCCACCGCCGCCAGCGCGCCGACCTGGTAGACGGTGATGTCGTAGGCTTCCTGCGGGCTGACCTGCATGGTCCGCCGCCCAAACCCCTGCAGGTCGGGCAGGGATGGGTGCGCGCCCAGCGATACGCCGTGGCGCAGGGCGGCCGTGACGGTGCGGCGCATGACGGCTGGATCCCCGCCGTGAAAGCCGCAGGCGATGTTGGCCGAGCTGACGTAAGGCAAGATGGCCTCATCGTCGCCCATCTTCCAGGCGCCGTAGCTCTCACCCATGTCGCAGTTCAGGTCGATCGCTTGGGTCATGTCGGTTCCTCGCGGTAGGCCCGTAGCCGCTCGCGCAGCCAGGCGAGCGATTCGTGCAGGCGCACGAAGGATTGCTCGCGCAGCGCGTCCAGCCGCTGTGCGCGGCCAAGGTCGATGAGTTCGAAGGATACGGCATCGCCCGGCGCTTTTTGCGCAAGCACCGGCAGATCCACCGTGGCGACCTGCGCGATCTTGGGGTAGCCGCCGGTGGTTTGCCGGTCGGCCATGAGGACGATGGGCGCGCCGCCAGCCGGCACTTGTATGGCGCCGAAGGCGATCGCCTCGGAAAGCAGCTGGCGCGGGGACGACAGCGCCAGCGGGGGGCCTTCGAGCCGGTAGCCCATGCGGTCGGATTGCGCGCCGATGCGCCAGATGGCTTCGACCAGCGCCTGGCGCGACGCCGCCGAGAAGTCGTTCCATTGCGCGCCGGGCATGATGCGCACGGCCGCATCCGGTCGCGCCGACAAGCCCGCGGGCAGGTAGATGCGCTGCTGCCAGAGCATGTCGACCAGGTCTTGCAGGCTTTGTCCGCGCAGGGGCCGCCGCAGCGTGATGCGATCGCCCTTGGCCAATGCCCGGCCTTGCAAGCCGCCGAAGCCGCTGCGCAGGTAAGTGCTGTCGCTGCCCATGACGGTGTCGAGCGCAAAGCCGCCGTGCACGGCGAGATAGCAGCGCGCGCCGCGTACCCGCGCAGTCCAGGCGAGCTCGTCGCCCGCGCGGGCGACGAGCGGGCGGTGCAACGCGGCCGGCTCGCCATTGAGCGTGGCGCCCAGGTCGGCGCCCGCGATGGCAAAGCACGCCGGCTGCTCGAAGCGCAGCCGCGGCCCGACCAGGGTGATTTCCAGCGCGGCGCAGCCCGGGTCGTTGCCCGCCAGGAGGTTGGCCAGGCGCAGCGCATTGCCGTCCATGGCACCGCAGGCTGGCACGCCGAGGTGCTGGTAGCCGAAGCGGCCGAGGTCTTGGAAGGTGGACAGCAGTCCGGGTTTGAGGACGGTGATGGTCATTGCTGCGTGGCGCGCAGCTCGTCCAGGCGCTTTACGTCGATCGGGACGAAGCGGACAAAGTCGCCGGGCGCCAGCACGGCGGGCGGTTCGCGCGCGGGGTCGAAGAGCCGTAAGGGCGTCACCCCGATGATATGCCAGCCGCCGGGCAGGCGTTGCGGATAGATGACCGTCTGCCGGTTGGCGATGGCCACGGCCCCGGGCGGCACGGCGGTGCGCGGGTCTGCGCGGCGCGGCACGGCCAGCCGCTCGTCGTGTATGCCGATGTAGGGTTGCCCGGGCGAAAAACCGAGCATGAGCACGCGGCTGACGGGCTCGCTATGCAGTTCGATGACTTGCTGTGGTGTCAGGCCGCACGCCTGCGCAACGGCCTGCAGGTCCGGGCCATGCTCGCCGCCGTAGCACACGGGGATTTCGACAGTGCGCGCCTGGGCGTCGCCCTCATCGCCAGTCCCGCGCAGTGCCGCCTGCACGCGCGCAGCCAGCACCTCGTAGGGCGATGCGCCGTCGGCTTCGACGACGGCCGACGGCCGGTAGTGCACGGCTACGCTGGCCAGGCCCGGCACGATGTCGGTTACGCCGGCCAGCGCGGCCTGCCGCAGCCGCCGCGCCGCGGCAAGGCAACGCCGGCTGGTGTCGGCGTCCAGCGCCCGGCCCAGCGTCACCACCAGGCAGCGGTCGCCTTCGGCACGGATGCGCCAGCCGTCCTGCAGGTCCTGAGACTCGGCCACGGCCGTCATCGCGCGCCACTTACTTGGCGAACAGCGAATCGAGGTTCTTGAACGCCTTGATCTCGATGGCGTTGCCCGATGGATCCAGGAAAAACATGGTGGCCTGTTCGCCGACTTCGCCCTTGAAGCGGATGTAGGGTTCGATGATGAACTTCACGCCGGCCGCGCGCAGCTTATCGGCCAGCGCCTCCCATTCGGGGATGGACAGCACCGCGCCGAAGTGGCGCACCGGCACCTGGTGGTCATCCACGCTGCTGGTGGCGCGATGGCCGCATTCCTCGGGGGCCAGGTGGGCGACGATCTGGTGGCCATAGAAGTTGAAATCCACCCATTCCGGAGCGCTGCGCCCCTCCGGGCAGCCCAGCAGGTCGCCATAGAACGCGCGCGCCTCGGCGATATCGCGCACGGGAAAGGCCAAGTGAAAGGGAGGCAGGGAAGGGGCGGTCATGAGTACGGGTTCTCCAGTGAGGTCAGGCGCAGCCGGCCACGCCACAGGCATGGCCGCCATGCTAAAGGGATGATTTTAGTAATCATTTTTTTGATGAAACAGCGATATTTTTTGCTGGAAGCCATCGAGAAAATTGATTACTGCGCTGGCGGAATGGTCGTCGCGGAGGGAGGTGAGGCTCATGCCGATTTGTCTAAGGGTAACCACCTAGTTGCAGAGGAAGTCAACCCCCTGGCATAGTGGGCATACCGTCAGACAATAACGCAATCGGGCGGTATGCAGTGCTCGTAGTGACAACGACCATGGATACACACGAAGGAGCAGCATTTCATGTCCGATACCCGCATAAAGGAGATCAGGCGGCGCACGGTTTTCGACAGTAGGGGGGTCGAAACGCTGGAGGTGGAAATTCTTACGAAGGGCGGCGGTTTTGCCCGGATGGCGGCGCCCTTCGGCGCCCCGGGCAGCCGGGGCGAGTTCGAGGCTCCGGCCTATGCCCCGGGTGGGCTACCGGAGACGATCGGATTGCTGGACAAGGAAATCATTCCCGCCTTGATCGGCATGGACGCCGCGCAGCAGGACAAGATTGATGACTTGCTGGTCAGCCTGGACGGAACCGCGAACTTCGAGCGCATCGGCGGCAATACATCGACCGTGCTGTCGCTGGGGGTTGCCAGGGCCGCGTCGGACACGCTCAAAGTCCCGCTCTACGAACTGCTGAGCAACGACGATCCGCCGACCCTGCCCACGCCGCTTGGCAACGTGATCGGCGGGGGTGCCCACAGCCTGGGACCCGCTCCAGACATGCAAGAACACATGGTGGTGGCCGTCGGCGCCAAGTCCGTGCGGCACGCCATCGAAATCAACCTGAAGGTGCATCGCACCGCCGGCCGGCTGCTCGAAGCGCACGACCCGGGCTTTGCAGGCGGAATGGATGACGAGGACGCGTGGGCGGCCAACCGGGACGACGTAGGCGCGCTGGAAATCCTCGAACAGGCCAAGAAACAGGTCGAAGACGAGGAAGGCGTCGAGATTCGCATGGGCCTGGACCTGGCCGCCGACCGGCTGTGGAATCCGGTCAAAGGCAAGTACTGCTACGCGCGCGAAGGCACCGAGCGCACGCCTGCCGAGCAGCTGGACTACGTCGGTTCGCTCATCGAACGCTTCAACCTGGTCTACGTGGAAGATGCCTTCCACAGCAGCGACTACGACTCTTTCGCGAGTTTGAACGCGCGTTACGGCCGGCGCTGCATCATCTGTGCCGACGACATCTACGCCAGCAACTACGCGCGCACCCAGGTGGGCATCGAGAAAAAATCCGCCCGGGCGATGATCATCAAGCCCAACCAGGTGGGCACCGTCACCGGAGCCAGGCGCACGGCCGCATTGGCCGCCCGCCACGGCGTGCGACCCATTATTTCCAACCGGTCAGGCGAGACGGCCGACACGTCGATCGCTGACCTCGGCGTGGCGTGGAACGCGATGATGATCAAAGCCGGCGTGCGCGGCGGCGGACGCATCATCAAGCTCAACGCGTTGATACGCATCGAACAGGCGGTGCCTGGCATAGCGCTTTCCCCGTGGCAGGACTGGCTGGCCGCCGGCTGAGCTGATACCCCGGCGCGGCGTCCGGGGCAGCAGCCCAGCCGCCGCTCCGTTCATCCAAAGCAGCGCGCAGTACCGGACAGGGCCCTGCCAAATGGCCGGGTACGACAGGAGACAACAAATGACACCCTTTTTCCATGCCTGCCGCGGGCAGGCCCGCAAGCGCGTACGCATCGTCGCATTGGGCGCCGCACTCGGTCTGGCCGTCATGGCCGGCTACGCCACGGCCGCGAACGTGGCGTCTTTTCCGCAAAAGCCCGTCAAGATCGTGGTCGGCTACACCCCTGGGGGAAGCACGGACGCCATCGGCCGCCAGATCGGTGCGGCGCTGTCCAAGCTGTGGGGCCAGCCCGTGGTCATCGAAAACAAGCCGGGCGCAGGCGGCAACCTCGGCGCGGACATGGTAGCCAAGTCAACGCCCGACGGCTACACGCTGTTGATGTGGCACGACGGCCTGGCCGCCAATGCCAGCCTGTACAAGAACCTGACCTACGATCCGGTCAAGGACCTGGTCCCGGTCTCGACCATTGCGCGCGTATCCATCGTGATGGGCGTGTCCGGTGATTTCCCGGCCAAGAGCGTCAAGGAAGTGATCGACATGGCCAAGGCCAAGCCCGGCGCGCTGGCGTACGCCTCGTGCGGTCCGGGCACGCCGCATCACATCGCCGGCGAGATGTTCAAGTCGTACGCCAAGGTCGACCTCGTGCACACGCCGTACCGCGGTTGCGCGCCAGCGCTGGCCGACATCATGGGCGGACACGTGCCGGTGTTTTTCCAGACCCTGAGCAACGTCACCGGCCACATGCAGGGCGGCCGCCTGCGCGTGCTGGCCGTGGGCGACCCGCAGCGCGTGCCAGACTACCCGGATATCCCGACCATGATCGAGGCGGGCGTGCCCGGTTTCGTCATCACGCCCTGGTATAGCATTTTCGCACCGGGCGGCACGCCGAAGGAGCTGGTCGCCAAGATCAACGCCGATATCGCCAAGGTGGTGGCCGGGCCGGAGCTGTCCGGCGAACTGAAGAAGGCGTACTACCAGCCCGAGACGGTTTCGCCGGAAAAGTTTGCCGAAATGGTCAAGACCGATATCGACCGTTTGGGCAAGGTGATACGCGAAGCCGGCATGACGGCCGACTAGGGCGGCGGCCCGGCCCCATCGGCGCCACGGTGGGCATCGATAAAATCGATGCTCGACCAGCCAAGGGGGCCTGGCATGCTGCGCGAATTCAAGACGTTCATCGCCGTCGCCCGGCAGGGCAGCTTTACCGCCGCGGGCCGCGCGCTCGGGTTGACCCAATCGGCGGTCAGCGCGCAAATCCAACGTCTGGAAGACGCCTTGGGCGTGCGGCTGTTCGACCGGACGGCGCGCGCGGCAGTGCTCAACGGAGCCGGCCGCGAGGCCCTGGCGCAGGCCGAGCAGGTCGTGGCAATGGTCGAGCGCATGGCCGACCCAGCGGGCAAGGCCACCGCCGGCACCTTGCGCATGGGCGCCATCGCCTCCGTGCAGCAGGGCGTACTGGTGCGGGCGTTGGCGGCGTTTCGCGACGAGTACCCGGACGTGCGGGTGCGCGTCGTGCCGGGCGTGTCGCTGAACTTGCTGGGTTTGGTGGACTCGGGCGAGGTAGAGCTCGCCGTGCTGATCCGTCCGCCCTATGCCTTGCCTGCCGACCTGGTGTGGCACGAGCTTGCGCGCGAACCCATCGTGCTCGTGGCGCCTGCCGGGGCGCCGCGCCTGTCGTGGCGCGAGCTGCTGGCTGCCTTGCCCTTCATCCGCTACGACCGGGCGTCGTTCGGCGGACGCGTGGTCGACGGGTTGCTGCGGCGGCTGCGCATCACCGTCAAGGAGTCCGTCGAGCTCGACGAGATCGATGCCATCGCGAGCCTGGTGCGCCAGGGGTTGGGCGTGGCGCTCTTGCCCTGGTCGGCGCGCATGAGTGCGCGGGGGCTCAGGGTGATTCCGCTGCCGGAGGCGGGGGCATTTCGCGAGATCGGCATCGTGCACCGGCAGGGCGGGCCCACGCCCGCGGCTGCGCACATGGCGCGCTGCCTGCAGAAGGCGGCGCAAGCCGAACCGGCGCCCGAGCCTAAAGCCGGTCGCAGCGCACGGTGATGGGGTGCGCGCGCAGCGCGGCCAGCACCGCGTCGTCGACCGGCCCGTCCACGTCGGTGATCACATAGCCGATGTCGCCGCGCGTCTGCAGCCGTTGGCTGCAGATGTTCAGGCCGTGTTCGGCCAGCAGCTTGTCCAGTGCGGCCAAGGCGCCGGGCAGGTTGCGGTGCACGTGTAGCAGCCGCGTGGCGCCGGCGGCCTCCTGGAAGGGCAGCTCGGGGAAATTGACCGCGCCCTTGGTCGTGCCGCTTTGCAGGAAGCGCACGAGTTTTTCCGCCACCTCGCGGCCGATGTTCTCTTGCGATTCTTGCGTGCTGCCGCCAATGTGCGGGGTCAGGATCACGTTGGGCAACCCGCGTAACGGGCTGTCCAACGGCTCGTCCACGCCCTTGGGTTCGACGGGGAAGACGTCCAGCGCGGCTCCGGCCACGTGGCCCGAATCCAGTGCGGCGCGCAGCGCCGCGATGTCCACGACCGTGCCGCGCGAAGCGTTGATGACGATGACGCCGCGCCGTGCCTGCGCAAGCGCCGCGGCGTCGATGAGGTTCGCGGTGGCCTTGCCGCCGGGGACGTGCAGCGTCAGGACGTCGGCCTGCGACAGCAGCTCGGCCAGCGACCCGGCCGGGCGCGCATTGCCTAGCGGCAGCTTGGCCTCCACGTCATAAAAGATGACGCGCATGCCCAGGGCCTCGGCCAGCGTGCCGACCTGCGAGCCGATATTGCCGTAGCCGATGATGCCCAGCGTCTTGCCGCGCGCCTCGTAGGCGCCGGCGGCCGTCTTGTCCCAATGGCCCTGGTGCACGCGCATGTTCTTTTCGGGGATGCGGCGTAGCAGCAGCACGGCCTCGGCAATGACCATCTCGGCCACCGAGCGTGTATTGGAAAACGGCGCGTTGAAGACCGGCACGCCGCGCGCCATGGCGGCGTCCAGGTCGACCTGGTTGGTGCCGATGCAAAAGCAGCCGATCACGCGCAGGTCCGGACTGTCGGCGATGAGCTTGCCGTCCAAGTGCGTGCGCGAGCGGATGCCAACGGCCACCGCTCCGGCGATGGCCTTGCGCAGCTCGTCGGCAGGCAGGGACGCGGAATACGTCGCGATGTCGTGTTCGCCGGCGGCGGCGAACACCTCCCGCGCGCTGGGGTGGATGTTTTCGAACAGGACGATACGCGCCATGCGGTGCCTCCATCTGGTGGATGAGGTCTATTGTGGGGCAATGGCGGTTGCCAAGCGCGCGTGGCCCTGGGGGCATCATGGGAATGGGGGAAGGGGCGCCAGCGAACAAGGGTTTGCAATGTCATACAAGATTTATATAGTCCCTGCATGAAGCCGCGGGCCTTCCGGGTGATCGATCTCGCCAAGGCCTGCAGCGCGGTTCTTGTGCGGCATTGCTTCCATAGGCGCACCATGAATCATTCAGCTAACGAGCGAATGCCGCAGCAGTCGGGATGCTTGTCAGCATCGCACGATGCTCGTGATACGTGCCGGCGCGCACGCCCGGTCTCATTGCATGCGATGGCCACGACCACTGTTCCAAGGCACTCGGGGGCGTTGCAGCGATTGGCGGGCAGGAAAACCTGTCCGTTGCCGATATCAATGGTTTTTGTCAGAAAGAAGCCATGGCGAGTGGAATCAGGCTTTCAAAGTTGAGCATTGCAGCGGGATTGGTTGCGCAGTCTAGCCTGGGGTCGGCGTGGGCCGCGGAGGAGTGCGATCCTCCATCGGCCGGCATCGAGCCCGAAGTGATCTGCTCGGGTGAGCCCGGACTATATGCCTCTGGCATCTCTTATCTTGAGCCTTCCATACCCCACGGCTTATGGCTCACCTTGGATTCCACGGTGACGGTTCTGCGGGCGGCCGGTCCGGAAAATCACGGCGTGGACCTGGCGACGAACGGGCCGAACGCGATCCGCCTTGACCTGGCCGACGGTGTTCGAATTTCCGTTGCCGGCGTCCATGCCCAGGGAGTCAAGCTCAAGGGCAGGAGTGACCTGACGGTTGATTCCGGCGCGAATATCGACGTGACCGACCCTTCGGCCACTGCCGACGGCCATTCCACCCACGCCATCGTCGCCGAGATCGACGACCCGAGTGCCACGGGCAATGTCGTGATCAACCAGCGGGCCGGCAGCCGATTGACGGTGTCCGGGGTCGAGAGTGGCGGGATAGGCGCGTTTCACGAGGGGCAGGGGTCGATCCTGGTGACCACGGCCGGGGAGATCGACGTCACGACCGATGGTGGGAGCGGCGTAATCGCCTGGGGGCTCACACGTCCAGGTGCCTCGCAGCCGAGCGCCGCCGACGTGAAAGTCGTTCAAACGGGCACCGGGAGCATTTCAGTCGACGGCAACGGCGCCTCGGGAGTGTATGCCCTCAACGACGGAACAGGGCATGCCGAAATAGAAATCGACGGGTCCGTGACCGCCAGGGGAACGGGGGCGTCCGGGCTGCTTTCGGTGGTAAACAATCCCGATAGCGAAGCGCGGTCGACAGCCTCGGTATCCTCAACGGGCCGTGTCCATGCAGAAGGATCTGCCGCGTATGCGGTAAATGCGGTGACGATCGGCAAGGGTGAGGTCGGCGTCGTGTCTGCAGGCCAGGTCACTGCCGAGGGTGACGGTGCACGCGGCGTGAGCATCACCGCAACCCATGTCGATCATGATGCCCCTGCCTACGCCGTCATCCAGCGTGGCGGCGTGCGGGCGTCTGGAGAACGAGCACGGGGCATCGTCGTGGAAAGCGCTGGCTCCGGTCAGTTGAGCGCCGTCGTGGCTTCAGGTGCCAAGGTAGAGGCGTCCGGTACGGACGCCATAGGTGTCCAGGTCACCGGCCTGGCCTCGGGCGGCTTGTCCCGGCGGGCGCGTGTCGCCGCGCAGATCGGCGCAAGGGTGGCGGCCGAAGGGGCGTATGGTGTCGGCGTGGCAATCACGACGGACGATGACACGGCATCGTTGCTGGTCGCTTCCAATGGCCGGGTCGTGGGCGGATGGCAGGCCGATGCGGCCAGCAGGTCGGGCGTGCATGGTTTCTCTGCCGCAGGTGTAGCCTTGCACAGCAATGTTTCCGCCAGCCTCCGGAACGAGGGGCGCATCGGTGCGGGATCAGACCGTGCTGTCGTGGATTCCGGGCGCTATACGGGCGGGATCGGCAACTTGACCCTGGAGAACCGGGGCATGATCACCGGATTCATGGAGTTGGCTCCTGGGGGAAAGAACGACGTATTCAACCAGGCCGGTGGCGAATTTGTCTTCCGGCACTTCGCAGACACGGATGGTGATGGCGTGCGCGATACGAAGCGCGTGGCCGTTTCGGATTTCGGATCGGCCACCAGCCGGTTCGCCAATCAGGCTGGCGGTTCCGTACGCCTGGGTTCCGTGCAAGGCGCACGAACCGTTGACGCAACCGGGTTCTATCGGCCCACGACAGGGGTGGATAACCGTGCCTTGCCCGCCGATGTGTATGACATGACGCGCGACGGCATCGTCCAGGGCCAATTGCTCAACCTCGGCGAGTTCAATCATGCGGGCTTGATAGACCTGCGCGGGGCCGAGATCGGCAATATGTTGCTGATCACTGGCGCGGGGGCTGCGGCGCTTGGCCCCGGCACGGGGACGTTCGTCTCTGATGGAGGCACGCTGCGGCTGAGGGTTGGCGCGCGTTCTGCTGGCGCAGCGAATCCCGCAGACCGCTATGCCGACATGTTGATCGTGGATGCGACCCGCTTGGGCGGCAATGGGGCGACGCGCATACAGGTGGATTACGATCCCGCGGAGATGGGACAACTGACGCGGGGCAATGGCGTCGAGCTGGTGGAAGTCCGCAATGAATCGGCGTCGGTTCCAGGCGCATTTGCCCTGGGCAACCGTGTAGCGGCCGGCGCCTATGAGTATGCGCTGCACCATGGCGGGGTGGGCGAGGATGCCGGTGACGGTAACTGGTATTTGCGCAGTTTCCTGCGCGTCGGCCCCGAACCAGCCGGGCGCCCGGCCGAGGAGGTGCCCCATTATCGCAAGGAGGTACCGGTGTCCATGGCCGTGCCGGCACTGGCGCATCGCCTCGGCCTGGACGTGATCGGCTCTTATCATGACCGGGCCGGCGAGGACCATGTCGTGCCTTCTGCGAAAGCCGCAGGCCGGCATGACAGCCGGCCGGACGACGATCGACGCGCCTGGGGCCGGGTTTTTGGCAGCAGCGGCAAGGTCGCGGGCGGCGGCGACAGCGGCCTAAGCCGCTTTCAGTGGTTCGAGGACAATGGTCCTCGCTATCGCTTCGACGTGTGGGGCATCCAGATCGGCCAGGATCTCTACCGCCGCATGGATGGCGAGGGCTCGCGTGACGTGGCAGGCACATACTTTGCAGCCTCTCGTGCAACGGCCCGCGTGGACGCGGTATTGGGCGGTTCCGCCGGCAAGGTCTCCTTGAACGGCTATACCCTTGGTGCCTATTGGACGCATGTGCGCGAGACAGGCTCCTATATCGACGCCGTGGCGCAGGTCACGAGATACGCTGCCGCTCGCGCGCGGTCGGTCGCGGGCGAGGAAATCGCTTCAGATGGCTGGGGCGCTACGGCTTCCCTGGAGACGGGCTATCCATTGGGACTGAGCGAGGGCTGGCATATCGAGCCTCAAGCTCAGCTGGTTTACCAAACCGTATCCTTGGGCAACGCGCGTGACCGGTACGGCCGTATCCGGTATGCCGACTCGCACGCATGGCAGGGCCGCCTGGGCGCTCGCCTGGTCAAGAATTGGGAAGGTGCGGATGGGCAGCAGTACGCATTCTGGGGGCGCGCCAATGTTTGGCACGACTTCAGGGCCCATGCGCAAACCGCGTTTTCGTCCCTGAACGGCCGAAATGCGGTGGATTTGAGTACCCGCCTGGGCAGCACGCGGGTTCAGCTGGGCGTGGGCGTCAATGCGCAGCTCAGGGAAGCGCTGAGCACTTTCATTGCCGTCGATTACGAACAGGGTTTGCGCGATAGCCGGTCCCGCAGCGTGAGCGGACGGATCGGCCTGCAGTACGTGTGGTGAGGGCTGCTAGCAGCCTTTGTGGCGCAGGCCTGGCCCGGTGGCGGTTGGCAAGCTAATCACCCGCCGACGTAGCGCCTTCGCCGGCAGGCGCAGCCTCACCCCCGCCGCCCACCACCCGGTCCGCCGGAAACCGCAACGCGAACGTGCTGCCCTTGCCCGGCTGGCTGGCAATCTCCAGTTCCGCGTCGTGCCGCATGGCCACGTGCTTGGTGATGGCCAGGCCCAGCCCGGTGCCGCCGGTGGCACGCGAGCGGCCGCGATCGACGCGGTAGAAGCGTTCGGTCAGGCGCGGCAGGTGGTGCGCGGCGATGCCAATGCCGGTGTCGGTGACGCTGTAGCGCGCGCCGCCGTCGGGCGCGGGCTGCCAGCGCACGGTGATGCTGCCGCCATCGGGCGTGTAGCGCACGGCGTTGGTCAGCAAATTGGATACGGCCGAGGCCAGTTCCGTTTGTGCGCCCAGCACGTCCAGGTCCGGGTCGATTTCCCAAGCGAACTGGTGGCGGCCGCCGGAAAGGATCTCGGCCTGCTCGCGGGCCTGGGCGATGAGCTGCGGCATGCCCACGGCCTGGGGTTCCTGGTTGGGCGAGGATTCGAGCGTGGACAGCGCCAGCAGGTCGTCCACAATGGCCTGCATGCGCCTGGCCTGCTCGTGCATCATGTCCAGGTACTGCCGGCGCTGCTCCGCGGGCAGCGCCGACTCGGGCATCTCACGCAGGGTTTCCAGGAATCCGGCCAGCACCGTCAGCGGCGTGCGCAGCTCGTGCGAGACGTTGGCCACGAAATCGCGGCGCGTGGTTTCCAGCTTTTCGATCTGGGTGACGTCGCGCGTGATCAGCAGCCGCTGGTCTTGCGCGTAGCGGATGAGGTGCATCAGCAGCACCCGGTCGTGGCCGCCGTGGCTGACGCGCACGATGATGGGTTCGGGCCAGTCGTTGCGGTTGGCATAGGCGACGAACTCCGGTACGCGCAGCAGGTTCAGCAGGTTGCGGCCGCGGTCGGCGGGCAGCCGCAAGCCCAGGTGCTGGCGCGCGACGCGGTTGCACCAGTCGATGTGCAGGCCACCGTCGAGCCTGACGACGCCATCAGGCAGCGCCTGCGCCGCGGCCAGCATGTCCTGGATGCTTTCGCGCTGGGCGGCGAGCAGCCTATCCTGGTTGCGCACGTGGCGATATAGCGGTGCCAAGACGTCATCCCAGGGGCCGACGTCCACGGGCGGGGATTCCTGGGGGTGGCGTGCCCAGCGCGCTACCCTGGCCAGTTTCCCGCTGCGCCAGACGAGCGTTGCGCCCAGGCCGAGCGCCAGGATGATCCATCCCGTCGCGTCGCCCAGCTTCCAGTCCAGCAGGGCGGCCAAGGCCGCCCAGAAGGCGATATTGAGCAAGGTGCGCAGCCAAACCATGGCGCGAATTGTCGCATTGCCGGCGCCAGTGCGCCGGCCGCCGCATGGGCGCCGCTAGGCGCGCCGGGGAGGCTGGGCGGTAAAACGGTAGCCGCTGCCGCGCACGGTTTCGATGTGCGCGTCGTGCGCGGTCGGCTCCAGCGCCTTGCGCAGGCGCCGGATGTGCACGTCGACCGTGCGTTCCTCGACGAAGACGTGGTCGCCCCAGACCTGGTCGAGCAGCTGCGAGCGCGTGAACACCCGCTCGGGGTGGGTCATGAAGAAATGCAGCAGGCGAAACTCCGTCGGCCCGATCGACAGGGGCTGGCCGTTGCCCGACAGCCTATGGGCGACCGGGTCCAGCCGCAGCCCGTTGACGTCGATCACGTCGTCCGTCAGCTGCGGCGCGCGCCGGCGCAGCACCGCCTTGATGCGCGCCATCAGCTCCTTGGGCG